>NZ_JABVCQ010000022.1 GCF_014145225.1 Thiospirillum jenense
CATAACTTTGATTTGTATGACAAAATTCTCGGTGTTTGTGCTGGATTGTGGAATTTCAACCTAGCTAACTAGCTGATTTTGCTAGTTAGAACAACTCTAATAATGCATTGACGGCAATGCAAGTGATACAAGAATTGATTGCGCTCGCTAAAGACATTCGGGCAGCACGGCAACGTGGTCAAGAATACGGGTTGTCACACACTGAAATCGCTTTTTATGATGCTTTGGCCGAAAATAACAGTGCTTTACAGGCATTGGGAGATGCAAATTTGCGCGTGATTGCGTGTGAGTTATTAGCAGAATTGCAGAATAACATGAGTGTGGACTGGACGCAGCGGGAATCCATCCGCGCTCGCTTGCGTGTGTCAATTAGACGTATTTTACGCAAATATGGTTATCCGCCAGATTTACAAAATACAGCAATTAAAACTGTATTAGAACAGGCAGAAGCGATGTTTTAAGAAAAGCAACGATTAATTTGCTCGTTTCCATGCCATTAGAACAATTAAGCATTTAACAATTGAATGAACTGCGCAAATGAAATGCGCACCGCCAGTCATTTAACCGATTGATTCATCAAATAAAAGTGTATTCCAACGCTAGAGCATAAGACCGCTCAATCAAACTCCCCCGTCGGCTGAATCCGCCTTTGCACAATGCGGTCGGCGGGGTAGCGGTCATCCGGCGCATCGGCTGAACTGGCATTGACCACGACGCGATTACGCCCCCCTTCTTTCGCCGCATACATCGCCGTATCGGCACGGCGCAGCACATCCTCCGCGTCGGCGGCGTCATCAAACAGCGCCACGCCGATACTTGCCGAGCAGCGATGCTCGACCACTTCAGCAGCGGCGCGGGTGAGGTGATAAGTTTCCGCCAGCCGTGCCAGAATTTTGTGCGCGACGCAGTGAGCCTGATCGAGCGCCAGCGCCAAATCATCATCTAAATCAATGAGTAACACTACGAATTCGTCGCCACCAAAGCGGGCAACGGTGTCAGTACTGCGGACACATTTGCTGATCCGCTGGGCAACTTCAATCAGCAATAAGTCGCCAACATCGTGACCGTAGGTGTCATTTAACGGCTTGAATTTGTCAAGATCGAGGAACATCAACGCCCCATGTCCGCCATTGCGCCGCAGTGACGCGAACGTGTGGCGCAGGCGATCTTGCAGCAGACGGCGGTTGGGCAATTGGGTGAGCGGGTCAAAAAAGGCCAGTTGGCGGATTTCCTGTTCCAACCGCTGCCGTTCGCTGATGTCGTTGGCCAGTGACACGACTTCGGGCGGTTCACCCGGGCGCTCAGGCAGCCAGGCGTTAAACCATTCGCAGGTAATCACCCGCCCGTCGCGGGTCAAATTATCGTTGATACTACTTGGCAGGACGTTTTCATGGATCAGGCGGGCAAATTGTGCCGGGAGTCGCTGGCGATCCACCGGCGTCAGGATGAAATCAACAAACCGTTTGCCGAGTATCTCCTCTCGCGTCCAGCCAAACAGCGCCTCGGCTTGACGATTCCAGTCGGTGACAATGAACCCTTCGCGCCAGACAACGCCGGCGGAGGCGGAAGTTTGGAAAATGATGCGGTGGCGTTCTTCGCTGCGCGATGTTTCAACCAGGGCGAGGGCGAGACGGCGGTTGACGCGGTGAATGTAGAGGGCGACGCTGCCGATCACCAGTGACAGTCCCAAAATGGCGGCGAGGGTCGAGTACAGCCAGGTCAAATCAAGCGGGCGGTCGGGTTGATAAAAAAACTCGTCGAGTGAGCGGTCAAACTGCACCAGTCCAAAGCGCTCGTAGGTTTTGGCGATGTGCAGCCAGCGCCCGGGGTTGCTGTGACCAATGGCGATTAATTCGGGATTGACCAGCAAGCACAGGGCGTCCGCTTCGTAAATCAAATGCTCACGGCTCTTGTGTTGCGTGTTGTACCGCTCGCGGATCAGGTCAACAATTTCATGCGGATGTTCAAACGCATATTGCCAGCCGCGCATCGAGGCGGTGCGAAACGCGGCGGCGATCTCGGGGCGCTCGTCCACCAGCGCCCGGCGGGTGAATAGCACGTCACCGTAAAAATCCATGCCATACGTCAGCGGTTTAAGAACGGTGTAGGGGATGCCGCGCTGTTCTAAAACGAACGGTTCATTGGAAATATAGGCGTTGAGGGCAACGATGCGGTGGTTGAGAAAATCGTCCAGATGGCGCTTGTTTGAAACAATATGCAGTTTGTCGAGCGCGATGCCTTCATCAACAAACATCGCCTTGAGTTCGACATCCTGATCGCCACCCATCAGCGCGATCCGCCCGGCACCGTCACCTGCCAGATCAACCAGCCGTCGGTCGCGCCCATGCACGATCAGCACGTTGGGCGAATGTTGAAACACCGGCCCCAGCACCAACACCGGCTTGCCCTTGAGGTAGTCAATCACCAAACTGGAAACGCCGATGCCAAAATCGGCTTGCCCCGCCAGGACTGCCGCGAGCGGATCCGCACCCGGCCCGCCTTCTTTGAGCGTGACCTCTAAACCCGCCTCGCGGTAATACCCCTGATGCAGCGCGGCGTAGTAGCCGGCGAATTGGAATTGGTGCAACCAGCGCAGTTGCAGTGTCACTGGCGCCAGCGCCCAGGCGGGTTGACTGGTGTAGAGCAGCGCCCCGGCCAGCATGAACGCTAGAAAAAAGCGATGTTGTAGGCGTGTGGATTGCACCGGAACGTGGTGTGCGTCGTGCGCAGCAGGGCGTTGTGGTGTCATGGCAAAGCGTGATGATTTGGACGAGTGCGGCGGTTGAATCATAGTATCTAATAATCTATACTTTGCTCAACATTAGCCAGGAATATTTGTAACATGCGATGTCAACCTACGTTACCACGAGAGAAGCCGCCAAACGACTTGGATGTCACCCAGAAACGCTTAGAAGATGGGCAGATGCCGGCAAAATCCCGCACATTCGCACCAGTAGTGGACAACGGCGCTACGACGTTGACGCCTACCTTGGACAGCGAACAGAGCGCGTTGTCATTATCTATTGCCGCGTCTCTTCATTCAAACAGCGCGATGATCTCGACCGCCAAGTTCAATTCATGCGCGAGCGTTATCCCCACGCTGAAATCATTAAAGACATCGGCAGTGGACTCAATTTCAAAAGAAAAGGACTTAAAACCATTTTGGAACGCGCAATGCGCGGCGATTGCATCCAGCTTGTGGTTGCCCACCGTGACCGACTGGCAAGATTTGGCTATGAACTCATTCAACAAGTTATTGAGCACAACGGTGGAGAACTCGTGGTTCTCGACCAGTCTGCTCACTCGCCAGAGCATGAACTTACTAAAGACTTGCTCAATATCCTTCACGTCTTCTCATGTCGAATGCACGGACTTAGAAATTACAAAAAGCAAGTTAATCAGGCTCTCACCGACACGCAGTCAAAAAAAGATATTTAAGTATTGGATAACTGTTTCCCGTTATGTGTTTAATTGGACGATTGATTTTATTCGCTCGTGTCAAAACTGGACGCCCAATTGGATGGAGATTAAAAAATACGCTACGCAGTTATTGCCCAGTTGGACAAAAGAGTGTCCATTCCAAATTAAAGGAATTGCAATAAAGGATGCAACCACTGCGTTTTTTAAGGCAAAAGGCAAACCACAATTTCGTAGTCGGAAATCACCACAACAATCGTGCTTTATTCCCAAAACGGCAATTAAAATGTCGGGGATTTATCCTAAGATTTCTGGTAAAGGCTTGAAATTCAACGAGTCTTTACCAGAATCTTATTTAGATTCACGTTTGATTTGGAAAGCTGGCAAGTATTATCTTGCAATGCCATCGAAACCACCGCGTGTACCCAATGGCGATAACCAAGCCCGCGTGGTGGCGATTGACCCTGGCGTTCGCAATTTTGTCGCTTTCTATTCAGATGACACTTGTGGCTTTATTGGATCAGGTGATTTTTCGCGTATTCAGCGGTTGGCGTATCATTTAGATGACTTGATTTCCCGAATGACTAAAGCATCTAAACAGCGTCAACATAAAATGCGGATTGCTGCTGCACGAATGCGGGAAAAAATCAAACATCTCATTGACGAATTGCACCACAAAACTGCGCTTTTTTTAGTGAAAAACTTTGAATTGATTTTATTGCCAACGTTTGAAACGCAAGCAATGGTGAGTAAAGCGGGGCGTAGAATTCAATCAAAGTCAGTGCGCGCAATGCTCACTTTCGCGCATTATCGTTTTAAGCAATTTATTAAACATAAAGCGTTTGAATACGGTAAGCGGGTTGTGGATGTTAATGAAGCCTATACCAGTAAAACGCATCCAGAAACGGGTGAAGTTAAAAACATTGGTGGAGCAAAGTTGATTCGGCTCTTATCCGGTGCATGGGTTAAGCGTGATTTAGTTGGTGCGCGTAATATTTTATTGCGCGCTTTGGTAGATACACCCCAGTCTGCGGATTGGCAGTTAAACGTCTTTCAGCATTGTTGAGCGATGTTTAAGAAAAAAGTATCGGTTTTGATCGCACAAGACTGTTAGTCAGTGCGAAAATAGGATGATATTTGATGGCGGTTGACGCGGTGAATGTAGAGGGCGGCGCTGCCGATCACCAGTGACAGTCCCAAAATGGCGGCGAGGGTTGCCACATAGTATTCAATAAACTGTGCTTTGCTTAACATAGTTGAGGAATTCTCATCTACAGAGAACCACTTTGACAGTGCAGAAATCCGTCGTTATCCTAAGACTGGGTAGCATGTATTTTATGGCGATAATCAAGCGCGTGCTACTCAATCACGCTCTTTAACAAGTTCGAGTATGCGGTTGCCAGCACGAGTTGCTGGCGTAAAACTTGAAACGCATCAAAGAGTGACGCGCTGCAACTGCTGTTGCAGACTTGGTAGATACACCCCAGTCTTCGGACTGGCAGTTAAGCGTCTTTCAGCATTGTTGAGCGATGTTTAAAAAAAAGTATCGGTAGTTTGCACAGGTCAGCCGCCCGCCCCGGCGCCTCAGTCAGCCCGTCCCTTTTTGGAACTCATCAAATGCGCGTTGCGACCTCTCTCACCAACCAATTCCTCATCGCCATGCCCCGCTTGGAAGACCCGAATTTTTCGCGCACCGTCACCTACATTTGTGAACATAACGACCAGGGGGCGATGGGCATCATCATCAACCGCCCGATGGAAATCCGTTTAAGCGATGTTTTCGAGCAACTCGACATCGTCGCCACCTCGCCGGAACTGAACAATTCAGCCGTCTATTTGGGCGGGCCGGTGCAGACGGATCGCGGCTTCGTGCTGCATCCGACCAGCGCGCTGAGTTTCGATTCCACCTTGCACGTCACCCCCGAGTTATGCGTCACCACCTCCCGCGACGTGCTGGAAGCCATCGCCAGTGGCCGCGGGCCGCAGCAGTGTTTAGTGGCGCTGGGCTATGCCGGCTGGGCAAGCGGTCAATTGGAAGCCGAATTAACCACCGATGCGTGGCTGACGGGGCCGGCGAATGCCGAAACCCTGTTTGACCTCCCCGCCGAGCAGCGCTGGCAAGCCGCCGCGCAGTTACTCGGCGTTGATTTAAATCTTGTTGTCGGCCAAGTCGGCCACGCCTAAGCATGGCAACCGTGCTGGGATTTGATTTTGGCACCCGCAAAATCGGCGTCGCAGTTGGGCAAACGGTAACGCGCACCGCCACGCCGCTGACGACGGTGCATCACCAGCGCCAGCAGCCGCATTGGGTGGCACTGGAACGCCTGGTGCGCGAGTGGCAGCCGAGCGCCGCCGTGCTGGGATTGCCGTACAACATGGACGACACGGTCGCCGATTGGGCGGAACAGGTACACCGCTTCGCCCGCCAATTGCACGGGCGGTTTGGATTAACCGTGCATTTAATTGATGAACGCTTGACCACCCGTGAGGCGCGGGGGCAACTTGGGGCGGCGGCCGCTGATCCTGATGCAGTGGACGCCTTCGCGGCCAAACTCATTGTGGAGACGTGGCTCAATGACCAACATGACTGACGCGGTGAATCATTCCGTTTGGCAGGATGCGGCGGCCGTGACGGCGGCGCTGGCGACAATGGCGAGTGATTTGAAACAGCTCTGCGCCACTCGCGGCATTAATACGCCGTTAATGGTTGGTATTCACACCGGCGGCGTTTTAGTGGCCGAGCGATTACATCAGGCGCTGGCGCTGGCCGAGCCGCTCGGGCATTTGGATATTTCATTTTATCGTGATGATTTCACCCGCATTGGTTTACACCCGCAAGTGCGCCCGTCTTATTTACCGGTGCCAATTGATGATCGCGCCATTATTTTGGTGGATGATGTGTTGCAAACCGGCCGCACCTTGCGCGCCGCATTAAATGTTTTATTTGATTACGGCCGCCCCGCGTCGGTGTTATTAGCCATTCTCGTGGAACGCGACGGGCGGGAATTACCAATTGAACCCAACGTCGTCGGAATCCGTGCGCGGTTAGCGACGGGTGAACAAATTAAACTCACCGGCGCTGATCCGTTGGTGTTGACGAAACTCGTTGCTGAATAATAAAAACGTTTTAATACTGTCTAATGAACAATGACCTGCGCACCGCCCAATAATCCTAATACTGCTTTGCAATTAGATGCTCACGGCCGTTTACGGCATTTTTTAACCTTGGACGGTTTAAGCCGGGCGCATTTAATTGACATCCTCGACCGCGCCGAAGGGTTTTTAGGCATTGCCCGCCAAGCAATTAAAAAAGTCCCGCTGTGTCGCGGCAAGATCATTGCCAATTTATTTTTTGAAAATAGCACCCGCACCCGCACCACCTTTGAATTAGCCGCCAAACGTTTATCGGCGGACGTGTTGAATTTGAACGTCAACACCTCGGCGACGGCGAAAGGTGAAACGCTGCTCGACACGCTGCGCAATTTGGAAGCGATGCACGTTGACATGTTTGTCGTGCGTCATGCCGACAGCGGCGCGGCGCACTTCATCGCTCGTCACACCGCCGCGCACGTCAGCGTCATCAACGCCGGTGACGGGCGGCACTCGCATCCGACGCAAGGAATGCTCGACATGTTCACCATTCGGCAGCATAAAGGCGACTTTACGCGGTTAAAAGTCGCCATCGTCGGCGATGTGCTGCACTCGCGGGTGGCGCGCTCACAAATCACCGCGTTAACCACCCTCGGCGTCGAGGACGTGCGCATCATCGCCCCGCGCACCCTGATCCCCGCCCATGCCGAAGCCACCTTTGGCGTTACTGTTTATCACGACCTGCGCGCCGGGGTGCGCGACGTGGACGTGGTTATCATGTTACGGCTGCAACGCGAGCGCATGGACGGCGGCTTCATTCCCAGCGAGCAGGAATATTTTCGCCTGTTTGGCTTGACCGAAAAACGCCTCGCCACCGCTAAACCTGATGCCATCGTGATGCACCCGGGGCCGATCAATCGCGGCGTCGAAATGGACTCGCGAGTGGCCGACGGGCCGCGCTCGGTGATTTTGGAACAGGTCAGCAACGGCTTGGCCGTGCGCATGGCGATCATGTCGCTGTGCATCGGCGCGCATAATTTCAATATGAATCAACAGGATGCGGCAGATGAGTAAACCCGCCCCGCCGCGTTTGAGCATTCGTCACGGGCGTCTGATTGACCCACTGCACGCGGTGGACACGCACGCCGATGTGCATCTGGCCGACGGGCGGGTGGTGGCAATTGGTGCCGCCCCCGACGGTTTCCAGCCCGAGCGCGAATTGGACGCCAGCGGCTGTTTAGTCGTGCCGGGGTTAATTGATTTATGCGCTCGGCTGCGCGAACCCGGCTTGGAACGCAAAGCCACCATCCGCAGTGAAACCCAAGCGGCCGCGGCGAGCGGGATTACCAGTTTATGTTGCCCGCCCGACACCGATCCGGTGATTGACACGCCCGCCGTCGCGCAATTAATCCGCCAAACCGCGCAGCGTTACGGCTACGCCCGCGTGTTGCCGGCCGGCAGCTTGACGCACGGGTTGGCGGGAACGCAGTTGAGCGAAATGGCCGCGTTAAAACACGCCGGCTGCCCGGTACTCAGTCACGCCGACCGCCCGATTCGCAACACCCGCGTCCAGCGCCGCGCACTCGAATACGCCGCCACCTTCGGCATGACCTGCTTTTTGCACCCGTGCGATGCCGATTTAAGCGACGGCGGACTGGTACACGAGGGGCGGGTCAGCACTCGTTTAGGTTTGCCCGGCATTCCCGAAGCGGCGGAAACCGTCGCCGTCGCCCGTGATCTGGCATTGGCCGAACAGACCGGCGCACGGATTCATTTTCGCGGTTTGTCCACCGCCAGAGCGACGGCGATGTTGGCCGAAGCCCGCGCTCGCGGCGTGGCGGTCACGGCGGATGTCAGCGCGCATCAATTGTTTTTAACCGAAAATGACGTGGATCATTTCGCCGCCAATGCCTATGTTTTACCGCCGCTGCGCACTGAATCAGATCGTCAAGCATTACGCGCCGCCGTTGCACGAGGTGAAATCACCGCGATTTGTTCCGATCATCAACCGCATGAAGATGATGCCAAACAAGCGCCCTTCCCGCGTATTCAACCCGGCATTTCCGCATTAGAAACGCTCTTGCCATTAACCCTGCAATTAGTCACCGACGGCGTGTTATCATTAAATCAAGCCATTGCCATGTTGACCTGTCAACCCGCGGCCATTTTGAATAGCAAACGCGGTCATCTTGCGATTAACGCCCGCGCCGATGTGTGCGTGATTGATCCAAATAAAATCTGGATATTAAATGAACACACCATGCGCAGTCGTGGATTAAACACGCCGTTTTTAAATCAAGAATTGCGCGGTCAAGTGCAATGGACAATTCTCAATGGGCGGGTGGTGTTTGAGCAATCACCCGTTCAGTATTGTTGATTGCCACCGCCGCCACTCATTCACCCACCGCCATTCATTATTCACCCGCGCCTGTGCAATCGCTCGCATCAGTTCCCACCACCACGCGGGTGCCGCCTAATAATCTCAATGCAGAACAATCATTATTGGGCGCGCTCATGCTCAGTAATCAAACCTGGGAATTGATTGCCGATAAAGTCAGTGAACAGGATTTTTATCATTATAAACATCGCCTGATTTTTCGCGCCATTCAATTATTGGCAGATGAGAATCAACCCTGCGACATCATCACCCTCGCCGAAGCACTCGAAAAACACAAGTTATTAAACGAGAGCGGCGGTTTGCCGTATTTGGCAGAAATAGAAAGCAACACCGCTACTGCCGCCAATGCGATCTATTACGCGCACATCATTCGATTTAATTCTGTTCTGCGCCAGTTAATCCGCGTTGGCACTGAAATCACCGACCTGGCATTTGACACACAAGGGCGCAGCGAAGCCGAAATTCTGGATCACGCCGAATCCAAAGTCTTTCAAATTGCTGAACAATTACGCCGCGGCGGCGGATTCATCTCCATTAAACAACTGGTCACACAAGCCAGCCAACGGATTGATGATTTATACCATCAAGAAGGCGCTTTAACCGGCCTCCCCACTGGTTTTACTGATTTAGATGAAAAAACCTCGGGATTACAAAACTCCGAGTTAATTATTGTTGCCGGCCGCCCGTCAATGGGGAAATGTTTTGGTAAAGGGACGCCGATTTTAATGTATTCAGGTGACGTCAAAGCAGTAGAAAATATCCAAGTGGGTGACTTGTTAATGGGGAATGATTCGACCCCAAGACGGGTACTGTCTTTAGCGCGTGGCCAAGAAAAAATGTATTGGATTCGGCAAAACAAAGGACTAGATTATCGTGTCAATGAATCGCACATTTTAGCGTTAAAGCGGCGCCGTAACACGGGATCACATCAAACGGGAGACATGCTGAATATTGCATTAACAGATTATTTGCATTCAGCGCCCAAATTTCGCTCTCATTATAAAGGCTATAAGGTCGCTATTGAGTTTGCAGAACAACCCTTACCAATTGCGCCGTATTTTTTCGGTTTATGGTTAGGTGATGGCAGCAGTTCTTCGGTCAGTATTGCAACGACTGCTCAAGAAATCGTTGATTATTTACGCGAGTACGCGATTGCATCTGCTGAGTATTTATTGAGCGAATTAGGCGTTTTGCACAACAAACATATTCCGCAGCTATTTTTAGCTAATTCTAAACAGCATAGAGTGCAATTATTAGCCGGTTTAATTGACAGCGCTGGTGATTATTTGCCGCAATGCAACACCTATGAAATCACACAAAAAAATGCGCATTTAGCGAAACAAATCAAATGGCTGTGTGATAGTTTAGGTTTTAGAACGTCACTGGTTGCCAAACAAGCAACTATTCAATCTATTGATGACCGCACGACCGTCTATCGGGTGCGTTTCTCTGGCAATCTCGATACGATTCCGGTCAAAATCCCGCGCAAACAAGCAACTGCTTGGACATCTCATCGCACTTGGCAACAAACTGGTATTACCGTTGAATATGACAAGGTAGATAATTATTATGGCTTTGTTTGCGATGGCAATCGTTTATTTTTATTAGAAGATATGACGGTGGTACACAACACGAGTTTTGCAATGAACATGGCTGAACATGTTGCAATTAACACCAATAAAACCGTCGCCGTCTTTAGCATGGAAATGTCGGGCGAATCATTAGCGATGCGGCTATTATCATCGGTCGGCCGTATAGATCAACAACGGGTACGCAGCGGGCGGTTAATGGATGAAGATTGGCCGCGTTTAACCACTGCCATGGCCACGCTCTCTAATGCACCGCTCTATATTGATGATACCGGTGCGCTATCGCCAACTGAATTAAGAGCGCGAGTGCGGCGCTTGCAACGTGATTTGACCCGCGAAAACAAAGAATTGGGCATGATTGTCGTGGATTATATTCAATTGATGCAAACATCCACCCATAATGAAAACCGCGCCACTGAAATCTCACTCATTTCGCGCTCGATGAAAGCATTAGCCAAAGAATTACAGGTGCCCGTAGTGGCATTATCACAATTAAATCGCAGTTTAGAAAACCGCCCAAGTAAACGTCCAGTCATGTCGGATTTGCGCGAATCAGGGGCAATTGAACAGGACGCCGATCTGATTATTTTTATTTACCGTGATGAGGTGTATAATCCCGAAAGTCCCGATAAAGGTACGGCCGAAATCATTATTGGCAAACAACGCAATGGGCCAATTGGCACCGTCAAACTCGCCTTTTTAGGGCAATACACCCGCTTTGAAAACTTAGCAACCGAAGCCTATGGTGGCGAGCGTGGTTATTAATCAATATGCGCCGACGGCGCGAATTAACTTGGCGGCATTGCGGCATAATTTTAATCAAGTGCGATTACACGCCCCCGCCAGCCGTGTTTATTCGGTCATTAAAGCCAATGCCTATGGACATGATTTAGAAACGGTCGCGGCGGTATTAGCGGCGAATAAAACGGATGGTTTTGCGGTAGCGCGGCTGGATGAGGCGCTGCGCTTGCGTCACGCTGGCATCGCGCAGCCGATTTTGGTGCTGGAGGGTGCGAACGATGGCGAGGATGTAACTGTCGCTTATCAGCATCATCTGACATTAGTGGTACATCAGACGGAACAGTTTGATTTAATTGAACATTCTACCACTCCGTCGCACTACGCGCCGCTCAATGTGTGGCTAAAAGTGGACACAGGAATGCACCGTCTCGGTCTTGCCACCGCCCAAGTGCCTGAATTGCTTGACCGTCTCAATCGCCACCGTGACCGCGCTTGCCTGTGCGGCCTGCTCACCCACTTGGCAAATGCTGATGATCCCGACGACCCGCTGACAGCACGGCAATGTGCTGATTTAACAGCACTTTCCGTCAACGCCGCCCGCGATTTATCTCATCCACTGCCGCTGTGCATCGGCAATTCGGCCGGCATTTTGCGCCATCCCGCCGCCCGCACTAATTGGGTGCGCCCGGGCATCATGCTATACGGCGGCTCACCGTTATTAAATGAAACCGCCGCGCAGTGGCAATTACAACCGGTAATGACTCTCACTGCCCGTTTAATTGCACGGCATGAATTAAAACGCGGCGATGCGGTAGGGTATGGCGGCGAGTTTCATTGCCCCGAAGACATGCCCGTTGGCGTGGTGGCAATTGGATATGGCGATGGTTATCCGCGTCATGCGCCAACCGGGACGCCGGTTTTAATTAATAACCAGCGCGTCCAGTTAATTGGCCGCGTATCAATGGACATGATTACGATTGATTTACGCCAACAACCAAATGCAAAAATTGGTGATTCAGTTGTATTGTGGGGCGCGGGATTGCCAGTTGAAGAAGTGGCGGGGTGGGTTGGCAGTTCCAATTATGAGTTATTAACGCGATTGGCGCCACGAGTGCAATTAAACTATGACAGTTCCAGTGCGGTTAATAATTAACCGGCACCAGAACTTGGATTAAAAACGCGCAACTCCGGGTAGCATTTATGCCGCTTCTAATTGCGCTTTTAATTTCTGCAACGCTACCTTTTCAATTTGACGAATCCGTTCTGCCGACACGCCAAACTGCTCGGCTAATTCATGCAGCGTTTGCTTTTTCTCTGCTAACCACCGTGCCTGTAAAATCGTTTGACTGCGTTGATCGAGCGTCGCCAGCGCGGCAATTAAACGATCATGTTCCCAACTCTCACTATCGGCACGTTCTAATAACATGGATGGCTCTAATCGCATGTCGGGTAAATACGCAGACGGCGCACTAATCCCATTTTCTTCATCATCATCATAGCCATCAAATGCCAAATCATAATTAGCCAGGCGCGCTTCCATTTCTAATACGGTAGCGGGTTTTACGCCCAATTCCAGCGCGACATCTTCCACTTCTTGACGAGTGAACCAACCGAGGCGTTTTTTCGTACTGCGCAAATTAAAAAACAATTTGCGTTGGGCTTTGGTTGTCGCCACTTTGACAATACGCCAATTGCGTAAAATGTATTCGTGAATCTCAGCGCGAATCCAATGCACGGCAAATGACACTAAGCGCACACCGACATCGGGTTCAAAGCGCCGCACTGCTTTCATTAACCCAATACTGCCTTCTTGAATTAAATCAGGCAATGGCAATCCATAGCCAAGATAGCCGCGTGCAATACGAATGACAAAGCGTAGATGTGATAAAACTAATCGGCGAGCGGCTTCCATATCATTATGATCGCGCAATCGTATTGCCAGATCGCGCTCTTCTTCCAATGTCAGGATTGGAATTTGATACGCGCTGTTAATATAGGCATCAATCGTACCCGTTGAAAGCGTGGTGGCGAGAGCGTGATTCATAACGGCAATACTCCGAGTGGGAAATACCTAGTAAAAAGCTAGGTTAAAGTTTAACACTTGATAATCCGCATTGACAACACCCTGAATGCGGTTTTTTGCACTGACGAGATTAGCGGTTAAGTCACTGTTAAACAAACATTTTTGTTGCTTAATATGATAAAATAACTGCTGCAACACGGCGCAGATCGCAGCTTTGGCTCCGGTTGCTCTGGGTGGGCGGGCGCGGGAATCGCACTGGTTGGCGATTGATTGGTGAAGCGTGGCGGGCTAATCTAATTGATTAAAAACGCGCCACGTTCATAAAAACTGGGAATTGATTAACGTGATTTTGCTAATAAAACCACGCGCTTGAGTGATTAAAAACGTGCAGTTCGTACAATTAAATGCCAAGCTGTTGCCAAATGGTATCAATGCGCGCTTTAACGGCCGCTGTCATTTGAATAGGTTGCCCCCATTCGCGTTGACTTTCGCCCGGCCATTTATTCGTGGCATCAAACCCAACTTTAGACCCTAATCCTGATACGGGCGAAGCAAAGTCCAAATAATCAATTGGCGTATTGTCAATTAACACGGTATCACGCGCCGGGTCCATGCGCGTTGTCATTGCCCAAATGACATCCTTCCAATCACGGGCGTTAATATCATTGTCCACCACAATCACAAACTTGGTGTACATGAATTGGCGTAAAAATGACCAAATACCAAACATGACGCGCTTGGCATGACCGGGGTATTGTTTTTGAATACTGACCACTGCCAAGCGGTATGAACAACCCTCGGGCGGTAAATAAAAATCGGTGATCTCGGGGAATTGTTTTTGCAGAATTGGCACGAACACTTCATTTAATGCGACGCCGAGCATTGCGGGTTCATCGGGCGGGCGACCGGTATAGGTGCTATGATAAATTGGCTGCCGCCGCTGTGTCATGCGTTCAATGGTGAATACCGGAAACTGCTCGACTTCATTATAATAACCCGTATGATCGCCGAATGGACCCTCGGCCGCTGTGTCATTCGGGTATAGATACCCTTCTAAAATAATCTCAGCAGTGGCGGGTATTTGCAGATCACTGCCTAATGCGGTTGCGACTTCGGTGCGTTGACCGCGTAATAAACCGGCAAATGCGTATTCGGATAAACTGTCGGGAATGGGCGTCACTGCGGCTAATAACATGGCCGGGTCCGCACCAATGGCCACGCAAATAGGAAAGGGTTGGCCGGGATGTAATTGTTGAAAAGCGCGGTAATCTAATGCGCCGCCGCGATGCGCTAACCAGCGCATAATAACGCGGTTGCGGTCTAATACCTGCATTCGATAAATGCCGAGATTATGACGTGATTGATGCGGCCCGCGTGTAATGACTAATCCCCAAGTAATTAAACGTGCGACATCACCCGGCCAGCAGTGTTGAATCGGTAATGAATTGAGATCAACTGCATTGCCTTCAAAAACCTGTTCTTGACACGGCGGTTGTTTGCACAAGCGCGGCGCCATGTCTAATACTTTTTTGAAAATCGGTAATTGTTCCCACGCCGCTTTAATCCCTTTTGGCGGGTCGGGTTGTTTTAAGAAGGCTAATAATTGACCGATGTCGCGTAATGCACTCACCGATTCCGCGCCCATGCCTAATGCGACGCGCTGCGGGGTGCCGAATAAATTGCCTAATAATGGGATGCGAGAGCCTTTGGGATGTTCAAATAATAATGCCGGCCCATTGGCGCGTAACGTGCGATCGCAGCATTCGGTGATTTCTAAATACGGATCAATTTCAACGGTAATGCGTTTTAATTCGCCACGTTGTTCGAGTTGGGTAATGAAATCGCGCAGATCACGGTAGTGCATACGGTTTTGTTTTAATAGCGGGTTTAAGTAATAGATAAATAAGAATTGATTTTTATGAGTGTTGCACTGTCAGCGTTTTGAGTAATGCGTTTATTTCTTGTAGTTGCGCGATCTGTTGTTTGAGATAAGCAATTTCTTTGTCGCGTTCTTGTAATAATAACTGTGTTTTTTCTAATTCTTGGACACATTGAGTTTCGGTTAAAACGGCGCCACTACCAGTGATATGACTGTGGTGACACAATTCAATGATATTAAAAACATTGTTTTCATTTAAGTTAAAAAATTGCGCTAAGTCAATACCTAATGTTTCTGCAATCTTTTCTAATTGTTCAACTTTAATATCTGTTTCGCCACGTTCAATTTTGGCGTAACCCTTCGCTGAATAGCCAAGTTTTTCGCCCATTTTTTCCTGTGACCAACCACGCAAAGCCCGCATCACTTTGAGTTTTTCCTTTATTTGCATGAAATCCTCCAAAAAGTGGGGGGATTGGAGACTTTTTGGGTGTGTTTTCTTAGTTGAAACAACTGTATCTTGTTAATGCTTTGCAACATTTAGCCAGCAAAGTAGCTTTTTAGCTTAAATTGTTGTTGTCAAGTAACTGCAACTTAGCTGCATAATTTCTGATCTTTGCTATTAAAATTCTTTTACACTTTAGCTAATAACTAGAAGGAAACTGCTATGAAAAAGTACATCTTAACTACAATTATGGTCTTGCTCATGGTGAGCTTGGCTTACTTTTTTGGTGTGAGCGATTGGTTGGTTGCGCTCTTTGTGATAATCACAGCAGGTTTCGTCTATTTTAGCATGATTCGTCTGTATTCAGGCAACCGCAAAATGTTAGCTATGTATTCCCAACCCAATAGCATGTTGTATAATTTTTTGAGCCGTGATCGAACCTTTTTTATGCGTGTCACTGCATTTTTTTCGTCACTAATGTTGAGCAGTATTCTTGTGCTTTTAGTTAAAGGCATGGTTCTACAGCAAGGTTATGTGCCCTTTTTTGTTGTCATCGTTTTTTCTAGTTTTGTTCTGTATTCGTTTGTTAACAAGCCAATTTCATCACCACTTGTTAATGAAAACATCAACCAAGAAATTAGCTCTCATGGTAATGAATTAGTCCGTATTTTTTATGCAGCAATTGTTTTAAATATTGTTCTCGCTTTAGCCTTCAGTGCTCATGATACTTTCGAATTCAAAGTTTCAGATGTTAACTTCAACAACTTTACTGACAAAGCAGTTGAACAATCTTTTGAAAAGACTGACGCAAATCACTATAGCCGTGTCTTTATTAACGCCTATTTATTGATGGACTACGCCAAAATTGCTCTGGCAAAAGTGTTCGTGAACTTGATCGGGTTACAAAATAATTTTTACATTTTTTATTGTGTTATTCTAGCACTTAACCTTTTCAAAATGTTTGGATTTTCAGTCTCTTTTGTTTTACTGCAAAAAGGACTAGATGGGACAGCAACGCTTCTGGTGCCTACAGTAAAACAAGTTTTTAGTACGGTAGTTGTGTTTTTTTCTAATACCCGTTCTCAGTAAAAACACTTTATGTCTGTTAAAAATGATGAGAATAAATAGGAGCTTGATTAGGATTATGAAATCACGCATTGCTTTTTATCTTTTAACTGCTGCTTTAATACTTCCTGGGTGTGACCAATTGGCTCAGATTCAAGAACTTGAAAAGCAAATTGGAGAATTAAAGGCAGTTAATCAACAGTTAACGGAGAAAGTGGCTCAATACGAGAAAGAAATTGTAGAATTGCAGAATAAACATAAACGAAATGTTGAAACTTTGTTCAGGTGAGATTATTAAACTAATAAAAGGTAGTGTTCTGTTGCTTTAATAGTAGTGATTATTTGTTCTAGTTACTGCTGCTCAAGGTACTAATCAAAATGCGCTGTAAAAAACGCAATTTTCATTTCTGAACTAGGAGAAAATATGAAAAAACTACTTGTTCTTTTTTGCATAATGACATTGCCCGTCACCACAGTTAATAACGCATTGGCTGATGACACTGTTGTTGTGCCAAAGATTAATGGCGAATGCGGAGATGTTGACCAGTTGATTAAGCGCGCTGGATTAAGACCAAAGGCAATTGATATACATGGCCCAATTGATGAAGATGCAGGAGACATTGGTTGCGCTTATCGTCAACGTCCTAAAGCCGGTACCAGAGTGAAAAAAGGAAGTACTGTCACTTATCGCTCTTGGTGGGAGGCGGGTTAAGCATTATTATTTTTGGTAGGAAGGATGCTAGAGTGTGAAGGCGTCACCAACGCAAATTAAATAGGAATCCACACCAATGAATTATCTAAACGTTTTAAGCAAAACGCTCGCCGCTGCGATCTTAATGAACAACGCTGTCGTATTGACAGTCCAAGCAGATCAATCTTTTCGTGGTAAATGTCTTTTAGAAGTCAATCACACAAAATATCTGAATGGAACATGCAATATTTCAATGCAAAGTGATGGTAGTTTTTCAATTGGCACTTCTGAAAATGAACCAGTCACTTATTTTGCAATGGTGGACGTAACTGGAAAGAATATCGCCGAAGGGTTTTGGAATGCTGAAAAAGGCGGTGGTCATGCACACGATTCACTCGGCAATTTATCTAGGAAAGGCGCCTGCTGGCAAAACCAAACTGCAAAAGTCTGTGCGTGGAAATAATCAATTGAACGTATCAATCATGTTTTAATGCAACAAACCCTGCTGTATGCTGAACAGTCGCCCCAAGATAAATCAATCGCGGAACGACGCTCAGTTAAATATCTATCAGTGCTACTGTTATGACGGAAGCCCGCTTGTTATTTCAAATGTACGCGCTACATAGAGCATTTCAACTGAGCAATTAACCCTCGAAGTTCTGCCCCACGCTTTCATTAAGCAAATCATCAAGCAATCGCCAGCGATTAAATAGAAAGTTCGCGCCTCGATTATTGTGTGACTTAGTTGCGCGGAGAACTAGCAATTAAATTATGAAAGTTTGGACGTTGCCCACTGATAATCCAATCGTTGATTGCTCGATACATATCCGCAACTTCTGGATGTACGTCTTGTTCTTTTTCAATACGCTTTTGATAAATCGCAACGAGCTTTTCTTGATTGGGTGACCATTGATACTCTATCCACAGCGCCGCAACAGCCTCCTCTAATTGTCCATTAAGCGCGAACGCTTCGGCGAGCGGCGCCCATGTAGCGGAGCGACGTGGATTGATGACCAGCGTCAACGTCAATACAGTAATAGCATCTTTAGGCTGTTCATTCCGAACGAAGGCGTATCCCATATTAGCTGCAATTTCTACATCCAGCAGATTATGTGCAAGCCCTTCACGAAAAAAACTCACAGCAACGCCAAAGTCACCATTTTTCATTGCTGCTAAACCCTCATCATTTAATTTGCGGGCAGCCACTCGATTACCTGGTTTAGGTTTTTTCAAGCTATCGAATTGGATTGCAATATCTCTTACGTTTTCAAAGTTTTCATTTGCCGCTGCATTCAGATTCAATGTTAGGCATTGTTTTGCATCAAAGCATTCTAGCGACTGTGCAATTGTGGATGACGGTAGTGGATGCTGTTCAATAGGCTGGGTTTTAACTTCACTCTGAGCCTGCATTTTAGCTAATGCTTGCTGCTCACCATATTCTATTAAACGTCGTGCTTCGGCGTTGCGTTCAGCTTCAATTTGAGCTTGCAACTTGGCTAATTCCTGTTGTTGAGTCTGCATTTTAGCTAATGCTTGCTGCTCACCATATTCTATTAAACGTTGTGCTTCAGCATTGCGTTCAGCTTCAATCTGAGCTTGCAATTTTGCTAATGCTTCTTCTTGTTGAGCCTGCATTTTAGCTAATGCTTGCTGCGCACCATATTCTATTAAACGTTGTGCCTCAGCATTGCGTTCGGCTTCTGTCTGTTTTTGTTCTTCAAGCGTTTGTGTTTTGACATTTTCACTAACTTCTTGCGAATGCGTATTCGATTCATCTTGGTATCTGGAATACCAGACAAGGGCTTCTAATGCGCCGCCAACAAGTCCTACGCTAGTAGTAATAGTGGTTAATACAATAAACCATACACTTCTAAAAAAACTGGTTTCTGCACTCATATTATTTACCTTATCTAGGAAAGGCGCCTGTTGGCAAAATCAAATTGCAAAAGTCTGTGCGTAGAAATAATCAATTCGGCCTATCGCGCAGGTTTTGATGCAATAAACTCTGTTATTCAAAAATATGCAATAGGATGAGTCGAATTTTAATTAGCGAATTTTCGGGTTGCCTCACATTCTTAATCAAAAAACACATTGACATTACACCCGCGCCACCACCGCATAATCCCGCGCCCCGTGTAAATAACGATTAAATTGTTGCGTTAAAAGATCATCACCGGGCAAATGATGTTCCGGCAAATCGGGATTCAAATGCAGGATTTGCACATCTATAAAACCCGCCTGTTTTAATGCAAACTCTAATACCGCTGGCACAATCGGGCGTTGATGAGTTGGGTCAGTATAAAAATGACAAGCACCAACAGTGAGGTTCTCTGGATTGGGCGTTTCAATAATGACCAATCCACCGGGGATTAACACTCGGCGCATCTCATCTAATAATTGCAACACTTGCACAAAGGGCAGATGCTCGACCACATGCAATGCAGTCATTGCGCCGAGTGACTGCGCGGGTTGTTGATTCAAAACCACCATCATCTCTGCTTGCGTGACTATTAACCCACGTTGTTGTGCCAATGCAATTGCGTCTGCATTACTATCAATTCCACGCGCCGCGTAACCATGATTTTTTAATAACGCCAACCAATCACCGCGCCCGCAGCCAATGTCTAATAACGGCGTCTGCTCGTTAATTGGACTCGCCATTAAATAGGGCAAATACACTGCCAGCCGTTGTTGAATAACTTCTGAACTGCCGCGAAAATGATTTTCAAAAGACTGATACCAACTCGCCCAGCGTTGATCGGCCGTCGTATTATTATCATGCGTTAATGAAACTGCCGCCAGCTGCTCGGTCACTGTCTTCACCTGTTGACGCAATTGAGTTAATTCAGCTTCTAATGCAGTCAAGCGAGTGGTGTGGGCGGTATGACTGGCAATTAATCCATGATGAATCTGCGGTAAACGCCATAATGCGTGTAAATAAGCAACTAAAGAAGACAGAACAGGTAACTGCCGCAAGGTGGCTAATAATCGCCGTAAATATGCACTGATAAACGTCATTGCAGGCATTGGCGGCGTTATGATTTGTGAGTCTGGCAACCCATTTAATACGGCAATGACTTTAGTCGCATCAATTGGTTGACGCGCTGCAATAGCGAATAACGACGGCGCATCACGCCAGCCGCTTTTGCCAAAGGAACGCGCTAAACTACCGGCAGGTGTTTGATGATCGCCCGCCCATAATAAAACGTGTGGAAATGCCTGTTGCAATTGCCGTTTTAATACACGCGGCGATTGTTCATTGATGTGCATCTGTTGTTCATAGGCACTGCGCGGTTGAATAGGTAAATCGCAACCATTTAATGCCGCGTGACGCCGCCGGCGCGGATAACCATAGCGGTAATACCATAAATTGGGAAAGGTATGCGCAATAAAAATGCCGTCATGTTTCAAATGACGGCGAATTAACTTGTATAATTGTTCGACTTCACTAACTGCTAAATGTTCAATTAAATCTGACGCCAAAACGATGTCATAACGCCCACGATAAACTTTAGGATTGGTCACAGACGCGCAATGAAACCGCACCCGTTTTAATAATTGCGGTTCATCTTTAAAACAGGCCGCCGCCAATTCTAATGCCGCTGCCGAATAATCAACCGCATCAACCCTATCGCCGCGTGCAGCAAAAAAATGTGCCATTTCACCGCGCCCGCAACCTAAATCAAGAATACGCAATTGATGAGATCGCTGGTGATAATTTGCCAAACGCGCCATGCAATCTAAACGCGGATCAAGTTCTTTACCACCGGAAGCGCAATACACTTCAAACCCACCGCAATCTTCTAAATAATAATGCGCGGTATAAGCATCGCGGATGTTTTCGCTATTAATGGTTGCCATCATACTCATTCATTTGGCAATATGGGCAATTCAGGTGTGCAAATTGTCACGCTGGGGTGCATATTAAAATACCCGTCATAACGAATGGCAGTTGTATTAGTTTCAATTTTGAGCATGGTTAAATCGTGTGAAAAAAACAGGATTTCACTAAAGCTACCCGTGCCATAGGGGCGATTACCAACACCGACTGTAATTGAATAATCACCGGCAATTAAGTTGACCGTAAACTGCCAAATAACTTGTACCGTTTCTCCCGCTACCAGCGCCGGTGGGTGCTGCCCCATGCAATAAGTATTGGTTTCAAAAACAGATTGTCCTAACCGATTGCGAATACCAATGCCATAATGCGGTTGATCTAAATCACGCAATGTTTGAATATGCGCAACGATGCGCAATGGTTCTTCACTGGTTAAATGCTGTATTAACTGATCAGCCGCGTTGTACAATTCAAGTTTTAATAAACGCACCTCGCCCGTACCCACCAATGGTGATTCAACAACAATTGATTGCGCGGGTTGAGTGTCAATGACCTCAGGCGGTTTATTAATGGCAACTGGCAAATCACCATGATGACTGCGGCTTAAAAACATGGCGTGATAATGATCCACCACTGCTTTCGGTGAACCGCGATCAATCACACAACCATTTTCTAATAACAACGCCTCATCACATAGCGTTTTAACCGCATTCATATCATGGGAAACAAATAGAATACTGCCGCCATTAGCACGGAATTCTTGAATACGCCGCATACATTTTTGTTGAAAATAGGCATCGCCAACTGACAGCGCTTCATCCACGACAAAACACACCGGATCGGCATGAATGGCGATAGCAAATGCCAATCGCATCACCATACCCGAAGAATAGGTTTTTAAGGGTTCTTCAATAAATGATCCCAGTTCGGCAAACGCAATAATGGCCGTGCGCCGTGCCTGTATTTGTTCCTGAGTCATGCCTAATAACATCGCATTGGCGCGAATATTGTCTAACCCAGTTAAATCCATGTTGAATCCGGTACCTAATTCTAATAACCCGGTAATGCGTCCAGAAATCTGCACGTCACCTGTATCTGGCAATAGCACACCGGTCAATATCTTTAATAAAGTGGATTTACCTGCGCCATTTTGACCAATAATCCCTAGTGTTTGGCCATCGGTAATTTGAAATGACACATCATGCAACGCACAATGCACACTGTGATAATTGCGGCGTAAAATCAATTCTTTTAGCCGATCAGAGGGTTTCCGATATAGGCGAAAAGTTTTGCTGATATGATCAGCGCGAATCATGCGGCATGTCCTAAGATAAATTGGCTCAATTGCAATACAACAAGAAAATATAGGGTTGATAATGCAATTAAAATGAGTGTGCTGCGTGAACCGTTAATCCGCCACAACACCCATTTTGCGATTAAAAGCATTACCACAGTTAGCCCGGTTGTTATCAGAAAAAAATACATCATAAAAAATCTCGAATATCCTTTTCTAACCATTTGAGTAGAAACCACGCACCAAGCAAGACTGCATGGGCAATTATAACTAGGCGTGATAATGCGTTAATATCTGGTAAATGATGGTGAACAAAAATGTCACGATATGCCGCAATAAACCAATTGGCGGGATTGATGTAATCTTGCAATTGTTGCAACCATTCGGGTGCGACCGCCGGCACCCAGACTAATGGTGTTAACCAGAACCAAAATGTTAATACGATTGTGACCAATTCTTTCACATCGCGCAAAAATACGTTTAATACTCCAAATAACAAACCTAATCCAAAAGCAAAGATTTGCTGTAAAATAAAAATGAGTGGTACAAATAAAAGCCATGCGCCAGGTAATTGGTTTGTGGCAGCTAAAAACCCAAGAAATAGGGTGAATGCAATAGCAAAGGTCACGGTTTCTGAAATAACAACATACACTGGCAAATAGGCAAGCGTTAAACGAATTTTATTTAATAAGTGTCGTTTTTCTAAAAACACTGTTGAGCAACGTGTGATTGTGTTGGTAAAGGCTATCCAGGGTAATAACCCACTCACAAGATAAATGGGGTAATCATAATTCCCGCCGCTGCCGCCGGGTAATTTGGCACTCATCACATTAGCGAAAATCACTGTAAAGATAAAAATCATCACTAATGGATGAATGAATGCCCACAAGGCACCAAGTGCTGACCCCGAATAACGATCAACGAAATCTTGTCGGGTAAAATCAAATAATAACGAAATATTCATGCTGTTTTATTTGGCATAGTAGGGAATAAAAGTGTAGCGACTTTGGCACAGTGGCGTGTTGCGGGTGATATGTTTTGATATTCTAAATACTTTTGCGTGGGAAAATCGAGGCGCAGCAGTATCATTTTGGCAACTGATTAAACACAGCACAACGCCGTAATCGTCGGTTTTTTGGATTTAATGTCATTATCTAATCTGATATAAATCAAACAGTTAGCCTGATATTGATGGTGTCCGATTGTCCATTGCTAAAATTAAAGAAACAATTTTGTTTTTACCCCTTGACAAGTCTATCGGTATTTTAGAAAATGGTTATGTACTGAAGATCACTGCGATCTTTGGTGCACTCCTCCATCCTCCTTTGGTGGTAATTTTTTAAGCGCGGCACTGCCGCGCTTTTTTTATGAGCAAAACCGCAATCTGTTGGAACAAACATCGCTGTGATGTTTAACAAAGCCGTCTTATTATAATTAATAAAACAGCTGCTTTGTATAGTCATCCTCAATAACCATATCCGTCAGATTCAATCTCCGTCACGACGCCGCCGCGTATAGTGATGTGCATCAAAAAACGTTGTGAACCGAAATTATACGTCCAAATTTCATACGGTTCATTAACGTATTCCACGATATGTTCATCACGAAAACGATCATAGGTGCGTATTGGTATTCGCTCATTAAACCGCCCAATCTGAAGCGGTTGTCCGCAATACTGAATGAGCCGACTACTGGAATCACCAATATCGACTAAATGATTAGCGCAGCGCAAACCATACGCACTGAGACTATTCGCCATTAATCCCAGTGCTATTAAAAACATGCTTATTTGACGCATGAGCAGCCGCAACGTTATTTAGCGTTGAACATTGACAACATTAAACATAGCGTATTGCTAAAATCTCAAATTCACGCGAACCACCTGGGGCAGCGACAACCACAATGTCATCCTGTTGTTTGCCAATCAATGCGCGAGCAATTGGCGAACTGATTGAAATGCGTCCCTGTTTAATATCAGCTTCATCATCACCAACAATTAAAAAAGTGTGTTCTTCATTGGTTTCGGTTTCAAGCACATTCACCGTTGCACCAAATACCACTTTGCCATTCGCCGCCAATTTAGTGACATCAATCACCTCAGCGTGCGCCAACTTTGATTCCAATTCTTGAATGCGTCCTTCAACAAAACTTTGCTGCTCTCGTGCCGCATGATATTCAGCATTTTCTTTCAAATCACCATGCGCTCGTGCTTCAGAAATTGCTTCAATAATTCGGGGACGTTCGATACGTTTGAGCCGTTCTAATTCGGCGCGTAATTGCTCTGCGCCCCGTACTGTTAAAGGAACTTTATTCATTAAAGTGTAGTCCTATTAAATTAACTATCCTACCATGACGCGCTTTTTTCAATACCCAAATACAAACAACGCGGACTGGCAGTAAGTTGTGGCCGCTATTTTATGATTTGTATCAACAATAAATTAATACAAATCTTGCAAACGGTTAATTGCTAATATCCCTGCTTGCTTGAGTGCCAAACAGGTTGCTTCGGCGCCGGCAATTGTTGTGGTATAGCTCACTTTACGTTGTAATGCAACGCGCCGTATTTCGGCTGAATCGGCAATGGCTTGCGCACCTTCAGTCGTATTCACGACAAAACTAATCTCATTATTTTTAATCATGTCAACGATGTGCGGGCGCCCTTCTTTGACTTTATTCACGCGCTCGCATTCAATACCCGCAGCGCGTATGACGAATGCACTGCCGTGTGTGGCATACAGCCGAAATCCCAGTGCAATCAATTCGTGTGCTACTTGAATTAAACGGGTTTTATCTGCTTCACGCACACTCAATAATGCTTTACCGGGACGCGGTAATCGTGTTCCTGCGCCCTCGACGGCTTTACCAAAGGCTTCACCGAAAGTTTCGCCAATGCCCATGACTTCGCCGGTGGATTTCATTTCCGGTCCCAATACCGTATCTACGCCCGGAAATTTAATAAATGGGAAGACCGCTTCTTTTACAAAAAACCGTTTAGGGTGTATTGTCTGTTGCAAGTTTTGCATTGCTAAACTGCATCCAACCATACACCGTGCGCCGACCTTTGCTAATGGAACTCCAATTGCTTTAGAGACAAATGGAATAGTCCGCGAAGCGCGTGGATTGACTTCTAAAATATAAATATCGTCGCCTTTGAGTGCAAATTGTGCATTCATTAAACCGCGCACACCTAATGCCAATGCCAATTGAGTCATTTGTTGACGGAGGCGGTTTTGAATAGCATCAGATAGCGTGTAAGGCGGCAGTGAACAGGCCGAATCACCCGAATGAACGCCAGCTTGTTCAATGTGTTCCATCACACCGCCAATTAACACCTGTTCTCCATCGCACACGGCATCAACATCAATTTCAATTGCGGCATCTAAAAAGCGATCTAATAATACTGGTGCGTCATTTGAAACACTAACCGCCGTGCGAATATAGCGCCGTAATTCCTGTTCATCATACACCAATTCCATTGCGCGGCCACCCAATACATACGATGGGCGCACCACTAATGGATAACCAATTGCCGCCGCAGCCGCTAATGCTTCAGCCTCACTGCGCGCCGTTGCATTCGGTGGTTGACGCAAATTCAATTGGTGAATCAATTGCTGAAACCGCTCCCGATCTTCCGCTAAATCAATCGCATCTGGTGACGTGCCAATAATTGGAACGCCCGCTGCTTCTAATGCGCGGGCGAGTTTTAATGGCGTCTGTCCACCGTATTGAACAATCACCCCATAGGGCTGTTCAATTGCCACGATTTCAAGCACATTTTCCAGGGTTAATGGTTCAAAATAAAGCCGATCCGAGGTGTCATAATCGGTTGAGACGGTTTCGGGATTGCAATTAACCATAATGGTTTCATAGCCATCATCGCGCAATGCAAACGCGGCATGAACGCAGCAATAATCAAACTCAATTCCCTGCCCAATACGATTTGGCCCGCCGCCCAATACCATCACTTTTTTCGCAGTAGTGGGGGCGGCTTCGCATTCTTCTTCATAGGTTGAATACAAATACGCGGTACTCGCGGCGAATTCAGCAGCGCAGGTATCAACCCGTTTGAATACCGGGCGAATACCGAGCGCATGGCGATGAGTGCGGATTTCCTGTTCAGAAATGCCAATTAAACTGGCAAGGCGCCGATCCGAAAATCCTTTACGTTTTAATGCGTATAATCGCGCCGCATTCAGGGCAGAAAAGCCCTGAACTTTAATCTCATGTTCAATAGCAACTAATTCTTCAATCTGCGCAATAAACCAGGGATCAATACCGGACAATTCCTGAATTTCTTCGGGCGTAATGCCAGCGCGCAAGCCGTCAGCCAAATACAATAATCGCTCACCACTGGGCTGGGCGATTTCATTACGCAAATAACTAATTGATTCCGGTGCCGCCAAATTTAATACGTTGGTTAAACCATCTTTATCCGTTTCTAAACTACACAGCGCTTTTTGTAATGATTCCTGGAAGGTGCGGCCAATTGCCATCACTTCGCCAACTGATTTCATTTGCGTGGTTAACCGCGCATCGGCCAGCGGGAATTTTTCAAAGGCAAACCGCGGGATTTTAGTGACGACATAATCAATTGTTGGTTCAAATGAAGCGGGCGTGGCGCCGCCGGTAATTTCATTTAATAATTCATCCAACGTATAGCCAACCGCCAATTTAGCCGCGACCTTCGCAATTGGAAAACCGGTTGCTTTGGATGCCAATGCTGATGAACGTGACACACGCGGATTCATTTCAATTACAATCATCCGCCCATCGGCTGGGTTAATGGCAAATTGCACATTAGAACCGCCGGTATCCACGCCAATTTCACGCAATACGCGAATAGACGCATCGCGCATCAATTGATATTCTTTATCCGTCAAAGTCTGCGCCGGGGCGACGGTAATTGAATCGCCGGTATGCACACCCATTGGATCGAAGTTTTCAATCGAGCAGACGATGATGCAATTATCTTTAGAATCGCGCACCACCTCCATTTCAAATTCTTTCCAACCCAACACCGATTCTTCAATTAACAATTCTTTGGTCGGTGATAAATCTAATCCGCGCCGGCAAATCTCTTCAAACTCTTCGGCATTATAGGCAATGCCACCGCCGCTGCCGCCGAGTGTAAATGACGGGCGAATAATGGACGGGAAGCCAATTTGCGGTTGAACTTGAATCGCTTCTTCTAAACTATGCGCCACCGCCGAGCGCGGCACGTCTAATCCAATGCGCCGCATTGCTTGGCGAAATAAATCCCGATCTTCGGCTTTATCAATTGCCGTGCGCGAGGCGCCGATCAATTCGACTTGATAGCGCTCTAATACGCCTTCGCGGGCTAAATCTAATGCACAATTTAATGCTGTTTGGCCGCCCATTGTGGGCAAAATGGCATCGGGGCGCTCGCGTTCAATAATGCGTTCAACCACGCGCCAATTGACCGGTTCAATATAGGTGGCATCGGCCATTTCGGGATCGGTCATAATAGTCGCGGGGTTGCTATTGACTAATATGACGCGAAACCCTTCTGCGCGTAATGCTTTGCAGGCTTGGGCGCCGGAGTAATCAAACTCGCAGGCTTGACCAATGACAATTGGGCCGGCGCCAATAATTAAAATGCTGTGTAAATCGCTCCGTTTAGGCATGGTCAATCCTGATTGGCAAGTGGTTGCCGCTGCCGCATCATGGCGACAAATGCAGTGAATAAAGGGGCGACATCATGCGGCCCCGGGCTGGCTTCGGGGTGGCCTTGAAAACTAAACGCCGGGTAATCACGGTGGCGAATGCCCTGTAATGAACCATCAAATAACGAGCGATGCGTAGCCAATACGGTGGCGGGTAAACTGGATTCATCAACCGCAAAACCGTGATTCTGGCTGCTAATCATCACGGCGCCATTTTCTAATGAAACAACGGGATGATTGGCGCCGTGATGCCCAAATTTCATTTTAATCGTTTGGGCGCCGCAGGCTAATCCGAGTAATTGATGACCGAGGCAAATACCGAATACGGGAATGCCGCTGGTTAATAATGATTGAATGGCGTGAATAGCGTAATCACACGGGGCGGGATCGCCGGGGCCGTTGCTTAAAAAGATGCCGTCGGGTTGATAATTCAATACCTCGGCGGCGGAGGTGCGGGCGGGGACGACGGTGACGCGGCAGCCGTGATCCACCAATTGGCGCAAAATGGCGCGTTTGATGCCAAAATCGTAGGCGACAACGTGCAAATTGAGCTGTGGATCGGTGAATTCCAGCGCGGCCGGGTCGCCAGTTGCCAGTGACCAACTGCCCTGCGTCCAGGTATAAGGCATTGATGTTGTGGCAATTTGTGCCAAGTCCATGCCTTTTAAGCCGGGAAATGCGCGGGCGGCCTCAAGCGCGGCAGTTTCATCTAACTGCATTCCCGCCTGCAAACAGCCGTTTTGTGCGCCTTTTTCGCGCAATAATCGCGTTAAACGGCGGGTATCTACTTCGCTGATGGCGACCACGTTTTGCGCGATTAAATACTCGGGCAAGGACTGCCGACTGCGCCAGTTGCTGTGAACGGCGGGTAAATCGCGCACAATCAAGCCCGCCGCCTGCACTTGGGATGATTCGGCGTCCTCGGGCGTGACGCCGGTGTTGCCAATGTGCGGGTAGGTGAGGGTGACTAATTGGCGTAAATACGACGGGTCGGTGAGGATTTCTTGATAGCCGGTCATGGCGGTATTAAAAACCACTTCGCCGACGCGCTCACCCGTTGCGCCAATGGCGACCCCGCGAAAGATCGCGCCGTCTTCTAATACTAAAACCGCTGGTGTCGTCAAAGGGTTTCTCCAAAGCAAGCAAAAGCGGCAAACGTCTGATTGACTGTGGCGTTTGCAGTACCGAATAAAATGGGTGATTCACGCAACACGTTAATTAACGATGGGATCGGCACCGAGCCGTGAAAATGGTAATGGATACAGGTGTTGCTGTCTATCACCGATCACCGGCCACGCAATTTGACGGATTAAAACGTGATGATGCGGCGTGCTTGCGTATTATTTTAACAACAGTTGCAACCGGCTGACAGTGACCGAGCGCGGCGCGGTGATCTGTGATTAAACGCCTGAATTCTATTAAACTACCGCGCACTCCGGCGACGCTCACACCGTCTGCACTGATTTCGTTACTTTTCACACTTGGGGAAATACCGCTGATGGATGATGTCACGACGCGCATTGAAACCGCTTTAGAAACTGCCCTGCGCACCGCCACCGGCGCCGGCGATTGTCCACCGCAACTGGCGGCGGCGGTGCGTCATGCCGTCTTCCCCGGGGGAGGACGAGTCCGCCCGCGCCTGTGTTTAGCCGTCGCTGCCGCCTGTGGTGACGATGCGCCCGCCATTAGCACTGCTGCGGCCGTGTCGCTCGAATTGCTGCACTGCGCCTCGCTGGTTCACGACGATCTGCCGTGTTTTGACAACGCCGCCACGCGACGCGGGCAGCCGTCGGTGCATTACGCCTTTGGTGAACGACTGGCCGTCCTCGTGGGCGACGGGTTAATCACGCTGGCATTTGAACAACTGGCGCATCACACCCAGTCACACCCCGAGCGGTTGGTGGCGCTGACCAAAATTGTCGGGCGCTCAGTCGGGATCAGTCACGGCATCGTGGCCGGTCAAGCGTGGGAATGTGAACCGCGGGTCGAATTGACCGATTATCACCGCCAAAAAACGGCGGCGTTATTTGCCGCCGCGACCGAAGCGGGGGCGGCGGCGGCGGGGCAACCATCGCAATTGTGGTACACGTTGGGCGAGCAGTTGGGCTTGGCGTATCAGGTCGCCGACGACATTCGTGATGTGGCGTCCACCCCCGAGGCGATTGGCAAACCGATTGGGCAGGATGTGGCGCACCAGCGGCCGAGTGCCACCACTGATTTGGGGTTGGATGGGGCGATGGCGCGCTTAAAAACGCTGGTTGAAACCGCCAGCGCCAGTATTCCGCATTGCCCGGGTGCTGACCGCTTGCGTCAATTGATTCAACATGAAATGCGGCGCTTATTACCCGCCGAGCTGGCGCAGTGGGTGATTACTGAATAGAGTTGTATTAAAAATTGATTGCCGCAATTCAATTGATCGTTCCCACGCAGCAGCGCGGGAACGTGAATGACAGCACTTAATTAAGCAAACACAATCGTTTTATTATCATGCACGAGTACGCGGTCTTCTAAATGATAACGCAAGCCGCGTGCTAACACCATTTTCTCCACATCCCGCCCCAAGCGCACCATCTCCTCGGCGGTATTGTGATGATTCACCCGCACCACATCCTGTTCAATAATTGGTCCGGCATCTAATTCACTGGTGACATAATGACAAGTGGCGCCAATCAATTTAACCCCGCGTTCTGAGGCTTGATGATACGGCCGCGCCCCGATAAATGACGGCAAAAAACTGTGATGAATGTTAATAATACTGGCCGGATAACGCTGGCACAATTCGGCGGGTAAAATCTGCATATAACGCGCTAATACAATTGTATCAGCACGGGCGCTGGCAATAGCGTCACTGACCGCCACGAAATGCGCTTCTTTATCAGTAGAATCAACGGGTAAATGAAAATAAGGAATGCCGTGCCATTCAACATAACGGCGCAAATCATCGTGATTTGATAAAACACAGGGAATATCAAACTGCAATTCACCGCTGCGCCACCGGTACAGTAAATCCGATAAACAATGCGCTTGTTTACTCGCCATTAACACCACGCGCCGATTCATGCCACTGTCGGTAATGTACCATTGCATTCCAAAGCGCATTGCAATTGGTTCAAACCGTGTTCTGAATTCGGCAGGCGGGAATGGTAATGACTGCGCCCGCACGACATAACGCATAAAAAACCATTGGCTACCGGGGTCGGTATAATGATGGGCTTCAGTAATCCACCCGCCATGTTGGGCAATGAACGCACTGACGGCTGCGACTATTCCAACCTCATCGGGGCAGGAAATCACGAGGCGGTAACTGCGTTCCATAACGGGTAAATGATGCGGCGGAGTTAATTCGTGGCGGTGCTGCGACGCCATAGGTATTTTCAATGATTCACACGGTATTTGGTTAAACGAAATTAGGGGCGGGTTTGCCAAAATAATAGCCTTGAAAATAATCAAAACCCAATTCACGGCAGACTTCTACTTCTTCTTTAATTTCGGTGCCTTCGGCCAGACTTTTAATCCCAAGATCACGCGCCATATTCACCAATGTTGCAATGACTTGCCGTGATTTAGGTGGTCGCTCGTGAATGTTACGAATTAAAGCAATATCGAATTTCAAAACATCTGGTGGTACTTCGATCAATTCCAGGAGGCGGGCTTGACCGGCGCCAAAATCATCATAGGCTAATCCGATATTTAAATCTTTTAATAGGTCGCGGACTTGCCGCATAGTTTTAATATCGGTCACGGCCGCTTCATGTACTTCCATTGTCATGGCTAAATCAGGGGCTAATGCGCGTAACTTGGGCAAGTCGTGGCTTAAAAACTTAATCTTTGTTTCTTCGGGTACCGTATTGAAAAACACCTGTTGTCCGGCGGGTAGGACGCGGGCTTGGGCAATACCAATATCTCGAAAAAGGGTAGATAATTCGATTTGTCGGCCAAGTGAAGCGGCAATTTCAAATAGAGGGCCGGGGCTGGGTGGTAAGCCTTCAAAATTACCGCGACCTAATAATTCATAGCCAAATACACTGTCATCTTGGCTGCGAATTAACGGTTGAAAATAGGCCAGGACAGCGCGCTTTTCTAATAAATCATCAAAGCTGCGATGCGATGTAAAAAACCCAAACCCGGGAATGGCGGCGGCAATAACCGTGTCCTGTTGATTATGGCGCGTACTGGGTGAGGCTTGCTGTTCATTTTGACGGCAGGCAATGCGAAATTCTTGCGAACCGAAATGCAGCACGTCACCGCTTTTTAATTGTTGATCGCCATGAACGCGTTGGCGATTGACGTAAGTGCCATTGGTGCTGCCAAATTCACGCACCACTAATGTTTGCTCATCTGGGCTAAAGATTTCGGCATGTTGGCGTGAAATATCTGGCGAGGCTAAACATAAATCACATTCTTCGCGCCGCCCAATACAGAATGGTAAATGACTTAAATGAACTAACCAGGTTTTGCCGTCTGGACTACGTCCTTCAAGATACCAAGCACCTTCTGATAAAGCGGCGGTCATCTGTTGTGCCGTGACACTCATGGATAGTTTGCTCCTGTTGCGGGTCAGTGTAGTGCATTTTATTTGACATGACCCCGGCGATTTTAATGATAAAAACGATTAAGTGGCATTCACTCATGTCGGGCGGATGTTGTATTAATCATCAAGGATACCCAATTCAAGCACAGAATTTGTTTACAGCAAGTTATCTTCATCCATTCGAATAGCCCGCTGAACATCCAAGACGGCGCGAGCAATGGTAAGGGCGTCTGACGGACTTACCACTGAAAACTCCATGCCAATCACAGATTCATGGTCATTGATCGGGCGGTTATTGCGCACTTCGGCATCTAAAATGATGTTTAGATGATCTTCAATGACAATATGACCTTCAAAAATAATGGTGCCCACCGGCATTAGCGCCGCTAAAGATTGATTCAAAATAATTCCAATACCGGTGGCGGAAATGTTGTCTATTCTCCCAAAAAATGCAATGTCGGTATCAAGATTGGGATTGGAGGCGCGACCACGCATACTCGCGGGGGTGCGTGTTGGTAAACCAACCCGAAACGCATTGCGCCGTTGTAATTGAAACAATTCAGCTGGATAGGGAATTTCATAATAGCGATCTAGCCCTTCTTCAATGACTTGTAAATCATCACATTCAAACCAGGTGTAGAGTGAACCAATCGCGCCGCGTACTTGAATACAGCGGGCAGTTTCAATTGTTCTAGCAATGGATTTTGGTAGCGTATCCACTAATAGATACCGCGCATCGGGATCGTTCGCAACAATTGCAGTTTCGCCGCGCACATCGCCAGATAACGTTAATAACGTGAATTTACCGCGACTTTGAAAATGGCGGGTGAGAATCTTGGCAATAGCGCGAGGCGTGTCAATTTTAGTGATTTGCTCTTCTGCTTGCATAAAGTTATATCAAAAAACGCGCTGGCGGTGTCGGGTTGGTGGTAAGCGATACGCAGGTAAAAGGCGCGGCGGTGTCAATCTTTGACATGTTTGGACACGGTGATTGCGCGTATCTGCCCTACCACCGCCGTTGGGTGTATCACTTTAACATTATCGGTTGTCGAACGAAAAACTGCCGCTGACCATGATAACTGCGAGCGAGCGCTTCAAAGCGGCGGTGTGGCGTTCGCAGCAGCAATCGGCTTTATAATCACCCGTCTTGTCAAAATCGCTAATCAACCCGATAAAATACTCCCGAACACAACAACACTGCAGCGGTCTGTCATTGGCGGCACCAACGCAATTTGACCGGGTGATTATTCGAGGTAGGTTATGCTATTAACCATTGGACGTAAATTAGGTTTGGCATTTGCCATTGCATTGCTATTTGTGATTGGCGTTGGCATTGTCGGCTGGTTCGGAATTGAACGCATCGTGACGGCACAGTTATTAGCCCGCCATCATTTTGAACAGGCATTATTTCAAGCGCACAAGGAGGTGGATCATTTGGTCTGGATTAATCACCTGGGCAATGCGTTGTTATTAGGTGAGCGGTTTGACGGCGCACTTGATCCGCTCAAGTGCGATTTTGGCCGCTGGTATCAACAATTTGCTGAAAGTAGCGATTTACCCAACGCCTCGCCGGACTTCCGCCGCACTTTCGCTGCCATCGAAGCGCCACACCGCCGCTTGCACGAGTCAGCCAAACAAGTCCTAACAACGTTGCAGGCGGGCGATCATGCGCAGGCGGTGGCGTTTTACCGCACCGATACACTGCCGGCTTTGGAGCAGGTGCGCGATTTGCTGGCGGAACTGAGCCGCATTTTACAAGCCGAGCAAAACCAAGTCTTAACCGATGCCGGTCAGGTCGCCAACGTCGCCCGCTGGTCACTGGTGATCGGCACCCTGATCGCTTTTTTGATGGCAATAGGCGTGGGCGCGGGCTTAAAACGTGCCATTGTGCTGCCGGTCAACGCCGCCACCGAGCGGTTGCAAGCGATTGCCAGCGGTGACGGTGACTTGACCCAGCGCTTGATCTCGGGCGTACCAGACGAATTCGGTGCACTGGCGCAGGCATTCAATCACTTTGCCGACCGCATCCACGCGCTGGTCAAGCAGGTGACGGGCGCCTCCAATCAACTTTCGACGGCGGCCGAGGAATTATCCGCCAGCAGTACGCACACTCGTCAACAAGTCCGCGAGCGCCAAGCCGAAATTGCGCAGGTGGCGCAGGCGATGGCGCAGATGGCGGCGAGTGTGCAGCAGGTGGCGCATCATGCGGCCGCGGCGGCGCAGGCGACGGCGGGATCGGATGTGGCGGCTAAATCCGGTGGCGAAGAGATCGTGCGCGTGATTACGGCAATTGAATCATTAGCAAAACAGGTGGAAAGCACCGCCGATTTAATTGGTAAATTATCATTAGATAGTGATGAAATCGGCAATGTGTTGGATGTCATTCGCGGCATTGCCGAGCAGACCAATTTATTAGCGTTGAATGCGGCAATTGAAGCGGCGCGAGCGGGTGAACAGGGGCGGGGATTTGCGGTGGTGGCGGATGAAGTGCGCACATTAGCAAGTCGTACGCAAACCTCAACCGTTGAAGTGCGGCAAATTATTGAACGCTTGCAATCACGCGCCGCCAGTGCGGTGCAGGCAATGGAACAGGGGCGCGGTCAAGCGCGTGATGCGGTGAATAAAGCCAGTCAAGCGGGTGATTCATTACGCGCTATTATGGGCGCAGTTGGATCAATGAGTGGCATGACGGCGGAAATTGCCAGCGCGGCTGAACAACAATCATCCGTTGCCGTACAAATCAATCAAAACGTTTTGAATATTGATCGCGGTGTGGAACAAATCGCGCAAAGTTCTGATGAAATTGCCGCCGCCAGCGGTGAATTAGCACGGCTGGCAGGTGATTTACAAAATCGCGTCGGGCGCTTCCGTGTTTAATGCGGTTTTTTTAGTAACGACCGTTTATCCAGCGCTATTAAATCACGATCAATCAACTCATTGACAATTCATCATGCAAGACTTGACCACCGGCTTCATGTTAATTCAAAGCAACCGCCTGGAAAACCTGCGGTGGCTAATGATTGAATGGCTAAAACGTCACCCGCTGGCGCCATTAGAAAATGACGTGATTCTTGTGCAAAGCAACGGCATTGCGCAATGGTTAAAACTGGCATTGGCCGCTCGGCCGCGTGATGATGATAGCGGTGGGTGTGGCATTGCCGCCGCATTAAAACTGCAATTACCCGCGCAATTCATTTGGCACGCCTATCGCGCCGTACTCGGTGCATTAGATACGCTCTCGCCGTTTGATAAAACGCCATTAACTTGGCGACTGTATCATTTATTAACTGACCTGCCGGCATTACAACAGCGTTTAATGGCGACCGCGACCGACATCGCGCCCCTGACCAGTTTTATTCATCATCACACGGCGGATGACACAGCGCGGCGGCGCTATCAATTAGCCGAACGCTTGGCGGATTTATACGATCAATATCAAATCTATCGTGCCGATTGGTTAGATCATTGGCAGCGCGGCGAAGATGTCATTATTCTGGCGAATGGCACTCGGCAGCCGCTGGGCAATGAACACCGCTGGCAACCGCTATTGTGGCGCTGTTTAATTGATGAGATTAATAATGATCCGCAATTGGAATTGCCGCCGAATGCCCCGCCGTGCCATCGCTTTAGTCGTGCGCAAATTCACACCGCGTTTATTCAACAAATCAAGCAATACACGCCCGCGACTCGCCCAATGGATTTGCCGCGCCGTGTCATAGTCTTTGGTTTATCATCATTGCCGCGTCAAACGCTCGAAGTCTTGCACGCGATTAAACAGTTAACCCAAGTTTTGTTATTTGTCCACAATCCCAGTCAGCATTATTGGGGCGATATTATCGAAGGGCGGGATTTATTCCGTTTTCATTATCGCCGTATTCAAGCGCGCAAGGTGCCGGTGGAGATTAACGAAAATGAATTACACCTGCACGGTCAGCCATTACTCGCGGCGTGGGGTAAACAAGGGCGGGATTACATTCGGTTATTAGATGAATACGATCAACCCGATGAATACCGCCCGCAATTTAATGCAGATGATTTGAAAATTGATTGGTTTGAATCGCCCGGGCAAGCGTGTTTATTACACCAATTGCAAGATGATATTTTGCAATTGCGTCCATTGCACGAGCGGCAGGCGTTGAATAGCACGGTTGATCCGGCCACCGATCACAGCCTCCAGTTTTTAATTGCGCACAGCCCGCAGCGCGAAATTGAAATTCTGCACGATCAATTATTGGCGACCTTTGAAGAGTACGCCAATTCCGCCGCGCAATCATCTAATCAAACTAATCCAGCGCCGAATGCAACGGCAATGAACCCGCTGCACCCGCGTGATATTTTGGTGATGGTGCCGAATATTGAAATCTACGCGCCGCATATTGAAGCGGTATTCGGGCGATTTGCATTTGATGATCCGCGTTATTTGCCGTTTCATATTACCGATCAAACCCAGCGCCACCGCAATCCATTATTAATTGCATTAGAAAGTTTATTAAAATTACCGCAGTCGCGCTTTGCCGTGAGTGAATTATTCGATTTGCTCGACATCCCCGCCGTGCGCGAGCGATTTGCGATAACTGACAATGACTTACCGCGTCTGCATCAATGGATTGACGGCGCGAATATCCGCTGGGGCTTGAATGCCGCGCAGCGCCAGCAGGTCAGCCTTGATCCCAACGCCCGCCGCGCCGCTGATTTGGCCGGGCAGCACACCTGGGAATTTGGCTTAAATCGCCTGTTGCTGGGCATGGCGGTGGGCGATCAGGGCGCGTGGCAGGGCATCGAGCCGTACCCGTCCATCGGTGGATTGGAGGCGGCGTTGCTGGGGCATTTGGCGCAACTGCTTGATACGTTGGAGAATTATTGGACGCTGTTGCAGCAACCCGCCACGCCAGCCGAGTGGGCGGCGCGGCTGACGCAGTTGGTGGACGACTGCTTTGTTGCCACGAGCGATGCGGACGAGACGGCGCTGCGGCGGGTGCAGCAGGCGCTGACCGATTGGTTGGAACAGTGTCAACTCGGCGGCAGTCACGCCGATCAAATGCCGGTGACGGTGGTGCGCGAGGCGCTGTTGTCGGCGCTGGATGAGCCGACCTTGAGCCAGCGGTTTTTAGCCGGCGCGGTCAATTTTGCAACGTTGATGCCGATGCGGGCGATTCCGTTCCGCCAAATCTGGTTACTCGGCATGAACGATGGCGACTACCCGCGCAAGCGGCCGCCGCTCGATTTCGATTTGATGGCGCAGGCGTATCGCCCGGGGGATCGGTCACGGCGGGAGGATGACCGCTATTTGTTTTTAGAGGCGCTGCTGTCGGCCCGCGAGCGGCTGGTTATCAGTTGGGTCGGGCGCGACATCCGCGATAACAGCGAGCGCCCGCCGTCGGTACTGGTGGGGCAACTGCGCGATCATTTAGCGGCCGGCTGGCGCTTGGTGACTGATCCCGTCCCGTTTACGCCCGACAGTCCGCGGCCGCCGAGTGCCGCGTTACTGGAGGCGCTAACCACCGTTCACCCGTTGCAGCCGTTCAGTCGCCAGTATTTTGATCCGCACCGCCCACCGCCGTTGTTCACCTACACGCATGAGTGGCGGCAAATTCACGCCCCGTCTCCGCCGATCACCGCGCCGGCGGCCGCGATTCAGTTTCCGCCCTGGCATCCGTCACACACCGTGACGTTCCGCCAATTGATCGAGTTTTTGCGCTGCCCGCCGAGTGCGCTGGTCACGCAGCGGTTGCAAATTGCCAAGCCCGAGGAGATGAGAGCGGTGCGCGATGTCGAGCCGTTTGAAATTGACGGGCTGGCGAATTGGCAAATGCAGGATGATGTGTTGACCAGTTTGTTCACGCACCAGCGCGAGTGGACACCTGAGCAATTTGACCAGCAGTTGCAACGGAGTATCATCAAGTTCCAAGCGCAGGGGCGGTTATTGGCGGGTAGTCAGGGGTTGCTCGACAGCGAGCGCGTGGTGGCGGATTTGCCTAAGTTGTATCAAACCTGGCGGCAGGCGGTGCAGACTTGGCCGCAGCCGCTGCCCTCGCGCACGATTCGACTGGTGGTGGAGTTGCCAATCATGGCCGAGGGCAGCGCGCCGGTGGTGGTGCTGGAGGATAGTTTGACGGGGCTGTATGACGGTAAGCACGGCGTCGGGCAGATTCTGTTAAATGCTAGTCATCTGGTGAAAAATAAGCAGTATCGCTGGCGTCACGCGGTGCGGCCGTGGTTGCTGCATTTGGCCGCGCAGCTGGGTGGTGAGCCGGTGACGACGCAGTTGTTGACGCCGGCGGGTGAGAAGCGGTTTGAACCACTGCCGGCGGACGCGGCGGCGGCGCAGTTGCAGGCGGTGTTGGCTGACTGGTGGACGGGAATGCACGAGCCGCTGCCGGTGACGGTCAACAGTGCGATGGGCTGGTTGCGCGCTGGTGATACGCCGCCACTGCCGATCACGCCGACGGCGGATGTTGAATTGTTCGCCGCAACTCAGGCGTGGAAATGGGCGAGTAGTGGTTTTGACGCCGACGCAAAAACTGACTCGTATCTGGTGCGCTGCTATCCTAATTGGTTGGGTCTGTGGTCAGATGGCCACTTTGCAACCTGGGCAGCGCGGTTGTATGCGCCGCTGTTGCGGTATTTTCCTGATTCCACCTGAGCGCTGAATTGAACGTTCTTAACGCCGGCGCGTGGGAACAATCAAAAACTTTAACTGACAATTCACTTCACCAATCCACTCCACAACCAACCCAACGATCTTTTGCGCGTATGACGCTACTCACACTTGGCTTAAATCACAAAACCGCCCCGGTTGACATCCGCGAACGTCTGGCATTCGGCCCGACGGTGATAGTCGCGGCGCTGCGCAGTTTGCTTGAACAAACACCAGCCGACGAGGCAGTCATCCTCTCCACCTGCAATCGCACCGAGCTGTACTGCTCGCTGACCGACAGTCACGCCGAGAGCGTGGTGCGCGACTGGCTGGCGCGGTTTCACGGCGTGGACCCGCAAATGGTCGCGCCGCATTTGTACGTTCATCAGGAACGCGCCGCGGTGCATCACCTGCTGCGCGTGGCCAGCGGGCTGGACTCGATGGTACTGGGCGAGCCGCAAATCTTGGGGCAGGTCAAGGCGGCGTTTCAAACTGCCAGCGACAGCGCCACGACGGGACGCTTGCTCGGGCGGCTGTTTCAACACTGTTTCGCCGTCGCCAAACAGGTGCGCACCGACACCGCGATTGGCAACAGCCCCGTGTCCGTCGCCTTCGCCGCCGTCAGTTTAGCGCGGCAGATTTTTAGCGATCTGAGTTCGCAAACGGCGCTGCTGATCGGCGCGGGTGAGACGATTGAACTGGCGGCGCGGCATCTGCACCAGCACGGCATTGGGCGGATCATCGTCGCCAATCGCACCGTTGAACGTGCGCACCTCGTGGCGGAACAATTCGGGGGTTACGCCATCTCGTTGACTGAACTCAGTAATCACCTGCCCGACGCGGACATCGTGGTCTCGTCCACCGCCAGTCCGCTGCCGATTTTGGGCAAGGGCGCAGTCGAGCGGGCGTTAAAAATCCGCAAACATCGCCCGATGTTCATGGTTGACATCGCCGTGCCGCGTGACATCGAACCCGAGGTCGCGCAATTGGACGACGTGTATTTGTACACGGTGGATGATTTGCAGGGCGTGGTGGAAGAAGGGATGCGCTCGCGTCATCAAGCCGCGCAACAGGCGTTAGAAATCATCGAGTTACACACCGACGAGTTCATGGGCTGGCTGCGCTCGCTGGACGCGGTGACGTTAATTCAGGATTACCGCACCCGCTCTGAGTCCATCCGCGACGAGGTGCTGGAGCGGGCGTTAAAACAATTGTCTGCGGGTAAACCAGCCGCGGAAGTGCTGGGGCAATTGGCGCACACCCTGACCAATAAATTGCTGCATACCCCGAGTGTGCGCTTGCGTCGCGCCGGGCGGGAAGGTCAAGCCGAGTTGCTCGAAGCCGCCAATGAATTATTCCAACTCGGTCAAGACCTTGAGCGCAGTAGCCGATGAACCCGTCTATTCGCGGCAAACTTGAACGTCTGGCCGACCGCTTTGCCGACATCACCGCCCTGCTGGCTGAACCGGAGGTGCAGGGCAATCAAAATCAATACCGCGATCTGAGTCGGGAGTACGCGCAACTGGAGCCGGTGGTGCAGTGTTACCAGCAATATTTGACGCTGGAACAGAGTACGACCGCAGCCGAGGCGCTGTTGGCGGATCCCGAATTGGCGGACTTGGCGCGGGATGAATTGGCCGAGGCCGAGCGCCAGCGTGAGTTGCTCGAACCGGAACTCAAACGCCTGCTGCTGCCACCGGATCCGAATGACCAGCGCAACATTTTTTTGGAAGTGCGCGCTGGCACTGGCGGGGCGGAGGCGGCGTTGTTTGCGGCTGATCTGGCGCGGATGTATTTGCGCTTTGCCGAGCAGCAAGGGTGGCGGCACGAGTTGATGAGCGCCAGCGACGGCGAGTTGGGCGGGTACAAGGAAATCGTGCTGCGTATCAGTGGGCAGGCGGTGTATTCGCAGTTGAAATTTGAAGCGGGTACGCACCGCGTCCAGCGCGTGCCAGAAACGGAGGCGCAGGGGCGGGTGCATACGTCCGCGTGCACGGTGGCGATTTTGCCCGAGGTCGAAGCGGTGGAGGAAATTCCGATTGCAGCCAGTGATTTGCGCGTGGATACCTACCGCGCCTCGGGGGCGGGCGGGCAGCACATCAATAAAACGGATTCCGCCGTGCGCTTGACGCACTTGCCGACCGGCGTGGTGGTGGAGTGTCAGGATGAGCGCTCGCAGCATAAAAATCGGGCGCGGGCGATGTCGCTGCTGCAAGCGCGGTTGCTCGCGGCGGCGCAGTCAGCTCAGGCGGCCGAGCAGAGTCAATCGCGGCGATTGCAGGTCGGCAGTGGTGATCGCTCTGAACGGATTCGGACGTATAATTTCCCGCAGAATCGTTTAACCGATCACCGCATCAATTTAACGCTGTACAAATTGGATGAGATCATGCTGGGTCATTTATTGCAGGTGATTGAACCGCTGCGCCAAGAAGATCAGGCCGATCAATTAACCGCGCTCATGTCTGCCGAGTCTTATTAAATGCAACATTCCGCCGCGCCATTGCGATTAAAAAAAGATCAAGAGCGCCGGTTATTAGCCGGTCATTGCTGGGTGTATAGCAATGAAGTCGATACCGCCGCCACGCCTTTGTCAGGTTTTGAACCGGGGCAGACGGCGGAAATCATCAGCGCGCAGGGGCGGTGGTTAGCGCACGGCTACGTCAATCCCAACGCGCTGATCTGCGCCCGCGTGGTCAGTGATCAGCGCGCCCACCCGTTCAATTCCGCGCTGGTGCTGGCGCGGTTACACGCCGCGCTGGCGTTGCGCAACCGCTTGTATTCCCAACCATTTTATCGGCTGGTGTACGGCGAAAGTGACGGGTTGCCGGGACTGGTGGTGGATCGCTACGGTGATCTGCTGGCAGTGCAACTTGGCACGGCGGGCATGGAGCGCGAGCGCGACTGGATTTTGACCGCGCTGGAGCAGGTTATCCGCCCGCGTCACATCGTGTTGCGCAACGATGCCTCCTGCCGCGCTATCGAATGCCTGCCGCAGACCATCGAGTGGGTGCTGGGCAGTGACCCGGGCAGTGTTGAATTGACCGAAGGCGCGGTGCGCTATCAAGTGCTACCCAGTAGCGGGCAAAAGACGGGTTGGTTTTACGATCAAGCTGACAATCGCCGCTATTTGACGCGATTTGGCACGGCGGCGCGGGTGTTAGACGTGTTTTGCTACCTCGGCGCGTGGGGATTGCAGGCCGCGGCGAATGGCGCAAAACAGGTGATTTGCGTGGACAGTTCCGCCGCCGCGCTGGGGCAGGTCGAACAAATTGCACAGGACAATGGGGTTGCTGATCGGGTGGCAGTGCAGCGCGGCGATGCGTTTGATGTTTTGCGGCAATTGCGCGATCACCATGCGCAATTCGATTTGGTCATTCTTGATCCGCCGGCGCTTATTAAACGGCGTAAAGATGAACACGAAGGATTGCAAGCCTATCAACGGTTAAATCAATTAGGGTTGCAATTGGTAGCACCGGGCGGGTTATTAGTCAGCTCTTCCTGTTCTTATCATTTAAGCCGCATGGAATTTGTGCGCACTGTGCAACACGCGGCGCGGCGGGCACATTGCACCGTTCAATTATTGCACAGCGCCGGTCAGTCGCCCGATCATCCGATTCACCCGGCGATGCCCGAGACGGATTATTTGAAAACATTGGTATTTAGCGTTGTGCCGGGGCATTGATATTAAATCAACTCAAGGTGGCGTCAAATGAATCCACAACTCCAACGTCCGACCAGCGCCTTTATTGGCACATCGTGGGCGGCGCTGTTCATTGGCGCGGTTGTTTATTTGATTGGACTATGGAATGCCACGATGCCGCTCAATGAAAAGGGCTATTATTTTGTGCTGCTGATGTATGGATTATTTGCCGCTGTTTCATTACAAAAATCGGTGCGCGACCGCTTGGAAGGCATTGCCGTCACCAGTTTATATTACGGTTTGTGCTGGTTATCACTCGGCATGTCTATTCTATTACTTGCCGTCGGCCTTTGGAATGCCGCCCTCAATGCCAGTGAAAAAGGCTTTTATGCAATGGCATTTTTGTTGAGTTTATTTGGTGCAATTGCCGTGCAAAAGAATGTGCGCGATCTGGCGCTCTTTGATGCGGCTGCACCAAATAAACACGATGTGGTTAATGAAGATTAAAGCAGAAGTGACGCAGTTTAGATTCTAACAGATTGATTTTTCAAGGAAGAGTGCGTTCCCACATTAGAACGCGGGAACGATCAACAGCGTGACTCCTGTAGGTTTTATATGTCAGTCCAATTAGAGATAAACAGGTGACGCAATGCGGTAAGAGACTTTGGCAATAAATGATCGCAAGTAATTCCCAAATACGTTGCAGCGCGTGTCGTACCCACATATAAATACTTATCAAAGAGTTTTGACTGCAAAGATGCAAGACGATCAATACCAACAAAAAAGACCGCTTCAAACTCAAGCCCTTTAATATATTGAACATCGAATACTCGAACGTCCGTATCTTGCCCTCTGGTCTGACCTTTTGGACAGGCAATAGCTCTAATATTGACTTCCTCTAATACGCTATTTAAATCACGCGCAACTGTTTCAACTTCTTGTTCATCACAAACAAGCACCGCAATAGAAGGTAATTTTTTAACCAGTTTTTCAATTTCTTGGATGCGTGATGCTAACCACTTTATCACTGAGTTATTGATAGTATTTTCCAGTAGTACAGGCGAAACACAATCATTATTCACATCTTTAGGCAGCACTACATCCTGATCTTTTCCATCAAAGGCCAAAACAATTGATCGGGCTAATTGATTAAGCTGACTGCTGTGCCGATACGCGATTTTAATTTTTTTAATGTCAATTTTTCTGTTGGTATTAGAAAAAATCCAGTGCATCTCATCCTCAGATTGTGTACCCCAAGTGGTTAGGCGTTGATTAAAATCACCGCAAGCGAAAAAAGATTGTATCTGTGGACTTGAAAGATGCGCCATACAAGCAAGTTGTATTGGAGAAAAATCGGTCGCTTCATCAACAAAAACCTGATGACGATAAATATCTCGCATTTTTTTTAAGTATGAAAACGCCGTTCGGTCAATATGCTTATCAATATTGAAATCCCTTTGTCGTATAAAAAATTGATGAGCGCTCTTAAATATTGTCAGTAAGATCACATCCAATTCTAATGAATGCAAATCCGTTGAATTAAAACCACTCTTAAAATACCATTTGCCTTCCTGTTGCCGCTGCCGGCGAAAGGCATGATATTTTTTAGCTATATTAGACAGGATTGGATTTAGAAAACGTCGCGCACTTGATTGTATAATTAAGTTATTTCCTACAACCTGATAGGTTTTTTCACTCAACCCACGATTACCTAGCCATTGAATAATTTTAGCGTTACGACTCTCTTTTCTCAAAGGACTTTGACTAACTAAAGCCTTTGCTTGTGCTTTCACTGCTTTTTTATAATCATTAAAGGCCTGTTTTTGCACATTAGCAGATTGCTGTAATTCTTCTTCGTCAATATCCTGATCGTCGCTGTCATCTTGATCATCACTGCTAGATAAGTGTTTAAGACTATCAATAAATACTGCTAATTCATTCAAAAAATTTCCATTGTGAAATTGTAATTCAGCCACGACATTTATTATTTTTTTATTTATATCTTTTCTGATGTCGTCTAAATGTTTTTGAATGAGCTGCCCTTCTAAAACAACTGTCACCCAACTATTTGGTGACATTTGATGCTTTACGGATTTAAGTGTTGATAATAATCGTTGTCCAACACCAGCAACTTTTTTATCAGAACTATTCGCCAATTTTTCAGCAGACAAATACAACTCGTCAAAAACAGTTACACGTTGCCATTCATAAAAATCTTCAAACCAACCAATCAAATTATCCAGCGCGGTATCGGTTAAAATAGCAACCGATTCTTTTAATACATATCCATCACCATTAAAACTGGATGTTTTTAAGATATTAAACTTATTTCTTGCCAAGTCTGATCTATAGTTATCCCAAGTTTTGACATGAGTATCCGGTGCTGGAACACGCTCCCGATTAAATGCTTCTTTAAGATACTGTTTTAACAACTCAGTAGGCGTGAACATCAACCAATTTTGGGCGTACGGAATTTCTGTTTTCACAGAATCAACAATAGTTTTCTCATCTTCGTCAAGATATTCTTCATCAACTTTTTGACTAAGCCGCCGAATTAAAGTCGTTGTCTTACCTGTACCAGGCGAACCAAGAATTAATAACCGTTCATCGAGTGGCAATCGAAAAATTTCATCCTGATATTGATCGAGAATGGGCTGATCACGCAATTCCATTTTGTCAATAATGCTACGCCGAACGCCCTCAAAAATATTTTGCCTCAGCTGGTCTTCATCAGATAATCTTTCAATATCTTCTATTGCTTTATCTTCTAATGATTTAGAAGATTCGATCAGTTTTCTTAACGATTCTACGGTATAGCAGCCCCGTTCACCAAAATTTTCACCATAGGCTTTTGTATTTTTTGAATCCCAGTTTTTGTTTTCTAAAACAGGGTCGAAAATAAATTTTTCAATAATTTCAAGTGTATTATTTCCAACATCATGCTCATCACCGACTGCTAAAGATGCCAAACGTCCTATTGGAGATTGATAACTGGCGCAGTTTGAATCTTTTACAAATGGTGGAACGCCCCGACAAATATAATAAGTTTTTCGCTCTCCGTTTTCGTTCACTCCAGTCACGCGAGCAAAAACTGGTTTATCGGCTAAACAACTATAGTTGGCTTGATTGACTGCACTGATATTTGCGAGGTTGTTAACCGCATTTGAATTTGTCAACGTATTATTATGAACAAATGCTGTTTCATAATCGGATGAACGTGATTGTTTTAGTTTATCTTGACAACTATCTGCGATAGTCTTAAAAACGGTAAGCGATTCGGTAGCAACCTGTTTTAGTGCGTGTGTTGTTTTTGTGTGCAAGTCCATATAATGCTCCGTTAACATATATGATCGGCACTGATATACTAATCATCTATTGTAGTAAGTGCAATACACTGACTAAAAAAACTATGCAAAAAAACACTGTCAAATCGGACTTTAATCCCTTTACAGATCATTATGATCTCAACGATAAATCAGCACGCTTTATTCCCCGCGCAATTCCTCAATCACCCGTTGATGATTGGTATACACACAAATATCAGCGGCAATTGCTAATGAACGCTCGACAATTTGACGCGCATCCAATTCGGTATTTTCCATTAACGCCCGCGCTGCTGCATGAGCAAATGAACCGCCCGAGCCAATTGCCATAATGCCCTGTTCGGGTTCAATCACATCACCATTCCCCGACAGAATTAACGACGCATTCAAATCCGCCACACACAACATCGCTTCTAATCGCCGCAACATGCGATCTGTGCGCCAATCTTTTGCTAATTCCACTGCCGAGCGCACCAAATGCCCTTGATGCTTTTCTAATTGCGCTTCAAAGCGTTCAAATAATGTAAACGCATCCGCCGTCGCACCCGCAAATCCCGCCAATACCCGTTCTTTGTATAAACGGCGTACTTTGCGTGCATTGCCTTTGACAATAGTTTGACCTAATGAAACCTGCCCATCGCCACCAATGACAACGTGCTGGGCGCGGCGGACGGATAAAATGGTGGTGCCATGCAGTGCAATTGATGATGAAGGCATCATAACCTCGCAAGTTAATTAATAAGATAAGGGGGTGGGCGGGTGATAAACCACGCTGTCTCAATGACGATATTCCAATTCGCCACCTCGGCATAATGGCGCAGCAATTCTAATAAACAATGCAATTCAGGGCGTTGCAGTGTTAATATCAACACTTCATCGCTTGCCGTGTGAAAATGCAAATGAAACGCCGTCGCTTCTATTTGCACTTGCAAACTGCTAATTAATGGTATAGAGGGATTATTCGGGGCGGGAGATGATTGCGTAGTCATTGCCGACGCCGCGGGTGTTGTGATTGACGGCGGTGGATTGAAATGGCGATTAGTTGTGACCGCGCTCAGATGTTCTAATAACACCACATCCGCCCGCGCTTCGGTCGGTGCCCGCATTGCTAATGCACTCGAATCCATTAACAAGGTGGCAAAAGCGTTAATTAACCGTTCAGTTAAACGGCGGGTGAGCGCCACCGTGCGCAATTGACCGTGCGGCGCATGAGCCATTAATAACAGACGGTCTTCAACTTGATCGAAATAACAACTGAGCTGTTGCGTAATAAACCGGTTTTCAATCCTCGGCGTCATAACCACTGCACTCACGCATTCATCCTAATCAGTATTGAATGGGGAAATAACGCCCTATTCTTCGGTGAATGCAACCGCAAACCGATCCATGAGCGGCCGAATGAGATAATCAAGAAACGTGCGCTCGCCCGTTTTAATCATCACCTCAACGGGCATTCCCGCTTGTAATGTCCGCCCGCGCAATTTATCCATGCCAACGGCTGTCACACGAATCCGCGCTAAATAATAAGGAACGCCGGTTTGTTGATTCATTAAACGGTCAGCAGAAACAGTTAATACCTTGCCTGTAATGACCGGCGTGGTGCGGGTATTAAACGCACTCATGCGCAAATCGGCTTCTAATCCCGGCTCGACACGATCAATATCAACCGGCTGCACCTGCGCCTCAACAATTAAATCTTCATCATTCGGCACGATGTCAAGAATCTTATCGCCCGGGCGAATAACACCGCCAATGGTGTGCTGTCCCATGCCAACAATACTACCCGGCACTGGCGCATAAATTTCAGTGCGCGCTAACGTTTTTTCTAATGCCCGAATGCGCTCGCGTAAATCGGCTAATTTGGTTTCCACATCGCGCAAATCCGTCGCTACTTCACTCTCCAACCGCCGGTCCAATTGATTGATTTGCAATTGCGTTTCGCTAATTTGCACCCGCGCTGCGGCAATTGAGGCTTGATGTTCAGCCCGCTCACCTTCTAATTCCGCCACCAGCCGCTCCCATTCGCGCAACCGGCTTTTATCACCCAGACCTTTTTTAAATAAGTCTTTCAGCCCGGTGATCTCTTCTTGATACAATTTAATTCGCGTTAATTTGCTATCCGCCTGCGCTTTTAATCCGAGTATTTGCTCATTTAATTGCTCGGCGCGTTGCTGCAAAACCGCCTTTTCACCCGCCAATGCTTTACGCCGTGATTCAAATAACCGTTGCTCACCAATCATTGAATCAGCAATGCGCGGGTCATCTTTAACCGCTAATAATTCGGGGGCAAAAGCAATCTTGGTTAATTCATCCCGCTCGGCAATTAACCGCGCCTCACGCGCTAATAATGATAAATACTGCGAGCGCACGATTTCTAATTGCGAACTCGCCTCGGTATTATCCATGCGCAATAATAATTGACCAGAGGTGACATGATCGCCCTCGCGCACCAAAATCTCGCTGACAATGCCGCCCTCGAAATGTTGCACGGTTTTGCGCGCCGATTCGACCGCCACCACGCCGGGCGCAATCGCGGCGCTATCTAATGGTGCGACGGCCGCCCAAAATGTGAACCCGCCGAAACCGAAAAACAGCACCAGCAAACCGCCGATCCAAATGGATTTGTCGTTCGTCGGCACTTCAAGACTGGGTTCGGGCGCACTGATGCGGCGCGGAGTGATGTCAATATCCATAAAAAATACTCGAAAAATCAGTTAGTTGCCGTTGCTTGTAACGCTGGACGAGCCACCGCCGCCGGGCGGGCAAACTGCGGCAACACCTGCTCGCGGGTGCCAAACGCCTCGACCTGCCCCTCGCGCAGCACCACAATTTTGTCCACGCTATTGAGAATGCTTAACCGATGCGTGATGAGCAACACCGTCGAACCGTCGTTTTTTAACTGCGTCACCGCCCGCACCAGCGCCGCCTCGCCCTGATCGTCCAAATTGGAATTCGGCTCGTCCAGCACCACCAGCACCGGCCGACCGTACATTGCCCGCGCTAAACCAATGCGCTGCCGCTGCCCACCCGACAGCACCGCGCCGCCCACCCCAATCGGCGTGTCGTACCCTTTGGGCAACCGTAAAATCATTTCATGCACCTGCGCCCGTTGCGCGGCCGCCACAACCTGATCGGCGTCAATTTCACCAAAACGGGCGATATTTTCGCTGACCGTGCCGTCAAATAACTCGATGTCCTGTGGTAAATAACCGACATACGGCCCGAGTTCGTCCCGATTCCACTGGCTGATGTCCGCCCCGCTGAGGCGCACCTTGCCCGACGCGATTGGCCAAACGCCGAGCAGCACCCGCGCCAACGTGGATTTGCCCGCCGCGCTGGGGCCGACGATGCCGACAATTTCGCCGGCGTTCACGTCAAATCGCACCCCGCGCAACACCGGAACATTGGAGCCGGGCGGGGCGGCCACGACATTTTCCACGCTCAATTGCCCAGTCGGTGGCGGCAACCGCATACTGCGCGGGCGGGCGGGGACGGCGTATAATAAATCTTGCAAGCGTTTATACGCTGAACGGGCGGATAAAAATCCTTTCCAACTGCCAATTAACAAATCCACCGGGGCTAATGCGCGACCGAGAATAATTGACCCCGCAATCATCATGCCCGGGGTAATAACTTGTTGAATTGCCAATAATGCACCCAGCCCTAATACTAATGATTGCAACGTCACGCGCAGGCTTTTACTTAAACTACTCAGCGCGCCGGCGCGATCACTCGCCAATGCTTGCAAAATGAGTAATTGTTTATGCCGCGTCAACCAGCGGTGGCGGACATTTTCTAACATGCCCATTGCCTCCAACGCCTCGGCATTGCGCAAATTACCATTCAAATAATTCCGCCCGCTAATTGCCAAGTTATTGGCTTCTGCTAATGGTTTGCGGGTGGAAAAGTCCGTGAAAAATGCAACGATGCTTAATAGTACCGCGCTGCCAATTGCCAACCAACCCAACCAGGGATGAATAAAAAATAACACCGCAACGTAAATGGGAATCCAGGGCGCATCAAAAAAACCGAATAATGCGTTGCCCGTTAAGAATTGGCGTAAATTGGTTAAATCTTCAATGGGTTGCCCGCCGGGGCCGCGGCCGCGTAAATTGGCTTCAAACATGGCATTAAATAAGCGCGTATTTAACAACATGTCTAATCGGGCGCTGACGCGAACTAAAATCCGCGCCCGCAGCATTTCCAATGTACCCATGATGACAAATAACCCGACGACCAATAAAGTGAGCATTAACAGGGTCGTTTCGCTATTACTGGCCAAGACCCGATCATACACTTGCAACATGTAGATAGACGGGACGAGCATTAACAGGTTAATAAATAAACTGAAGAATGCCGCGACTAAAAAAGACGTGCGACTCAGTTTAAGTGCTAATTGCAATTCATCATCAGGACGATTGCGGGCGGCAGCGTGTGATGGTAAATGAAACATAAATCGCCTATTGTGAAAAAAAGCGGTGGCGGGTGAATGACTGTTGGCAAAACATGATGTTTGGTTCAATCAACGCGCTAATCAAAATGCAGCAACCCGTCGTCGGGGAAGGTGAATAGTTCTTTGGATTTTTGTAATAATTGCGCCTGCGCTCGCGCTTGTGCCGCGGCCATTTCGCCGAGCATGGATAAATGCTGCATGGATAATAACTGGCAATAAACAATCGGTAAACCACCCGCCGCCCGTACTGCGGTTAATACCTCAAGCGGGGCATTGTTAAATGCCGCCTCATCCACGCGATATAATCCAGTTAATTGCCGTTCACCCGCCGCGCCCTGATCTATTTTAATTGGCCAGGGTTGTAATAACTGATGATTAGCGAGGGTCGCCATTGCGGTGATGGTTAATTGCCGGTTGTGTTCCAATTGGCGCAAAAACTCCATGAGTTGCGCGACACTCGGGGCGATTTGACCGTCAGCAGTGAAAAACGGTTCGCCATCAACCTCTTGCACCAATTCACTGTTGTCATCCACGCACAGCGCCAATTTATCATTACCAAGACTGGCTAAACGAAACGGATGACCGCGTAATACGGCGGGAATATAACGCCCGAGCCAGCGTCCGTCTGGGGCAATGAACAAATTCTGCCCGGCATTAAAACCCAGCACCGCAACGGGTGTATAGGCGCCCGCTTCATCTTGAATAAACGCAATGGGAAATGCCATCACGGATTTGGCCAATTCAGCGGCGACGAGCGGTAATACAGCGGATGATTGGGCGAAATGATAACTGGTAAAACGCCGCCAGAGTTTATTGGCGTGGCGATCAAATGACACGGGGGTAAATTGCGGTTGAGACATGGTATTCACTTGCTGCGGTGGCGTAATAAAAAACGTGACACGGCGCGATCACGGCATGACGCGCATATCATATCAGTTTGAAATAACAGTGAATGATCGCACCTGCGGCATGGTAAAACAACAGGGACGGGTGCGAAATGCGCAGCTTGACGGTGGGGATGGCACATTTGGGTATGCAAAATCACCGCAAATGTGCAGAGTAAGCTGGTGGCTACGGCTAGACTTGAACTAGCGACATCGGCATTATGAGTGCCGCGCTCTAACCAACTGAGCTACGTAGCCAATAAGCGCACAATTTAGCTAATTAGCCTCACAACGTCAAGTACCAAATGCGCGGCCCTTTAATTCCGGCGCACTGGCGCCTATGTTGACCACTATCACGATTCATTTCACGACGTTATCAATCAACACCACCGAGGAGCTTGACCGCATGAGTAATTTAACCCGCAGTTTTATTTTAATGACCGCCACACTGCTAACCACATCAGCTTGGGCGGATTGGTCATTAGATGCCGCCCGTTCGCAATTGAATTTTATTTCAATTAAATCGCAGAATTTGGCGGACGTGCATCAATTCGCACAATTAAACGGGCAGTTGACAACCGCCGGCGCCCTCACCATTCGCATTCCATTAGCCAGTTTAACCACTGATAATGCGGTGCGCGATCAGCGCCTGCGTGATATTTTGTTTGAAACGGCACAGTTTCAAGACGCGACCTTAACCGCGCAATTAGACACCGCCGCGCTGGATGCGCTCAAGGTCGGTGAGATGGTTGAATTAACCAGCGCGGCCACCTTGTCATTACATGGCGTGAATCAGGCAATTAAAGTGACAGTGACGGTGGCCAAATTGAATGCAACGACCTTATTTGTGGCGAATAAAAAACCGGTGATTTTAGACGCGGCGCAATTCAATTTTACCGCCGCGCTAGAGCAATTGCGCGAATTGGCCGGGCTGCCGGTGATTAGCCGCGCCGTTCCCGTGAACTTTCATTTAACCTTCGTGCAACCCGCGCCGTAATAATAATGATTGCCCCCGCCGGGACCGCTGCCGTTATCATTCCCGCATTTAATGAAGCCGCCAGCATCGGTCACGTCGTGCGCGCAGTTTGCCAGCAAGCCGGCGTGACGGCGGTGATCGTGGTGGACGACGGTTCAGGGGACGACACCGCTCGCCGGGTGCGCGAGTTGGTCGCAGAATATCCGCAAATTCAATTACTTACTCACCCGATCAATCGCGGCAAGGGCTTTGCGCTCGCCACCGGCATTGCGCAGGCACTGGCGAGCGGGGCGGCGTGGGTTGTCACATTTGACGCCGATAATCAGCACGATGCCGCCGATATTCCGCGTCTGCTGCGGGCTGCCGAGCGCACCGCGCCGCAGTCACCATTCCCGCTCATCATCGCCGTCCGCCAGCGCGCAGATGGCAACCAATCGCCACCGTTGCGGCGTTTTGCCAACCATTTTGCCGATTTTTGGGTTTCGTGGGCGTGTGGACAGGCGATCACCGACACGCAGTCGGGGTTGCGGCTGTATTCGGCGGCGCTGCTTCAGCAGTTGCCGACAAAACCGCAATGTAATCAAGGGTTTAGGTATGAGACTGAATTGTTGATTGACGCGGTGACGGCCGGGGCGGCGGTGTATCGAGTTGATGTTGCCAATCGTTATCAACACGCGGCGCGTCCCAGTCATTACCGTCCCTGGCATGATACCTGGAGCATCACGCGGCTGGTCGCTATTCGCCTGCTGCGGCGCGGGTTATATCCGTTGGGTTTAATGCGTGTATTGCAAGCGGGGGTATTGCAATTGATTAGAAGGCGCGGGCGGGGGAATGATCTTTAATGAACGTGGCTATTATAAACAGCGCATGTTCCCACGTTGGCGCGTGGGAACGATTATTAACGCGACGGGGTTTCAATTAACCCCGCGCATATTTACGCCGGAAGCGATCTACTCGTCCACCGGTATCAACAATCTTTTGTTTGCCGGTGTAAAAGGGATGACAGGCCGAGCAGACTTCAATATGCAGCTCCGGTTTTTTTAATGTCGAACGGGTGGTAAAGTTATTGCCACAGCTACACAGCACTTTGACATCGTGATATTCGGGATGAATGGCAGATTTCATTAGAGATAGACCTTCAAATCAAGCAGGTTAGTTCAATGAGTTTAATGCGGGAGCGCTAGGTTATGCTGCACTCAACATTTGTCAAGTCAAATGTTTAACTTGGCAAATAGCCAGCAATGCAATCAAAACCGCAGGGGCTTTGCAGTATGATTGTCACTGGTCGCGGGGTTACAAACCAACACACCAGTCCTGCAAAATCCGGTGCAATCTACGACAAATAATTAAGCCTGTCAAAGCCATTGCCACCGTTTGCACAGCAAATTCGAGTTATCACCCGTTCTTTAGTATAACTAGCGACATATTTGACCTGACTGTCTCATGTTTCGTTTTAAATGATTCGTGTTTAGGAGTGACTTGATTTATGCCATCGCACCATCGCGCCCGTCGTTTGATTTTTACCACACTCGCCCTGACCGGCAGTTTGCTAACCACCAGTTGCAGTAGCAGCGAATCCGCCGCCGAGGCCTTTGCCAAAGGGCAGACTGCGATTAACGAGCAAGCCTGGCGCACCGCGGTGATTGAATTGAAAAATGCGCTGGCTGCCACCGAACCGCAATTGGATACCGCCAGTGCCGCCCGCGCACGGGCGCTACTTGGTCAGGCGTTGATGCGGTTGGGCAATGCGGTGGGCGCCGAGCAGGAATTGACTCGCGCTCAACAAGCCGGGGCGGCATTCACCGATTATCAACCCTGGTTGGCGCAGGCGTGGCTGCAAACCGACAAACTCGATCAGATTGTGGCGCTCACTATCCCCGCCGATTTAGCCGCCCCGATTGCCGCGGAATTGTTGGCTATTCAAGCGACGGCGGAATTTTTACGCGGTCACGCCGCCGATGCGGATGCCAAGATCGCGGCCGCTCGCGGGCGGGATCCGCAGGGCATTTTCCCGCAATTGGCACAGGCGCGCATGTTACTTGCCCGCGCTGATACCGACGGAGCGCGCACGCTTGCCCAGCAGGTGTTGACGCAAAAAGCTGATTCGCTGGATGCGCTGAGTTTGTTGGGTGACATCGAGCGAACGGCTAATCAATTGGCGGCGGCCGAAGCCGCCTACAGTCAGGCGCTGACCAAACTGCCGACGCTGGCGCAGGTGCGGCTTAATCGGACATTGATCCGCATTCAACTGCGCCAGTTTGACGCGGCGCGTGAAGATATTGCCGCGCTGCGTGACCAGTTGGACAAGAACCCGCAGGTGGATTACGCCGAGGGAGTGCTGTTTTACGCTGAGAAAAATTACACTCAAGCGATTGAAAAATTTGACATTGTGTTGGGCAGCAATCCCGATTTCACCCCGGCATTATTTTTCCTCGGTGCCAGTCACTTGGCGGAAGGTCAGATTGAACTGGCGCGGCTGAATTTGCAGCGGTTTGTCGCCGCCCGCCCGGATGATGTCAACGGGTTGCGCTTGCTGAGTACCGCCGCGTTGCAGGGCGGCGATGCGGTGGAAGCCGAGCGCGTGGCACGCGAATTACTCAAACAATCGCCCGACGACACGGTGGCGCTGGATTTGTTGGCGAATGCGCTGGCCAGTCAGGGTAAAACGGCGGAAAGTTTGGATTATTTGCGGCAGGTTAAAAATCAAGCGCCCGATTCAGCCCAAGCCAGTGCGCGGTTGGGGACGGTGTTATTGGCGCAGGGCGATACTGAAGCGGGCTTGCGCGAATTAAAAACTGCATTGCAACAAGAGCCGACGTTGGCGGGCGCGGCGGAGCAATTGATTGCCGGGTATTTGCGCAGCAAAAAACCGCAACAGGCGTTGGCGGAGGCTGTCGCTTGGACGCAACGTGAGCCAACGTCAGCGCGGGCGCAGGTGATTTTGGGGGCGGTGTACGCCGCGCAGCGCCAGTGGACGGAGGCGACAGCGGCGTATCAGCAGGCACTCAAACTCGATGCCAGTGATTTATCGGCGATTAACGGCTTAACGTTAATTGCATTGGAGAATAAAGATGTTGCCCGCGCTCAACAGATTTTGCGCGATGGTTTAATTGCACGTCCCGATCACCCGGGGTTATTAATTGCGTTGGCTAAATTGGCTATCATCAATAAAGATAATCAACAAGCACTGCAATTGTTACAACAAGCGGTGGATAAAAATCCCGATGCTTTAGAAGCAAAATTATATTTAGCCGCGTATTATTTGCAACAAAATGCGCTGGATAAGGTAAATGAACTCATTGCGCCGCTCTTAAAAGCACAACCTAAACAGGCGGCGATATTGGAATTGGCCGCGGAAGCGGCGCTGACGGGTAATGATTTCGCCGCTGCTCGCGCCCATTTAGAATCGCTGCGGCAACAACGCCCGAAAGATGCGCGGGTTTTAACGGCGCTGGCGCGGGCTGAAGCGGGGGTCGGTAATATCACGGCGGCGAAAGTGCAATTGCAAGCGGCAATTGAAGTTAATCCGAAATTTGCGCCGGCATTAGCCGCGCAAGCGCGATTAGCACTGGCGGATACCAATCCGGCGGCGGCGAATGAACCATTAAACGCGGCAGCGGCTGTATTGGGTGAAAATCACCCCGATATTCTTTTAATGACCGCGCAACAAGCGCAGCGTCAAGGTCGTCCGGATACCGCCATTGCCGCATTCAAAAAGGCATTAGATGTCAGCAATATCAAAACGAATTTCGATCAAGATGATAAACAGTGGTATTTGGTTGAACAATTGGTTTTGGGATTTATGCGCTTGGGTGATAAAGCGACGGCATTGCGCGCTGGTCAAGCATTAGAACAGTTTCAACCCGATTCAGCACGGGTGCAAACGCTATTGGGTTTATTGTATTTGAATAATACAAAAATGCCCGAGGCGGAACGGGCGTTTAATCAGGCCTTGACTATTGAACCTGGCGCAATTGCCGCCACCAGTGGTTTAGCAACGCTGGCGTTATACGCTAAGAATCCGCAATTAGCACAGGCACAATATGAAAAGAGTTTGGCATTGCATCCAGGTCATGCCGCGTTATTAAGTGGATTAGCCAGCGTTGCATTAGCGCAGAATGATAAAGTGTCGGCTAAACAGTATTTGGAAACGGCGGTCGAACGCAATCCGCAGCAATTAGAACCGGCGCTGCAATTGGCCGCATTTCATTTGCAACAGAATGAACCACAAGCCGCATTAAGTGTTTTATTACCGCGCAGTGATATGCAAGCAAATAACCGCATTTTTCTCGGTTTATTAGCGCAGGCACATGCGGTTGCCCGTGATTTCACTGCCGCCTATAACACATTGGAACAATTGGCTAAATTGATGCCGAATGATGCAAAAGTTTGGTTAGCACAAGCCGATACGCTATTAAACTTGAATCGAATAGATCAAGCGGAATCCGCATTACAACAGGCGATTAAATTGAATGCAGATGCGGCGCCGGCGTTGTTAATGCGAGCGCGAATTGCTCTAGCGCGACGGGATGTCAAAGGATTAAAAACTAGTTTGGCAGAACTTAAACGCCTGCCAGCGGCGGAGACCAAAGTAGTAGCGAATGACATTGGGTTGTTGGAAGCTAAATTAGCGGAATTAACGGGTGATTGGCAAGCCGCTATTGTGCATTATAAAACTTTATTAGAACAATCACCTAATGCTATCAACGTAATGCGCTTGAGCTACGCACAAACGCAAGCAAAACAAATCACTGCGTCTGAAACCACGCTGCAAGACTGGTTAGATATACATCCGCAAGATAGCGCGGTACGTTTTACATTAGGTCAGCACTATCTAGTTAATCAGCGTGAATCAGATGCAATTGAGCAATTCACACTTGGATTAGCCAATGATACAAATAACGCGGTGGCCTTAAATAATCTTGCATGGTTATTGCGAGAACGTCAGCCGCAAAAAGCATTAGAATATGCGCGAATGGCTCATAAACAAGCGCCTCAGTTATTAGAAGTTAAGGACACCTTGTCAATTGTTTTAATGCTACAAGATCAATTAGATGAGGCACGTCAATTAAATCGTGATGTGTTACAAATGCAGCCGGAAAATCTGAATTTCTTATTCCATCGGGCGCAGATTCTGCAAGCGGCTGGTGATACAAGAGCGGCAATCAGTACCTTGGAACAGATATTAACGCAGTCGGCAAAAGCAGAATTTGCTGAACGCGACGCGGCCAAAGGTTTACTGGCACGTTTGAAAACGAACGGGAATTGATTGACGTGAGGGTGTGTCAAAAGCACTCGTTCCCACGAGGTAAGCGTGGGAACATTCGCTTTAATTTAACAGCAGGAAAGTCGGATTGATTTGCAAGTGACTCACAATTGAAAATTTTCAAATTTTGCAATAAAAATCCGAATGAAATGACGCCGAAAAACGATGATTACTGGGAGT
>NZ_JABVCQ010000023.1 GCF_014145225.1 Thiospirillum jenense
GGGGACGGGTGGTAATTCAAGCGAGTCAATTGGTTGATTAGTCGGCAATGATTGCGGTTGACGTGCGGGAATTGGCGGTAATTCAAGCGACTCAATTGGTTGATTAGTTGGCAATGACTGCGTTTGACGAGTTGGAATGGGCGGTAATTCAGGCAAGTCAATTGGTTGATTAGTTGGCAATGATTGCGTTTGACGAACTGGAATAGGCGGTAATTCAGGCAAATCGGATGAATTGACTTGTTGGTCAGTTGATTGACGGGCAGGAATTGAGTTTAATTCAGAACGCTGAGTTGCAGGGCGCGCTCTTTGCGAAATTGGTGAATTATAACCGACCGCCGCGTATTGCTGAACTAAATGCGCGGAGGCACCTTTAGCAGCAATTTGTAATGGCGGTAGCGGGGGAATTGGTTGAGGCGGTGGCGATGCAGTTAATTGCACCCGCATTGGCGGCGACCATTCACCGTGACCATCCGCCGGACGCAAGCGTACTAATGCCTCATGCCCAGCGCCCAACGGTCGCACTTGCGCCTCCAAACGCATTCCCGGCGTCAATTGCAAAGCGGTTGGAGATGATTCAACTGGCGGCGGCGTTGGTGTCGTGACCGCTTGCCCACGCTCAATTAACGTTCCGCGCCCCGTCTCGGTACGCAGCGACACCGGCGACAATTGAGGCGGAACAATTTCTTTCATAGCAGTTTTATCTAATGCGTTATATAGCCCTCATGCCATAATAACCGATTTAAGGTCATTTAAGCACGACTGAGCGTGCGGCGTTGCACCGTGATCGGCGTAGTCTGTCCTTTAGGCGTATAAACACCACCATTGCCATCATCACCCCGCAATAATTGAATGGTTGTAGCGACGCGCTGGCGGTGGCGTTCAATTAACCGGGCATTGGTTTTATTCATTAAATCACAGCGCACGATCACCTGCCGCAAGCTATTCCACTGGGTTATTAACGTGCGAGTGCTATCATCCAATGCTGTTAAAAACACATCCAACCCTTGCGGCGTAAAGGCTTGACCGCTATTTTCAACCTGCTGCCGTTGTAATTGGGTTTCTTGTTCCAACCGCATCACAATTCCTTTTTTAGCGGCGACCACCTGTTGCAATAGATCAGCATCACGACGTTCAATCGCACTGGTTTCTTCGGCTAATGCGTTTTCTAATTGCAGCGCCAGCGCGATGGAACGCTCCAATGACATATAAAACGGATGCTGTTTATCCATCATTTCGATCACTCACCTACATAATAAACGCCGCGGCACCAATCGCCCGGAAGCGATCCGTTTTGCGTATTCAATACGCCGTTGGTTTTCACGCTCAACCAAAACATTCGGCGTCAATAATCTTGCCAGCCAAGCGCTGATAATCAATACTATAACGCCCTTCAGCAAGCGCCGTTTTTAATTCGCGCACCCGATCATGATTAAATGGCGCCTTATTGGTGGCGTGGGTGCTAGAAGTCAGCGTCACCGATTCGTCACTCGCCCGCGCTGTGTGCGTTACTGCCACAGTAGATGGTGACGACAATTTGGCGACCTTGACCAGTTTATCCGCGATAAATGTTTTGCCAGATGACGGTTTAATGTCCATAGGAATTGTCCTTAAACAAATAGCAATGCGAATTGAATCACTCGGTGCTTTGAATGAGTTATCGGCATTTCTGCGCAAAACTTGAAATGTGATGTTACACAGCGCGACTGGTTGCAGCCAGAATTATCTATTAAAACAACATCATACCTGATTATCATTGTGCCACCTCGATGATCCCATCAGCAATAATCACGCCCTCCACCACCCGCCGACTCGACTGGTTGCGCGCCTGAATTCGTTGCCCCAAACTGCCGTCAGCCAGCGCCTCGCCCTGCATGTCAACATGTACCCCCCCCGCCCCAGCGCGCAACGTCACCAATTGCCCGCGTTTAATTAACAGCGGCGGCATCAATTGCCCACTATTTAACACCTGCCCCGGCACTAACACCCGCTTGGTTTGCAAACCCAATACCGCGCTAGGCGTATCAAAATAACCATTTGGCAACACCGAAACATCGCGTTGTTCTAATTGAACATCGGCGGCGGTGATGCGCTGTGACCGCGCCAATGGCCGCGCCACCACCAACACCTGACCAAAAATCGTCACGCGACTCGGCACAAACACCGACCAGCGCGTCGGCTCGGTACAAAATACGCGCACACTGACATTGCCGCCGCGTTTGTGACTCCCCGGCGCCAATTCCGCCCGCACCGCGTGGTCACATTGGGCAAATTGCAACCGCGCATCCAGCGGATCAACCTCGACCTGCACCGTGTGATTCGGGTAACGGCGCTGCATCTCATCGGCTAAAAACGTGCGCGCCGTTCTGGCAATATTGTCAGTAGATTCAAACACTTGTGCCGTACTGGTGTGACATAGACACGCCAGCAAACACGCCATACCAAAGGTGCGCCATCGCCAGGCGCGTTGACTAAAACTGATACGCATTAACATTATTGGGCGCCATAAAGCTGACAGGTGATTGCAATTGACTGCTCTTGCAAAATAAATGCCACAGGTAACAACAAGGCAATTATCAACGCGCAAACTACTCAACACTTTATTAGTCATTAGATCGTAACCTTGCCGACATACACTCATGGTTTATTTCAACAGGCTGCTGGCGCTAATCGCCCAAGCACCGTCATAATTGAATGATACCATTATGCCAAATGTATTAATCGTTGAAGATGAACCAGACATTCGTGAATTGATTCGGTTTACATTAGAAGGCGCGGGTTTTTATGTCCGCGAAGCCGGTCATGCCGACGAAGCACGCAAACAACTACATGATGAAATTGACCTGATTTTATTAGACTGGATGCTGCCCGGCCGCTCCGGCTTAGAATTGGCTGTTCAATTAAAACAAAACCCCAAAACCAAAACCATTCCAATTATTATGATTAGTGCGCGAGGCGAAGAAGAAGATCGCGTCAAAGGATTAGACACCGGCGCAGATGATTACATTGCTAAACCCTTTTCACCGCGTGAAATGGTCGCCCGCATTCATGCCGTCTTACGCCGCAGCAAACCAGAAAATAGTGAAGATCAAATAGAAATCGCCGGCTTGCGCATCGATCATATTAGTCACCGCGTCAGCGCCAATGGCCGACCCGTTGAAATCGCACCCACCGAATACCGTCTATTACACTTTTTTATGACCCACGCTGACCGCGCCTTTAGCCGTTCACAATTACTCGATCAAGTATGGGGTAATCAAGTCTATGTCGAAGAGCGCACCGTTGATGTGCATATTCGGCGCTTACGCAAAGCATTAGAACAGAGCGGACATCATGGTTTATTACAAACCGTGCGCGGCCTCGGCTACCGCTTTTCAGACCGATAACAAAATGGATAACGTTTGGCGACCAACCCAATTACGCCGGGTCACTGATGCGCACCAATTGATACAAATGATAACCCACCGCATTCAGCAGACTCATTGGTTTTTTGAATTGATTCTCATTGGCGCAATCGTATTAGTCACCGCGCTGTTATATCTAATTGGCTTCACAGTTGCAACTGCTGTATTATTCGCTCTGCTACCCTATTTGATTCGCCATTTATTATTACTGGGACAACTCACCCGGTTAATTCGCCAACATCACCGTTTAATTCCGCCATTTCCACTCGGGCTATGGGGCGACATTTATCGCGCTATTGCACATTATCAACAACGCGCCCGCAAAGGACGCAAACGGCAATTGCGGTTTAGTCGGCGCTTCCGCGAGGCGGCGCACTCTTTACCTGACGCGCTCATTGTCTTAGATAAAGTCAAAAGAATTGAATGGGCAAATCCCGCGGCGGCAGCGTTAATGGGTATTCTCATGCCCGCCGATCAAGGGCGTTATTTCACCGACATCGTCCATTCACTCCCCCTGCGCAATTATCTCTTAAATGGTGATGATACGCGCCCAATTGAACTCATCCCCGAGCATAATCAATCACTCATTCTCTCCGTGCGCGTCACCCCTTTTGGCGAAAGACGCAAACAATGTTTAGTGGTGGGGCGGGATATTACCAAAGTGTTTCATCTGAATTTAATTCACCGCGACTTTGTCGCCAATGCCTCACACGAATTGCGCACACCATTAACAGTCATTGCAGGATTTTTAGAAAATCTGAGTGAATCTACACTCACCCCCGACAGCCACCAGCGGCCACTTAATTTAATGCGCAATCAAGCAGAACGGATGCAGACCATTATTGAAGACCTGCTAACTTTATCACGATTGGAATTAGAAGAACATGCCAGCGAAATGACCACAGTGGCAGTCGCTGATGAAGTAGAATTGATTGTCATAGAGGCGCGGGCATTAAGCGGCGATCAACATCTATTCGTTCTTAATCTGGATACACAATTAGAACTAATTGGCAATCAACGCGAATTGCACAGTGCCTTGTCTAATCTGATTTTTAATGCCGTCAAACATACCCCACTGCACACCGTTATTACGATCAATTGGCATGAAGATGAACAGGGCGCTTGTTTTCGCGTCACGGATAATGGCCCCGGCATTGCCGCCGAACATTTACCGCGTTTGAGTGAACGCTTTTACCGCGTGGATAAAGCCCGCTCCCGCGCATCAGGTGGCACAGGATTGGGATTAGCCATTGTTAAACACATTTTACATCGCCATGAAGCCCAATTTTCTATTGCCAGTGAACTTGGCGTTGGCAGCAGTTTTACCTGTCATTTCCCTGCCGTTAGTTGCCTGCATCATTCACCCACTTGCCAGTGAAATGCAAAACCAGCCAGCGGCTACTCATTGGTCAGCCGCCCAACTTTATTTGCCATTCGCATTAGGATTCGTAACGTTTTTCCATTCCCGCCCCGCCGTGCCAATACCCATCACAGCCGCCAGTTGGCATGAATGATTCTAATGCTGCACTGGCCTCACTGGTCGTTTGCTCACCTATTAAACATTGGTGGAACACATCAATAATGTCTAACGTGTGTTCCGCTTGCGGTTGAATACGAATACTCTCTACCTGCAATTCACGCAGGCGTGGCAATTCGGATAGCAAATTGACAGTACGCGCTGATTGGGTTTGAATGCCATTTAATACCAAAAAGCCTTGATTATCTTGCGTTGTTAATACCAATCCGTCGGGGTAATCAATACAACAATAATGGCAATCATCTTTTGGCAAATTACGCGCCCGCGCCGTAAAACAGCGTGCCGAATACGCTAATGGAATCCGCCCATACACCACCACTTCGGTTTCAATACCGGACGGGCGCAAGCGCTGCATGTCAGCTAAGGTTGCGGCAGTTAATTCAACCGGCAATACCCATCGCATTAAACCCTGCCGCGCTAATAAAGCAAGGGTGCGATCATTATAAACGTTGACACTATGCCCAACCACAAACGCTTGGCCGCGTAATAATTGCACCGCGCCCATGTCATTGGCTTCTACCCGATAGCGCCCATTATTGCAAATCTCGCGCAGGCGAATTAACTCTGATTCAGCTTCTAATAACGCGAGCGTGGATAACACCACTTCTTTTCCCGCTGCTGTCAGGGTTTCGGCAATGGCTAACCAATCATCCAAGCGCAATTCGTTACGTTTAGAACACACCGTTTCACCCAAATAAACGATGTCCACTGGTGCAGTGCTAATTTGAGTATAAAAGTCTTGAACGCGAGCGCGTGGCCAATAATATGCAATTGGGCCGAGAGCGAGGCGTGGTTGGTGAGAAGCAACGTCTGTCATAATAGCGTGTTTTATTTCCTAATGATAATTATTGCCAGGGACGATGATAGGCGCCAAGTGTGGTTTGCGCACCTTCTGAGACCTTGCCTAATTCGGCTGTCCATTCGGGACGGGGAGTGAAATGGGCGGGGTCGCGTTCAAAAGCATCTAATGCAGCGCGCCAAATACGGGTGACTTGGCCGACATACACGGGGCTGCGTTGCCGACCTTCGATTTTAATTGCTTTGACACCAGCAGCTGCTAATTCAGGTAATAACTCCATGACATTTAAACTGGTCGGTTCTTCAATCGCATGATAGGTGTTATTACCGACGCGGAAGGTGCCTTTGCATAGCGTTGGATAGCCAACATTTTCCCCTTTGGGATGGCGTTGAATTAACACACCGCCCAAGCGCGTATCTAAACCATTAGGCGTTTCAATCCATTCAACATGACTGGCAGGTGAACAGGCGCCAAAGGTATTAGGTGAACGTCCGGTGGCATAGGATGACAGAATGCAGCGCCCTTCAACCATGACGCATAGGCTGCCAAATGCAAACACTTCTATTTCAACTGGGCTGTTTTCAATGGTGTGACGCACCTGACTCATTGACAATACACGCGGCAAGACGGCGCGCTTAATGCCAAATAAATCGTGATAAAACCGCAAGGCTTCATAATTAGTTGCTGACCCTTGCACCGATAAGTGTAAATTGAGTTTAGGATGATGGGTACTGGCATATTCTAATACGCCTGGGTCAGCAGCTATGAGTGCATCAACACCTAATTCGGCCGCTTGATCCACTGCCGTTTGCCACCGTTTGAATCCATCCGGTTGCGGATAAGTATTTAACGCTAAAAAGACGCGCACCCGATGACGTCGGGCGTATTCAATGCCTTCGGCCATTTTAGCAGGCGTGAAGTTTAATCCCGCAAAATGCCGTGCATTGGTATCATCACGAAACCCAAAATAGACGGCATTGGCGCCATGATCCACTGCCGTTTTTAATGACGGTAAATTGCCCGCCGGGCAGACTAATTCCATAATAACCTCCAGAGTTTTCAGATGCAATTGGCGATGATAATTATCTAATGATTGGGCGCGGCGGCGGGTGTGATTAGAAAAAATCCACTGAACTTGTGTATAGTTGCACTTGGCTTTTTTCAATCAATCCAGCGGCTAATAATTCGGCATAAAAATGACTACAATTCCGCCCATGTGTTTTAGCGTAATATAAGGCTTTATCCGCTTGGTCAACAACATTAGTGGCGCTATCTTGATCGAAAATTTGCACGGCACCAATGCTGACTGTGACCTGTCCTACGCCGGGAAACGAATGTTTTTCAATAGATTTGCGCGCCCGTTCTACAACAGATTGTGCATCATCTAAATGAAAGGTGCGAAAAATGACGACGAATTCTTCACCACCATAACGAAAAACGGGGTCTTCTTTACGAAAGATCGCTTCTAATAATCGTGCTAATAAAATTAACACCTCATCCCCGTACAAATGTCCCCAAGTGTCATTAACGTTTTTGAAATGATCGACGTCTAACAAACATAACCAATAATAGCCTTCGTCATCGCGTCGTCGAATGCTGTTGTGGTTTTGATGCGTATGTTGCGTAAAACTAATGATGCGTTTGGTAATTTCTGCATCCAGCGTTTCACGATTAAATACATTCGTTAATTTGTCGCGTTGACTGTCTTCTAATAGGGCAAGATAATTAGAATAGATTCGCAGTAAACCATAGGTCAAACGTTGCGTTTCAAAACTTGGCTGCGCAGTTGCGTGTAATAAAACGCCATAGATTTCATCACGCTGATTGTATACTGGGTAAATGATGTTAATGAGCGACGATTCATCTATGCGCCGCTCAATAACAACTTTGCTAATAATTGCATCAGAAATCGCTTCGAATAATTCTGGCGGTAAATGACGTTGACGCGGGCGGGCTTCAGAGACAATTGCCCCCTTGCTGGCGTAGGCTAATAACGCTAATTCCAGTATGCCCTCAGTCATCATCACGCGGTAAAGTCGAAATTCCGCATCTATGAATAGTTCAGATAAGGTGGTAACGAGGCTGCGTTCGAGTAATTCACGATCTTGATAGCGCGTGATTTCAGCGAGTGAATCAACGATGCGAATCATACAGATTGAACGCTTTTCTTTACCGGGTTGATATGTTACCACTGCACCTACCTCGTATTAACAGACCAGTCATTTACATTACCGCATAACCTGTTAAATGTCGAATTATTGCAGCGACTGCATTAAATGATTATGCTGCGTTTTTAATTGTGTCAGTGCGGTCTGTTGTTCTGCTAACCGTTCGCGTTCTTTATTCACCACTGCCGCCGGTGCGCGGGCGACAAAATCGGGATTAGCTAATTTAGTTGACAGGCGCTCACAGTCACTTTCTAATCGAGAGATGTCCTTTTCCAAGCGCGTTAATTCGGCAGTTTTATCAATTAACCCCGCCAGTGGGATAAAGATTTTCATTTCACCAACTAGCGTTAATGCCGCGTTTGCAAGTGTTTCATTCGCGCCCAACTGCTGAATTGATTCAACCCGTGCTAAGAACGTTAAATACGGCAAGGCGCTATCTAACCACTCTTGTTCTTGCGCGGTGGCATTAGCAATCACAATGGGTAAGGCTTTACTCGGTGCAATGTTCATTTCGCCTTTAATACGACGAATGCCCAAAATCACTTGCTGCACCCAATTGATTTCCGCAACCGCTGATTGATCGGCTGTGCTTGGTTTAATTGCAATTGGATAGGCTGCCAGCATAATTGTTTCACCGCTCGCGCCCGCTAATGGTTTGACCTTTTGCCAAATCTCTTCAGTCATAAACGGCATGAGCGGATGCAATAAACGCAACAGCGTCTCTAATGTCTGCACCAATGTTTGCCGTGTACCGCGTTGCGCAGCGGCTGAGACCGTTTTATTAGTTAAAACCGGTTTGGATAATTCTAAATACCAATCACAAAAGTCATTCCAGGTGAAGTCATAAACGGCTTGCGCCGCCAAATCAAAACGATAATTATCCAGCGCATCACGGACGGATTGAATTGTGCAATTTAATTGCACTGTAATCCAGCGATCTGCCGCACTCAATTCCAGCGCAGCGCCAGTTTGACCACAGTCATGCTCGGCGGTATTTAATAAAACATAGCGCGACGCATTCCACAGTTTATTACAAAAATTGCGGTAGCCTTCAATCCGTCCCAAGTCAAATTGAATATCGCGCCCAGTGGTGGCTAATGCAGCAAAGGTAAAGCGCAGTGCATCCGTGCCAAAGGCGGGAATACCATTGGGAAATTCATGCCGCGTTTGTTGTGCAATTTTATCAGCTAAATGCGGCTGCATTAACCCGCTGGTACGCTTCATTAACAAGCTGTCTAAATCAATCCCGTCTATTAAATCAATCGGGTCAAGTACATTGCCTTTTGATTTCGACATCTTATTGCCGTGCGCATCGCGGACTAATCCGTGAATATAAATATCGCGGAATGGCACGTCGCCCATGAACTTGATGCCCATCATTAACATGCGGGCGACCCAAAAGAAAATAATATCGAACCCGGTAATTAAAACGGCGGTTGGGTAAAACTCGCGCAGGCGCTCAGTTGATTCTGGCCAGCCGAGCGTACTGAATGGCCACAATGCTGAACTAAACCAGGTATCTAAGACATCTTCATCTTGTTTCAATAGCAGATCATTAGCGAGTTTATATTTCGTGCGCACGTCAGTTTCTGATCGCCCGACATACACCGCACCGGTCGCGTCATACCACGCGGGAATACGATGCCCCCACCAAATTTGGCGACTAATACACCAATCTTGAATGTTGCGCATCCAATCAAAATAAGTGTTTTGCCATTGCTCTGGAATAAAACGCACTTGCCCATTTTCCACTGCCGCAATGGCCGGTGCGGCGAGTGACGCCATGCTGACATACCATTGATCAGTTAAATATGGTTCAATAATAGCCCCAGAGCGATCACCTCGCGGCACCCGCAACGTGTGGTTTTTAATGCCAACTAATAACCCGTGCGCTTGTAAATCGGCCACAATCCGCTGGCGAGCGGTGACGCGATCTAAGCCAACATAAGCCGCCGGTAATAATTCACCTTCATTCGGTTGATTCGCTCGAATCACCGCGTCTGGCGTAAAAATATTAATTAAACCGCCGTGTGGTTGCTGTATTAACGTGGGCGTGTCACGATGGCGTTGCCATACCGCGTAATCATTAAAATCATGCGCCGGAGTGATTTTAACGCAACCGGTGCCGAATGACGGATCGGCATAATTATCGGCAATAATTGGAATCTGCCGACCGGTGAGTGGCAATTGCACGGTCGCGCCAATTAAATGCTGATAACGCTCGTCATCAGGATTAACCGCAACGGCACAATCGCCTAATAACGTCTCCGGCCGCGTGGTGGAAACAATTAACTCACCATTGCCGTTACTCAATGGATAACGAATATCCCACATGTGCCCGGCTTCATCTTCGGATAAGACTTCCAAATCAGAAACGGCGGTGTGCAATACTGGATCCCAATTGACCAACCGCTTGCCGCGATAAATTAAACCTTCATCAAATAACCGCACAAACACTTCGCGCACCGCGGCGGATAAACCATCATCTAAGGTAAAGCGTTCATTCGGCCAATCAAGTGAAGAACCCAGCCGCCGCAATTGCCGCGTAATATGACCGCCCGATTCCGCTTTCCATTCCCAGACGCGATTAATAAATGCCTCACGCCCGAGATCATGGCGCGTTAAATCCTGCGCGGTTAATTGCCGTTCAACTACCATTTGCGTGGCAATACCGGCGTGATCTGTCCCCGCTTGCCATAGCGTCCGCACTCCATTCATTCGCTGATATCGAATGAGCGTATCCATGATCGTATTATTAAACCCATGCCCCATGTGCAAACTACCGGTGACATTGGGTGGCGGGATCATAATACAATAATGACCAGTGCCGTGCGGTTGCGGGGTGAAATAACCAGCGCTTTCCCAAATGGGATACCAATGCGCTTCAATACGGTTGGGGGAATAAGTTTTATCGAGCATGAGACCGATCAATTCCAAAAAATCAGATTAAAAAAGGAGTGGTTTAATGCAAAATTATTCAATGTTTGACGAATCATTTCCACGCAAAAGCATGGAAAAATCAAGCCAACTTAATAGCGCATATCGAATTATTTACGGCTGTAATTGCCGATTAAAAGTGGCGCTGTAATCATTCGCGTAGGGCGCCAATGCCGAATAGACATAATACGGCACAATGCGCGGTTCATAGCGGGCGAATTGCCGCCGGACGTGTTGTAAATTGCGCAAGAGTTTCATTTCAATCACGGCGCGGGCGAATTCTAATCCACGCGGGCCGCGGCGGCGTTGTAAAAAGGCAATGAAACTGCGAATCAACTTGGGTGGTTTGCCGGGCGGTCGGTCGAGCATTTGAATATAACGCGGCATTCCCCGGGTGCGATCACCGCCGCTCGTTAAGGGCGTGGTGTTTAATTCGGGGGCGAGTAAATCGAATAAGGCTTGACCGCGTTCGGTGCGGGTTAAGACCCATTGCCAGCCGAAGGGTGCGCCCATGTAACCAATGGTGATGTCGGCTAAACTATTGGCATAATCAAAGCAGGATAAGCAGGCGGATGGAAAGACGCCATCGAGTTTATCCATTGGAAAATCAACAAAATTGCGCCGTTCAATATGACCATCTTCATGCCGCATCCAGACGCTGTAATCGGGCATGAATTCATAATGCACAATGGTATCAGGCGAGTGTGAAATTAATCGCAGGAATAAGGTTAAATCGGGATAGGTGACGTTGTCACTACATGGAATGCCAATAATATCTAAATGGGTTAATTCCAATTGCGGCTGTAATGCGCGCAGCATTTGCACCTGACAACTGGTGGCAATGACCGCGAGTTTTTTAATCCCATCGGTGCGCACTTGATCGAGTAATGACAAATTGGGTGACAAACACGGTTTATTACCGGCACTGGCACGAATTTCACTCACCGTCCGCGCCAGCAGCGGCTGTGGAGCAAAGCGCGTGCCAGGAATAGCGCGGGTGGTGATGACCGCCTCGACCTGCTTCTGTTCCAGCAGCCGCGCCGCCAGCGTCGTGACCATGCCCGACCACTGCGCATCGGCGACGGGTTGCTGCAAACGTGCGGCGTACATGTTGCGAAAAACACCGAAAAGCTCCTCATCACCGCGCCGCCGCAATCGCCCGTAAAGCTGCTGCTCCAGCGCTTCAACGTGGGTGCGTACAAAGGCACAGGTCTGCGCCATCTGCGGTTTGTAGCGCCCATCGCACACGCCGCAATCGCTACACAGGTGCGGTCGCCCCATCAGGCGTTGATCCTGACTGAGCAGTGTGGTGGCGCGCAAACCCTTAGATGGCGCGGCTTGACAACCCAGTTGGGTCGAATCGGACAAATCGGCAATAGACACGGGTTGAGGTCACTCATGGTCGGTGCAAATGGCAAGTGATTAAAGAGTACGCGCACGGGCGGGGAACCTCAACTCACGTCACGGCGACGCGGGTAATGCACTTGATTTGCCCAATTGAACCGCAGCGTACTCCTCGGCCACTATGCTACAGTAATGATGTGATTCGCAGTGAATCTGCGCTAATGTCGCACCATTCTCAACACAACGCCCAGCTATTAAGTGTTCATTACTTGCGATGATTATTACATTTGTCACTCATCACCGCTTTAGCGCATTATCCCAATTCAATTGGGGCATATGTTTTATTAGCCTAATTGGATTAGTTTTATACCTCGCCCCCATTGATGATAGCTGGGCGCGAGGCAGTAGCGGCAGCAAATCCAGCGGGGGTTATTCACGCTCTAGTTCATTCACTCGCAGCCGCACTCCATCAACCCGCAGCAAAACAGATCGAACATTAGCGCGGCAAAATTCAGCCAGTGCATTAGACCGGTTTGATTCAGCCGTTGCCGCCGTTACCAAAGCACGCACTCCATCTACCGCGCCGAGTCTTATTAACAGTTTTGGCGGGTCAAATCGTACTCCGTCATTCTCGAATCATTCATCAAAACGGTCGCCAAAAATCGAATTGGATTTTGATCTTGAATTGCCATCAAATAACTATTCAGGCGGCGCGCCCATTGCCAATGCTGTCGCGGGGGTCGCCAGCGGATTTGCCCGTTTTTTATTCTCGCTAATCCTATTTGGCGGTCTTGTGTTATTAGTGATTGGGCTAGTGATTTATTTAATATGGCGTCACCGGCGGGCGGCAAATAATCAGTCAACTATTCAACAATCACCCACCCGAACGGCGGCAAGTCAATTACCAGCGCGGCCGGCGGGATTGCGGGTTGGTATGACAATTCCAATTGACCCGTCGGCATTTATTTTAGCGGCGCCCTATACCGCTATTCAAACACCCGAGGCCGCCACCAGCAGTGGATTATTATCAGTGACAGCGGTTAGCACCGTCACCAGTGATACGCTCAATTGGCAGCGGTTGTATTTGACTGATGATGAACAGCAGTTCTTTCAATTGCATTTCGATGAAAATAAACAGCCCGATGAGTGCCGCTATTTCTCATTATTAGATGAGGTCACGCCCAGTAATGAAGATGAATGGAGTTTTTGGTTAGATCAATACGAAGGTGTAATTGGTTGGCCGGATTTTCAAACCAAAGATGGTCAATTATATCAGCGCGTTTGGGCCGCTGGTGATACGCGCATTGCCCCGCGTATTTTGGATGAAACACTCGATCAAACTGACCAATCACAACTCCGCCGTCGCCTGCGCGCAATGCTATATGCGCGGGATACCAACGCAATGACACCGGCGCCGCCAGTTGAATACTTATTGGTCGCGGCTATTAAACAAAACAACACAGCGTGGGTGACACTACATGTCGGCATTGATATTCAACCAGCGGCATTGCAACTGAAGTAACCAGCCCCGCTAACCAATTAACAAACGCAACAATATTCTTCACCAAACCCATTGCCATGTCTGAATTAACCGACTTTATTAACCTCGCCAATGGCTTATTAGATCGTTTAGAAACACTCCTGCCCGCTCGGCCGGCGCCACCCGATTGGCAAGCAATTAGTTTTCGCTGGCGCAAACACGGTCAATACGGTCAATTAGAACCACTGCGTTATCCACATCGCATTGCTTTAGATGATTTATTGTGTATTAACAGCCAACGCAGCACGATTGAACGTAATACGCGCCAATTCCTCGCCGGACGCAGTGCCAATAACGTGTTATTATGGGGATCACGCGGCACTGGTAAATCATCATTAATTAAAGCATTATTCAACACCTACGCGGAACAGGGGCTACGCTTAATTGAAGTGGACAAGGATGACTTAATTGATTTGCCCGACATCCTAGAACCCATTCGTCATCGTTCCGAACACTTTATTATCTTTTGCGATGATCTGTCATTCGAGGCATCGGAATCCGGGTATAAAACCTTGAAAGCCACGCTCGATGGCTCATTAACCGCTATGCCCAATAACGTGTTAATTTACGCCACCTCTAATCGCCGTCACCTATTAACTGAATTCCACGACGATAATCGTGATACGCGCATGATTGACGGTGAACTTCACCCCGGCGAAGCCATTGAAGAAAAAATCTCATTATCGGATCGCTTTGGATTATGGTTATCATTCTATCCATTCAGCCAAGCGCAATATTTAACCATTGTATGGCATTGGTTAGAATCGTTTAATATGATTATTACCGATGAAGAAACCCGCGCCGTGTGTGAACGTGCCGCATTGCAATGGGCATTACAACGCGGCTCACGCAGCGGCCGTACCGCTTGGCAATTCGCCCGTGACTGGGCGGGGCGCTTCGGCATAAGTTAATTCAATCAATGAGAAAAATGACATGACACCGCCCATCCCATCATTAAAAGAGATGTTGGCCGCGTTAATTGCCACGCCGTCAATTAGCAGCATTCACGCTGAATGGAATCAAAGCAATTTACCATTACTGGCGCTATTAACTGATTGGTTGACAGCGGCCGGATTTCGGGTTGAACAATTGCCGGTACCGCACCATCCTGATAAAGCTAATTTAATTGCCACGCTGGGCGCGGGGAATGACGGATTAGTATTAGCCGGTCACACCGACACCGTGCCAATTGATGCAGCGCGCTGGCAATATGATCCGTTTCAATTGACCGAAGACAATGGACGGCTATACGGGCTGGGCATGTGTGATATGAAAAGTTTTTTCGCGCTCGTGCTTGAAGCAACACGCGGATTAACGGCAGCCGAATTAAAACGGCCGCTGGTCATATTAGCCACAGCAGATGAAGAATCCTCCATGCTCGGGGCGCGGGCATTAGCAGCAACGGGGCGATCAATTGGGCGCTATGCCGTGATTGGTGAGCCAACCAATTTGCAACCTATTCGATTACATAAGGGTGTGATGGGTGAATCTATTCAATTACACGGGCGCAGTGGTCATGCCAGCGATCCCAGTTTGGGTAATAGCGCATTAGAAGGAATGCACGCCGTTTTAACCGCGTTATTTGCGTGGCGTGACACATTAAAAACCCGTTATGTAAATCACGCTTTTCCCGTTGCGTGGCCGACAATTAACTTCGGCGCTATTCACGGCGGCGATAATCCGAATCGCATTTGTGGCAGTTGTGAATTGCAAGTGGATATGCGCGTTTTGCCCGGATTGCAACCCGAAACCTTGCACACGGAATTATCAACGCAGGTGGCGCGTATTGCCCAATCACGGGGATTGCAATGGACCGTCACGCCGCTGTTTGACAGTATTCCGTCGGGTGAAACGCCCGCTGATTCGTTGATCGTGCGGATTGCGGAGGAATTAACTGGTCAGCCGGCGGCGGCAGTGAGTTTTGGCACTGAATTGCCATTTTTTAATCAATTGGGCATGGAGACGATTGTATTAGGCCCCGGTGATATTGCTCAGGCGCATCAGCCAGATGAATTTTTAGCGATTGACCGTATTCCACCAACGTTAACTTTAATTCAACAATTAGTTCGGCGTTTTTGTTTATTTCCTGATTAAAAACCGTGCAATTGCAATACGCATTAACCATCTAGCGTTTTGCAAATGTGTTGAACAAAGCGGCCGGTCCAATTATTACCACCGGTGCTGCGCAAATGCGCGTAATTCGCTAATACATTCTGGGCGACAATACCGTCATGTTGACCATCAACTCCGCTGCCGCGTAATACATCGTAAGCATATTGCCAAGTGGGATCAGTTTTAATAACGCTGGAATGATGAAATTCATGTGCCAGGACTTCGCGGCCAATTAAATCATCGCCTGCCCAGGGAAATGCAGCGGTTTCACGCAAGCGCACATACCCCCGACCTTGTGGGCGCGGGTGCATAGCAATATCAGCATTTAAGACACCGCATAATTGATTGACGTGACCGTGCCAATGAATGCGTTGACATAAATACATTAACCCGCCACATTCAGCATAGACTGGTTTATTATCGGCGACCCAGTTTTTAATTGCTTGACGCATGGTATGATTGTCTTCTAATGCCTGCATGTAGCATTCAGGAAAGCCGCCACCAATGAACAGCGCATCCACTGTGGGTAATTCGGGATCATTGACTGGACTAAAGGGGATTAGTTCGGCACCTGCATGTTCTAGCGCGAGTAAATCATCAGGATAATAAAAACCAAATGCACAATCGCGGGCAATCCCAATACGAATGTGCGGTGGGGTTGATGGCATGACGGCGGGGATTAAATCAGTTGGCAGGGGATTGGACGCGGTTGTCATTAATGATAACAGGGCATCCACGTCAACATGCGCTGCAACGCGCATCGCAATACGCGCTATTTGTTCTTCGGCTGCTGTAATTTCATTACTTGGAATTAAACCTAGATGACGCTCGGTGATGGATAACTCATCATAACGTGGTAGAATGCCCAGAATTGGTAAATCCGTGTAGTGTTCAATCACGCGCCGTAAGTTGTTGGCATGACGTTCGCCGCCAACTTGATTGAGAATGACGCCATGAATACGCAATGCCGGATCGAATGTTTGATAGCCTAATAATAATGGTGCGATGCCACGTCCCATGCCTTTTGCATCAATCACTAATATCAATGGCACTTGCAATAATTTGACTAATTCGGCGTTACTATAGCTCCCGCGTGGATCAATGCTATCGAATAAACCGACGTTTCCTTCGATTAAACTGATATCAGCGTTGGCGGCATAATTAATAAAAGTTCGGTAGATGTCAGCAGCGGGTGTGGTATGAAAATCTAAATTGTAACAGGGGCGGCCAGCGGCGAGGGATAACCACATCGGGTCAATATAATCAGGGCCTTTTTTAAAAGGTTGTACGCAATGACCACGTTGATAAAATAGGCGAGTTAAGCCAATACTCAAGGTGGTTTTGCCCGAAGATTTTTGCGTGGCTGATAGGTAAAGTTGTTTCATAGTTGTAGGCTCTCCTATTAGAGCAAAACTGAACATGATTGAGTGATTAAAGCATACACGATTGCGAAGTTATCTATGATAGTTTTAGAACGCTGGATAATAGTTATTCTAACACCGGTGTCTGTAAAAGATTAATTCTTTTTATTAAAAATAGTGGGATGTGTATGTTGTATTTGAAAGTGCAGTGTCCAGTTGCGTCATTCGCAGAGGAATAACTTATGTCATCAACAACTGATGTGCTGGCATTACTTGCGCAGATGGAAACTACTCGTGATTTGCCATTGACAATCCGTGAACTATTGGCTGCCGAAGCACATTTGATGCGACTTGCAGCGGGCAATCAGATTAGCCGTCATTCGGTGGCAGATCATCGTTTATTTTTAGTTGATGGTCATTTGTATTGTAAGTGTCAAGGTACGGAATATCGCTTTGACAGTTGTTTGGGATTGACGGCACCGCGTGAATTATTTGAAGAACCCGGTGATCCAGAAGATACATTAATCACAGAAACTGCCTGTTTATTATTACACATACCAATCGCTGTATTGGATGAAGCACACCGTCGTGCACTGGATGTGAATATGATTGAATTAGACGATGTGGAAAGTGCGTTTTTAGCCGAGTTGTATGAATTGATTGCAGCAAATCGGTTGGAATTGCCAGCGCGGCCGGAGGTGGCAATTCGTATTCAACAATTAACCATCAGCCCGAGTGTTGGGATTGATGAATTGGTTGAAGTCATTCAAAGCGATGGCACCTTGGCGGGCGCAATGATTCACGCGACTAATACCGCCCGCTTTCGTGCTTTGAGAGAGATTCTCTCGGTGCGCGATGCGGTATTGCGTTTAGGTTTTGATAATACCCGCATGTTGGCAACTAATTTAGCCTTGCGTCAGGTATTTAAAGCAACGCATCATGTGACGCGAGAAGCAATAACGAATGTGTGGACCGAAAGTGTGTTGTGTTCGGCATTCAGTTACCTATTGGCGGATCATTTAAAAGTATTAAATCGTGATCGAGCATTATTAGCCGGGCTCATTGCTGGCATTGGTGCGGTGCCAATTATTCATTTTTTAGAAAAGCATGATGCTAACCCCACCGCTGATCGCGTCAAACGCCTGGTGGATAAATTGCGCAGTATTGCTGGGGTCTTAGTCATTAATTATTGGACTTTGGGAGCGGATCTAGTTGCGGTTGCCGAACAAGTTGATCATTGGGATTATTGTAATGACACGCCCGATTACGCCAGTCTGACTGTGATTGCCCGCTGGGCAAGCGCCAATCATTTAGGGCAACCGTGTCCGGCAGCGGCGGAGATTCCGGCATTTCAGCAGTTTGGTTTGCAAATTCCTCAACCGGGCAAGGGTTTAGAAGAACTGGCTGACAGCAGCGAAGCATTTCACAGTTTGCGGAATATGTTTGAAGTCTGAAATTACCCGGCTCGAGTGCTATAGTAAAGAACCGGCAATTGAGATTTAGACTGCATAATCAATGCAGTCACTAATTGGGCGAATTGACATGGAGCATTCTGAGACGGTGGCGATTTTAACGATTGACCAACTGGTTGAATCGACCGGGCGTTTATTAGCAATGTCACGGGTCGTCGGCGAGGTATTAAAGCTATTGGATAATAGTAATAGCACCCAAGTGGCAATTGCCAATTGCTTGGCTAAAGACCCGGCATTGGTGGTGATGTTACTGCGATTAGCCAATAGCCCCGCATTTGCCGCGGCCCGCCATGTGGATTCGGTCGAGCGGGCGCTGACTATTTTAGGACGCGAGCAGGTGCGGCGGTTAATTATCGCCGGTGCGATCACCCGCGCTTCGGATCGCTTGCCGACGCAGCATTTGATTCCATTAGAAACGTTTTGGCGCCATTCGGCGTATTGTGCCGTGATTGCGCGGCTGTTGGCGGAAGCGGATGGCCGTACCAAATCATTGTCCAGTACGGTATTTCTCGGCGGGTTGCTGCACGATTTGGGGCATTTGGTGCTGTTTTCGCACAATCCCGACGAATCCGAGCGGGCATTTTTAAGCTGTTTAACTGCGCCAGCGATGATCTCGCCCGAGGCGGCGGAAACGGCGGAATTGGGGTTTAATCACGCCGAATTGGGTGGCGCTTTGGCAGAACATTGGGGGTTGCCGACGGTGCTGTGCGCGATTTTGCAGTTTCATCATGCACCCTTGTCTGCGCCGCCGGAACACCAGTTAGCCGTCAGTTTGGTACATTTGGCTAACACTGGCGCGCATTTAGCGGAACTGGATTCGCGGGATTGGGATGATGCGCCGCCGGTTGATCCGCCGGTGTGGGCATTTACGCAGTTGCAGCCGCAGGTGTTGCTGGATGTGTTGGAAGCGGCGCAGTATCAGGTGTTGGCAGTCGAGGCGTTGCGCGATCCGAGCTAGTCGCCACCCGCGCCGTGACCAGTGGCGGTGAACAAATTTTGACGCCGCTGCCAGTATCGGTTCACAATGCGCAGGTCGCCGCAACTTGTGTGTGACTGACCGCTTGGCAATCCCCGCCGAGCGCACCTTCTGCTAAAAAAATACGCGCCCGTAGCTCAGATGGATAGAGTACAGCCCTCCGAAGGCTGGGGTCACAGGTTCAAGTCCTGTCGGGCGCGCCAATTTTCAATCCCCGTGAATTAAAACTCGAACGTCTGTTCATCCCAATGCGGCAATAACCACTGGCGGCTGCGGACCCGAATAGTCGTTGCCCCCTCCGCACTCCATGTCCATTCAAAGCCATCGTCTTGCTGTACGGGTTTATGATCCGTGAGAATTGCTTGTCCATAAATAAAATCAATTCGCCCGGGCTCGATCACGTCGTATTTGAATGAAACTTTATTGTCGTTATTGGACTGCCGCGTGATCGTCACCTGATCTAATACGGCATACTCTAAAACCGTTTGATTGTACACAACACCCACCACAATTAAAAACGCTGCCGTTGCCACGAAAAATGACGCCCGATAACGTTTTTTTGCAATCGTGGCTTCTTCTAGTTTCTTTTCCAGTGAAATGCTCATACGCTTTCCTCAATTTGACAGTCAATCATTTTTGTCTTCGATGCCCCGGTCATTATCACACGTTTTATAGGTTGTGACAATTCAACATTTCACTCGCTATGCGCCATTTCAACATACACCTTCGGCATAAAGCGCGGCGTACAAATGGCGAGAAAAATTAAGTCTATCGTGCCGCTATTGGTGATGCGTTGTTTGCAGCCGGGCGGGATGATTGCCACATCCAATGCTGTCATTAATTGCGCGGGCAATTCACCGATTTCAATTAACCCTTCTCCGGCTAAAATGACATACCGCTCGGTCGTTGCAATGAGCGTGTGCCAGCGCGTGGTGACGCCAGGTGCAATACGCGCTTGGGCGATGGAGAGCGATTCATCCGCAGCGGTATTGAATAATTCATTAATAAAACAGCGTTCCGACGTGAAAAACTCAGCCGCCGGATCATAGCGAATAATCATTGGTTGTGGGGCGGGTTGATTGGTCATTGGTGCGATTGGGCATGGTAAGTTGATTAGCATTATACTGTGGTTTAGATGTCGTTGAAACCAATCGTTTGCATAATACGATCCGTTTCACTCAAGATTTTAATGATGCGCTGGTAATGTTTAATCTCATCAAAGGTCAATTCCCGCCCGCGCCGATCTTTTAACCATTTCTGCGCCGGTTGATAACCACCAATATAAAACGTCCACGCCACCGCCGGCACCTCGGCAAAATATTGTGATTGGTTAATCCACACTTGCTGATTCACATAGCGCGGTTTATCAATAATCGGTTGACCATCGCCAATGAACGGATGCGTTGTAGCGCCAATTGCCGCTGGTTCCATTAAATGCAACTGCCGCAATTGAGTTCCTTTGTCGGCAATTGACCAGAACTCATCCGCACTGCGTGGCCACGGAATACGCGGGAAATCCATTTTTAAGAATTCAGCGTATTGTTCCCGATACGCGGGGCAATGCAAGACGCCGTAAATGTAATCAAAAACAGCGAGTTCGTCGGGAGCGGGGTGATTAGAATCAGTGGCGAGGTTTTGTAATTTTTGGAATAACTCTGAATTGAAATTGACGCGGCGGGGTTGGTTGTTTGAATACAAATAGAGCGGAAACGCATAACCGATTTCGGATGTTTTATTGGATATAAAACTGGATTCTACGATTTTATTTGTAATAAAAACATTTCTGAATAAATCATTCCCGCGTTGCTGGCGGGAGCAACACAAAACAATGTTTTCTTGAACAAGAATATGACGAAAAACCCGCTCGCGCCGATGCACAGTCACATTAGAATTATAAACAGTGTATCGCGTGTCAAATGGACGATACGCAATTTGCGTTATTTGATTTTTCCAATCGGATTTTGGCAGCTCTTCTTTAGTGCGTAGATATGACCATTGCGCTTGAGTACATAACTTGAATCTGGCTCTGGCGTCTGTTTCTTGATGCGTTTTAAGGATCAGTTCAACTTTATTAATCATTTCTTGTGGTGTCCAAGAAATTGCAAACGTATCATGCGTTGTCACAATTCCCGGTGCGGGGTTGCCATTTGCCGATAAAAATTCTTGCAACTGAAATCCTTGTTCATAAACACTTTGAATTTGAGTATTTTTAGGCACAAATACCCAGGGCTTTTTGGTAGGCGTAATGTCATTATTTTTAATAGAATTGAGTAAAGCAGAGGATAACCAATTGTATTTAGAGTTTCTGCTACCCCACAGTTGATAAAAATAGACTTTTGCTTGACCAGTGATCTGTTGTTTATTTCTCACTGCAATAATAATCGCTACGCCTTGTTGAATATCGAAAACATTTTTGTCAGCACTACCGTCAGGCGAACTCTCTTTTTTCTTGGCGTTCCCGTGTAAATCAATGACATAAATACTGCTAAACGTTGACATTAAATGTCGGCGCATATCAAGAAATGTGGGATTATCCAAGTATCCGTGATTTGTTATGAAACCAATAATCCCTTCGCCATTTTTTTCGATCATATATTCAGCACAGCGTATAAACTTTACATAATCATCTGACAACCATTTAGCCTGAGCTGGTTTTTTTAGTTCAGGACTTTGTTTATACACGTCCATTAAACTATTTATCCATTTGCCTTTATTTGCTGAATGTCCCGAATACGGCGGATTACCAATAACACACATGATCGGCAAATTGCGTTTAACGATATTCGCGCCCCGCGCTTCATTCGATAACCACTGCGCAAATGGTAGGTTTTGATGAATTGCGCTGCCCTCTTCGAGTGAATTGGTCAAATAGACTGATAAACGCGGCGGCGCACCGGTTGGCACATAGCCCAATTCAGTTAATAATAAATCCAACTTCAAATGACACATGGCATACGATGCCATCAATAATTCAAACCCGTGCAAACGGGGAATTAAATCCGTTTCTAAATAACGCGACCATAACCCCGCCGCCACGCCTTTAATCTGCGGCGCAATCTGTTTAATGACCGCCGCTAAAAACGTCCCAGTTCCCGTTGCTGGATCAAGGATTTGCACCCGATGCACATCTTTTTTAATGGTCACACGCTGCCCGCTAGGATCCACTTTTCCCGTATCAAAATCAATTGTCACCCGCGAGGTATCCGCCAATCCATCAATTAACCCGAACTCGGTTTTTAATACTTCATCCACTGCGCGTACAATAAAATTGACCACCGGTTCGGGTGTGTACCACACGCCCCGTACTTTGCGTTTAGCGGGATTGTAAACTGATAAAAAGGTTTCATAAAAATGAATCACCGGATCCGTTTGACTGGTGAATTGACCAAAGCCGGCCAGCACCTGCGTCATATTGGTCACTTGAAAAATTGCGGCCAATTCATCAATCATCCACGCAATACGCTCGTCTAATTCCGCATTGGCAATGTAGCCAAATAAAGCGCGCAATAACGGATTGGATTTGGGCAGTGTGACCACCGCCTGCTGGCGAGTGAATTGCAGCGGCTCACCCGTGTAATGCACCCGCGCCGCAAATAACCCATAGGCAATGGTTTCGGCATAGACATCGGCGAATTCAACCGGCGAAATATCACTAATTAAATGCTGTTGAAAGGTGGCAAATTGATCCGCCAATTCCGTCTGCCGGTGATTATCAGCAATTAAAGTCGCGTGCAGCACATCTTTAATTAACGCTGCTTTCCCCGCCATGCGCTCGGCCAATTCACGCGGCGTCGTCACGGTCGCCGGGCGCTGTTGAATAAAATCGTGCAACAGGTTTTCTAATACAGCGAATTGATCGGGCTGCGCGACCAATTGACCATTCACCAGCGCACCGATTGCCACGCGCTGTTTTAATTCACCCTCCCGAAAAAACTGCCACTCCAGACAATTGGTGTAAATGAGATTAGGCAGCGCTTGACAATAGCGGTGCTGCTGCGCCAGATTGTCTTTATTTAACGCGGTTAAATCAATTGGCACGTCTTTCGCTTCGACGTATCCAATTGCCACCGCGCCGCGCTGAATAATAAAATCTGGCGCCCCGCAGGCAATGCGTTTGGGTTCATTGATGACCGTTAAATCGGCCGCAAGACTATTAAATAAAGCACTCAATGCCGGACGATACGAATGCTCAGTCGCGTTGCCATGCGCATACACATGAGTAACAACGGTAAAAAAATCAGCAATAGCAGACATCATTAATTCTCAGTGATTAGATAATGCAGTCAAGCGCACAACAATTTGACTAAAATTACAGTATGATTCAACCCAATTAACTCCCCTCGGGTCACGATTATGCGCACCCCCCGCCGCCCCGTATTATTGTTCATTGGTCTGATGATTTTATTCACCGTCACCGCCCATCACGCTGCCGCCGCCCCGCCTGACATCCCGCCGCCGCTCGCGCCCTGGGTGGACTGGGTGCTACACGATAACGACACCCGCGCCTGCCCGCTCGCGGTCAACAGCGACGAGCGCCAGTGCCGCTGGAACGGCGCACTGCAACTGTGGTTAAATCACAACGGCGGGCGATTTAGCCACACTTGGCAGCTCTACCCCGCCCCCGAGCGCGAGCAGTGGGTCACGTTGCCCGGTGATGATGTCCACTGGCCGCAACAGGTGCAGGTGGACGACGTGCCAGCAGTGGTGCTGCGCCGCGACGGGCGGCCGATGGTGAAACTGACCAGCGGCAGTCATCAGATCAGCGGGCAATTTCACTGGTCACGGCTGCCGGACGATCTCGCGCTGCCGCCCGATGTCGCGCAAGTGACACTGTCGCTCAACGGCGACACCATTGCCCAACCGACCATCACGCCCGATCACCGCCTGCTGCTGCATCCCACGCCCGCCGCGACCGCGTCACCTGAACCGCAAACGGTGGAATTGCACGTCACCCGCCTGATTAGCGACGGTGTACCAGTCACGGTCACGACGCGGTTGGCGCTGAATATTGCTGGGTCAGCGCGGCAAATCACGCTCGGGCCGGTCACGCTCGGCACTGGCGTCGGGGTGCAACTGGACAGCCCGTTACCGGCACAGTGGCAGCCGGACAATCGCCTGCGCATTCAAGCCCAGCCGGGGCAGTGGGTGCTGGAATTGACCAGCCGCCACGCCGGCACGTTGCCCGACTTGACCCGCCCGCCTGCCGCGGCACCGTGGCCGGCCACCGAGGTCTGGGCAGTGCGCACGGATGCGGCGTTACGGCAAGTGACGTTGCACGGTGCCGAGGTGGTGGATCCGCGCCAAACGCACCTGCCGCCCGCCTGGCAACAGTTACCCGCCTATCTGATTCGCTCGGACAGTCAGCCGACGTTGGCCGAGTTGCCGCAACTGCCCAGTCAACCTGACCAGTTGGCATTGGCGCGCCAGCTGTGGCTGGATTTTGACGGCGGCGGGGTGAGTGTTCGTGATCGCCTCAGCGGCACGGTTGAGCAGGCGCAGCACCTGACCACGTCGCCACCGTTCACGCTCGGGCAGGTGCGCGTCAACGGTGAAGCGCGGCTCATCACGCGGTTGGATGCTGACAAAACGACGGGCAAGGCGGGCGTTGAAATCCGCCCCGGCCCGTTGGAGTTGACAGCGGACGGGCGACTGGACGTGACTCGTGATCTGCCGATTTCCGCCTGGTCAACGGCGATCAGCCGCATCAACACCACGCTGCACCTGCCGCCGGGGTGGGATTTACTCGCCGTCAACGGGACGGATAACGTGCCAAACAGTTGGCTGGCGCGGTGGTCACTGCTCGACATTTTCCTCGTGCTGATCGCCGCCACCGCCACCGCTCGGTTATTTGGCAACCGCTGGGGGGCGCTGGCGCTGGTGGCGTTGATCCTGACCTGGCAAGCACCCAACGCGCCGCAACTGGTGTGGCTGCATTTACTCGCGGCAATTGCGCTGCGGCGTCATCTGCCGGCCACCGCGCCGGTGATTACCACGCTGCGGCGCGGCGTGACCAGTTACTACTGGCTGACGGTGGCGGCGCTGGTACTCATCACGCTGCCGTTTCTGCTGCACCAGTTGCGCACCGGGGTTTATCCGCAATTGACCACGACGGCGCCGCTGCCGCTGGTGCCGGCGGGCGGGATGGCCACAGTGGTCAGATCACCACCGCCGCCACCGATGGCCGCTGACGCCTTGACGTTAAATGAACAGGAATTAGCCATGAGCGCCCCGGCTGCTGAAGCGCCGCGGCCGGCCGCTCCGCAGGCGCGCAAAGCGCTTGGTTTGTACGGATCGAGTGACAGTGACGCGGGCAGCGATCAACCGCGCCGGGCGTTGCCGGACATCGATCCCAACGCGCAGGTGCAAACCGGGATGGGCGTGCCGAATTGGACGTGGCACCAGTTCACGCTCAACTGGAATGCGCCAGTCACGGCCACGCAGACGGTGCAACTGTGGCTACTCCCGCCGGCGGGCAACTTGGCACTGGCACTCGCGCAGGTCGCGTTGTTGTTGGGATTGATCTGGAAAACCGTCGTGAGTTGCCACCTCGCCGCCCGCCGCATTGCGATCAACCGTGCCACACCGGCGGTGATTCTGGCACTCGGGTTGAGCGGCGTGGCGCTGTCACTCGTACCACCCGCCAGTCACGCCGCCGAGGTCGTGACCTTTCCGCCGCCGGAATTGTTGGAGCAGTTGCAAACCCGATTGCTCGCGCCGCCGGACTGCCTGCCCGAGTGCGTCACGCTGGCGCACTTGCACATCAAAGCAGATGCCGCCGCTGTCCAGTTGCGCTTGACCCTTGATGCCGCCGTCGCCAGCGCGGTGCCGTTGCCCGTTCAAGCCAGCAGTTGGAATGCAGCGGAGATTTTGCTGAACGATCAACCAGTTAAAGCAACGTACCGCAACGCGGCGGGGCAGTTGTTACTCGCGGTGCCGGCGGGGCATCAGCAAGTCACGATGACCAAATTTGGGGAGAAATCCCCTTTTGCGGAAAAGAAATCCCCCCCTGCCCCCCCTTTGTCAGCGGAAGAAATCCCCCCCAGCCCCCCTTTGTCAAAGGGGGGGGAAGACTCTTACCCCCCTTTGCAAAAGGGGGGGAGGGGGGATTTTCTTCCGGCAACGAGCGACAGGGGGGATTTTCTTCCGCTGGATTTGCCCCTCCCGCTCGCCCCGCGCCGCGTCACGGCCGACTTGGCAGACGGCTGGACGTTGGATGGCGTGACAGCGGACGGCATCGCCGGTGAACAACTGCGCCTCGTGCCGCGTCAACCGGCGCAGCCGACCGCGACGGATGCAGCCGTGACCAATGACCTGCCGCCGCTGCTGCGGGTGGAACGCTCGCTGCAACTGGGATTGGACTGGCAAGTGCTGACACGAGTGACGCGCTTGTCGCCAGCGACGACGGCAGTCAGCGCGTGGCTCGATCTGCTGCCCGACGAGGCCGTGACCACGCCCGGGTTGCAAGTTGAACCGCTCGCGGCGGATGCCCAGCGCCGCCGCGTGCTGGTCAGTCTGCCGCCGGGACGGATGACGCAGGCGTGGGAATCGCGCTTGCCGATCCAGCCGCAGATGCAACTGACCGCTGGCGATGACGAGCGCTTCAGCACCCACTGGTGCGTCAACGTCAGCCCGTTGTGGCACGTCGAACGGCGCGGGCTGCCGCCCAATCACCCGCACTGCGCCAGCGGCGAACTGGGCTGGCGCTTGCGCACCGGGCAACAGGTGCAACTGGACATCACCCGACCGCAGGCGGTGCCGGGCGCCACGGTCACGCTCGATCACAGTCATTATCAACTCACCCCCGGGCAGCGAGCGACGGCGGCTGAATTAGAATTAACCGTGCGCAGCAGTCGCGGTGGGCAATTACCGCTGCATTTGCCGACGGGCGCGGAGCAATTAAACTTGCGCATTGATAATCAACCATTTGGATTAAATCTGACCACCACCGAATTAAAAACCGGTATGATGCTGAATATTCCGCTCGTGCCGGGAACGCAGCAGATTCATTTGCAATGGCGGCAAGCGGCGGGATTAACTGTGAATTACCAACCGCCGCTGGTGGATGTCGGGTTAATCAGCGTCAATGCCAATACCACCGTTTCATTACCGCCGGCGCGCTGGGTATTATGGGTGCAAGGTGATGGCATTGGCCCCGCCGTCTTATTCTGGAGTGTTTTACCGTTATTAGTCATACTCGCCTGGGCATTTGGGCGCAGTCAATTCACGCCCTTAACACCCTGGGATTGGTTATTACTCGGATTGGGAATGATAACGCCGGGCGGGATCATTGCCGTTATCATTATGGCAGTGTGGTTATTGGCATTGGGTAAAAAACGCCAATTAACCGCCGACCACTCGCGCTGGCGCTTTAATCTCATTCAGGTCGGTTTAATCCTACTCACCATTGCCGCACTCAGTGCTGTCATGACAATGGTGCAACAGGGCTTATTAAATTATCCCGCCATGTACATTCGCGGCAATGGGTCTAGCGCACACGAATTGCATTGGTATTTAGATCGCGCCGCGCCCGTGTTGGGTGATGTCAGCATCATTTCATTCCCAATTCTGGTGTATCGCGGCTTGATGTTACTTTGGGCATTATGGCTGGCGTGGCGGTTATTAACTTGGCTGCGCTGGGGGTGGCAGTGTTTTGCAACGCCGGTGCCGTGGCGGGGGAAAACCTTGACAGTGGATTTAGAATAAATGTGGATTTGGAATAAATATTGACAGCATAGGTAATGCCAAATATATGAACTCTGTCTCACGACGAAGTGCAATAATAATGATATGATGTATAATCACCGAAGCCACCGCAATAGCGAACGCTTTCAAAAATCGTACCTAATCATTTGAGCGCGATACGATGCCGTGTTAAAGTGAATAGCATCATAATCAATTTCGCTGCTACTGCTCCACCGCCTTTTCTAAATCATTCAGCTTCAATCACTTTAGGAGAATTTATGGTACCCACTCTGCTTGCACCAGTCGTACCAAGCGAAATTATTGCCGATGAACCCCTGCCTTATAATATTTATTTGGCTAATAAAACGCTATTAGCGCATCGGAATGAAAAATTATCCGCACCAGATCGGCTAGAGATTTTACGGCAACAGGGTTGGCGCATTATTGATGACGTGATTCCAGAGAATGCTTTGCCGTTACAAGATGCCGCGCAACAATTAGAATTTCAACCCGCAGTGTTAATGACACCATTACCACCTCAACCGCTTGCTGACTCGACTGCTTTAATTGCTGATGATATGCGGTTAACCCGACGTTCATTAGAACGGTTATTACGGCTGGAAGGTGTGGGTAATGTCATTGGTGCAGATTCAGGTGCGGATGCGGTCACACTCTTTTTTCAACAACATATTCATTTGGTCTTTCTTGATATTGACATGCCCGGCGTTGATGGAATTGACGCATTGCGTCAAATTAAACGCTGGTCACCAAACACCTTTGTGTGTTTAGTCACTGGTGTCGCAACCGTGGCTAATCTTAAATTAGCCCAATCCTATGGATTGGACACTTGTTTAGCGAAACCCATTAATACATATTCTTTGAAAAAAGCCCTGGCTTTATACACCGGCATTAAACAACCATCGAATACAATACCAACAGTTGCATTGGGCCGCCCGCAAATTCAATAGCGCACCGACGTTTATATTTAGAGAGTGTTAATGACAACATCATATACGCCGCCAATCACGACGTATTCATCTTCACCTTTTAACATACCAGGCAACAGCCGATTATAAAACAGCACTTTCGGCGTCGGCACCGCGACGGACAAAATGTAATCGCCAAATTCATCGGCGCGTTCACGGCAGCTGGTAAAGCTATTGAGATTATTAAATAAAACACGGTACTGCCCCGCCGCGCTGCTCATTAGCACCTCATGCTCATCAATACGATTAATGCCACGATACAGCGTAAAATGCGTGATGGCCGGCTGTTGCCGCGCTAATTCGTATTGACAAAAGGTGTAAAGCAAATCCAATTGTGCCTCCAACGCATTGGTGGCATATAATCCCTGACTGCCCTGTAATAGATAATGATAATACGCATCACTATCCCGCCCGTCGAGCGCACCGCCATGATAACGCGCTAATAAACCAAAGCGCGTTTCCACCCAATGTTTTAATACCGCACCCTCGCGGCCGTCTGAATCAAATGACCAGCCGCGCACCATGCGTAAATAATTGGCATTGCTGCGGTATTTTTTACGGCGCCCCGGCGTTAAACCCGCTTCTTCTAAATCCTCTAAACAAAACCGCACCGTCATGTAATCAATAAACCGTTCCGCCCGCGCCATTGGTGTTGGTATTGCATCCAGCGCCGTGAATAAATCACGATGAAAATCATTAATGCCATCAATTTCTAATGGCACCGGGTGTGCTTGATAGGTTGGCCCACCTAAAATAACCGCGGGTAAATTGCAGCGATTAATTGGTAAACGCGCCGCCACTGGTAATGCTGGACGTTGCTCGGCGAGTGGTTTTTCATCCGTGTTCATTGCCGCAGTCCAATTGCATGAGCTAGGTTGTTTATCATACTTATGACGCTGCGTAATAACCAGTTCAGCGCCATATTATTCACTCCTATCGTCCATAATGTGTCGTGACATAAGTATCCACCATACATTTAAATTGCGCAGCAATATCCGACCCTTTTAATGTCGCCACTTTTTCACCATCAATAAAAACCGGGGCGGCAGGTTGTTCACCAACGCCGGGTAAACTAATACCGATATTGGCATGTTTGCTTTCACCAGGACCATTCACAATGCACCCCATCACCGCCACTTGCATGGATTCAACGCCCGAATAACGATCACGCCAAATGGGCATTTGTTCGCGTAAATATTCTTGAATTTCTTGCGCTAATTCTTGAAATAGAGTGCTGGTCGTGCGCCCGCAGCCGGGGCAGGCTGTCACCTGTGGGGCAAAGGCGCGCAAGCCCATTGTTTGTAAAATCTCTTGTGCAACAATGACTTCCCGCGCCCGCGAGCTGCCCGGCTCGGGTGTTAATGACACGCGAATCGTATCGCCTATGCCCTCTTGTAATAAAACGGCGAGCGCGGCGGTGGATGCGACAATGCCTTTAGACCCTAATCCCGCTTCAGTTAAGCCTAAATGCAAAGCGTGATGACTTCGGGTGGCAAGGCGGCGATAAACGGCAATTAAATCCTGTACAACGCTCATTTTGCATGACAATAAAATGTCATTGCTCGGCAAGCCCAATTCTTCAGCGCGGGTTGCACTGCTAATTGCCGATTCAACCATTGCTTCCAACATCACATCATCAACTGAATACGGCGTTTTTGATTTCGCATTGACATCCATTAAACGCGCAATCAATTCTGGATCCAGGCTGCCCCAATTCACGCCAATCCGCACGGGGCGTTGATAACGACACGCAATGTCAATCATGGTAGCGAATTGACTATCGCGCTTTTCACCCCGCCCAACATTGCCCGGGTTAATTCGGTATTTCGCTAAGGCTTCAGCGCAAGCGGGATAATCAGTTAACAATCGGTGGCCATTAAAATGAAAATCACCAATTAGCGGGACATCAATTCCTTGCGCGGCGAGGGCATCACGAATACGCGGCACAGCGGCAGCGGCAGTTTCGTGATTAACCGTTAAGCGCACCAATTCGGATCCCGCCCGCACCAATTCAATAATTTGCGTGGTCGTGGCTTGAATATCAGCGGTATCGGTATTCGTCATAGATTGAACACGAATAGGCGCGCTGCCGCCAATAGTGAGTTGACCAACTTGCACAGTGAGACTAGAACGACGGGGAATAGGCGTGTGATTCATGGCGTGTCATACAAAAGCAATTAAATGGTGAAAAGACATCAACTCCGCTCGCACGGATTGCGTATAGTTTAATTAAAACTGGCGCTACTTGCATCAGTTTTATGGCAGGGGCGAGCGCAGGCGAGTAATGAGGTTTAGGTAATCAGGATCGTCGGGATTAATATAGCCCTGTCGAATGAAAAAATCAATTAACACGAGGTTGCAGTTTAATTTGAATTCCTGTGTTTCGCGCACATACTCTATGACCTGTTCAATTGGACAGAGCAAAAATTCCGCTACTTCATCGTCATTACACTGCGGCACAAACTCGTCAGGTAATTCTAAATCATAGCAATACATCACGTCTGGTTTTAATCCCGTTGTCGTTGCGTGGCAATAAGTAATTGCGCCAACTGGGCGGGCTTGATCGGCTAATGCAGCGGGAATGGTGGCTTCTTCCCAACATTCTTTGCGCACATTATCGCGTAATGACAACCCCCAGGGTAAGCCGCCGGCAACGGTATTATCCAATAGATTTGGATGATTGCGCCGATTGGGTGAGCGCCGCGCTATCCATAATAATAACTCGGAATCACGGCGAATGAAACCATTGATATGCTGCCCAAAAGTGCGAATACCAAATAATGGTGCGCAGGCACGATCAATTAAAAACTGGGCATTACCACGTTCATTCGGCGTGACGGGGTAGTATTCGCTGTGCAGCGCCGGTAATAATTGCCGTGTAACTAATGCGTCGCTTATTGCAGTCATAGCATCAGTACGATCATTAAAGGTCGCCGGGGCGCTCTTCCACTGCAATTGTGGGGCGGCTGAATTGATAAGGGCGAAATCGCTATTGAAGTCACACGCAAGCAATTCAGCGACGGCATGGCGCGTCCAGCCGAGGCGTTCGCCGTTGACATAAAATGGGAAAAACGCTTGTGAATTCCAAGTGTTACAGTGATTAAGATGGTCAATAAAAGACATGATGACAGTGATTCAGTTGGGTCATAAATGCGCAAATTAGCACAGGATGCAGCAGGATGTGAGATGCAATTGTGGCGTGGTTCATTCGGTTTTGCTGGTGGGCGGCATGACAATGACAAGATTGTCATCTATCTCAGTCAGTGAAAAATGAGACATACTTAATCAATCGCAACCATTGAGTCGAATAAAACTCATTTAGCTACAGGGCCGGCGCCTGATGACAAGGTTGTGAAGTCGCAAATGTAGTAAAAATTCGGCTATGCTGGATAAATCACACCGATCAAATCATTTTAGTTGTTCAAGAACTGCCGTGATATTAGATATAAGTTAAGGCAACTGATTGTGGTGTGGGATGCACGGATTCCAATGAAATAAATCTCAAAATAGGAGAATGATGTATGACGACTTATCTTTGCACATCTGGCACGAGTGCCGCTAAAAAATTACCGCGTGAACCGCGTTTCAATGCCGACTGGGTAAATGCACATGGTGGTATTAATGATGCTGCAAAATTGATTTATGCAACTTTTGAAATGGCAAGCATGAATGATGAAACGGCATTGATAAAAGATTTATCTGCTGAATTGCATTCGCTGGCACGAATGAAAGTTAATGCCCGCGATACAGTTGTTTTGTTTAGTTCTGATACGCCTGATGGTCAGGCTTGCGCCGAATCAACAAAGCTGTACTTAGAGCGCGCTTATCCTGGAATCATTTGCCGTGTGACAATTATTTCTGGGTTACAAGTAAAAGATGCCCGTCTTTTTCGCACTGAGGGAGTACTCAATTTTACTAAAGCAGTCTTACACGAAATTGAAAGTTATGGTGCTGCGAACTGTGTATTAAATCCCACAGGCGGTTTCAAAAGTTTAGTGCCATATACTGTTTTAATTGGAATGCTGAAAGGTGTGCAAGCAAAATATATTTTTGAGCAGTCAACAGCGTTAATTTCTTTGCCAATGATGCCAATTGAGTTTGCGCGTTCACGGTTAGAACCTATTCGGCCATTATTAGAGCGGATTTATAGTGAAACTGCAATTTCACGCGCAGCATTAGATGCTGTGATGCCATTCGATGATCGGGCGGCACTAGAACCGTTATTTGAAGAAATAGAACCAGGGCAAATGAGCTTTTCACCAGTTGGATTTCTTATTTGGGAAGAATTAGAACGGCCAACGGCATTAGTCCCATTTTTATCGCGGCGGGCATTTGATGATTTGTTGAAAATTCGCACGGTAGAAGGTTGCAAACCAATAGAATATTTATTGCGGGTGAGCCGCTCATCGGAACAACTGAAAAATGGCAAACATGAAAACTGGAATCATGGTTTATTTTGGCTTAAACCGGGGCAACATACTCGCGATCGCTATCTTGCATCTATTGAGCATGGTCGTTTATTAGTGTGGCGAATTGTTGACCATGATGAATACGACAACCTGCTTGACTTAAATCGTGGCAGCAATAGTGTCGCAACGCGATTGATTGCTGACCGCCGCGCTCAATACGAACCCTTTGTACGGATGGAATTATACGAAAGCTGATAGTTTCATTGGGGCGTCGGTCTTGAAACAAGTCGCTGTTGCAATGTTAATCGCGCCGTCATATTATTTTCTAATCAGGTCAATACATTATGCACTGGCAAGAAGTTTGTGAACATCCATTATTTCAAGATATTCCATTCAAAGTAGAAACTAATCGCTGGGGACAGGTGGTGATGAGTCCGGCAACCAATCGGCATGGTCTTTATCAAGCGCGTTTAATTCGTTTGCTGGCGCAATTACTTCCTGCTGGTGAACCCTTAGCCGAATGCAGCATTCACACACCAGACGGCGTTAAAGTCGCGGATGTTGCTTGGGGTAGTTCGGCATTTTTTATTCGCAACGGTTTAGCAAATCCCTATCTTGAAGCGCCGGAAATTGTGATTGAAATTCTTTCTCCATCCAATACAGCTGGAGAAATGAGTGAGAAAAAACGGCTATATTTTGCTAATGGTGCGCAAGAATTCTGGTTATGTACTGTCAACGGTCAACTGCGCTTTTTTAATCAAAATGACGAAATCGCTTACAGTCAATTAGCACCAGAGTTTCCCAAGAGTATTGATGCGCCACAGTCTTAAACACATGAGGAATTGATTCAATGCCAGAATTGCTCAATGCTACTTTTCAAATCGTCACTCCGATGTTTATCGGCGATGCGGATCACTCACCGAATGATGGCATCCGCCCACCATCAATTAAAGGTGCGTTACGCTTTTGGTGGCGGGCGCTGAATTGGGGGCGTTATTTACATGAAGCGCGGGATGAATCAAAAGCACTGCAATTATTACATCAGCAAGAGGCACGATTATTTGGCATTGCGGCTGATGGTAAAGAGACTGGGCAGAGTTTATGTTTATTGCGCGTGACTAGCAATGTCCGCAGACTTAAAAAAACGCAATTACCAGAGGCAAAATCTGGGCATCAATATTTACTTGGTTTAGGCCTGTATCATTTCAAAGATAAATACTTGCGTGAGGCACGTTCAACTGGTGAAGTGCAAATCAATGTGCGATTTCATCCAAATACACAACCGAATGAACGCCAGTCAGTTGCAGAGGCATTATTGATGCTGGGCTTACTCGGCGGTTTAGGAAGTCGCGCTCGTAAGGGCTTTGGTGCATTAGCAATTCAAATGTTTGATGGTGCAGATATTAAAGTACCGACCAATACGAATGAAATGATTGCGGTATTAAAAAAGTTGACTGCTGATCGCCTCGATGCAATGCCGCCTTATACTGCATTTTCAATGCGCAGTCGCATTGATCTTATTTCAGAAACCAAACGTGATGCGTGGCAATTACTCGGTGAAATCGGCAGTAACATGCAGCTTTATCGGAGCTTTGGACAGAATGGCAAGGTGGGAGATAAACAGGCAGAGCGCAACTTCATTGACGATCACGATTTGGGTTTTCAGGCAACGCATGGTGACAAAGTGAATACACATCCGCGCCGAATCGTATTCGGTTTGCCGCACAACTATTTTTTTAGTACTGATAATAGCAAAGCAGATGTTAATGCGATTACGCCAAAACCTGGTGGCGGTTGGAGTGATATTGGCGCTAATCGCCGTGCCTCGCCGCTATTTATTCATCCGCATCAATTCCCAGATGGTTCAATTGCTGCTGTATTAGCATTATTGCCGGGACAATTTTTACCGGATGATTGGCGTATTGGCATCAAAGGTAAGGGCGCAGTGCAACAGACGCCAGTGAATCCTGATTGGTCTGTATTGCATCAATTTATGAATCGTTTTCCTAATCGCCAAACCGTATTGGAGTCCCGTCCATGAGCGAATCCACGACTTTTCATTTCACATTAGGTCCCGTGCAGGGTTTTGTTTCACAGGCACGACGGACTCGTGATTTTTGGGCAGGTTCATTCTTATTATCATGGTTAGCTGGTGCGGCGATGGTGGCAGTAAAAGAACAAAAAGGAAAAATTGATTTTCCCAGTCCAAATGACAATTACTTGGAATGGTTAATTGGTAAAGGAACTGGAAAACCGCCACGTCAAGGATGTATTCCTAATCGTTTTAAAGCAATTGAGGCGAAAGTGCCAAGTGGTTTTAAGCCACTATTGATTGAAGAAGCGGTGCGCACCGCATGGTGGGCGTTGGCAGAATCAATTTGGGAGCGTGATTTGAAACGCTACCTCAATGAACCTGCCGAATTAGAATGCACCCGAGCGATTTGGGAACGGCAATGTGAACACTTCTGGGAAATTGCATGGGTATTGGGTGATGATAATAACCTGCTTGATCGCCGCAAGAATTGGCGCACCCAATTATCACCAGAAGAAGCGGGTGTGAAATGTTCAATGATGGCGGGTTGGCAAGAATTATCCGGCGCAATAGCACCAACTGATTCGCATTTGAATACGTTTTGGCAACCACTGCGCGAGCGTTTCATAACTGATTTTGATAATGATGAAGCGTTATGTGCAATTGCATTTATTAAACGTCGTTTCGTAACAGGCTTTGCTGATTTGCGGGTAGAAATGCCGAATCATCTGAATCAATGGACATTGCACGGCTGGAAAGTGAATGGACAGATGCCATCAACTGCTGATTTGGCCGCAGCGCATTGGGTCGCACAATTAAAAGACAGCGATCCAAATGCACTGGAACAATTACGCACCGCAACTGAAGAATTATTAGGCGAATCTGATGGTGGTTTGGGTAAATTAAAGTGTGTGGGCGAAACTGGTACTGAATCACTGAAATATTTGCATTCTAGCGCCTTATTTGAGCATGTATTAGATAATAAAAAACTTTGCCCAGATCGTCATAAAGTTATTGCGGTTAAAAAGGCAATCAAAGAACTTGGTCAAAAAACATTGCCATCGCCATTTTATGCCATTTTGTTAATGGATGGAGACAGCCTTGGTCAATTGCTGCAATCGAAGATAGAAGATGCGCCAAAGAAAATATCCAACGCACTGAATAAATTCACCGCCGCTGTGCCGGACATTGTGGATAAACACAATGGCTTTTTGATTTACGCGGGTGGCGATGATGTGTTGGCGCTATTTCCAATGGAAGATGCACTAAAAGGTGCGGCAGCAATTCGTGTTTGTTATCTCGCCGCTTTTCAAAAAGCATTCGGCAAATCTGGCTATTCAACCATTTCAGCAGCAATTACCTTTGCGCATGTTAAAACGCCACTCACGCGGCTATTGCACAATTCACATCGTTTATTAGATGAGATTGCCAAAGATGCGACTGGACGCGATGCACTGGCAGTGCGCGTGGAAAAGGGTAGCGGTGAAGTCTTGCAATGGGCGCGACCGTGGGAATGTGCATTATTGCCGAATTCAGACAAAACTTTAGTGATTGAAGACATTGCGGAAAAATTCAAAAAAACCTCTGCGCCAACTGGTTCAGAAGATGTCGCATTCAGTAATAAGTTCTTCTATAAAATCCGCGAGCAGTTCGCATTTATCAATCCGTCAGAAGGTCAAACTGATTCGGTGTTTAATGAAGACGTAGCAGTGTCATTGCTGGCTGTGGATTATTTAGCATCTGGCGTGAATGATGGACGGCGCAATAAATTAAAAATTGCCGATGCTGAAGCGTTAATTAAACCATTACTAGAACAATGCCGACCAGTAAGTCGCTATAAGGAAAATTGCGAAATCAAATTTAATAAAAGCAATCGTCTTGAACCCGACGGCGCGTTACTAATTCGGTTTCTTGCACAAAAAGGAGTTGAAAAATAATGAATAATGCAATTCAACATTGGCAATTTAATCCGTTGGATACTTGGTTTTTTCGTGAAGCGCGAGGATTTGATACTAGCGGCAGCAATGAATTATCCAGTTTATTTCCACCACCAGCGCGGACTATTGCCGGTGCAATTCGCACATTGATTGGTGAACAGCAGGGCGTTGATTGGCATCGCTTTGCAAAGTCAGATCAATATGCCGAACTCAAACAGATCATTGGTATTGGTGATGATCTTGGTTCATTAAAACTGATTGGACCCTATCCAGTTTGGAATAATAAACGACTGTATCCTGCACCATTACATTTGCTTGCTAAAGATAAGGATTATCGTTTTCTTGAACCGGGTGATGCAGTGGACTGTGATCTTGGTAAAGTGCAATTACCACGAATTAAAGATATTGGTCAGCCACTCGCTGGTGCAAAACCATTAGAACACTATTGGTTAACTGCTGCTGATTTACAAAAAGCCCTAAAGCAGAAATCACCAGATAGCGTGTTTAAAGCAAAAGATTTATATGCGGAAGAGCCGCGCCTCGGTATTGCCCGCAATAATCAACAGCGCACTGGAATTGATGGGCTGCTGTATCAAACGCGCCATCTGCGCCCCAGTGTTGAATTAGCAATCGGCGTTGGCGTTATGGGGATTCCTGATAGTTGGCAATTGCAACAGGGAATAGTGCGTTTAGGTGGCGAAGGGCGCGCCAGTACGGTAGAGGTTAATAAAATGGCAATGCCATCTATTGCGTCACTTGAATTATCGAAGTTATCGGGAAATCACTTGCTGCTCATGCTATTAACCCACGCGGATTTTGGGCGTGATTGGTTTCCACCCGGGTTTAAGCCAATTGAACACAATGGAATATGCAAATGGCAAGGCACTATTAACAGCGTTGAATTAACGATTGAATGCGCGGTGATTGGTAAGGTAGTGCGCGAAGGTGGTTGGGATTTAGTGAAGCAACAACCGCGTCCGGTTAAAAGTTTAATTCCAGCGGGCAGCGTGTATTTTTGCACTATTAAAAACCCTAATGCTCGGACGGCTGTTGAACAATTACACGGTCATCATATTGGTAATGAGATTGCGCTTGGGCGCGGCGAATTGGTGGTGGGAACATGGTGAATAATTCAGCTATTACACGCGATGACTATGATTCACCGTGGAAAGATTTACTCGACCGTTGGACGCAACCATTTGTGGAGTTCTTTTTTGCACATGCCGCCGCCGATATTGATTGGCAGCGGGGATTAGAACCGCTCGATAAGGAATTACAAAAAGTCACTCGCCATGCCAAACAAGGTCGCGGTTATGTTGATAAGTTAATTAAAGTTTGGCGTTTAGGCGGAGAAGAAACGTGGGTATTGATTCACATTGAAATTCAAAACCGTCCTGAAGCTGACTTTGCACATCGTATGTACACTTATCATTCACGATTGAGCGATCGCTATCAACACCCCGTAGCCAGTTTTGCCGTTTTAGCAGATAGCGATTACCACTGGCGTCCACAGCATTATGAACATCAATTGTGGAATTGTCGGGCGCTATTGGAATTTCCCACTGTCAAGCTATTGGATTACGCGCCTGCACAATTGGCAGTTGATCCTAATCCATTTGCGCTCGTGGTGCGCGCTCAATTAGCTGCGACTGCAACACGACGCGATCCTATTGCCCGGTTAGCGCAAAAAATTGATCTCACTCGCGCCCTGTATCGGGCGGGTTGGAAACGCACAGATGTCATTGATTTATACACGTTCATTGATTGGGTGCTGGCGTTGCCGGATACCTTAGAAGTCAATTATCACGAAGAAATTCAATCACTCGAAGAGGAACTGAAAATGCGTTATGTGACTACAGCAGAACGAATTGGATTCCAAAAAGGCATTGAACATGGCATTGAACAAGGAGAAACTGAGATGTTGCTGCGTCTATTGCAACTCCGTTTTGGTGAATTGCCCACAAACATTCGGCAACGAGTTGCAAATGCTAATGCAACAGATCGCGCACACTGGTTAGAACGCGCATTAGTCACGCACACGCTTGATGAATTGTTCGTGCAATAGCGCCAAATAAAATACACACATTTTATGTTTAAGGAATATTGTATGTCTCATACTGCACTACTTGGTTTACTCGCTGAAACTTCTATTCACGCCGGCGCTGGTCAAATGGCAACTGCAATTGATTTACCCATTCAACGTGAAGCCCATACTGGCTGGCCGGTGATATTCGGATCAGCAGTGAAAGGTGCATTACGCGCCCGCGCTGAAGAACAAAAAGTTGATTGGTTATTTTCCGTATTTGGTCCAGATGTTGGTAATGCCCACGAACACGCGGGCGCATTATTAGTTGGCGATGCGCGGCTGTTGTTATTGCCAGTGCGTTCATTAACAGGGCATTTCAAATGGGTCACTTGTCCAGCGTTGCTTAAACGTTTTGCAGCGGATGCAAAGCGGTTAGAATTAACAGCATTTAGTATAGATTTGCCATTTGATCTACTAGCGGATGACACTGTATTATTACCGCAATTAACTAAAACGCATGTGCTGTATTTAGAAGAGTTTCAATTCAACACAGCTGAAAGGGATTTCAGTGCAATCATTCCAGTATTGGCTAAATTGATGGGACGCGATGACGCCGAGGCTATATTGAATAAGCAATTGGTGCTAGTGAATGATGATCGGTTTAATCATTTAGCCCAATTTGCTACGCCTGTGAATCCGCATATTTGCATTGATAATGCCACAAAAACTGTGAAACCTGGAGCTCTTTGGTATGAAGAAACGCTGCCACCAGATACGTTGCTCTATGTTGCACTTCATGCCCAGTCAGCACGAATGAAAGGCAGTAATCAATCTGCTGCTGAGGTATTAAAACACGTCACTACTGAATTGTTTCAGCGTCCGTATTTACAACTCGGCGGCAATGAAACTGTCGGGATGGGTTGGTGCAAAGTGAGTATTCAAACAGTGACTGGTAAGGAGTAAATCATGTCAAAAAATAATAAAAAGGATGGCGCAAAATCAACCCATCCTAAAAAAAGTAACTCAAATTCACCAGAGACAACAGTATTGGGGTTTTCGCATTCGGCAACGCCTGCACCATTACCAATCACATCGTCAAAGAACCCGTGTTCTATGCCTGACCAAAATAAACCGTTGCCTAATCAAAAATTATCCAATGCAACACCAGAGCAAGAACGCGCTGCATTTGCTTTAAAATGCATTAAAGATTTTGCAAAGAGTAGTGATGAGAAAAAACAGAAGGAATTTAATAGTTACGCCAGCGCTATGCCATTTATGATTCACGCGAATGGTTTGGGGCAAACTGCGGCATTTTATCGGCGCAAAGGCACTGTGCATACTTATTATAAACTCTATGCGCTATTGGGCGATTGGCTTAATAAAGATGGACGACCATTTGCGGGCAAGGGTGATTTATTAGATGCCATCACTCAATCCGATCAAGACGCCTATTTAGCCGCGCAAATTGAGGCGCTATTATTTCTTGATTGGGTTAAAAAACTCGCCAGTGCTTTTCTTGCGCGTGAAGATGATAACGCTGGAGATCAATAACCATGACCTTACCGCTTTATCAACATGATGTACCTAAAACCATGCCTGATGGTGGTCATCGCGGGCTTTGGTATAACCGTTTTTTTGATCGTTATGATAGTAATTGGATAGTGCCTGATACGGGTAAATCTGATTGGATAAAAGATAATGCTAAAAAAACTGGTGATAGCACAGCACTTGATGCCGCCGCGATTCGCCATTTAATGCTAATCACTGCACTCGGTGGGCGCGGTGCGGTATTCAAAGTAGATTGGCATTTTGCAACCGGCTTGGGTTTAGCACATCCAGTTGAGAATGGACTTGCCTGGCATCATACGCTCGGAGTGCCGTATCTAGCGGGTAGTGCGGTTAAAGGTTTAATTCGCGCATGGATTGAAGTATGGGATGAATCGCTCACTGACGAAATAAAAAAACAGCAACGACTGGATCATTGGTTTGGCAATAATGAACAATCGGGAGCGTTTATTTTTTTCGATGCACTACCAATTCAACCAGTCACACTTGCAGCTGATGTCATGACCCCGCACATGGGTAAATGGTATGAAAAAGGGGGTGAAATTCAGAATTGGCATAATGAACCTGAGCATGTGCCAGCCGATTGGCACGCACCAGTACCAGTGCCGTTCTTAATTGCTAAACAGCCAAAATTGTTATTTGGCATTGCGCCGCGTTGTGCCAAATTTGCCAGTGAACTCAAGGATGTATTTGCTGCACTGAAATCGGCATTGGAATGGTTAGGCGCTGGTGCAAAAACAGCAGTTGGTTATGGGGTAATGCAAATAGATGATAAAGAGACGACTTATCTTACAGAGGAATGCCACAAATTAAAAATGCAGGAACAAGACAATACACTGACACTAGAACAACGTGTATTGCGCGATATGCGTGTTGCATTTGAACAAGAGTGTGAAAGCAATCGCAAACCTGATGCTGGTGGAGCGTTTATGGCCGATATTCGGCGTTTATTAAATGATGGTATTGCTTGGCCTGACGCTGAACGTATCGCACTCGCCGATTTAATTAAACAAGTTTATGACTATAATGGCTGGGGTAATGCCGATAAAAAACGTGAACGTAAAGCACTAGTTGAAAAGCTGCGTACTGGCAATTAGTGTTATGCGTTAAATTGCACACTTTTTATTAATAAATAGGAGACGCTCACTATGACTTTTTCACCGCAATTTGCTTGGGCGTGTGGATTAAGTGTGTATGTATTAGCGATATTGGCACTTACGCGATTACCGTATGAAGCAATGGTAGCACGAGGAATGGCGCCTATTCGTGCTGTTTATTATGTGCGCAAACTGGTCCACATGTTTGCGGGAGGGGTTGGATCAATCATGGTGCCACTCGTATTCACTGATCCCTGGTATCCATTGGTAAGCGGTTTATTATTAACCGTGCTACTTTACATCACTCATGTCACCGGTTGGCGTTTTTATTGGTTTCAAACGGATGATAATCGCAATGATGTCAAGTTTGCATTGATGTGGTCGAGTTCAGTGTCATTATTATGGTGGATATTGGGTGATCCCTGGTTGGCGATTCTACCCGCATTGTATATGGCATTTGGCGATGGGATTACTGGCATTGTGCGTAATATGGTTATTCAGCAACGTTCTAAAAATCCGATTGGTAATGTATTCATGCTAATACTCTGCGCACCATTAGGCTGGTGGATTGGTGGATTAGCACACCCACCCATTTCTGATTGGGGCGTTTTATCAGCAATCGTCGCTACTGTGATTGAACGCTACGAATTTGGCCCAATTGATGACAACATTTTAATTACCGTTGCCGCCTCTGTAATCCTATTGTTTGGTAGTGTATTGGGGCCAATATTTTAAAGGCACAGACTTATCATTTATTAAATGATCGGGCGCTAAATTTGAATTAAACTGTGCGCCAGTATCCAAATAAAACCCGCCCTGTGAATAAGTATCAACGTTCGTCTTGAATATCACAAGGTTGTGATGTCGGACAAATTGGGTGCGGTGTGTTGGAATAGTGGTGTGCAAATTCTAACGATGCTGAAACAGTGAGGTAAGTAATCATGTTGGCAGAGATGCGAGAGCTGGCGTTATTAGAATTAAATGCGCGATGCAACCAAACTGGGCTGAGTTTGGGTGTTATTCGTAAACAGCATGGAGAATACCTTACGCCGCTTCTCGTAGAAGATTCTGAAAAAATTGCAATTGTGTATTTATTGCAAGCTGTTAGTGAACAGCCCGGTGTGGTGAAACTATGGAGTGAGGAAATCACGCCTATTAAAGCACCAAAACTTCCTTTTGTAATGTCACGAGTTGCGGCATTTGGTCCAATAATGAAGCGGACTTTTCAGAATGGAGAGCCGGGGCCTACATTAAATACACAAGCACTCACTGCAAAAAGTTTTGCCGAGCGCGGTCAACAGAATACGCAGTGGGCTGCTTATTTCAGAGAAATGCACAACACGCTTTTTTGCAGCCAAACATTAGTTTTTGCAGATCAATCTTATTCTATCGGGGCAGGGCAAATTGATCCGCATATTTTAGCGGCAGCGCTTCGGTTAATTCCAGAAAAGAAAACGGTGTTCTTAGCTGTTCTTGATTCAACAGGGCGCTGGCCGGGCGAATGTAGTGAATATCATGCGTATCTTTCACAAACATTAGCTAATAAATACATCACCAGCTCGGCTCAGGCATATAACCATGCAAATTGTCCGTTGTGTGGCGCAACGAACATCACGCTATACCCAAATTTGCGCGGTACGGGAATTAACTTTTCTAATATGGATCGCGTTGGTGCATTTCCAAACTTAGAAATTAAACAAGCGTGGAAAAGTTATGGGTTGTGTTTAGATTGTGCCGATCTATTGTATGTTTTCAAAAATCATTTATTGACGCAACAATTTACTGGATTCGTTGCGGGTGATCGGGCGTTGTTATTGCCCAGTTTGCTTGGCAATCCTGCTGGGCGGCGGCATTTTTTGATTGATTGGCAGAAATATATCAACGCCATTAATGATGCTGGAAACAAGATTGGTTCACATGAAAATGATTTATTAGATTTCGTCCGTGATCGAGATGATGCGCAAGTGGTGGTGCATATTTTATGGGCGACGTTTGGACAAGTTATTGATGATGTGCGTGGCGTGGTAACGGATATTTTGCCGTCACGGTTGCGTGAATTAACGCGACACAATCAACAGGCAAATAAATGGCAACATCCGCTCGCACCGCGTTATCCATTGGAGGATGCAACATTTGATCTGAATCTGACGCTGTTATTGGTATTACTTAAACGTCCCGGTGGGAAACGTGCCGCAAAAGCGAATGAGAGCAGTCAATTGTTTGCAATAAAACGGCAATTGGTGGAAGCAATTTATCACGGCGTACCACTCGGCACAGCAACGGCTGGATTATGGCGTGAATTATTAATTACCGCTCGTTGGCGGCTTGATGATATTGCTGATTCTGGTAATTTTGGCGGTTTATTGTATGAAGGTTATAGTGAAAAAGGGGGTAAAAAAACCTATTATTGGACGCTGGCTGGCTGGATGAAACATCTGGCGCGTTTATTTTATTATCTTGATTCAATTGGAGTCTTACCGATGGCAGAATTGAATGCCGAACCATTGCAATTTGAACCGAGTTTAGCGGCACTCAAGCCCTATTTTCAATCTGGTTCTGGATTAAATACCCGCGAAAAAGCCTTTACGTTTTTATTAGGCATTTTATACGGAAAAGTATTACAAGTGCAGGCGGCGCGGGGCGTCAATGTCGCATCTAATGCGCTTGCTTGGTTAAAACGATTGAATCTTGATGGGCGCGATTTACCTGAGTTGTATTGCAAAATCCGTGAGAAGTTACTGAATTATGGAGTAGAAGCTAATGCGGATGTGCGTTCAATTGTGCAGGATTTAGGGCGACTTGGTGGACAATCAATTGGCGATACCATTGGGCTTGACCAAACTGTGACCTGTTATTTTTTATTGCTTGGTCAATCAATTACGGTTGACGTGCTGCCTGCCAAATCTAAAACTATTGAGGAGTAATGACAATGACAACAACACTCACTTCCCGCCGTGAAATTTTGTTTTTGTATGACATTCGCATGGGCAACCCGAATGGCGATCCTGATGAAAATCGGCCGCGCAGTTTACCGGATGGGCGCTTTTATGTAACTGATGTGCGATTAAAACGCTTTGCGCGTGATTATTGGGCAATGCAAAATCGGGATATTTTAGTCGGTAATATCGAAGGACGCACGACTAATTTAACCGGTCGCGTGGCGCATTATTTGAATAAGATCGGCAAAGATAAAGCCGATGGTGAGGAATTGGTTAACATTCTGCTAGATAGTTTTATTGATGCGCGGTGCTTTGGTTCTTCATTGGCTTTTAAAGGTCAAAAGGAAGAAGATGGCGGTGAAGTCACAGAACAGTCTGATGATTTTTCGCTTGATACGAAACCAGTGAAGGGTAATAAAAAGAAACAGACGGAATGGAAACCCAAGCCAGTTCCGAAGACGTTGACTGGCGCAGTTCAATTCAATATGGGTGAAGTGCTGCATGATGCGGAAGAGATTCAGATTCAAGGCACATCCGTTTTTGGCAGTGATGAAGAAAAGGCTCAGGGTACGTTTACCAATTACGCAGCGCTGCGTTATGCCTTGATTGCGTTTCATGGGGTGGCGAATGAACATTCGGCACAAAAATCACGTTTGAGTGATACTGATTATAATGATTTGTTATTGGCGTTGTGGAATGGTGTGCGCTCGGCGGGGAATACGCGCACGAAAATTGGTCAGGTACCGCGTTTATTGGTGTCTATTGAATACCAACCCGGTGAAGAATTTCAGTTTGGCAATTTGATGGATTATGTAAAGTTGCAAGCAAGTGGTGATAAAACTGAACGCGCTTGGTCATCTCCAGATGATTACTGCGTGGATGTATCGCGGTTATTAAACCGTATTGATGCGCAACGATCGCGGATTGCCAAAGTGCGCTATGAGGTGTCACCTGATGTGACGTTTGCGAGTGAATTGCCGAATGAATGGCAGGCGCTTGGTTTTGATTAAACAACAGGCATCATGCTATGGACATCCTCAGTGTCAATTGGTCGGCTAAATACGGTCACTTTCTCCGCGCCGAGGCAAATGTCAATGCTCTCACTTACCCCGTGCCACCGCGCACGGTGGTATTGGGATTAGTCGCCGCCATTTTGGGATTAGAAAAAGATGCGTTGGCGACTGAATTGGCAGAATTAAAAGTTGCGGTGAGCGGTGCATTACCAGAGCGATTTTGGCATCGGGTTAAATTGCGCAAAGACCCTCCGACCGCATTGCCATTAGAAATTAAACGCAATCAACGCGGGAGTGAATCACCAGCACCAGAAAAAGCGGCGTTACATCGGCAAGAGTGGCTATTAAAACCGCAGTATCAATTGCAGTTAGCGTGGCCAACACAACCGGCGCGGTTTAACGAATTAGTGGAGCGGATTAAACAACGACGGTGGCATTTTAATCCGTGCATGGGATTATCTGAGTTATTAAGTGATGTCGAGTTCATTGCGTGTGAATCTGCAATCTCATTACCATTTGGGCGCTATCAGGTGCAAGGAGTGTGTTCAGCAGAGCAGGTGCAATTGATTAGCAATGATAAATTGGGAGTGCATTTATTGCGGCTGCCGCGTCAGGTGAGCGCCAATCGCGTATTCAGTCATGCACCTTATTTTCTCGAACATCGCGGGCAACCGTTTACAGTTGAAACGGCGGTTGCATGGCAAACAACTCAGTGGACAGGAGTCTTTTTATGAATGAAACGTCGCTGTTGTCGCATCCAACGTTGTTATTAACGCAACACATTGAACAGGTGAATACAGCAGCGACGTTTTTATTCAATACCCATTCAGAAAAAGTCCGCACGCAACGTCCAGAGACGGCGGCTGTATTAACTGCATTAGTTCGCGGGCATGATTTAGGAAAAGGTAGTCCAGCTTTTCAAAGCTATATCCGCAATCCCGAAAAATATCGCGGTGATTACCGCGCTAAAGAACATTCAGCATTGTCGGCAGCATTAACGTTATTATGGGCGCGTCAACAACAGTTGGCACCACTCACTATTTTAGCTTTAACGCAAGCGATTGCAGGTCATCATGCTGGTTTTGCTACGCTGGAGTATTTAGAAAATCGGCTGCGTCTTGATGACGATGATCCACTCTTAACGCAATGGGAACAATTGAATTATACGGCATTATCTCATGCCAGCGGTTTAGAATTCACTGAGATTGAGGGTGAATTTGAAGATGCGCGGCGGTGGTTATTTCGTCGCCAAGATATTGCAGAAAAACTACACGCTTTATCAACTGAGGAAGCAGTGCATTTTCGGCTGTGGACGCAGTTTATTTTCTCGCTATTATTAGAAGCGGATAAAGCCTTTTTAGCGTTGAGTCAAGAAAATACCCAGCGTTATCTGCAAGTTGCACGTCCAATGTTATCGCCAGAATGCGTGACTAAACGTATTACCGATTTAACAACAACACCGCTCGATGATTTGCGGCAACAATTGCGCTCGCAATTCACCGCTAATATCAATTCCACAGATCATTATTGCACTTTAACCTTGCCGACTGGTACCGGTAAAACGTTATTAGCGGCGAGTTGGGCATTCGCGCAACGAGAACAGATGGCGCAAACAGGCGTTGCACCGCGTATTATTATTGCGCTGCCATTTCTTTCTATTGTTGACCAAACAGAAAAAGAATATCGTGAGTTGCTAGGTATAGATGTCAATGATACTGTGCAATCTGATCTTTTATTATCTAGTCATTCGTTATCTCAACGTGAGTATGAATGGGAAGGTAAAAAACTCGGCACGTCTTATACGCGGTTTTATTTAGATACTTGGCGTTCTGAAATCATTGTTACCACATTTGACCAATTATTGCTGGCGTTGTTATCGCCGCGCACTAAGCATCAAATGCGTCATCATGTGTTAATGGATGCGGTGATTATTTTGGATGAAGTGCAAACACTGCCGTGTCAATTGTGGGATGTTGTAGATCATACGTTGCGCGGTTTAACGATAGAAGGTAATAGCCGCGTGTTGTTAATGTCGGCAACGCAGCCAGCGTTATTAACGGGTGCGCAGGAATTGGCGGGAGATGCTGCACAAATGACGGCAATTTTTAATCAGTTTAATCGTTATCAACTCATTTTGCGGCATCGTGACACACAGTGCATTGATGATTTTATTGCCGAATTACTGCGGCGTTTAGATAGTTGGCAAGCACATGGGCAGCGGGTGTTAATGACGCTGAATACTCGTGCGAGTGCAAAGACTATTTGGCGAGCGGTGCGGGCGTATGTGCCAAACACAACACCAGTTTATTTAATTACTGCTGACGTAACGCCAAATGATCGCATCGTTAAAATTGATGCGATTAAATCTTTATCAATAGGAAAGCCGTGTGTTGTGGTTTCTACGCAGACAATTGAAGCGGGCGTGGATATTGATATGGATATTGTGATTCGTGATTTTGCGCCATTGGATGCGTTAATTCAGATTGCGGGACGCTGCAATCGTAATAATCGGTTAGATGAATGTGGCGGTCGGGTAGAAATTATCTCTTTGACGAGTGCTAGTGGGCGCGATTATGCCAGTATGATCTATGATCCAATTTTATTAAATGTTACGCGGGAAGTATTAGCACAACAACCAAAACAATTGAATGAAAAATCGGTGTTGGGTTTAGGTCAAGCGTATTTTGATTTAGTGAAAGCGCGTAAGAATACAGGCGCAGAAATTACTCGCGCTTTTGCGTATTGGGAAGAGATGCCGGATGTGCAAACCTTATTGCGGGGGCGTATTCAACAAATCAGTTTTTTGGTATTAAATGTGGAGGAAAAGTGGTTGCTCGATCAATTAAAAGCGGCATTGAATATCGCGGATCGGTGGGAACGACGCGAGGCGTTACGCGCATTAGCAGGTGAATTAAAACGGCGGACGGTAACTGTGTATGCGCGTCCAACATTTCATCCTGAGGAATATGCTGAATTAGTGGGTGCATTTTGGGTATTACGCGCAGGTTATTATCATTCTGATAGTGGTTTAGATTTTGGTGATGATGAGGAGTCAACAACATGTATTCTTTAGCAACTATTCCCTATACCGAAGTAGAATTGGATTGGGGCTGTGAATTACCGGGTGATAAAGTCGTGCGCAGTCGGCAATTGCGTGGGGCATTAGCAAATGCATTTCGGGCAGATGATTTATTTCATCAACACGATCCGGTGACGGGTAAGTCATTGTATCGTTATCCGCGAGTGCAATACCGCTGGTGGAATGGACATGGTGTGATGGTTGGGTGGCATCAAGCGGCGCCGCGTTTATTAAACTTGCCGTGGCTGGATTTAGCATTGCGGATTGGAAATGATGAGGTGACGATTGCGGACGCTGTATTAACTTCTCAGGCGGTGACGTTTGGGGTGAGTGACTCTTTAATGAGTTATCGTTTGCTGACGCCGGCGCTGTTGTTTAATCCGCGTAATTATCAACAATACCAACGTATGAACAAACAGCAGCAAATGGCGGAGCGGGAGCGATTATTGATTGCGGCGCTGTTGATTGCGATGCGTGGATTAGAAGTGACGTTTTCGGAGCGATTGTATGCGGTGTTTGCGCAGTTTTACACACAGACGATTGAGTATAAACAGGAGCGGTTTTTAGGGATTGGTGGTGTGGTGCGCACTAATGCGGTGTTGCCGAATGGTTTTGCTTTTGGGCATGGTGTGAGTCATGGATTTGGGGAGTTAATTACTATGGAAAATCGGGATAAGCGCGCATGATTTTAACGTGCTATCCATTACAACAAGGATTGAAAAAACTGCACGGAGAAAGTGAGCATGACGCAGTATAACGTAGATTTTGCGCAATGGGCATATGAACAAGCGGCTTTGTGTCGGCAACGCAATTGGGTTGCTTTTGATGCGGAACATGTCGCAGATGAATTAGAAAATATGGGCGTGCGGGAACGACGGGAATTGATAAGCAGGCTGTCGGTATTATTAGCGTATTTATTAAAATGGCAGTATCAGCCGCAATGGCGGGGAAAGAGTTGGCGATTGGCAATTCATATTCAGCGATTAGATATTGAAAACCTATTAAATCATAATCCGAGTTTGCGGGGGCGGGTGGTAGATTGTTTATTAGATAGTTATTATCGGGCGGTGTTGCAAGCGGCATTAGAAACTGGATTAAATGAGGCGGTTTTTCCAATAGAGTGCCCCTTTACTTTGGAGCAGATATTGGAAGAATATTGGCCGGTGGATGGTGAATAGGTGATTTTGAAATGAATTTAGTATTAACCACGTTTGGTAGCTACTTGCATCGTCAAGGTGAGTTGTTTTTAATTAAAATTAAGGAGGATAAAAAGGAGGTGGCGGCGCGTAAAGTGCGTTCAATTTTAATTACAACGGGGGCGAGTTTGTCCACTGATGCGATTGAATTGGCAGTGGAAAATAATATTGATATTGTTTTTCTGGATAAATACGGTGATCCCTATGGGCGGATTTGGCATGGACGGCCGGGTTCGACGATTGCAATTCGGCGGGAACAATTACGCATTGCGGATACTGAGCAGGGAATACTATTGGTGCGGGAATGGCTGGGATGTAAGTTGGGGAATCAAATTGAATTATTAGAAATCATGCGCTCGCGGCGCACCCGATTGTATGGTGAATTGACGGATAAGTTAGAGCAACTAGGTGCATTGCGTCAGAGCGTTGTGCAATTGACGGGGTCGTTGGATGAAATGCGTGGGACGTTAATGGGATTTGAGGGGCGGGCGGGACGGACGTATTTGGAAGCGGTGAATTTGTTATTGCCAGCTTCATTCCAATTTGTCGAGCGGTCGCGCAATCCAGCGAAAGATGAGTTTAATTGTTTATTGAATTATGCGTATGGAGTTTTATACGGCATTGTTGAGCGGGCGTGTGTGATTGCTGGATTGGATCCGTATGTGGGTTTTTTGCATACGGATCATTATCAGAAGAAGTCGTTGGTATTTGATTTGATTGAAAACTACCGTATTTGGGCAGATGAGACGGTGCTGGGATTATTTACGGCAAAACAGGTAAATGATGCGTTATTTAAGCGTTTAGAAAATGGGTTGTGGTTAGAAAAAGCGGGTAAAGTGGTATTGCTGAATGCGTTTGAAACGTATTTAGATGAGAGCATTTTGTATCGGCAGCGGCGAATTAAACGACGGGATACGGTGCAGTTGGATTGTCATCATTTGGCGAATACATGGATTGGGAGAATTGAAGATGAAAACGACGGAGATGTTGGTGTGGATTATTTATGATATTGTGGATAATAAAGTGCGGAGCAGAGTGGCGCGGTGTTGTAAGAATGTCGGGTTATATCGGGTGCAAAAATCGGTGTTTTTAGGGACAATTGAACGCAACCGATTGGATGAATTGCGGTTGCAAATTGAGGAATTGACGGATGCACAGGTAGATTCGGTGTATTTGTTTCCGATGTGTGAGATGGATTTTAAGAAGACGATATTATTGGGGCAGGCATTTGATAAGCAATTGGTGACGGATGAGATATTGGCATTGTTTGTATGAATAATGAGATTGATGCTGAGGCGGAGGAATTAGAACGCCACGATGCGGTGGTGCGTCAATGGTTAAGCGATCATGAGCGGACGCCGATGTTGACGCCATCGGAGGTATTGGAGTATGTGTATTGTCCGCGTTTTATTTGGTTTATGAATGTACAGCATATTCCGCAGCATGAAGAAAAACGGTTTAAGGTATTAAAAGGGCGGGAGGTGCATCAGCGGCGGGCAACTGAAAATCGTGATTATTTGCGGCGTAAAATTGGTGCAGTTAAGCGTGAGATTGAGGTGTATTTGGCATCGCCACAATTGCGTTTGCGGGGGATTGTAGATGAGATTTTATGGTTAAAAGATGGGTCATTGGCGCCATTGGATTATAAATATACAGCGCCACGTCAAGCGGTATTCAAAACGCATGAAATGCAGATTGTGTTGTATGCGATGTTAATTCGGGAAGTGTATCAACAGCCGGTGACGCGGGGGTTTGTAGCGTATGTGCGGGATGGGAATCAGTTATTAGAAGTTGCAATTACTGACCAGTTGGTGGCGAAGGCACATCAATTCATTCATGCTATTTTTTTATTATTGAAGACGGGGCGGGTGCCGGCGCGAACGGGGTCAAAAATGCGCTGTGAGGATTGTTGTTATCGGAATATTTGTGTTTAGGGGCGATCGTGCAGGAAACTGTTGCTATCGTCGGCGAACGGGTGTAAAGTCGCAGTCAGTCAGCGGGGTGTCACGGTGGTATGGCTGCCAAAGTGTAAAATTTGCTGACAGAAAATTATTTTGGCAGCGTGGCTGAAGTGCTGTAAATGATTGTTTTTAGTGATAAAAAAAGCACTTTCAAACGTCAAAATTTGGGTTAAAACATGCTGTTTTTCGCAAAATTTCGGTCGAAAATGCCAAAAAGGAGGTCGGAAAATTTTTTGTATTTAGCTGAATTTTCTAGGTTTTCACCAAAAATGCGGTTGCAACCCATTATCCATTACAACAAGGATTGAAACTATGAACTGCAAATCCTCAGCATCCCAGCCAATCTCTGTTGCAACCCATTATCCATTACAACAAGGATTGAAACACATCAATGATTTAATGACAGTGACCGCGACAGGCAGGTTGCAACCCATTATCCATTACAACAAGGATTGAAACACGCTCATCAAATCGGAAAACTCCGTGCACAGATTGGTTGCAACCCATTATCCATTACAACAAGGATTGAAACTTGCAAAAAAGGTGAGTTAATCCAATTGGCACTCGATGTTGCAACCCATTATCCATTACAACAAGGATTGAAACACTCCGAAATAACCAAACTCGAATTGGAAATTCGGTTGTTGCAACCCATTATCCATTACAACAAGGATTGAAACGAGCTAACTCTATTATTTCGCCTTGATTGCGGCAGTGTTGCAACCCATTATCCATTACAACAAGGATTGAAACCGCGGCGTGTATTGGTGCGCCCCGGGTGGCGACAAGTTGCAACCCATTATCCATTACAACAAGGATTGAAACACTGCCGTCACGGCACACGGAACTCGCGTTGGAATGGGTTGCAACCCATTATCCATTACAACAAGGATTGAAACAATAGGATCAATAAATGAGTGAGTTTAGAACGTCAGTTGCAACCCATTATCCATTACAACAAGGATTGAAACCTCGGGTTACAGATGGCGACACCGTGACCATCACCACGTTGCAACCCATTATCCATTACAACAAGGATTGAAACAACAATACACTTTTCCAACTTCAAAAGTGGTTTTGACGTTGCAACCCATTATCCATTACAACAAGGATTGAAACTCATCGTTTTGATATTCATGTGGCGTGTGGATTTCAGTTGCAACCCATTATCCATTACAACAAGGATTGAAACGGGAGCCGCCCAAGTGCGAAGGCACATGTCCTGCATGTTGCAACCCATTATCCATTACAACAAGGATTGAAACTCTGTGATGTCTTGGGGGTGTCAGCGGGGGTCTCGGGGTTGCAACCCATTATCCATTACAACAAGGATTGAAACTTCACTTTTAGAACATCTTCCGAAAGTGAACAAACCTGTTGCAACCCATTATCCATTACAACAAGGATTGAAACTATAGCCGTGCAATCGCCGTGTTTTGCGGTCGCAGTTGCAACCCATTATCCATTACAACAAGGATTGAAACATCAATTCCCGCAAATATACGGGGTCCGGATTGTAGGTTGCAACCCATTATCCATTACAACAAG
>NZ_JABVCQ010000024.1 GCF_014145225.1 Thiospirillum jenense
TATTGAAAAGAATCATTACGCGGCGGAATTGGCGCGGGTGACGGTGTGGATTGGTGAGATTCAGTGGATGTTGCAACACGGGTTTTCATTATCAAAAAATCCGATTTTAAAACCAATTAACAGTATTGAACAGCGCGATGCGGTGGTGAATGCAGATGGCAGCGAACCTGACTGGCCAACCGCCGATGTCATTATTGGCAATCCGCCGTTTTTAGGCGGCAGTAAAAAGCGCGGGTTATTAGGGGATGATTATTTTGCGGCATTAGAAACCATTTATGACGGGCGAGTACCGGCGGGGGCGGATTTGGTCTGTTATTGGTTTGAAAAGGCGCGAGCGCAAATAGAAACTGGCAAAGCGCGGGCGGCCGGTCTGGTGTCAACCAATTCAATTCGCGGCGGGTCTAATCGCAAAGTATTAGATCAGATTTGCCAAACAACGCGGATTTTTAATGCCTGGTCAGATGAACCCTGGGTGAATGACGGCGCGGCAGTGCGGGTGAGTTTAATTGGTTTTGGCGAAACGAAAACGCCGCCGGTGTTGAATGGTGAGCGCGTGGCGGTGATTTATGCGGATTTAACAGCGGGTTCAAGTGAAATAAAAATGGATGTCACAACGGCGAAACAATTAAATGAAAATGCGGGCGTGGCGTTTATTGGTACACAAAAAAGCGGTGATTTTGATATTGCGGGCGAATTGGCGCGGCAATGGTTAATAAAATCCAATCCACACGGCAAACCCAATAGTGATGTGGTGCGGCCATGGGCAAATGGTGCGGATATTACCCGACGACCGAATGATACTTGGGTTATTGACTTTGGAGTTGGTATGACAGAAACGAATGGGGCGTTGTACGAGTTTCCATTTCAGCATGTGATTAAAAATGTTAAACAAGTTATTGAAGAAAAAATAGTTAATTGGCAAGCGCAAAATAAAAATACACAGCATTTAAGTCGGCAATATCAAACATGGTGGCAATTATGGTGTGCGCGCCCTGATATGCGAGCCGCATTAGATGGATTACCGCGTTATATTTGTACCCCGCGAGTTGCTAAACATCGGTTATTCATTTGGTTAGATAAAATTATTTTACCCGATAGTGCAACAGTCGCTATCGCCCGCGCCGACGACACCACTTTCGGTATTTTGCATTCGCGGTTTCATCAATTGTGGTCATTAAAAATGGGCACCAGCTTGGGTGCCACACCGCGCTATACACCGACTACGACCTTTGAAACTTTCCCCTTTCCAATTGGATTAACCCCCGCCGACACCGCCAGCCACGCAATTGAAATATTAGAAAGCGGCGCCATCATTCCCAACGTCGCCATTGAATACCGCGCTCATACAATTGCCATTGCCGAAGCGGCGCACCAATTAAATCAACTGCGCGACCATTGGTTAAATCCGCCCGAGTGGATTGAAAAAGTCCCGGAAATTGTCGCCGGTTATCCTGATCGAATCATTGCCAAACCCGACTACGCCACGCAATTAAAACAGCGCACCCTGACCAACTTGTATAATAAACAACCAGCGTGGTTAGTGAATGCGCATTGGCAATTAGATCAGGCGGTAGCGGCGGCGTATGGTTGGTCAACTGAATTGAATGAAGCGGCGATTTTGCAGCAGTTATTGCAATTAAATCTGGCACGGTTAGAGTCGTAACAGCGCAATTTTTTCTATTCATCAATCAGTGGTGATGATAATATCCACGCAATACGCATTGCAATAGGCACCAACGCTTTCACTTTGGTAGGATATTATCCCTAATCCATTTGGAATACTCCACACTTACAGTTGGTAAATCAGTTCCGCAGATTTGCGGCAATTGATAGGGATGTAATTGCTGTAATGTTTTTAATAAATCTGGATAACGCTCACTGGTTGTTTTGAAAATAATCCGCCATTCCGCTTCCTGATTGACTTCACCCTGCCACGCATAAATACTCTCAATTTCCATCAATTGCGCACAGGCGGCAAGACGCTGTTCAATAATTGCTTTTGCCAACACTTGCGCATCAGCCCGCGTGGCAACAGTGGTATAAACTGCGATTAATTTTGTAGTCATCTTTTATTTGCTCCCGCCATCAGGCGATTATCATCAAAGTGTCAGTGCTATCATTGCGCACTATTGACTCACGCATTGCATTGTGTTGCTATTTGCAAAGCTAATCATAGCAGCCAAATGATTGGTGTCAACTGATTGCCCACGATTGAATGAGTCCATGAATACAATTGCATTTCCCAGCGCGGCCGAATTCGCCAACTGTTTATTACGCGACCGCCATTCATTACGCCACCGCCTTAAACAATTGCGGCAGCGGGCTGCGACCGATCACACATTTGCCACGCATTCATTGCCAACGGCGTTAATTGATTTGCACCGCGCCATTGCTAAATCGCAACAGGAGGTCGCGCACCGCCAGCGAATTAAACCGGTGCGAATTGATTACCCACCCGAATTACCTATTAGTGAACAACGCGCCAAAATTGCCGAGTTAATTATTCAACATCAGGTCATTATTTTATGCGGCGCGACCGGGTCAGGTAAATCAACACAATTACCCAAAATCTGTTTAGACCTCGGCCGCGGTTTATTCGGGCGTATTGGTCACACCCAACCACGCCGTATTGCCGCTCGCACCTTAGCACATCGCATTGCCCACGAATTACACAGCGAATTAGGGCAATTAGTTGGCTACAAGGTGCGCTTTCATGACCGCGTTCGTCCCGAAACGGCAATTAAATTAATGACCGACGGCATGTTATTAGCCGAAATCCAACATGACCGCTGGTTAACTGAATATGACACCTTAATTATTGATGAAGCGCACGAGCGCAGCTTAAACATTGACTTTTTACTCGGTTATTTAAAACAATTATTACCCAAGCGCCCCGAATTAAAACTCATTGTCACTTCTGCCACGATTGATCCACAGCGCTTCTCTCATCATTTTAATGATGCGCCAATCATTGAAGTGGCCGGGCGCACCTATCCAGTCATTACGCGCTATTGTCCGCCGAATGAAGAAGAATACGCCGGTGAATTAGATGACGCGATGCAATTGGCGATTTCGGATGCGGTGGCCGAATTAGCCCGCGAGGGTCGCGGCGATGTCCTAATTTTTTTATCGGGCGAGCGCGAAATCCGCGAAACAGCGGAGACGTTGCGCAAACACCACCCGCCGGCAACGGAGATTTTGCCGTTGTATGCCCGCCAAGGTCCCGCCGAGCAGGCGCGCATTTTTCAGCCGCACGGCAGCCGCCGTGTGGTATTGGCGACGAATGTGGCAGAAACGTCACTCACCGTCCCGGGCATTCACTACGTCATTGATCCGGGCTTTGCGCGCATCAGTCGCTACAGTCATCGCACCAAAGTTCAGCGCCTGCCGGTCGAGCGCATCTCGCAAGCGGCCGCCAATCAACGCCTCGGTCGGTGCGGACGGATTGCACCGGGTATCTGTATCCGCTTGTATTCTGAAGAAAATTTTTCTGCTCGTGCCGCGTTCACCGAACCAGAAATTCAACGCGCTAACCTCGCCGCCGTGATTTTGCAAATGCGCTGGCTGGGCTTTGGCGCGGTGGAATTTTTCCCATTTGTAGAGCCGCCCGACGCCCGACTGATTGCGGACGGCTACCGCACGCTGGAGGAACTGGCCGCGCTCGATACTCGTGGCAAATTAACGACACTTGGGCAACAATTGGCGCGCTTACCACTCGACCCGCGCTTGGGGCGAATGCTACTCGCGGCAGTTGATTATCACTGCGTCCGCGAGGTGCTGATTATCGCCGCCGCGTTGAGCGTACAAGACCCGCGTGAACGCCCGTTCGATCAGCGCCAAGCCGCCGACGAAATCCATGCCACTTTTCAGCACGAAGATTCGGATTTTTTAACGCTGCTCAACCTGTGGCGATTTTTAGATCGTGAATATAAGTCCTTGTCCCGGCGCAAGTTTCAGACGCTGTGCCGCCAACATTTTCTCTCGTGGACGCGGGTGCAGGAATGGCGCGACATTCACACGCAACTGCACGAGCAGGTCACGAGCATGGGTATCAAGGAAAATCAAGCCGACGGCAGTTATGAAGAAATTCACCGCGCCTTGCTGACGGGATTACTCAGTCACATCGGCACGTTGGATGAGCAGCATCAATATGTGGGTGCGCGCAACAGTCGCTTTTATGTCCATCCAAGTTCAGTGCTGTTTAATCAAGCACCTAAGTGGGTTGTGGTGGCAGAACGGGTGGAAACCAGCCGTCACTACGGGCGCACTGTTGCGCGAGTGCAACCCAGTTGGATTGAAGCGACAGCGCAACATCTGTTGCAGCGCACTTACTTTGAACCGCACTGGCAGGCGGCGACTGGGCAGGTGGCGGCGTTTGAAAAAGTCATGTTGTACGGTGTGACGCTGGTTGCCAAGCGGCGGGTGAATTACGGGCCGATCAATCCGGCCGAGTCCCGCGAGATTTTCCTGCGCTGCGCCTTGACTGAGGGCGATTTTGATACACGCGCTGCATTTTGGCGACACAATGCCGAGTTGATTGCGCACGTTCACGATCTGGAGGCCAAGTCACGGCGGCGCAATATTTTGGTGGATGACGAGGCGATTTATGCCTTTTACAACGCTCGCGTTCCGCTGGGGATTTACTCTAAACCATTGTTTGAACAGTGGTTACGCGCCGCAGTGCGCCGTCAACCCAAGTTGCTGCATCTGACGTTACAGGACGTGATGCGCCACGATGCAGCGACAATTACCGCCGCAGAATTTCCCGATCATTTGACTGTTGGCGCAACGCAACTGCCGTTAAATTACCACTTTAACCCGGGTGAAGCGCACGATGGCGTGACGCTGACCGTGCCATTGGCGCTGATTAATCAGGTGAGCGCCGAGCGGCTGGAGTGGCTGGTGCCGGGGTTGTTGGCAGAGCGCATCATGCTGTTATTGCGCGGGTTGCCGAAGCAGTTACGGCGAGAATTGGTGCCAATTCCAGACAGTGTCTCTAAAATTATACAGCGGTTAAAACCGAGCGAGCGGCCGCTGGTGCAGGCGCTCGGCGAGGTGATTAGAGCGTTGTTTGATCTGCACATTCCCGAAGATGCGTGGGATTTTTCCGTGCTGCCGCCGCATTTACGCATTAAAATTCAATTACTTGACGCAGCAGGGCAGCCGTTAGCGACGGGTGAGGATTTGACGGCATTAAAACGGCAATACGCCACCGCCGGTGCGCAGGTCGTGACTGTGACTGATACGCGGCAAACAAAGTTAGCGCATGACGGGATGCGGCGCTGGGAGTGTGGCGCATTACCGACAAGTGTTGAATTGCAACAGGGCGCCATCCGCCTGCGCGGCTACCCGGCATTGGTGGATCAGGGCGACCGCGTGGCAGTGCGCGTATTAGATTCAGAGGCGAATGCACAGCGGGCAATGCGAGCGGGATTGCGGCGATTATTTTTATTAGGATTGGCGAATGAGATACGGCAATTGCGGCGTGAATTACCGGCAGTGAATCAATTGCGGTTGCAATATGCCAAGGCGCCGCAATTAATAAATAACACGGCGTCAGAATTTGATTTGCTAGATGAATTACTGGCGCGGAGTATCGAATTAACTTTTGTTGATAACTTGCCGCCGGTACGCGATCGAGCGACCTTTGAACAGCGATTGCAAACCAATCAACCGCGTTTAATGACTGTCACCCGCGAGGTCTGGGCATTGGTCACTGATATTCTCAGTCGGTATCAACAGGTGCGCCAACAATTAGCCGATATTACTCAAATCAATTGGTTAAGCGCTGTGCGTGATATGCAGCAGCAATTGGACGGGTTAGTGTTTCGCGGGTGTTTATACCAGGTGCCATACCCACAATTCAAACATTACCCGCGTTATTTGAATGCGCTTATGCAGCGGATTGATAAACTGCGCCACGCGGCTGGGCGTGATCAGCAATTATTAGCCGAATTAACACCGTTAATAACTCAATGGCAGGAACGAATGCAAACAGCACAGGCGGCCGGGCGGGACGATGAACGGTTAATTGAAATTCGCTGGATGCTCGAAGAATTGCGCGTCTCATTATTTGCCCAACAATTAGGCACAGCATATCCGATTTCAGCTAAACGTATTCAAGCGCGATGGGTGGAATTGGGATTATAATTTTGACCACTTTTACCGCAGATATATTCACCAACTGTCAGGCACGACAATGAATACTGAGCATTCTCAAATCAACTCAACTAATTCAAATGCTACTCAAATTCCACTCGCGCCGCATCCGGTGTTAACTCGCCATTATTCGAGCGCGGCCGAGCGGGTTCATTATATTCGCCAATTATTCAATCAAACAGCCGTAGATTACGATCATATTAACACCTGGATGAGTTTTGGTCACGGTGAACAGTATCGTAAAGAGGCATTAATTCGCGCTGGTATTAAAGACGGTGACACGGTGTTGGATTGCGCGGCCGGCACTGGTGTCATTGCCGCTCATGCGCAATCATTAGTTGGGAATACTGGGCAAGTCATTGCGCTTGATCCCAGCCCGGCGATGTTAGCGATTGCCCAACAGCGCGGTGTTCATTGCACTGTCATTGGCATTGCGGAGTATTTACCATTACCAGATAAGAGCGTTGATTTAATCACAATGGGCTATGCACTGCGGCATGTGGCTGATTTAAGTGTGACCTTTCAAGAATTTGCGCGGGTATTACGCCCCGGCGGTCGTTTATTAATTCTGGAAATGGTGCCGCCCCCGACGCGCTTTGGCCGAATAATGAGCCAATTTTATTTGAAACATTTGGTGCCAACGCTGGCTTGGTTAATGACACGGCGGCGAGATGCGCGGCGGTTAATGCAGTATTATTGGGATACTATTGATCAATGTGTGGCGCCGGCAGTGGTGATGACAGCATTAGAAACGGCTGGGTTTAATGCGGTGACGCGCACTGTGCAATTGGGTTTATTAACGGAATACACGGCGGCGTGGTTGTCTGATTCTGATTAGTTAGTAATAATGATTAGTGCGTTCCCACGCTGGTGTGTGGGAACGATCAATTAACCACTTATAGCCCAACTGCGTCACTTTTAAGCTATTTTAAAGCTGAACGGGAATAGGCTATTTTTAATAAAACTGCGCCCGCAACTAACATTGGAACAGTTAATAACTGCCCCATCGTGAGCCAATTAAATGCTAAATAGCCGATGTGCGCGTCGGGCATTCGCACGAATTCGACCATAAAGCGAAAGATGCCGTAGAATAATAAAAATAAACCGGAGATTGCCATTCTAGGGCGGGGGCGCTGTGAAAACCACCACAATAGAATGAATAATAGGATACCTTCTAGTGTGGCTTGATATAATTGCGATGGATGTAATGGTAAACTCCATTCGCTGGTGAGAGAAACGTTGCCGCAGTATTCGGGGAATTGACCGCAGGATAATTGCATTCCCCAGGGGAGGTTGGTGGCGTGTCCCCATAATTCACCGTTAATAAAATTGCCAATGCGGCCGGTGAATAAACCAACGGGGACTAATGGCGCAATAAAGTCGGTCACTTGAAAAAATCCCATGCTAACGCGCCGAGCATAGAGCATTAAGGCAATTAAAACGCCGATAAGTCCGCCGTGAAATGACATGCCGCCTTGCCAAATGTGGATTAAACTCAACGGGTTAGCGACTAATTGCTCGAAGCCGTAAAACAGCATATAACCGAGCCGACCGCCGATTAGTGTGCCGACGATGCCGTAGAAAATGACATCGTCCACCATTTCCGCCGTCCAGCCGCTGTACGGTCGCCGCGCTCGGTAGCGTCCCAGTTGCCAGGCGAGGGTAAATCCAATGAGATACATGAGTCCGTACCAGTGAATTTGTACGGGGCCGAACGCGAGTGCGACGGGGTCAAGATCAGGATAAATGAGCATCCGTTAAAGTATCCTATGGGTGAGTGAGCAATTGACAATCAATGGGTTGCAGTGGACGATCCAGTGCCAGCAGCAGCACCGCGTGAGTAGATACGATTGGAAATACACCAGTAATGCAGTAAGATAGCGCGTGTTGTTGTCAATCGTTGTGAGGTTCATCATGCAAGTTTTTGATTTAAAAACTAATCTGTGCGTGTCCGCTACCCAACGGCGGCTGGCGGTGTTGGTTATCGGAATGATGCCGCTGCTGACGCCAACCATGACTGGGTGTTCCACCACTAAACCGCAGTCGGTGGTATCCACATCACGGGTCAGTCAAGTGGTGGTGCGCAAGGCGGCGCGCAATTTGTCGTTATACAAGGGTAATCAGTTGGTGCGTGAATATCGTATCAATCTTGGTCATGTGCCTAAAGGGCATAAAATGCAAGAAGGTGACAAGCGCACCCCGGAAGGCGATTATATTCTCGATTGGCGCAACGCTCGCAGTCGTTATTATAAATCCATTCATATTTCCTATCCCAATGTGCATGACCGTACATTTGCACAAGCAATTGGCATTGATCCAGGTGGGATGATTATGATTCATGGCCGCCCGTCGAGTGCAAAAACCGCTGGCTTAATGAAAGAATATGATGCGCTAGACTGGACGGATGGGTGTATTGCCGTGAGCAATGAAGCGATGGAACAAATCTGGCGTTTAGTACCCGATGGAACACCCATTCGTATTCTGCCCTGAAGGGCGATGCTGCGCCGATCAATTCATTTGTCAACAAGATGGCAATTTTGCCAAGCATCGCACCGCTGTGATGGTTGCGGCATGAAACCTCCATGTTGATTGCCGCGTAAATATGCTATCTTTCACCATAACGGCGAGCATCGTATTGTGAATACGCTAACTTAAGTGACCAGTACGGGGCGCCATTCAATTATTGTTTTAATGAACACGGTTAAGCAAGCGTCGGTGTTATACGGTGAAACTATCGTTGCTTGTCAATAAAAAAATGTCACGTCATTCCCAATTTGATGAACAGCCGTATTAAAAACAACGGGCGGTGTGTGACAGTGAATACCAGCGGAGTGAGAAATGGGGTTGAACTTGAGACATCATATTGTGAGTGCCTACGACCGTGAATTAACCAAATTACGCGGGTTGGTATTAGATATGGGCGAGCGCGTTATTGATCAAACGCAAACCGCAGTCAGTGCGCTATTAAACGGCAACGTTAATACCGCCCGCACCGTCTTGGAGCGCGAACCCCGCATTGATGATTTAAATATCGAAGCTGATGAAGAAATCTTTAGTCTTATTGCACGGCGGCAACCCACCGCAATTGACCTGCGACTGGTTTTAGCACTGTCTAAAATTGTAAATGAATTAGAACGCGGTGGTGATAAAGCTGAACGCATTGCTCGTGCGGTCATTCGGTTATTAGATGCAGGTGGCTTACCAATTGCGCCCCCAATTCTCGACAGTTTGCGTCAATTAGACAGCATCGCCTGCTGCATGTTAGAGCGTTCATTAGATGCCACTGCTGCTGCTGATATTGATCGCGCTGTGACGATATTTGAAAGTGAAACCCAGTTATACCAATTGACTGCCACACTGCGGACGCAATTATTAGCACCCGACACGGGATTAACCCCCGCGCAATTTGCCGAATTGATTAGTATTAGTTTTGGATTAGAACGTATTGGCAATCATGGTGCAAATATTGCCGAACAGGTGATTTATATTGTGCGCGGTGATGACATCCGTTATCGTAATCGGGAACTATTAATTGATGCCCTCCGTCATTCCACCGGCAGCCGTTCAGAAGATGCACAACCACTATCACCATGTTGACCCTTGTTTCATTTAATATCAATGGACTGCGGGCGCGCTTACATCAATTGCAAGCACTGTGTGAATATTTACAACCCGACATCATTGGATTACAGGAATCAAAGGTTGCCGATGAATCCTTTCCCACTGCTGCCATCACATCATTCGGCTACCTTGCCCACCCATACGGTCAAAAAGCGCATTATGGCGTCGCACTATTAAGCAAAACCGCTCCACTGTCCATTCAAAAAGGTCTCCCCACTGATTCACTTGATGCCCAGCGGCGTTTAATTATTGGCCGTTTTTTATTAGATGATGGCACTCCATTACACATCATTAATGGCTATTTCCCTCAGGGTGAATCGCGTCAACATCCCACCAAGTTTATTAATAAACAGCAGTTTTATGCTGATTTAATCACCTACCTTGATACGCACCACACTCCCAATGATGCGTTAATTGTCATGGGCGATATGAACGTCGCACCTGAAGATAAGGATGTCGGTATTGGCGCTGATAATGCGCGGCGTTGGATACAATCAGGTAAATGCGGTTTTTTGCCCGAAGAACGTGCGTGGTTACGCGCATTACTCGCGTGGGGATTGTATGATAGTTGGCGTGTTTTTAATCCCGACATCACTAATGAATTTACCTGGTTTGATTATCGGTCGCGTGGTTTTGAACGCACCCCCCGCCGTGGCCTGCGAGTTGATTTAATATTAGTCACCGCCCGCGTACGCGACAGATTAAACGCCGTTGGGATTGACACCATCACCCGATCATTACCACGCCCCTCAGATCATTGCCCAGTGTGGATCAGCATCATTTAATACTGGGTGAGATAATTGAATAGTAACCCATCGGTTAAAATCAATTAATACCGTCAATTTTATTTGCATAACGCCTCCGAGGATCCAATGCAGTCGAATGCTTTTTATTATGCTCATGCGTGTGCCGACGACGAACGGCAGGTCATTGATCGCGTACTATCCGAATTAAAAACTGCAACGGGTAATTTGGGATTTTTATACGTCACCGAGCCACTCGGGGCGCAATTAGAAGATATTCTGGATCAATGTCGCACCGTTACTGGCGTTGAACATTGGGTTGGTGCAGTGAGTAGTGGCGTCTGCGCAACGGGTGTTGAGTATTATGAACGCCCCGCCGCCGCTATGATGATTGCCGATTTACCCGCAAATTCGTTTCGCGTTTTTTCTAATATCATTAATACATTAAAACCCTACGATGCCGAACAACAACAATGGCTTGGCAATGCACTCCCTTATATGGGGTTAGTGCATGGTGATCCCAGTAATCCAACCATTGAAGAGTTAATTAAACAATTAGCAGCGCGCACCGCCACCGGGTTTTTAGTTGGTGGATTAGCCAGCAGTGACGCCGCGCCGGGGTGCGCTTGTGTCATTAGCGAATCGGCAGTGAGTGGCGGTTTAACCGGTGTATTATTTACCGAAGCAGTTGGTATTCGCACTGGATTAACACAAGGCTGTTCCCCAATTGGCCCCGTGCGTCATATCACTGATGCGCAACGCAACGTGTTAATTCAATTAGATGGTCGCCCAGCATTAGAAGTTTTTAAAGAAGACATTGGCAGTGAATTAGCCAACGATTTAGAACGGGTGGCGGGCACCATTTTTGTTGGCTTGCCCGTCATGGGGTCTGACACGGGCGATTATTTAGTGCGTAATTTAATTGGCTTAGATTTAACCAATCAACTGCTCGCCATTGGGGAGTTAGTTGAAAAAGGACAAGACATTCGCTTTTGCCGCCGTGATACAACCAGTGCGCGTGATGATTTAATCCGCATGTTGCACCATTTAAAAGGCCGTTTAGATGGCCCACCACGCGGCGGGGTTTATATTTCTTGTCTCGGGCGCGGTGCTAGTTTGTTTGGTGATGACGCTGGGGAGATTCGCCATATTAGTGAAGAATTGGGCGAATTCCCATTAGTTGGTTTTTATGCCAATGGCGAAATTTTTCAAGATCGCCTATATGGTTATACCGGCATTCTAACGTTGTTTATCTAGCGGCATACAACAATAATTGTCGCACCCTTAATTGGCGTCACCATACAACCCCGACGATTTAACGCAGAATTAAAAACGCAATATTAATGCCTAGCGCCGTTCTTTAATTTCAATCCCCAGCGAGCGCAGTTTGCGATATAGATGCGTCCGTTCCATGCCGGCCTCTTTCGCCATTTTGCTCACATTGCCATTGTGCTTTTCTAATTGGTAATCCAAATACGCCTTTTCAAACAATTCGCGTGCTTGGCGCAGCGGCTGATCGAATGACACCAATCCCTCTAATGACAGCGTCGGCAGCGGTGAAATAGTGCCTAATGTACTTTCCACTTCATTTTGTGAAATTTCATCACCCGCCCCGAGAATTAAAATCCGTTGCACCAGATTTTTTAATTCCCGAATATTGCCCGGCCACGCATAATTACGCAAATAATTCTGCGCGCCAACACTAAAGCGCCGATACGCTAATTTTTCATGCGCGGCGAAATAATCCACATAATAATTTAATAAATCCGGCACATCTTCGGTGTGTTCCCGCAAGGGTGGAATGTGCAATGGCACAACATTCAAATGGTAAAATAAATCTTCACGAAACCGCCCCAACCGCACCTCTTCTTTTAAATCCCGCTGCGTCGCAGCAACAATACGCACATCAATTGGCACCGGGTCTTTACCACCCACGCGCAGAAACGAACCCGTATCTAATGCGGCTAATAACTGCGTCTGTGCTTCCATATCCATATCAGCGACTTCATCTAATAATAAAGTGCCGCCGGCGGCAAGTTCTAAACTGCCATAATGAATATGCGCGTCTTCTTCACTGCCGAATAATTCCCGCGCTGCATTCCCCCGCGCAATAATAGCGCCGCCTAAATCAACAAAGGGGCGATCACGGCGCGGGCTTTGGGCGTGTAAAAAACGAGCGAAGGTTTCACGGCCGCTGCCGGCTTCACCCGTAATTAAAACCCAGGTGTCATGTAATGCAATGCGCTTCACTTGTTCACGCAATCGCGCAATGACGGCCGAACGCCCGACGGGTTCGTGGACTAATGGAGTGCGCCGCCGCAATCCAACGTTTTCTTTAACTAAACGGTCGGCTTCTAATGCCCGTTCAACGGTTAATAATAGTTTAGCCATTGACAGCGGTTTTTCAAGAAAATCATAGGCACCCAAGCGCGTGGCTTCGACCGCCGTTTCCACTGTGCCATGCCCCGACATCATAATGACCGGGCAGGGCAATCCATCCTGATCTTCTGACCATTCTTTTAATAAACTGATGCCGTCAAGATCAGGCATCCAAATATCAAGCAGAATTAAATCGGGGCGGCGGTCGCGTAACGCATGACGTGCCGTTTCACCATTCTCCGCTGTCACCACGAAATAATTTTCATCTTCGAGAATTTCCTGCACGGTTGCTCGAATATCTGGCTCGTCATCAACTACGAGAATATGAATTGCGCTTGGATTCATAGCTTGTTTCGCGTTATTTGGCATTAAAGGTTGTTAATCGCAGCGGGGCGGTACATTCAGTTTTAGTGACTGTAGTATAAACGACTCTGCCCGATCAGTGGCGAATTGCGTGATGATGGGGCGATATACCAGTCGTAACAGTTTAGATTAAATCATCGGTCATTTGTTGCAAAATTTGCAAATGGTGCGCTCGAATATCCACTTCACTTGGATTGGTCAATCGCCAGCACAAGTAGTCAATTGTGAATAATTGGCGATAGGGAACACAATAGCCCAGCAATAAAAAATCCAGGGCGGTGGTATTCGCATCCTGCATTGCCGGCAAGCGATCACAAGCGGCAATAACAGCGGGCGCTTCACCTAAAATGGCGGTCGGAATGCCAGCTAATAACGCCTCCACAGCCACGCTGGAATTGAGCGTCACCAGTGCCTGACAACGGCGCACAAATGCCATTGATGTTGGCGAATCATCAATTGTCCCACGCCGTGGTGCGCCGAAATAACCTGCCGGGTGGGAGCGAATTAACAAGTCAGCCGCTGGAATGAATTCGTTCACATATTCTAATACCAATGCCGGCGTCAATCCACGATGATACGCTAATAAATTAGAATCATCTTCCACCTGCAACGCCACCCCCATTGCCCACGCACCTGCGTCACTCACTTGATCGTTATAGGCCGGCCCGCGCAATAATGCAAGTAATTGTGTGCGCGTCAATGGTGACGGCCGCTCGGCAGCTAATAAAAACCGTTGATAACGCGCTGCCGCTTCAGTATGACCGTTGACGCCGTTAAAATCAAAATAGCCCAGCGGTTGATACCAGGGATCGCGCAATGGGCCGAGTTCACAGTGAATAAGTGGTAAATGAACGGCGGCGGCGGCGGCAGTTAACGAGGCGCAATTGCACCAGGTAATGATCGCCTTTAATTCGCGTTGTGCTTGAATGATTTCCAATTGCGCAATTAGCGCGGCGGTGAATTCGGTGTCCTCGTGTTGAATGAGATGTAGCCAAATTAAACTGTCTGAACGCAACTGTATTTTCAGACGCTGATAAATCGTTTCTGGTAATGAAAACCAAGCATAACTGGCCACTTGTTCAGCGGTCGGCACAATAAATCCCAGTTCATCATTGCGTGGTGCGTGGCATTCAAACCGTCCAGCGGCCGCGTAATCACTTGGATTAACTTGATAGGCCGGGCAGGCAATAAAACAGACCTGATCGGGCGTTAAATCGGTGATTAATTTATATGCCACCCATAAATATGGTGCGCAGCGATTGCGGACAACAAAGGGATATAAAAATGCTGCAAACATACCGGTTAGCATCCATTTAGTTAATGGCTTGTCATAATCGCCGCCCGCGCCGTACGCCGCGTCCAAACGCAATACCTAATAATAACAGGTAAATACGCGACGACCAGGGGCGCTTGGCGATACGATCTAATTTGCTTAATAACGGGCTAATGAGTTGCAATAGCCAACCATAGCGGCCGGCGCGCACTTGCCAGCGAATATCACCCATTGCCGATAATGAAAGAATGTCAGGTTGTAATTGCACAAAGGTTTGTAATGCTTCACCCACTTGGGTTTGACGGCGTAAAAAACTGGCTAATGTCATGTCATGGCTATGCACCGCTCGCGCTGCGGGGTGATAAATAATGCGCAAGCCCTGCCGACATAAACGCAAACCTAATTCGCAATCTTCCCAACCATACACATTAAAGCGTACATCAAAAGGTGCATCACCTAATACGGCGCGGCGTAATGAAATGTTCGATGTATAAAAACAAGTGAAGGGTGCTTCGGCGCCCGGGGTTAATTGCCGATAACCAAATTGCGGCCCTTCGTAGTTAATAAAATCTAAAAATGGCGTGACCTGAACGGTACTTTCATCCCACGCGGTTAATCCAATGATGGCAACATCGCTTGACGTATTATAGGTTTGATGCGCGGCTAAATGCGCGGCAATGAACTCGGGATCGGGAATAATATCGTCGCCTAAAAATAAAACGAATTCACCCTGTGCTTCACGCAAACCCCGATTGCGCGCTACGCCCTGTTTGGTATTAGTTTGGCGAATTAATTTGAATGAAAATGGTAATGAATCATGTGCTTGTTGCCATTGTTCTAGTGCCGCTGCCGTGTCATCAGTTGAGCCATCGTCAATAATGATGACTTCGAATCCACTCACGGTTTGCGCTTGCAAGGCGCGCAAGGTGCGTAATAAAACATCGCAGCGATTGTAGGTTGGAATAATCACCGATAATTGATTAGGCGCGAATGAATCTTGAATGAACGCAGGTGTCTGCTGTTCAAAACGAATATCATAAACACCACAGCCCATGAGACGCGCTTCGTGATTAGGCAATGCACGTTCCGGCGCCCAAGTTGATGAACGCAAGGTTAATTGTAATAAACCATCAGCGGCGGCGGTCACGGGAACTGTTAATTGAATCCAATGAGAATGCGGCGCAAATTCCCAGCGTTGCTGTTGTGAATATTCGCTGTTTTTATTGCAAGTTAATTCCAACCAGGGAACGGTGTACGGCGCATCAATTCCCGGGGTGCGCAGCCGCAACACCAATTGCCCCTGCGCTTGCGGCGGCAAGATCAGGGTGCAGCGCGCCAAGCCGTTCGTCCAGCGGCAGCGCACGGGATTGGGCGGCGGCGCGGGAAAATTGTCTGACCATTCAGGGGGATACCAACCAGCGCCCAGTCGCGTGGTGGCGGTGTCGTCTGCCAACCGCAGCACCGGTGATTGTAATAGTGTTGCCCAGTCAGGCGGCGTGGCGGGTTCGGGAATTGTCGGCCCCCAGGGCGGATGCGGCGCAACTAAAATCAAGCCGCGTTCAAATAATTCGCGGTCGTGACGAGTGCGCTGGCGTTGGATCGCCCAGCGTTCGCGCAAGGTGCTGGGTAGGTGCAGTAAATTCCAGCCTAAAATCAATAGCATATCGCGGTAGGCTTGATTTTGTAACCACACGCGCATCTGATCGAACATGGCATGGGCAAGGCGGCGCGGTTGATAACATTTTAATAGCGTGCGAATGTTGTGCCGCATTCCCATTAGATCGCGGAATTCGCTCGGCTGCGCGACGGCAGTGGTGCCGCCAAAGTAATGATAAATAACTGATTGTGGGCAGCAATGAACTTCACCGCCATTTAACCAAATACGCCAGCCCAAATCCACGTCTTCATGATACATAAAAAAGGTTGGATCAAAGCCGCCCAGCGTAATAAAATCGGCTTTGCGCATTAACATGGCGGCGGCAGTTGGGAATAGCGTTGGGAATGAACTGCGCGAGATGAGGGCGTGTACAGCGGGATGATCGCGGGAAAAACCGAATAAGCGGTCATAGCTGTGACCTAAGCGCGCCATGCCACCGCCTAATGCGTTAATGATGGTTGGATTCTTCATTAACACCAATTGTGAACAGACGGCTTGAATATGCGGGTGTTGTTCCAATAGCGCGACCAGTGGAATTAACCAGTCGGGCGTGACTTCGGTGTCATTATTCAAAAAGGCAATGTACGGCGCTTGCGCGTGTTCAACGCCGCGCCAATTGGCTTGACCAAAACCAAGATTATTGGTTAATGATAATACCCGCACCTGTGGATACTGCTGTGCCAACCATTGGCAACTATCATCCTGTGAGGCGTTATCCACTATGATGATTTCATAGCTCGGCCCCTCGGTAATGAGCAGCGTGGGTAAACAGCGTTCGAGATGGTGGCGACCGTTATAATTCACGATCACAATAGAAATAACAGGCTGCGTCATGGTTAATTATTGTTGGGGCGCGAGTGAAGAGTGAAATAACACGATAAATCGTGCATGGAGATGCGGCTGGATTGGCGCATCAGTGATAATACAAAGCGAATTGAAATGACGGCACACGGTTTAACAAACGGCGGCGGCAAGATCAATAGCGCGCACGGGCAAGGCTGCTGGGGTGTGCATACTGATACAATGCAAACTGCCGCCTTGTCTAATTAACGCCCGCGCATTTAACGGTTGAATCATTCGCCCGGGAAAAGCTGATCTTAATCGTTCGCAGGCAATTTCATCCGCTGGATCATTATAGATTGGCACAATGACGGCGCCATTCAAAATAATGAAATTAACATAGGTGGCCGGCAGGCGTCGTCCATCTTTAGTCATAATGGGCGCCGGTTGCGGCAGGGGAATTAACCGATAGGGTGCGCCATTCGCTTGCCGTAACGTCGCCAATTCTGCGGTCATTTGCTGTAAAGTTGCGGCATCTGCGTCACCGGGCGTGTCGCTCCACGCATGACAAATGGTGGATGAATCAGTGAAACGCGCCAGGGTGTCAATATGACCGTCGGTATCATCGCCACTCAACCAACCATGTTCGAGCCAATGAAAACGGGTGACGCCGAGGGTGCGAGTTAATTCGGTTTCAATATCGGTTTGTGACCAATTGAGATTGCGCGCTGGGTCAATAATGGTGCGCCGAACTAATAAGACGCTGCCCTGTCCGTCGGTGTCAATTGCGCCGCCTTCGAGAATGAGTTGGCTGGTTTCTAATGCACCGCCGCCGAATACGCCGTGTTGATACAGGCGATTGGTTAAGCGGTCATCAAGTGTGGCGGCGAATTTGCCACCCCAGCCATTGAAACGAAAATCGCGCAATTCCACTCGTCCATCGGTCGTGAGGACGGTTAAGGGGCCGTAATCACGAATCCAGGTATCATTATAGGGTGCGCGGGCGAGTTGAATGGGCGCCTGACCTAATTGATGATCTATTAAACGGTGGGCAATAGCGCGGCGGTGATTATCATCGCGGCAGACAATTAACACCGATTGATAACGACTGACCGCCGCCGTTAAAGCAACGTATAGGGCGGTGACTTCGACAATTTGATCAGCCCAATCGGTTGCGGCGTGCGGCCAGGTGATTAAAAGTGTGTGTTGGGGTTCCCATTCAGCCGGAAAACGAATCATAATTAATTTGTCATGAAGATGGATGGTAATAAGCAAGTGAGCAGTTTAAGGCTTAATGCCATAGCCGAGCAAAGTGACAGGGGTTATTTGCCAATGTATATGCGTTATTTGTCGCATTTAACCCTGTAATAACCGTGCTTTGGCGGCGTTGATTTTGGCGGCTAGATAGGTTGATCCGCCGCGATCAGGGTGCAATTGTGACATTAAACGGCGGTGCGCGGCGCGAATGTCGGCAGTCGAAGCGCCCGGTGGTACACCAAGAATAGCGTGTGCTTCTGCCAGCGATAATTGACCGCTGCTGCTGCGCGGCGGTGGTGGTTTTTTAGGCGGCGGGGACTGTCGCGTTCTAGGTTTAGGCGCAGTGGCAGATGGCGGTTGGCGTTTAAAGGATCGAATGATTGGCCAGAGCGTTGGTAATAACTGCGTCAATCTTACTAATAAACGCAAGGCAATTGGCACAGCCGCCGCAAGTAATGCTAATAATGGACTGAGATGACCGGTGATGGTTGCGATGGCTAATACGATCACCAGCCCCCAAAATAACCACAGGCCAATCTGCGTTGCGAGTGATGCCGATGATAATCGCCGTAATCGTGGCCAGACGATTAGAAAACTGATTAGAATAATCAACACAACAATTAACTTGCCCATAGCTTCAACCATGCCAGCGTGACGCGGTATTTTTATTAAATAATTACGACACCATGCCGTATTGAACAATTGTACTTAATTGCTTAACGCTTCAAGATGATCGAGGGCTTTTTGAAAACGTCGGGCATGTGAATGCTCGGCTTTTGCTAAGGTCTCAAACCAATCGGCAATATCATCAAAGCCTTCCGCCCGCGCTATTTTTGCCATATCTGGATACATTTGCGCATGTTCGTATTGTTCTCCGACAATGGCCGTTTTAAGATTATCTGCCGTCGGACCAATGGGTAAACCAGTAGCTGGATCACCCACGGCTTCTAAATACTCTAAATGACCGTGTGCATGACCGGTTTCACCCTCGGCAGTAGAACGGAATAAAGCAGCGACATCATTGTAGCCTTCAATATCAGCTTTTTGGGCAAAATATAAATAGCGCCGATTGGCTTGCGATTCATGTGCAAACGCGGTGCGCAAACAGGCTTCTGTTTTACTACCTTTTAATTCTATCATCATTGCCTCAGTGCGTTAATACCATTTATTTAAAGGATGGGGCGCTATTCGATTTAACTCAACCGACGGAGGGTTAAGGGTCATTAGCGGCTGCTTATTGAATTGCTAACATTGATTGAGTAGTTTATTAACCACTTAAATACAAACATACCAAACTGCTCACACAAGTAGTAGTATAATAATGCTATGGCAGCCATTCACAAATTCATTGCTTAAATGATTAACATCTAATCGTAACCAAAATACTGCGCCAAACCTGTATGATAATCAAACACTTTCCAACAAAACGACCAGAGCGTGTAACTTCAGATGGCAACCAAAACAAAAGTCCTTCTTCATTTAACTGCCGACCAATCCGTCAGCGATGCATTTGCACACTTATTACAACACGATTTTACCGCGTTATTAACTGCTGCTAAAGATGCACACCGCAATGGCGATATTGAAGGCGTGCATCAAGCACGAGTAGCAGTGCGCCGAATGCGCTCTATTTTAACCTTATTTTGCAATGCCATTCCGCGTACTGAATCTCGGCCTTGGGGCGATAATCTACGCATGATTGCTAATACACTCGGTCCGGCGCGGGATTTAGACGTGTTTATTGAAGAAAGTTTAACTGCTGTTGATAAAACACTTCCGTTGCCCGGCGGCGAAGAATTGCGCCAGCTCGCTAAAAAACATCGTGATCGTACCTATGCCGAACAGGTTGAACCGCTGCTGTCCAGTGGTCACTATCGCACGTTTTGCGCACAATTTCCCGCTTGGCTGCAACAACGCGCTTGGGAACAGCAATCGTTAAATGAAAAACACCGCCAGCGCCTCAGTATTTCTATTCTTCATTACGCCCGCAATCGTTTAGACAAACAACAGCGGCGCGTATTATACAGCGGCAGTCAAATCGCCCGCGATGATGCAACCGCATTACACCAATTACGCATTGAATGCAAAAAACTCCGCTATGCTACCGAATCATTTCGCTCATTGTTCATCGGATTAGATGAATTCATTTTGCACCTCAAAGCTCTGCAAGACATTCTCGGCATTATTAACGATGTGAGCGTTACTCGCCACCTTCTCGATACGCTATTAGCCAATTGCAGCGATCAATCAATCATCATTTACGCCGGCGCGTTATTAGGCTGGCGTCTGCACACCACCCGCGATCTATTAGCACATCAATTCGATCCGGCATGGAATAGTTTCGTGACCGCTGGCCATCCCTGGTGGAATAATGCGAACCTGGCATAATCCGGGCTAAAACAGCCATGCTGTATAATTACCAATCAAGTAAAAACGCACTGTTCAAATCAGTGACGTGCTTTTCATCCCTTCCCTTTATTCATTAGGGTATCTTATCATGCGATTATTCACCTTGCTACTTCAAGGCAGTATTTTTATTGCACTCAGTTGGTCAAATGTTATTCACGCCGTTTCACTTCCGACGCAAGTCAATGGCGAAACCCTGCCCAGTTTAGCACCAATGCTAAAACGCATTATGCCCGCAGTGGTCAATATTGCCACCATGACCACTATTGCCACGACGGAACATCCATTATTAAGCGATCCATTTTTTCGCCGCTTTTTTTCTATTCCTGAACAGCAACCGCGTGAACCGCAAGCACAAAGTCTCGGCTCTGGTGTCATTATTGATGCCAAACGCGGCGTGGTATTAACCAATCAACATGTCGTTCGCCATGCTGATAAGATTCTTATTACGTTGCATGACGGCAGAACGTTCACCGCACAATTGACCGGCGCCGATCCTGAAACTGATATTGCCGTATTAACTATTGGTGAAAACAACCTCACTGCTGTTCCACTTGCTAATTCTGATCGGCTGGAAGTTGGTGATTTTGTCGTCGCCATTGGCAGCCCATTCGGATTAGCACAAACCGTCACTTCGGGTATTATCAGCGCCCTCGGCCGCACCGGTTTAGGTATTGAAGGCTATGAAAACTTTATTCAAACTGACGCATCAATTAACCCTGGTAATTCGGGGGGGCCATTAGTTAACCTACGCGGCGAATTGGTTGGTATTAATACCGCCATTTTAGCACCCGGCGGCGGAAATGTCGGTATTGGTTTTGCCATTCCAACCAATATGGTGATGACTATTGCTAATCAACTCCTCGCGCATGGCGACGTGCGGCGCGGACACTTTGGTATTAGCGTACAAGATATTAACCACGAAATTATTCAAGCCTTATCGCTGGATATTCAACACGGCGCATTAGTTTCCAGCATTGCGCCTGATTCAGCGGCCAAAATAGCCGGATTGCAATTAGGCGATGTCATTATTCGTATAAATGACACAGCAATTACCAGCGCCGCGGACTTACGCAATCGGCTGGGTTTATTGCGCGCTGGCAGCAGCTTTCAACTCGAATTCATTCGTAATCAACGCACCCAGCGTGTGCAGGCGACATTAATTGATCCCTACCGCGATTTCATTGTCGGTGAACGCATTGCAAGCACTTTTGAAGGCGCATTATTAGGTGAAGTCATTCGGCAATCTTTACACGGACACACCCGCGTAGTCAGCGTCGGCCCCGTGCGAATTGATAGCCCAGCGTGGCATTCGGGATTACGTCCTGATGATTTGATATTAAAAATCAATCGCCAAACAATTAATAGCTTAAAAGCGTTGCAGCAAGTGATACTGCATAGTGACACGGTGTTTAGTTTACAAGTATTGCGTGATAATCAATTGATTTTTTTGTCACGGCAGTAATTGTTATACAATAAATCGGGAGTGACGAATTATTTAATTAAAAACGAATAACTTTTTGAATGCGGTGAGCCTAAAAATCGCCGCTTCACGCCTGATCAATTGATAGGAGGTGTTAAATCTTCAGCCGGGTTAATCAGCACTTAACAACTCTACGCTCGTGACAGTGAACAACCCTTTCTTATAATTAATTGGTGCGTACTTAACGCGCAATGACGATGAAGTTTGTTTCAACATTAAAATGATAAAAACCAGTTTCACACCAAAGGATGATTGGAGAATACAACGATGAGACTACCACGTTTGACCACAACTTTGTTTATAGACCTAGCAATCTGGATGATTGGTTTTGGGTTATTAATGGGTATTATATTCCCATTTTTTATTCTGATTTTAGGGTTGAATAGCAATGACGTATTATCAACCCAATTTTTTGCAGCATCCATCAGTGCCGGTTTATTTGTTGGTACAGCTAATTATCTATTAGCACGTTGGGTGGTGCGCCCCCGATTGCAGCGATTATCAGAACACACGCGCAAAGTTGAAGCGGCAGTGCGTAACGCAACCTACCATGATGATTGGGAAAATTGCACCTCAACCGTGTGTCAAATTCCAGTAGATTCAAGGGATGAAATTGGTGAAAGTATTAGCGCGTTTAATGATTTAGTTGATGCACTATTATTATCACACGAAGTCGAAGCAGCGAGTGCTGATTTTGCTCATAGCCTGTCACGTCAATTAGAACTTAATCAATTGGCTAATCACGCTTTGGAGCGCATCTTATCATATACTGATGCAAATGCCGGGGCGGTGCTAATTGAACGCATGGGAGAATTAGTTGTCATTGCACAGCAGGGTTTAACTCAAACCGATCAATTGATTACGAGTGAACCGGTGCGGCGGTGTTTAACAGCTAATTCGTTGGTCAGTGTCATATTGCCAGTCGACATTATGATTGATGCCGTAATGGCACATGCCCGTCCGCGTGAAGTGTGTTTGTTGCCATTAACAGTTGAGCATACGTCATTGGGATTGTTTTTAATTGCTAAAACTCAGGAATTTACCTTTCATGCACGCCGCATGATGCACATTTTTCAGCAGAGTTTTTCACTGGCATTAAATAATGCTTTAGCGCATGAGCATTTACAAACCTTAGCTGCAATTGATGCGTTAACTGGTGCGTATAATCGCCGGTTTGGTTTAACCCGTTTGAATGAAGAATTCCAGCGCACCATGCGATTGGATACACCATTAGGCATCATGGTATTGGATTTAGATCATTTCAAAACGGTCAATGATACGCATGGTCATTTGGCAGGTGACCGGGTATTAGCGCGGGTTGCAGAAACAATACGCGGTAATATTCGTACCGGTGACATATTAGTTCGTTATGGCGGTGAAGAGTTTTTATTGATTTTACCCAGTGCGCCCGAAGAAGCGTGTCGTGCTTTAGGTGAGCGATTGCGCTGTGCAGTTGCCGAATTGCGTGTTAATACTGGACAACATGTTTTGCATGTAACAGTAAGTATTGGTTTATCCGTTTTCCCGAATGATGAAGCCGAATCAACTCAGCAGTTAATTCAATATGCTGACGAGGCGTTATATTTGGCTAAACATAATGGACGTAATCGGTTAGTGCGATTTGGAGCGGCGCCAGTTGTCTCTAATAATCAGTGTGGGGCGCCCATTGCAATTACGCCCGCTCGACGGCGGGTGGCGGCGCACTGTTAATTCAATTAAACTCAATGAATCATAGCAATATCGAATTAATGATGGGCGGCACTGCACTGTAAAAGTGCGTATGTCTTATTGTGGTGCAAAGATCGAGGCGGGACGTCACTCCAAAAACCTGTTTTTTTGCAACAGTTTAGCTAACCCGTTGTTTTTTAGTGACATCAGCGCGTGGCATACTATATGCTGGAGAGCGTCATGGGTTGCCATGACGGGAACGTGAACCGCGCCTACGGAGGGCGCTGCTCACGCATGAACGCATTCTAAAAAACAATGAGGTTTAGCTAAATGTCTGAATTATCGAATAAAACACGCTTAAGTGTCACCGTCTGTGCGATCACCGCGCTCGGCGGCACATCAAGCGCTTTAGCGGCTGATCCCTGGAGCGCCAGCGCCAATATCGGCGCAGTTTCCAACTATATCTGGCGCGGCGTGACCCAAACTGACGATCAAGCAGCCGTGCAGGGCGGCGTGGATGTGGCGCATGAGAGCGGTTTTCATGCCGGCACTTGGGTATCAAATGTCGATTTTGGCCCCGGCAGCGCCACTTATGAATTAGATGTCACCGCCGGTTATGATTTCCAATTTGGCAATGAAGATATGAGTTTAGGATTAAGCACCATTTATGTTGCCTATCCAGATAGTGATCCAGATGATGACTTTTGGGAAATGGCCGTGACGGGTGGATATAAATGGTTTTCGGCGGGGATTCATTACACTGTCTGGGGCGGTGATGATACTGAAGACGCCATCTATACTGATGGTGATATTTATTATAATTTGGCAGTTGATTTACCATTGCCAAAGAGTTTTTCAATTGGCGCCTTTGCTGGTTATTATGATTTCACCAATGAATTACCGGTCAATGAACTTGAGACTGACTCGGTTGATTACACCCACTGGGGAGTTAAGTTGAGTAAAGATGCTAGTGAGTTCGGCACCTTTAGTTTGACCTATGAACAAACTGATGGTAGCGATGCCGAGTTCTGGAATGACGAAGCAAAAGTCTGGGTTGGCTGGAATAAAACCTTTTAACCTGACAATTAAAACCGGTGACATCCCCGCTGGTTTAATTGCTTAATCAGCAGCAAGCGTCGGGAATTCAAGGCATCAAGCGTTGCTTTCCCGACGTGCATTTGTTTTAAGGAGTATTGGGCATGAAATTGGTGGTTGCCATTATTAAACCGTTCAAATTAGATGACGTGCGAGAAGCACTCGCGGATGTTGGTGTATCGGGTATTACCGTGACCGAAGTGAAAGGTTTTGGGCGTCAAAAAGGGCATACTGAATTATATCGGGGTGCGGAATATGTGGTTGATTTTTTGCCCAAAGTCAAAATAGAAATCGCGGTAGATGATGTATTAGTAGAGCGCGTAATTGAAGCGGTCATTCGCGCCGCCCGCACGGGTAAAATTGGTGATGGCAAGATTTTTGTCTCCAACATTGAGCAAGTTGTTCGCATCCGCACCGGTGAAATGGGTAGCGATGCACTTTGAATGAAACTGTGAGTAAGGAGTGATGATGTTAATGACTATGAGACAGCGATTATTAATGATGTTATTGGCAGCACTCGGATTAAGCAGTGCGTCATTCACCGTTTTCGCACAAGAGGCACCGACATTAAGTGCTGGTGATACAGCATGGATGTTGACCGCCACCGCACTCGTGTTATTTATGACTATTCCGGGATTAGCGTTATTTTACGGCGGTATGGTGCGCGCTAAAAACGTCTTATCTATTCTAATGCAGTGCTTTGCCATTACTGCATTAATGACCGTGCTGTGGACACTTTACGGCTACAGTCTCGCCTTTTCCACCGCCGGCATGGAAAAAGGCGTGATTAATCTCCATTCGTTTATTGGCGGCTTTGATAAATTGCTGCTCGGTGCGGTGAATCGAGAAACCCTCACCTTTGCAATTCCCGAATCGGTCTTTGTCACCTTTCAAATGACTTTTGCGATCATTACCCCGGCACTCATTGTTGGTGCCTTTGCCGAACGTATGAAGTTTTCGGCATTATTATGGTTTATGGGCTTATGGTTCACCTTAGTTTATTTACCGATTGCCCATATGGTTTGGGGTGGTGACGGTGCGTTAATGTGGGATTGGGGCGTATTAGATTTTGCCGGCGGCACGGTGGTGCATATTAACGCGGGTGTTGCCGGTTTAATTGCCGCATTAATCATTAAACGGCGTAAAGGTTATCCCGGATCGGCAATGCCACCGCATAACCTCGGCTATACCGTTATCGGTGCATCTATGCTATGGATCGGGTGGTTTGGATTTAATGCGGGTAGTGCGGTCGCGGCGAATCAAAGCGCCGGTATGGCAATGCTCGTTACGCAAATTGCCACCGCAACTGCCGCATTAGCGTGGATGTTTTCTGAATGGTTATCACACGGTAAAGCGAGTGTATTAGGTATTGCATCGGGCGCAGTGGCGGGATTAGTTGCCATTACCCCCGCGTCAGGCACTGCTGGTCCAATTGGTGCGTTAATTATTGGATTATCCGCCGGCGTCATTTGTTTCTTTGCTTCCACCAAATTAAAACGCGCATTGGGCTATGATGATGCGCTCGACGTATTTGGCGTCCACGCGGTCGGCGGGATTGTCGGTGCATTATTAACTGGCGTGTGTGCGGATATTAGTCTCGGCGGCGCCGGATTGGTCGAAGGTATGACGATCTTGGGTCAAGTTTGGGTGCAATTCAAAGGCGTGATTGTGACCATTGTTTATACTGGCGTACTCAGTTTTATTATTCTGAAACTGATTGACGTGACCATTGGCTTGCGCGTCAGTGAAGAACAAGAAACCGAAGGGCTGGATTTGGCGCTGCATGATGAACGCGGCTATATTCTATAATTAACCGCATCACGCATGACCGCTGATTCGGGCGAGATTGAGTGAAATAACAACGGCTGGTTATTGATTTAACCAGCCGTTTTTTATGTGATAAAAATAAATTGGCATTGCACGGCGCGGCGGTTGATTTTAGGTGGCGTATTGGTTCAGTAGGATTCACAACAATCTCAGTTTTGCTTTTCAAGCTGTTAAGCCTAAAGTACCCTACCAAAAGTGTACTATCGCTATATTTTTCCTAAAACTGGATTTTCGAAGGCAGGCTAACTACATTGTTAGGCTAGACACCTATAGGTTACTGTAGTTATAATATTTAGTAGGAATTACCCACCGCGTGAGGTGGTTTTTTGGTAAAAAATTATGACTAGCTTAGAACTAGAAAGTCTTTGTAAAAACTATAAGATTTTTGTAGATACAAATGCTTTGATGCTTGAAAACGCCGAAATCTTCCATAAGAACATTCATGATGCCTTGTATCAAACTAATACTAAAATTATATTGGCTATGCGTGTTTATAATGAAATAAAAAAGGTTGCAGAATCTACCGACAATAATACGAGATCACGTGCCAAATATGCTCTAAAAGTTGTAGAGCATTTTAATAACAGCAATTTATTAGATGTACGCGAGGAAGAAAACGAAGTGATTGGAGGAAGTAAAATATTCGCTGATGCAGTCTTCCCAATGGTCTTTTCAAAGAATAGATTGAAGCATAATCTCTGCTTGATTACCCAAGATGCAAAATTAGCTATAGATATGCTCAACATAAAATACAGTCAATCTATAACATCCTATAAGGATATGAAAATCGTTTTTATCCATAATCGTACTTATTCTCTCCATGAATGGGAACCGCGTTTAGAGCGAACACATGGACTAAAGTGGGAACCCCAGTCGATCAATGGCACAACACAAAAGTCAACTAATAGATTTACTCAAGAGAATGCTGAAAAATTTAATCTTTGTAGTTCACCTTTAATAGAAAAAGAGCGTTTATTATCAGTTAGCAAATTGCCTAGTGTAGGAGAATATGTTTTTACTTCAAAATTAGAAAAAATTTATCTTAAAAAATTCATAGCATCTGGTGGTGAGGGAGAGCTATTTGAGACAAATAATGGTTTAGTTTGCAAAATTTACAAGCAAGAACGTTTGACAAATTTGCGGAAACGTAAATTGGAATTAATGCTAAACAAAAATATTTTAATTAAAGGAGTTTGCTTACCAAAAAAAATAGTATTTAATGATCAAAATCAATTTGTCGGGTATTTGATGGACAAAGCTCAAGGTCATATTTTACAAACCTCTGTTTTTGGAAAGCCTGTATTAAAAAACAAATTTCCTAAATGGAAAAGAGAGAATTTAGTGCAGCTGGCTTTAACTATTGTGCAAACTATTGAAAAACTGCATAATGTAAACATTATCATTGGTGATATTAACCCAAACAATATTTTAGTAGTCGACGAAAATACAGTTTTTTTTGTAGATACCGATAGTTATCAAGTTGAAAATTTTCCATGCCCTGTAGGAACACCAATTTTTACAGCGCCAGAATTGCAAGGATTTAATTATGCAGATATTCTGAGAACCAAAGAGCATGAAATGTTTGCGGTGGCGACTTTAATTTTTATGATTTTATTCCCTGGTAAAACACCTTACAGTTCTCAAGGAGGCGAAGATTTAATAGCTAATATTAAAAATCGTAATTTTTCTTATGTCCGTGAAAAAGATGAAGCTGATAAAAAACCGTTTGGCCCTTGGCGATTTATTTGGAGTCATCTGCACTTTGAGTTAAAAAAGAATTTTGAAGAGGTTTTTTCAAAAGGCTGCAAAGTAGCTATTGAGGATTGGGCCAAAGCATTAGGTTACTATTTAAAAGGTATTAAAGAAGGACATTCCAGTAATGAATTGTTTCCATCATCATATAGAGTACAAGATGGGATAAGTATGAATTGTGTGGAATGTGGCAAAAAAGAACTAGTTAGCAAGGTTCATTTTGATAAAATTCAGTCGGAAGGTTGGAAATTTAGATGCTCAAGATGCAGAGAAATATACAAACTGAGAATGTCTATGAAAATATCACAACCTACTCAAAATAATTCTTCACATGCTTATAATAAGCCTACACAAAATCAGCATAAACCTAACAACAGCTCTGTATCTAAAAATAATAGTGGACTCTTAAACTTTATCAAGAATTTTTTTTCTTGATACTTTAAATAAAGGTGATTCATGCGCGATTTTTTAGAATTACGAATTGATGAATTAGCAGATAATCCTACTGCTCGTGTTCCCGTTTGCCTCGTACTTGATACGAGTGGCTCTATGGTAGGTGGACCCATCAAAGAATTGAACAATGGAATAAAGTTTTTTTTCGATAGCATTAAAAGCGATGATATAGCAAAGTATGCGGCTGAAATTGCAGTTGTTACTTTCGGTGAATCAGTAGAAAAAATTTTAGATTTTGGTTTTGTTGAAAAGCAAAATGTTCCAATGCTAAGAGCAAATGGGATGACCCCAATGGGTCAGGCTGTCAATTTAGCACTCGATTTATTAGAACAAGCTAAAAATCAATATTCTGTAGCAGGCGTTGATTATTATCAGCCTTGGCTAGTCCTCATGACCGATGGCGCCCCAACTGATGATATTGCTAGTGCTTCACAAAGAGCCACGAATTTAGTTAATCAAAAGAAACTGACCATATTTCCGATAGGTATAGGTACAGGTGCAGATTTGAATGTTTTGTCTAGGTTTTCACCACGAAACGCACCAGTAAGGATGAAAGGAGTTAATTTCAAAGCATTTTTTGAATGGCTTAGTAAAAGTGTCGCCATAACCTCACAGTCTATTCCGGGGGCAAATATAAATCTGCCCCCTACGAGTGGATGGACGCTGTAGCTCTTTGATAATTTACAAAGGTCGCACCATGATTGGCGAGATATTATTTATAAAGATTTTTCCGCTGAACACCACGAGTGGTGTGCAACAAGAACCAATTAAAGATTGAAATGTACAAAACAGTCTGTGCTGCTGTTCAGGGTATATCCCACTCTGGTGCTAATATACCATGTCAAGACCGAGTGCTATCGATGAGTAAAAACGGTATTACGGTTTTATCTTTAGCAGATGGAGCAGGCTCTGCTAAACATTCTGATACTGGTGCAGAAATTATCGTTAACCAGATTAATCGGTTGATTATCGAAAACTTTCATGAGTTTTATGAGATGAATGAAGATAATCTTAAAGTTAAAATATCTTCCGCTATTTTTTATTCGTTATTTTGGGAGTCTTTTGAAAGAAATATTCCAATAAAACATTTGTCTTCTACCCTGCTATTTGTGGCTGTAAATGAATCAAATTATTTGGTTGGACATATTGGAGACGGGATGATCGGTTATATGCATAACGAGAACATGGAGGTAATAGTTGATGTCTTCTCTTATCCTGCTAAAGGGGAGTACTATAATTCTACATTTTTCACTACTGATGACAATATTCAGCAACAACTACGGATATATAGGGGTTCGATGGAAAAGATTGAAGGGTTTATTATTATGTCTGATGGAGGAGATGAGGTTTTGTTTGATAAAAAAGAAAAAAAATTTTCTCCTGCTGTACGAAAAATATTTGATTGGCTACTTGATTATTCTGGAGAAGAAGTTCAAGCAACTTTACTTAAAAATATGGAGGAGAAATTTCGTTTAAAAACATCAGACGACTGTAGTGTTGGCGTATTAAGAAAAAATTAAGAAGTCAGTTTTTAGCTGTTTAATTCGCAGCAAAAAAAGCATAATTAAAGGGCATAGGGACGATTGTTGATGGTGCATTTGTTAATAGGCTAAATATTTTGATCATTCCTGCGCGGCGGTTGAATCAATGACCGGCAATTGACTATTCAACCCGGGTTTTATAAAACCACCATCGCTGTTACACTGCGCCAATGTTTCCCGTTTCATGCCACCTGCGCCACGCCACCATGTCCAATACTGCTGACCTATCCACCCGCACCGCCGACCTGCACGAGCGCGTTGCCGATCTGCTCGCCTACGCCCGCCAACTCGGCGCCACCGCTGCTGAAGCGGTTGTCGGTAGCAGCAGCGGGCTAGAACTCAACGTCCGCTTGGGTGAAATTGACACGGTCGAACACACCCGCGATCACAATTTGGCGATCACCGTCTACGTCGGGCAATGTGAGGGCAACGCCAGCACCGCCGACTTCAGCACCGCCGCCATCCGCGACGCCGTTGCCAACGCCATCACCATCGCCAAATACACCCAACCCGACTGCTGCGCTGGACTCGCCGACGCCGCGTTAATGGCAACGGCCGTGCCTGATCTTGACCTCTACCATCCCTGGGAACTGGATGTCGAATACGCCACCGCGCTGGCGTTGGACTGTGAACAGGCCGCCCGCGATGTGTCACCGCGCATCGTCAACTCCAACGGCGCTAATTTCAGTGCCAACGAAGGTTTGGCGGTGTACGGCAACAGTCACGGCTTCATCGGCGGTTATCCCAGCACCAGTTACGGTTTGAGTTGCACTGTCGTTGGTCAAGAGTCACCCGAGGCCGGAATGCAGCGCGACCGCTGGTGGAGCAACGTCCGCGCTCTGGGCGATTTGGCCGCGCCAGTTGACATCGGTCGCCGCGCCGCCGAGCGGACATTAGCGCGACTTGGCGCTCGGGGGCTGTCCACGCGCACCGCGCCGGTGTTATTCAGCGCCGAAATGGCCACCGGCTTAGTCGGCAGTTTGATGGGCGCAATTCGCGGCACGGCGCAGTACCGCAAATCGAGTTTTTTACTCGACCGCCTGGGCAACCAACTCTTCCCCAGTTGGGTGCAAATTGACGAGCGACCGCTGTTGCCACGCGGGTTAGCCAGCGCGCCGTTTGACAGCGACGGCGTGGCGACCTACGCCAAATCCTTCGTGCAGGACGGCGTGTTGGCCAGTTATGCGTTAGGGAATTACAGCGCCTGCCGCCTCGGGTTGCAGACCACCGCCAACGCCGGCGGTGTGCGCAATTTGCACGTTGGCATGGGACAACTGGATCGGGCGGCGCTGCTACGCGAATTGGGCAGCGGATTATTCGTGACCAAGTTGATGGGGCAGGGCGTCAACATGATGACGGGCGATTACTCCCGCGGCGCGACGGGATTTTGGGTGGAAAATGGCCAGATCGCCTACCCGGTGGAAGAAATCACCATCGCCGGCAATCTGATGACGATGTTCGCCAATCTGGTGGCGATTGGCAACGATTGTGATTTTGACGGCAGCACCCGCACCGGTTCGTGGTTGATCGAGCAGATGACCATCGCGGGTGGTGAAGCGTAACTTTTGCTTGACGGCGGCGCGCATTGACGCTTAAATAGTGCGCTTTAGTCGCGTCGCCAAGCACCGACTAATCGCTTTCCCGCCCAAGTAGCTCAGTTGGTAGAGCAGAGGACTGAAAATCCTCGTGTCGGTGGTTCAATTCCGCCCTTGGGCACCAAATCATTTAATTCAATTAACCGGTTCGGTGTAAAACCTGACCGGTTTTTTTATGCCTCGAATAATTGGACGGCGGGTGAGCGATTAAAACGACTTAACCTATTTTTTATTAAACGGCAGTTGTCATTTTATTTTTCAATTCGAGCGGCGCGCATTTTTCAATTTGAGTAATGCGCGCAATTTTAATTGCCAAGTTATTGCAAACCGCACCGCGTCACGCTCGATGATACGGATGCCCCTGCGTGAGACTCCACGCCCGATACAGCTGCTCGGCCACCATGACCCGCACCAATTGGTGCGGAAATGTCAGTGCCGACAGTGACCACTGTTGATCGGCGCGTTGCAAACAGGCGGGCGCGAGGCCGTCAGCCCCGCCGATCAACAGCGCCACGTCGCTTCCGTGCGACAGCCAGCGGCGCAACTGTTGTGATAACGCAACACTCGACCACTGCTGCCCGTGTTCAGTCAACGCCACCAGCCACGCCCGTTTGGGCAGCGCGGCTAATAAACGCTCGCCTTCAATCGTCAATGCCCGCGAATGATCGCCGCCGCGAGTGCGCACTACCGGCTCAATTTCAATTAACTCCAGCGCACATTCTATTGGCAACCGCCGGGCATAGGTCATCCATCCATCATTCACCCACGCCGGCATTTTCCGCCCAATGCTTAATACCCGGATACGCATGTGTATTGATTCACTATCATTTCAAACAAAAAGCAACTGTAAATTGTTAAACGAATTAAAACAACCACTCTATTAGCACACTTGTTAAACCGATAATGAGTATGCGAATACTCATCGAGCGCATCACTACCAATACTAACAAATGAGATTTCCCTCACATTGAAGGCATGTTTTAATGTATATACTCTCCCATACAAACACCCAGCCGCCATAGATCGCTACTTTGGAGATTAACGCCAATGCAATCATTAAAAGCAATCAATCATCGCTATATTATTGTCAGTGGATTATTCAGTTTAACACTGCTTGCCGGTCAGCCAACTATGGCAACCACCTTTTATGTTGCAACCACCGGGAATGATGCCGCTGACGGCACCGTCAATACACCCTGGCGCACAATATCCCGCGCCACCCAACATGCACTTCAACCCGGTGATCAAGTACTCATTCAACCGGGTACTTATCCAGAAGCAATTGCATTAACGCATTCTGGTGCAGAAGTGGTTAGTGTTACTAGCGGCGTGAGTATCGTCAATACCGATACATTACGATTTCCATTAGGGACTGATGTACCAGCACTCGATTTAACCAATCACCCGGATGAATACTATCTATACGTTTATCGGAGCTGGCGGGCCAATAGCGGTGTATTCAAAATTATTGCTACAGGACAGGATGCACAGGGCGACTGGGTTCAGGTCGTTGGTGCCAATTTTATTAATGAAACCGGAGTCAGTGGCGACCCACGATATTTATCAGCCGCTATAGGTCGCCCTATTGTATTTCGTAATGCAGCCACTGACCCAACAACTCAACGGGTAATACTAGATGCCAGCAGTAAACCGAGCATCTACACCATGTTGTATATTGGTCAAGCAATTAACGATGCCGATGCCGAACCAACCAATTGGAATCTAATCGACGGACTTGATTTGACCGGTTCACATCAAGGTGGTGGTGTACATTTACAGGATTCCAGTTTTAATGTCGTGATGAATAGCCGTGTTTATAATCTCAATGGGGCGGGCATTTTATTTGCGGGTAATGTGGATGATTCGGCACGCTACAACATGATTTTAAATAATGTCATTTATAATACACCTACTGAAGGGATTTATATTGGCGCCGGCGGGCATGGTGAAAATGCAAATGACACACAATTTACCCATATCATTGGCAATGACATTTCTACACAAGGCACAGCCGCTAATGCCCAACTTGAAAATGCTATTGATCTCAAAGAATACAATGATGGTGATCTTGTTGTTGGCAATCTCATACATGATTATGCTTTAATCTCACCTTATAATGGCGCATTAGATATTCGTGACGGCAAACAAGATGTATTAGTTTACAACAATACTTTTCGCAATATTAGTAAAGCAAATCCCGCCGCCAGCAGCGTCATTCATCTTTATGCTGGAAGTCACGACATCCAAATTTTCAATAACGTGCTGATTGATCAAGTTGGCGGTGGTAATGATCTTTACGCCTTCAATGTAGATGGTGGTGGATCAACTGCTGTTCTAATTGCTAATAACAGCATACAGGGTTATGGACAAGGTTTGTTATTAGAACAATACGGCGGCAATACCGATGTTCGCTTTATTAACAATGCGTTTAATTTCGGGAGTAACGGTGACATCATCGAATGGGGTGATAGTGGGCGTTTCACATTTTCACACAACTTATACACCGTTGCGCCCAATACTTATGCCAATGAACCTAATCGTTTAGTAGCAACACCACAATGGAACAGCGCACTTCAGCCATATGCGGATAGCCCACTGATTAATTCAGGTATTGCGCTTGTGGACATAACAATTGATGCCGTGCGCACTGAACGCCCACAGAATAATTTTTTGGATCGTGGCGCGTATGAAGTGCCAAATGATTATTCGCCCCCGCCGGCGATTTTGCCTCAAGCAGAATTTAATGCTTCGCCATTAAATGGGATTGCACCATTAATCGTACAATTCACCGATCAATCACAAAATGCAACCGCATGGCTATGGGATTTTGGTGATGGTAATACTGCAACGACAGCATCGCCCAGTCATGTATTTAATACACCTGGCAACTATACCGTTAGTCTGACTGTAAGCAATGCGAATGGAACAGACGTGCGTATTAAAAATGATTTTGTTCAAGTCACGGCAGAAGAATCTACTGAGGAAATGGCGCTCATTTTTGCTGATGAGTTTGAGACTGGTTTAACTGATTGGTACCGTGAAGGGCGCGTGAGTTGGTATTCGGGTGACCCAAAACAAGGTCAACATGCTATGCGGTTTACGGGCAATAATATTTGGGTAGAACGCACCATTTCTACTGCTGGTTTTACTGATATTCAACTTAGCGTATTTATGGGTGCCGCATCATTTGAAAATTGGGAATATCTGATTCTCTATTGGTCGGATGGTACAACCTGGTATGAACCGGTGATCATTGATAATCATCATGCAGCAAGCGATGGGCAATTGCATGAAATTACTGTGAACTTACCTGCAACTGCCGCAAATAATCCGCATTTTCGCGTCGCCTTTGGAATGTGGGATACTGATACAAAAGACTTCGCTTATATTGATACGTTACGGATAGTTGGTAAAGCTATGACACCATAATCGCTCTTATTCCATTAGAGAGGGTGTGTTTTTATAATCCCGTTTTCAACAACGGGATTATTTTTAGCAAAATTTTGACACCTAAATTACAAATACCGGGCATAGGTCATCCATCCATCATTCACCCACGCCGGCATTTTCCGCCCAATGCTTAATACCCGGATACGCATTGATTAATTAACGTCCGCAATGCCAATTCCTGATTTTCAATGGCGGCAACTAATGCAAGTTGGTTGCGGGCGCGTAACAGATTTTGTCCCGGTTCAGTCACGCGAAAGTATTGATCCCCGTTCAGATGATCAGTTAAAAAACGAATTCCCAATTCCAGTGGTAATAAGCGCAGGGCATCAAATAACCAAGCGCTTTCAATGGGAGTCCACAGCGGCGCGGCAATAGCAAAATATCCAGCAAATAATTCGCGGCAACATGCTTGGTCAAATATCACCTGCCCGTCGGCTTGATCTTCATCAAAGCGATTGCAGCAAGAACGTACGCAGTCGGCGACATCGTGTAATAACAAACCGGGTTGAATGGTGTCCAAATCAATTAAACACAAGGCAGATTGACCTGATAAATCAAACAAAATATTGGTCAATTTAGGATCACCGTGTGTGATACGCAGTGGTAATAGTTCAGCGGCCTGCACTGTATCAAACCGTTGGATTAATCCGGTGCGCTGGTTAATGAAACTAATGGCATCAATAATGGCCGTATCTTGAATTGTGTGTAATGGTGCAAGGCGCTGTTGCAATTGGGCAAGATACTGTGCGCTATCATGCAGCGTCGGCAGGGTTAATTTGAAGTGTTGCCGCGGTAATTGTGCGACAAAAGTATGAAACTCAGCTAATGTCCGCCCGACTTCACGCGCTTGATTTGGCTGGTTAATCGTCATTAATGTCTGACTATTTGCGATCAATTCCAATACCCGCCAGGTGCCGCCATCATGATCAACAAATGCCAATTCACCACTCGCAGCGGGAAATAATTGCGGCAAGCGCGGTGCTTGATTACCCAGTGCCAAACGCGCTTGTTGCAAATACTGCAAATTATCCATGATGCGTTCGGGGGCGGAGAATACGCGCTGGTTAATACGCTGCAAAACAAACTCGCCAGCTTGCGTTTTCACACAATAACTATCGTTAATAAAACCCTGCCCAAACGGCGTGATGTTAATTGTGCCATGACACACTGGAAAGTGTGCGGCAATGATCGAGACATGCTCGAGTTTAATTCCAGAACGCGGTATCGGTGGTGAATGAACTACGCTAGTCATAATAATTATCCTTCGCTGCGATCTTGGTCAACAGTTTAAAGAAAATCGGGTTAATGTGCGGCAGATTTTATTTAGCCGCAACGCGACTTATCCCTAAACGTACCTTGACCAACCCTAGTGTCATCGTTAAAAATACGCGGCCGCTGAAGCCTGTCACGGATCACCAGCCCCCCAGCATCGTAACGCTATGAACGCAGCACGGGGGTTGTTTTGTTTTACAATCATCGTGTTGTTATTGCAAAGCGTGGGCAGTTTTTTGCGTCACCTCTCTTATCAACAATAGAATATTGTCATCGTTCGTACGCCTCCGTTGCGAGGCGTCGTCCCTACGAGCCTAGCGGGGGTTTTTTTAACAAATGAGCGCACAAGGCGTGAATAAGACGCGGAGACGAATACTCGTTGCCGCAACCAGCGTCGTCGGTGCCGTTGGTGCTGGCTACGTCGCTGTTCCCTTCATCGCGTCAATGAACCCGAGTGCTAAAGCTCGGGCGGCGGGCGCACCAGTTGAAGCGAATATCAGTCAGCTAGAACCCGGTGCATTATTAAGGGTTAAATGGCGTGGTCAACCCATTTGGATTGTGCATCGCACAGCCGAAATGCTAAACGCATTACCAACACGCGATTCGGATTTGGTTGATCCGTCATCGCAGGTATTGCAACAACCAAGTTATTGCCAAAATTCGACGCGGTCAATTAAAGCAAATTATTTCGTGGTCATTGGCATTTGCACCCATTTAGGTTGCTCGCCAACTTATCGCCCCGAATTCGCCCCGGAAGACCTCGGGGACAAATGGAAAGGTGGTTGGTTTTGCCCCTGTCATGGCTCAAAGTTTGATTTAGCCGGGCGGGTATTCAAGGGTGTTCCGGCACCGACTAACTTGGTCATTCCCAAACACACCTATCTTAATGACACGACCCTATTGATCGGCGAGGATGGAGGACGGGCTTAATGAGTGCTGCACCCACCGAACCGAGCGGCTTTATTGGCTGGCTCGATAAACGCTTTCCAATTCTACATGTTTGGAATGCGCATTTTGCGGATTACTACGCACCCAAAAATCTGAATTTTTGGTCATTCTTCGGATCACTCGCTTTATTAGTGTTAGTGATTCAAATTGTCACCGGTATTTGGTTGGCAATGAATTATAAACCCTCAGCAGTTGATGCGTTTGCATCCGTTGAATACATCATGCGTGATGTGGACTGGGGTTGGTTAATTCGCTATCTGCATTCCACCGGCGCCTCGGCGTTCTTCATTGTCATTTACCTGCACATGTTTCGCGCCCTCATGTGGGGATCGTATCGCAAACCGCGTGAATTGCTCTGGATCATAGGCGTTATCATTTATCTGGCAATGATGGCCACTGCATTCTTTGGCTACCTGCTACCCTGGGGGCAAATGTCTTATTGGGGCGCACAAGTCATTGTCAATTTATTCGCCGCAGTGCCAGACATTGGTGAACCCTTATCGGCTTGGGTACGCGGTGATTACGTCATCTCTGATGCGACCTTAAACCGCTTCTTTGCTTTCCATTTTTTGATTCCATTCTTGTTAGCTGGCTTGGTGTTTATTCACATCGTCGCCCTGCACCGCGTTGGTTCAAATAACCCAGACGGAATTGAGATTAAAGACAAAAAGGATGAAAACGGCCGCCCGTTAGACGGCATTCCATTTCATCCGTATTACACCGTTAAAGATACTGTTGGCGTGGTTGGCTTTTTAGCCATCTTCGCTGCTATTGTCTTTTTTGCACCCGACTTCGGCGGCTTATTCTTAGAAGGGCCGAATTTCCAACCGGCTGATCCATTAAAAACGCCCCCGCACATTGCACCCGTATGGTACTTCACACCGTTCTACGCCATGTTGCGTGCCGTGCCACCGATTGCTGGTTCTCAATTCCCCGGCGTCGTGGTCATGTTTGCAGCAATTTTAATCATGTTCTTTTTACCCTGGTTAGATCGCAGCCCGGTCAAATCCATGCGGTATAAAGGCAAGATTTCACGCATTGCATTGGGTTTATTTGTCGTGTCATTTATTGCATTAGCGTATCTTGGTCTCATGCCGGCGAGTGATCTATACACGTTTTTATCGCGTGTATTTACCATTATTTATTTCGCCTTTTTTATCTTGATGCCAATTTACAGCAAACTCGATAAAACCCTGCCGGTGCCAGAACGGGTGACCCTATGAGAAATGCCATTTTTGCAATTGCGTTATTATTGGCAACACCATTTGGTCTTGCTATGGCGAGTGGTCATGAGCCAGAGACAGAAGATGCCGATATTGATTTAACCGATCATGCGTCATTACAACGCGGCGCGAAATATTTTATGAATTATTGCCTCGGCTGTCATTCATTAAAATACATGCGCTATAGCCGCGTGGCACAGGATATTGGTATTTCTGATTCAGATTTGCGCAATAACCTGCTGTACGGTAATGCCAAACCAGGCGATATGATTACCAATTCCATGCGTCCAGAAGATGGCGAATTGTGGTTTGGCGCCGTGGTGCCGGATTTAACCCTGGTAGCGCGCTGGCGTACGCCTGATTGGGTGTACACCTATTTGAAATCCTTTTATTTGGATGATAGCCGTCCCTATGGTGTAAATAACCTGATGTTCCCGGATGTGGGAATGCCGCCGGTATTATCTGGATTGCAAGGTATTCAAGAACCAGTTTATGCCGAAGGCTATGAACCTGCGCCCGGTGCGCCAGTAGATAAGGCGCATGTCATTGGTGTTAAATTGGTTAAACAAGGATCATTAACGCCAGAACAATACGATGCAATGGCGCGTGATTTGACCAATTTCTTGACTTACATTGGTGAGCCAATGAAATTGCAACGTCAACAGTTGGGCATTTACGTTCTCTTATTCTTAGGTGTGCTATTTGTTTTGGCATTCTATTTGAAGAAAGAGTATTGGAAAGACGTCCATTAATCATTCGAGTTAGGGTTTATCCTGACTGATTTGGTGCGCCATCCAGAGCGGGATTGCTCTTGGATGGCGTTATTTTTTGGGTGATTAATTCATGTTGTTTGGTATTTTATGCTATGAAAGCACGTCAAAAACGTCTTCTGTTTATTGTATTTGCTATTACTGGAATCGGTATTGCCGCCGCGATGGCATTACAAGCATTGCGCAGTAATATCGCGTATTTCTTTAGCCCATCGCAGGTCATTGCACAACCACCGCCGGCGAATGAAGTTTTCCGACTCGGCGGCTTGGTGGTGAATGGCAGTTTGAATCGCCAATCCGATGGATTAACCGTGCATTTTAAGATTACTGATAATGCCGCCACCATTCCCGTGCGCTATACGGGTATTTTGCCGGATTTATTTAAAGAAGGTCAGGGCGTGGTGGCAAAAGGGCGAATGCAACCCGATGGCGCATTTCAAGCCAATGAAGTATTAGCCAAACATGATGCGTCTTATATGCCGCCGGAAGTGGCTGATACGCTTAAAGCAGCGCATGTCGAAGGCATTGTCGAAACGGTTAAACAACAGCAATTAAATGCAAATCCGCAACCTTAATTGCGGTGGATGCGCGGAGTAATGAATGATTCCTGAACTCGGTCATTTGGCGTTAATTCTGGCGCTCGGCTTGGCACTCATTCAAGCCACCTTACCATTATTAGGCACTTTCAATCACAGTGCGACCTGGATGGCATTAGCCCGGCCACTCGCGTATGGGCAATTCACTCTACTGACTATTGCCTTTGCGTGTTTAACCTATGCTTTTTTAATCAGTGATTTTTCCGTTGCCTACGTCGCCACCAATTCCAATAGTTTATTACCAACGCTCTACAAAGTGTCCGCCGTTTGGGGTGCGCACGAAGGTTCATTATTATTATGGGTATTGATGATGGCCGCATGGGGAGCAGCGGTTGCATTATTCAGCCGGCATTTGCCACAAATAACACTTGCACGGGTAATAGCCGTTCAAGGCATGGTCGCAGTGGGCTTTTTATTATTCATTTTATTCACTTCCAACCCCTTTGAACGCCTATTTCCAATACCACCCGAGGGACGGGATCTCAATCCGTTATTACAGGATTTTGGGTTAGCTATTCACCCGCCCATGTTGTATATGGGCTATGTCGGATTTTCAATTGCCTTTGCCTTCGCCATTGCCGCGTTAATTGGCGGACAATTAGATGCCGCTTGGGCGCGCTGGTCACGACCCTGGACACTCATTGCTTGGGTCTTTTTAACGCTCGGCATTGCATTAGGGTCGTGGTGGGCGTATTACGAATTAGGTTGGGGCGGCTGGTGGTTTTGGGATCCAGTTGAAAATGCGTCACTCATGCCCTGGTTAATTGGCACCGCACTCATTCATTCATTCGCTGTCACCGAAAAACGGGCGGCATTCAAAAACTGGACAGTGTTATTAGCCATCAGCGCATTTTCATTAAGTCTGCTCGGCACATTTCTAGTCCGCTCAGGCGTATTAACCTCTATTCACGCCTTCGCCACCGATCCAACTCGCGGCGCCTTTATTCTGGTATTTTTAGCGATTGTTATTGGCGGATCATTAACGCTCTATGCGTGGCGAGCGCCATCCATTTCCAGTGGTGGTTATTTCGCGCTGTTATCGCGTGAAACCTCACTGTTAATTAACAACCTAATGTTTGCCGCCTTGACCATTATTGTGTTATTCGGCACCTTAGCACCACTGATTTATGACGCCTTTGGCTGGGGTAAAATCTCCGTTGGTTTTCCCTGGTTTAATAAAATGTTCACGGTATTAGCACCGGGTTTAGTCATTGTCATGGGCATCAGTCCATTTTTGCGTTGGAAACGTGATCGGTTCATGCGGTTAATTCGACACCTATGGTGGCTGGTCGCAATTGTTTTAGCCATTAAACTGTTATTGATTAGCCAAGTGCCAATCGGTGTGATGATTGGGATGTCATTAGCGGTTTGGTTATTGATCACGCACGGCGCTTCTGTGTATGAACGCCTCCAACAGCGTGACCGCTCTCAATTCACATTAAAAGCCGCTTTCATTCAAGATTTACGCGGTAGCGGGCGCAGCTTTTACGGCATGATCATTGCGCATGTTGGCATGGCATTGTTTATTATTGGCGTCACCATTGTCTCCCATTTTGCCATTGAAACCGATGTCAGATTATCGCCTGGTGATAGTCATGTCGTTGCCGGTTATCGCTTTGAATTCAAGGGCGCGGTTTCCAGTACCGGCCCGAATTATCATGCCGAACGCGGGCATTTTATTGTCACAGATGATAATGGCGATCATGTTGCTGATTTATTCCCCGAGAAACGCGCTTATTTCGGCGGTGGAATGCCCATGACCGAAGCGGCAATAGACCCAGGGTTAATGCGCGATGTGTACGTTGCATTGGGCGAACCATTGGGTGAGGGTGATTGGGCGGTGCGTTTGTATTATAAACCAGCGGTGCGTTTTATTTGGCTGGGTGCAATTTTCATGGCATTGGGTGGATTATTGGCAATGGCTGATCGGCGCTACCGAAGCACGTCACCATTAGCGCAAATCACTCCAACCATTGCCGCATCAGGATCAATCAAACCATGACTATTCAATCCAAACGCTTGTCATTATTTGTGTTGCCATTAGCGATTTTCATAGCATTGGTGGGCTTGTTATTATTTGGTTTAACGCAAGACCCGCGTGAGGTGCCGTCACCGCTGATTGGTAAATCAATTCCAACTTTTAATACACCCGACTTAATTGATCCGTCGCGTCAAGTGACGGATGCCGAATTACGCGGACACATCACGTTATTTAATGTATGGGCGTCGTGGTGTCCGGCGTGTAAAGCAGAACATCCAATGCTCATGCAATTAGCGCAGCAGGCGGGGATTCAATTGATTGGCTTGAATTGGAAAGATGAACGCAGCGCGGCATTGCAAGTGATTAATAGTACCGGCAACCCGTATCTTTTCATTGGGTATGATCGGGATAATCGCGTGGGATTAGATTGGGGCGTGTATGGAGCGCCGGAAACCTTTATTATTGATCGGGCTGGAATCATTCGCCATAAACACATTGGCCCCATTGACCAAACAGTTTGGGATGACACGCTCGCGCCCTTAATTAAAACATTGCAAGCGGAGCCGCATTCACCATGATTAAACACAGATTAATACGCGGCGGGGCGGTATTGATAATAATTGGTTTCATACACACCGCCGCGCTGGGGTTTACCTTAGAACAATTTCATTTTGATAGTGCGCAACAAGAAACCACCTTCCGCGAGTTAATTGGTAAATTGCGCTGTTTGGTGTGTCAGAATGAATCATTAGCCGGTTCACAGGCGGAATTAGCGCAAGATTTGCGGCGCGAAGTGTATGAAATGTTGCGCGCCGGGAAATCAGAACAAGAGGTGATTTCATTTTTAACCACGCGCTATGGTGATTTCATTTTGTATGATCCACCATTAAAACCGTCAACCTATGTGCTATGGTTTGGGCCAATTATTTTAATTAGCATTGCGGCGGTGTTTATGTTGCGATTATTATTGCGCGGGCGGTCTCCATTGAATAGAAATGATGCGCTTGATCCGCAAGAACAACAGCGGTTAAATCAATTATTGGCGGCGACCATTGCCGATCCGAATAACCCGACCGCCTCGTCCACCATTGCTGAGAAATCGCACCCATGACGCCATTTTGGATGTTCGCCACTGGTTTATTATTATTAACCGCGTTGTTTATTACCACGCCGCTATGGTTGCGCCGGCGTTCAACGGCCGCGGCGGCTACGCAGGATCAATTAAATCTCAATTTATTTCAGCAACGTTGTGCTGAATTGGAGGCGGATTTAGCAACGGGATTGCTCGATGCCACGCAATATGACGCGGCGCGGCGGGATTTGGAACGCGAATTGCTGCACGATGTGCCGGCCGGGGTAAATACCACTGTCGCGCCCACGCCACGCGAGCCGGCGAGTCGCTGGTTGACGGTGCTGGCGGCGGCGGGTGCGGTGCCGGCGTTGGCAGTGGGATTGTATTTCATTATCGGCAATCCGACGCTCACTGCCGCGCTGCCGCCCGCCGCTGCGACCGCGCAAATGCCGCCGTTGGACGTGTTGGCCGAGCGCCTGACCGAGCGGTTGCAGCAGACGCCGGACAATCTCGACGGGTGGTTGATGTTGGGGCAGACGCAGTTTGCGCTCGGGCGACCGGCGGAGGCGTTGGCGGCGCTGGAACGGGCGTATGCGCTCGCGCCCGAGCAGTCGGAGGTGATGTTGGCGTATGCCGAGGCATTGGCGGCGAATAATCACAATTCATTAGCCGGCCGGCCGACTGAGTTAATTGCCAACGTATTAGCGCGTGAACCGACAAATGTGACGGCGTTATGGTTAAACGGCATGGCGGCATTTCAACAGCAGCAATTCGCCGCCGCAATTAACAATTGGCAGCAGGTATTAACCCAAATTGATCCCGCTGGTGAAGAGGCGAAATCAGTGCAGGCATTAATTGCTGAAGCACAACAAGAATTGGCGAATGAAAAAACGCCGAGTACACCACCCGCGTCATCAATTCCGCCGGCCGCCCAATCTAATTCACCGCAATAGGTGTTGGTTAATCATTATCATTGGCGTGATTGATTGACGACGGCGCCCAGCTTTAATCCAGTTCATTCCCCACATTTCAAGGTTTATTGCATATGTCATTAATTCAACCTTTTGCCGCGCTGCGCCCTGCCCCCGGCCGCGCCGCTGACGTGGCCGCGCCACCGTATGATGTAATGAACACCGCCGAAGCGCGGGCGATGGTCAGCGGGCGGCCGCATAGTTTTTTGCACGTTTCCCGCGCTGAAATTGACCTGCCGGCGGATACCGATCCCTACTCGGCAGCGGTATATGCTTGTGCGGCCAAGCATTTTTCCCAACTGCGCCGCGATGGCGTGCTGGTGGCCGATTCGCAGCCATGTTATTACCTCTACCGTTTGACGCTCGGCGCGCAGGTGCAGACTGGACTGGTGGCGGTGGCGTCGGTTGTCGCGTATCAGCAACAGCGTATCAAAAAACACGAATTGACGCGCACGGAAAAAGAGGATGATCGGGTGCGGCACATCGAGGCCGTGAATGCGCAGACGGGGCCGGTGTTTTGGGTGTACCGCGATCAACCCGCGATTCGCAAGGCGCTGGCGGGCGGCGCGGCGGGGGATGCGGACGTGGATTTCACTGCTGCGGACGGGGTGCGTCATCAATTGTGGCGCATTAGCAACGTCGCCAGAATGCGTGCGATTTCCGCCGCGTTTAATCGCCTCGACGCGCTGTACATTGCCGACGGTCATCATCGTGCGGCGGCGGCGGCGCGTGTGGCGGAAAAAAGACGGGCGGCGGGTGCCAGTGCGGCCGATTGGACGTTAGGTGTCTTATTTCCGCACACCGACGTGTGTATTTTAAGCTACAACCGCGTGGTGCGGGATTTGAACGGACTGGACAGTGCGACCTTTTTGCAACGGTTGGCGGCACATTTTACCGTCACGCCCAGCGCTCAACCGGTTGCCCCGGCGCAGATGGGCGAGTTTGGGCTGTATCTTGAGCGGCATTGGTATCATTTGCACTACAGTCACGCGGCCGCAACAGCGACCAGTGCAGCGAATACCGCCGAGCAATTACTTAATCGGTTAGATGTCAATGTATTGCAGACGTTAGTATTAGAGCCGTTATTAGGCATTACTGATCCACGCCGGGATAATCGAATTGATTTTGTCGGCGGCAGTCGGGGTTTAATGGGATTAACGCAGCGCGTGGATAGCGGTGAAATGACAGTGGCATTTGCGCTCTGCCCGACGGCAATGGATGATTTACTTGCGGTGGCGGATGCCAATGCGATTATGCCGCCGAAATCCACCTGGTTTGAACCAAAACTGGCGGACGGATTGGTGTGTCATTTGCTAGGGGAATGATTCATCATTGCCGATGAGGCGCGGTTGAATGATTAGCGCGAGTGAAATTGATTGCTATCTTCATTCAACCCATCATCAATTGTATTTAACCTAACGCGGCGCTGTTTGTTTGACAGTCACGAATTAAAAAACATGGATATTCTACTCGCCAATCCACGCGGTTTTTGCGCTGGTGTTGACCGCGCTATTGCCATTGTTGACCAGGTATTAGCCGTATTTGGCACACCCATTTATGTGCGCCATGAAATTGTTCATAATCACACCGTTGTTGCGGATTTGAAACAACGTGGCGTGATTTTTATTGAAGAATTGGCCGACATCCCCGACGGCGCGGTGTGCATTTTCAGTGCGCACGGCGTCCCGCAGGCGGTGCGCAGTGATGCGGCGGCGCGACAATTGCGTCTGTTTGATGCCACTTGTCCGCTCGTAACTAAGGTGCATTCGGAGGTGGCGCGGCACTCGCAGGCGGGGTTGGATGTGGTATTAATCGGACATCGCGGGCATCCCGAGGTCGAAGGCACGCTCGGACAATGTCCGCCCGCGCAAATTCATTTGGTGGAAAAGGTCGCAGATGTCGCCAATTTGGCCGTGAAAAACGCCGATCAGGTGGCGTATGTCACGCAAACCACGCTCTCGATGGATGATACCCGCGACATCATTGCCGCGTTGCAAGCGCGCTTTCCCAAGTTGGTCGGGCCGCGCAAAAGTGACATTTGTTACGCCACGCAAAATCGGCAAAACGCGGTGCGGACGCTGGCGCAGCAGTGCGAGTTGGTGTTGGTGATCGGCTCGGCGACCAGCTCGAATTCCAAACGGCTGCGCGAGTTGGCCGAGCGGCACGGCACGACGGCGTATCTCGTTGATGGGTCGGCAGATTTGCACCGCGATTGGTTTGCGGACAAACCGCAGATTGGCATCACGGCGGGGGCGTCGGCGCCGGAGTCGTTGGTGGCGCAGGTGCTTGACCAGTTGCGCGAGTGGGGTGCGACGAGCGTGACGGAGCAGCCGGGGATTCGGGAGGAGGTGGTGTTTGCGCTGCCGCCGATTGCAAAATTTTGATTTAATTGAATAAATCACTTGGGCATTGCATTGGTCAACTGGCTTAGGCTAGAATGCGCAGCCTAGCCACTACCCAAGTGGTGCGGGACAATTTAACGATTTTGGGGCCGTAGCTCAGCTGGGAGAGCGCCGCGTTCGCAATGCGGAGGTCAGGGGTTCGATCCCCCTTGGCTCCACCAATTCCTACCGTAATCAGTCACTTACGACTGCGCCCGCCAATTTTCCACCAAACACCGCCCGCGCATTTTCACCAGTCAACTCGGATTGATCTGGCTGAATTGGTGCGTCGTCAATTTGATCTGACTGCGGGCGCGGACGGTGCGTGACCGCCCGCTATTTTTCAAATAATCCTGTCAAAACAACCCGTTACCGCTGATCTTTCCGCTCGCGGTGACGCGGGTGATCGCCACGCGGCGGCCGCGGCTCAGATGACGGCGGCGCCCGACGCGGGTAGCGGTCACTGTCACCCCGTTCGACCCGCTCGCGGCGCGGTGGCGCATCAGCTTGACCACCGCCACCGGTTGCCAAACTGATCTGCAACGCCTGCCCGCAGACATACACCCGCTTGAGATGTTGCAACGTGTCACGCGCCAGCGTCGCCGGCAGATCAACCAGAGTGTGATCGTCGCGGATGTCAATTCGTCCAATCATCCGCCCGCTCAAGCCCGCCTCGTTGGCAATTGCGCCGACAATTTCACGCGGCGTCACCCCGTCCCGATGCCCGACCTCGATGCGGTAGCTGGTCAAATTTTGATCGCCCTCAAACGGCGGCGGGCGCTCGCGGTCACGGCGGCGGGAATCATCACCCGCACTCGGCGCCCGCTCGCGTGGGTCATAACTGCCCCGGTCACGCTCACGCGGCGGCCGCTGCTGATAATCGCCGTCACGATCACTGCGCCGCCGCGGGCGCTCATCACGCGGGCGGTCATCCCGCCGTTCAAACTGACGCGGTGGCGGGCGTTCCTCGCGCACTTCCAACGGCCGCTCGCGTTGCAGCAAGAAACTCAGCGCCGCGGCCACGTCCATCAGATCGAGTTCCTGCTCTTTGGTCAGGCGCGCAATCAGGCGATAGAAAAAATCCAAATCCTGCTCGGCTAACGTGGTGCGCAGATCAGCGGTAAAGCGTTCAATCCGCGTAGCACTGAGCGCGGCGGCGGACGGCGGCTCCATCGGCGGGATGTCACGGCGGATCACCCGTTCAATTGCCCGCAGCAGCCCGCGTTCACGCGGCTCGACCAGCAAAATCGCCCGCCCTGGCCGACCAGCCCGTCCCGTCCGCCCAATGCGGTGAACATACGACGGCGGATCGGTGGGGATGTCAAAATTGATGACGTGACTGATGCGCTCGACATCCAGCCCGCGAGCGGCGACGTCGGTGGCAATCAAAATATCCAATTGCCCGTCGCGCAGTCGTGCAATGGTGCGCTCGCGTAAATCCTGATTCATGTCACCGTTGAGCGGCTCGGCGGCAAAGCCGTGCGCTTTCAATTTGTCAGCCAACTCGGCCGTGGCATTTTTGGTGCGGACAAAAATCAACAGTCCATCAAAGGGTTCCAGTTCCAACAAGCGCGTCAGCACGTCGAGTTTATGCGCCCGCGTGACCAAACAGTAACGCTGTTCAATCGTGTCAACGGTCTCGGATGCCGCCCGCACCCGCACCTCAACCGGATCGCGCAGCCGCGCACGGGCGACTTTTTTAATTCCGTCGGGCATGGTGGCGGAAAACAGCGCGACCTGCCGCTCGGCGGGGCAGTGGTCAAAAATCCAATCAATATCCTCGGCAAAGCCCATGTTGAGCATTTCGTCGGCTTCGTCGAGAACGAGCGTGCGCAAGCCGTCGAGCGACAGCGTTTGGCGGCGCATGTGATCCATGATCCGCCCGGGCGTACCGACGATCACCTGCGGCGTGCGGCGCAGTTGGCGGATTTGCAAACTGTAACTTTGCCCGCCGTAGATTGGCAGAACGTGAAAATTGGGCAGGTTTTGGGCGTAAACTTGAAACGCCTCGGCCACCTGCAACGCCAATTCCCGCGTCGGGGTGAGGACTAAAATTTGCGGCAGGTCGTGATTGGGTTGCAAATTATTCAACAGCGGCAACGCAAAGGCGGCAGTTTTGCCGGTGCCGGTTTGCGCTTGACCGAGCAAATCACGCCCGGCCAGCAAATGCGGGATACACTGTTGCTGAATCGGCGTGGGCGTTTCATAACCCATGCGCGTCACGGCTTGGGCAAGCGGCGGGGACAAGCCCAGCGCGGCAAAGTTGGGAACGGCGTCGGTGTCGGCGGGGGCGGTGGCTGCGACTGATGCAGCGATTTCTGGGGTATCCAGACTCATGCGGGTAATCAACCTCAAAACAGATAACGGCAGGGTGGGTCAATTCTGACCCGAAATAAAACAAATCATTCTAGCATAATTTGTTGATCGCTGCGCTTTAGGCGTCAATATGACAGAAAAAAAATCTTATTCAAATGTCAATACCATTCACGCACTGCAAGCATTACGCGGCGTGGCTGTGAGTTTAGTTGTCTTATTTCATACCACGCAATTGTGCGCGGACTATTACCAGTTTGCGCCATTGAACGGGCTATTTTTATTTGGTTTTTCGGGTGTTCATTTATTCTTCGTATTAAGCGGTTTTATCATCTTGACCATTCATTACCGCGATATTAACCAGCCGCGGCGGTTGGTCAGTTATCTTAAAAAACGCTTTGTTCGGATTTACCCAATTTACTGGATTACGTTAGCGATATTTTCGGTGTGGTTATTCTTTCGTGGCGCCATGACGTTAGACGATATTTATGCCAGTATTGGATTAGTCACCATGCCCTGGCGCTATGTTAATCCGGTGTCGTGGACGCTGACATTTGAAATAGCGTTTTATCTAATTTTCGCCAGTTTAATTATCAACCGCCGCCTCGGGATAATAATTCTGTGCGGCTGGTTAATTGCACTCGCCGCCGCGCATCTATTCGATCTGCACCCGCCATTTGTCCTGCGTCATTTGACCCACAAATACGTCATTTTATTTATGATTGGATTAACCGCCGCGTATCTTTCTATACAATGGCGGCAGTATTCTGCAATTCCCAATCAGGGGCGGGTGCATGATCTATTTGCGCTGGGCGTGATCGTATTTGCCATCACCGCCTATTTCTGTTTAGCAAACCAAATCCGCGATTGGGATTTGTGGAGCGTAACATTAGGCTTTGGGATTGCTAGTGGTTTAATGATGATGGCTGCCTTATCGCCCGCATTAGAACAGTTTTTTCAATCACGCCACCTATTAACATCACTCGGTGATGCGTCCTATTCCATTTATTTAATGCATTATCTTCTGATTAAAACGCTGGTGCATTGGTTGAAACTTTACCTACCGACAACCCAGCCGGTGATGATTACCTTGATATTTATCACCGTTGCCATCATCGTCACCTGGACTGGCTGGTTACTGCATCGTTTAATTGAACGCCCATTATTACACTGGCTGCGGCGCAAATTTTAATCCAACACCCCGCCGGCGCCAACATTGCTGGGCGGTATGGTGATTGCCATTATCTGCTAAATGCAAATAACACTTGGCTAAAGGTCACAATATATTAGATAATTACCGGGCGCTGGTTATCACTCCGGTCAAACAACCCTAATTGAAAATCATTTTCAAGATTATCAACACACGCTCAGGACTACGCTATGATTGAAGAGGAAGAACGCCGCCGTTTTATGCGTCTCAATGCCGAAACGCAAGCGACTATTACCCGTTTAGCAACGCAAGAAACGGCTGTGGTCAATTTAATTGATTTAAGTGCTTGTGGGTGCGCATTCTTCACCACGCTGGCAGTTAAATTAGATGAAAAGATCGCGTTCATGGTGGATAACCCTAATCCTAATCTTGAACCGTTGCAGCGCTATGCAATGGTGACGCGCCTGTCGCGTGGTCAAGAAAAACATCTCGTCGCAGTTGAATTCGTGATTGATGATAGTTAATGCTAAACGGACAGTTAAGGCGAATTGAAAACGGCGCAATTCATCAAACGGTTTAGCGCCATTTTCCATTCCCGTTACTGTCGCCAACATATATTAAACAGCCCCGTATTTGTATTCAAATCATCAACGCCGCAAATACAAGCGTGGTGAATAAGCCGCATAACGTGTTAGCAACTTTAACCGGTATCTGCTAACTTCATGCAATCGTTTTCAAAGCAGTCATTCGCTATGGTCAAGAATCAAAACTCTGTCACGCCGCAATCATCCACTGCCGCGGCGCCCACTATCGCAGCGCAACCTACTGATGTTGCTTCGTCACCACCGCCGTCACCAAAACGCAAACGTTCCGCCCCCGCTAAATCTGCGACGGTGGCGGCAGCAACTCCGCCGGTAAAAACGCCAATAACGCGGTCATCGGCGGCGAAAAAGTCGGTAACGCGGCCGGCGACACCTGCGCCAGCACCCGATCCTGCGCCGCCGGTGATTGAACCGCCCGCCCCACCTGTGGCGACAACGCAACCACGTCGCCGTAAAACAACAGCCGCGGCGCTCTCACCTGAACAACGTTACAAAATGGTGCAGGATGCCGCCTATTACCGTGCCGAAAAACGCGGATTTGCGCCCGGGCATGAGGCTGAGGATTGGGCGGCGGCCGAGCGTGAGGTTGAGGTGCTGCTGCGCCAGCGGAAAAATCAGAAAAAATAATGGCTTACCTAACACCGCCTGCCGTTGCAACCGTCGTTGATCCCGCCGCCGAGCGGGATCAATTGATGCAAACTGGACTGAGTCGTGCCGCGCTCAACCCCGATCCCGTCGCCCAATTTGAAAGTTGGTATCAAGCCGCCGTTGCTGCCGCGCTGCCCGAGCCGAACGCCTTGACGTTGGCGACGGTAGACGCGGCGGGGCAGCCCTGGCTGCGCACCGTGTTGCTAAAACTCTACGATGCCGACGGTTTCGTGTTTTTTACCAATTATCACAGCCGCAAAGCGCAGCAACTGGACGCCAATCCACAGGTGGCGCTGTTATTTCCCTGGGTGGCATTGGCGCGACAGGTGCAAATTGTCGGCAGTGCAACGCGCATTTCCACCGCCGAATCGCTGCGCTACTTTGCCACGCGCCCTCGCGGTAGTCAGATCGGGGCGTGGGCGTCGCCACAAAGTCAGGTCATCACATCACGGTCACTGTTGGAGGCGAAAATCGCGGACGTGGCGCGCAAATTTGCGCAGGGCGAGGTGCCGCTGCCCGATTTTTGGGGCGGCTATCGCGTGGTGTCGCGTTATTTTGAATTCTGGCAAGGTCGCCACAATCGCCTGCATGATCGCTTCTGTTACCGGCACGATGCCGCGAGCGGGCAGTGGCAGATCGAGCGGCTGGCACCGTGAATAGCGCCAGCGGGGTGGTGATTGACCCGCAGCAGATCACCGGTTTAGTTCTCGCCGGCGGCGCAGGACAACGGCTCGGCGGCGTGGACAAGGGGCTGCACCCGTTTGCGGGTAAGCCGTTGATTGCGTGGATGCTCGACCTGCTCACGCAGCAATGCGGGCAGGTGCGCATCAGTGCTAATCGCAATTTAGCGGCGTACTATCATTACGGTTATCCGGTCAAACCCGATTATTTGCCGAACTTTTCCGGTCCGCTGGCGGGCATTGCGCGGGCGTTACACGAGATCACCACGCCCTGGCTGCTGACCGTGCCGTGTGATACGCCGCTGATTCCCGCTGATTTAGCCCAGCGCCTCGCGGCCGGGTTAATTGCCCAAACCGCGCAAGTTGCCATCGTCGGGACGCCCGAGCAGTGGCATCCGCTCCACGCGCTGATCCCGCGCACGTTAATGACTGATTTAGATGAATATTTAGCCAGCGGCGAGCGGCGCGTGTACGGCTGGTTAGAACGCCACCCGCTGGCGCTGGTGCCATTTGACGCCACTACCGCCCCCGCCGCTGATCCGTTTACCAATCTCAACCAGACTGAGGATTTCGCCCGTTTTGCGTAACAGTTGCCCCAGTCGTGACCTGAACTCGCCCGGCGCCGCGCTGCCGTCCACTGCGCCAGCACCGCGGTTTTGCGGCAGTTACGCGCCGTCCGACGTGGACATTTTGCTCCAACCGCTGTCGGAGTCCGCCGTGCCGCTGCTGGACGCGAGCGATCTGGTCGCCAAAGAGCGCCTGCTGCAATCGGGGCAATGTCACTACGGCAGTCTGCTGAGTCGTGAAACGCCGCCGTCACCCGAATATTTGGCGCTGTTTTACGCCGCGGTGACGCGCACCCAGCCGCAGATGGCGCGCTTGTTACTCGATTTAGCCGCGATCATCGCCGCGCAGCGCGTTGGTCAAATCACGCTGATCTCACTGCTGCGCGCTGGTCTGCCGCTGGGCGTACTGTTGAAACGGATATTAACCCAGCATTTTCACCGCCAAGTCGCGCACTATGCCGTCTCAATCCTGCGTGATCGCGGCTTGGACACCCAGGCGTTGCGGGTGATTCTTGACCATGACCAGCGCCCGGCGGCGAGCGTCGCGTTTGTGGACGGTTGGATCGGCAAGGGCATGATCGCCGCGACCCTGACCCGCGCCGTGACCGCGTTTAATCAAAACAGCGGGCGGCAACTCGCGCCGCACCTGTTCGCGCTGACCGATTTGGCTGGCGCGGGCATCGCCCCGACGGATGCTGACTGCCTGATCCCGACCTGCCTGCTCAACGCCACCGTCGCCGGCCTCATCAGCCGCTCGGTTGCCGCGCCCGATCACCCGAGCGACGCGCTGCACACTTGCGTCACCTACCCCCAATTCGCCGCGCAGGACGTGTCGCGCTGGTGGATTAACGTGACCGATCAAGCAGTTACGCAACTGGTGGCGGGCGGGTATCAGCCGAACGCGACGCCCGTTGACCCGCAGCGCGGTCGTGAGCGCATCGGCGAGCAACTTGCCAACCTGACGGCACAATGCGATATAAGCGATCTCCACCGCGTGAAAATCGGGCTGGGCGAGGCGACGCGGGTGTTACAACGTCGCCTGCCGGAGCGGGTGCTGGTGCGCGATCCCGCCAGCGCCGATCTTGACCACCTGCGTTATTTAGCGCAGCGGCGGGCGGTGACTTGGCAAAT
>NZ_JABVCQ010000025.1 GCF_014145225.1 Thiospirillum jenense
TGATGAAGAATATTTTCAGTTCCGCTTTCGCTTTTTTTATGTCATTTTACTGTTTAGTGCGGGTAGTTCTATTTTTTTCATTACCGCCGATTATGCTGGTATTAATTATGTCGGTGAAATGCACGTTTTCATGCTGAAAATTCACCTCATTGTTATTGCCGTGTCACTGATTGGTTTATACAACCGAAAACACCTGTTTTATATTTTTGCGTGGCCCTATGCGATTGTGTGTTTCGGCGTATTTATTTCTGCAATGCTATTTGTACCACAAGATGAAATCCGCATTCTTTGGTTTTTTATTAACGTCCCTGGCGTCTATCTATTACTTGGGCGTTTTGTTGGAGTAATTGCAACCGCATTGTCCATGTTATGTATTGTGGTTGTGAACAATTATCTGGTGGCGCCTTATTCCGATAATGCGATTGCAACGGCGATGGTTGGGCTGGTGTATTTGAGTGCTTTTTTCCACGCTTACTCCAGTCGCTCGATTTCTTTTTATAGGCGAATGCTTGAGTATAATAAAGAACTCACATTTTTAGCCAATCACGACCCACTCACGGGTGTTATGAATGCTCGCGCTTATTATGAAGTGTGCAACAGTCTAATTGAATTATCCAAGCGGGAAAGTACGTCTTTTGCGGTTTTATTTGTTGATCTCGATCACTTTAAAAAAATCAATGACCAATACGGACATGATGCTGGCGATCAAGTGCTTAAAGATGTTTCGACCTGTCTAAAAAATCATGTCAGACATAGCGATGTGATTGGGCGGGTTGGAGGTGAAGAATTCTCGATTTTTCTTCCCAATACTGACTTAATTGGTGCCGAACAAGTCGCTGAAAAATTACGCTTTGAAATTGAGGCGTTAATGCCCCGCATTCATTCCGGCCCAATTCGCACTACTGCCAGCATCGGTGTTGCAATTAGCCATACACCAACACCCACAATGGCGAATATTCAACGCCACGCCGATCAAGCAATGTATCAAGCAAAACAGCAGGGACGTAATCGCGTTTCTTGTATTGACATGTCTGATTCTGGATTGTTAAGCGCCTAATCTCAATAATAGAAAACCACTGGAATTGCACGCGACTATAAAACTAACATTTATTATTAAAATGCCGTCATCTCTAATACGATAACGCCGGCTCAACTTTAAAATGGTCTAATAACTGTTGTAATTGCTGTGCCACGCGACTGAGCGTTTGTGAATGCGCCTGACTGTGTTCAGCGCATTGCCGATTTTGTTTGGCTAACTGTGACAGCGAATGAACATTGGCATTTAATTCATTCATCACCTGCCGCTGTTGTTCGGCCGCCTGCGCAATCTCACCATTTAATTGATCTATTCGATTCACCACCGCCGTAATGTCATTCAACGCCGCCACCGCCAAATCAGTTTTCGCCACCGTCACACACATCTGCTCCCGCCCCTGCCCAATCGCCCGCACCGCCACCGTGACCTGCTGCTGAAACCCGTGCAGGAGCGCGTTGATTTCCTGCGTCGCCGCGCCCGTCTGCTGCGACAACGCCCGCACCTGCTGGGCGACGATGGCAAAGCCGCGCCCCTGTTCGCCAGCATGAGCGGCCTCAATCGCCGCATTCAGCGCCAGCAAATTGGTTTGTTCAGTAATGGCGCCAATCGTGTCGAGAATGGTAGCGATCTGTTTAGTTTCTGCGCCAAGTTGTAAAATGGCATCAGCCGCCCCCGTCACCTCACCGGACAAATTGTTTAGCGCCGCCGCCGACTCGTGCAACACCGCCCGCCCCTCCTGCGCTCGCCCCGCCGCATCAGACGCCGCGGCCGACGCCGCCCCCGCCGACTGCACCACCGCCTGCGAACTATCGGCCATGCGCTGCGCCGCCTGCGCGGCAATTTGCGTGTAATTAAATTGCTCTTCAGCGCCGCCTTTCATCACCACCGCCGCCGCGAGCATCTGCTCGGTCTGCCATCGTTGGCAGAAGATGTCACATCTGCGCCACGAGCGGGTGTTAGTTTTGCGACACTCTGGTGAGTGATTGGTGGCACGGCGCGGCGGGCGCAGAACTTGCTGTTTAATCCGCTGATTCGACTTTATATTATGATAACGCCATCCCCCCACCCACCGTGACGCCCAATTAACTATGACGACCGCTACTCATCATTCCAAACTATGGCACTGGTTATTACGCCCGCTGCTGTTTCAATTACCGCCCGAAGTGGCGCATCAATTGGTATTAACCCTTGGTGCGCAATGGGCGCAGATATTCAACCGTGCCTTGCCTGAGAATGATCCAACGCGAGCGCCGCAATTCAATCAGCAATTAATGGGATTAACCTTTCCTAATCCAATCGGATTAGCGGCGGGATTAGATAAGGATGCGGAGGCATTATTATTATGGCAGCGGCTGGGCTTTGGATTTATTGAGGTCGGCACCGTCACCGCGCAAGCGCAGGACGGCAATCCGCGGCCGCGTTTGTGGCGACTGCCGCGTGAACAGGCGCTCATCAATCGCATGGGTTTTAATAACGCTGGCGCGGCGGCGCTGGCAAAACGCTTGACAAATCAACATACTGCCGCTCCGTTGCAAGTGCCGCTCGGCGTCAATATCGGCAAAACCAAAGCGGTCGCGTTGGAACACGCCGCGGCTGACTACCGCGCCAGCGTTACGCAACTGGCGCATTTGGCGGATTATTTGGTGGTCAACCTGTCCAGTCCCAACACGCCGGGGTTGCGCAATTTGCAGACGGCAGAGGATATTGCGCTGTTACTCAATGAGTTACAAGCGGTCAACTTGCAACTGCCTGCGCCGCGGCCGCTGCTGGTCAAATTAGCACCAGATTTGCCGTCCGCCGCCGCCATTACCTGCGCACAGGCGGCATTGGATCACGGCGCTGCCGGTTTGATTTTGACCAATACCACCAATGATTTCAGTCACTTAACCAGCGCCACGCTCGGCATGAGCGGTGGTTTGTCGGGGCGGCCGCTGTGGTCACGCAGCACCGACTTGTTGGCCAACGTCCGCGCCGCCGTCGGCAAATCACCGGTGTTGATCGGTGTGGGCGGGATTTTCACGCCAGCGGATGTGGCGGCAAAACTGGCGGCGGGGGCGAATTTAGTCCAGATTTATACTGGCTTGATTTATCAAGGGCCGGGGCTGGTGCGCCACCTGCTGCGGCAACTTGATTGGTCGGCGGGCAATTAACGCTGGTTGCGAAAGCCCGCGCAGTTGGCTAAAATCCGTACTCTTTTGTTGACACCTGTGTCAACCGCGCTGTTTATCAGACGATGCAATTGATAAATCGAACATTTTTAACGGCTTGGAGCAAAGACGGACATGACGACTGAAAGCGCAAAACCGGCTGAGGTGCGCCGCGCTTGGTATCTGGTGGATGCTGAGGGCAAAACATTAGGACGGTTGGCGGCTGAATTAGCCCGCCGCCTGCGCGGCAAACATAAAACCTGTTACACCCCGCACGTTGACACCGGTGATTACATCGTGGTCATCAACGCCGAAAAAGTGCAGGTCACGGGGAAAAAATTGCAGGATAAGTTTTACCATCATCACACCGGTTATATCGGCAATTTGCGCTCGATCTCGCTGGCGGATTTGCTGAAACGTCACCCGACGCGGGCGCTGGAGTACGCGGTGAAAGGCATGTTGCCGCATAATCCGCTGGGGCGGGCGATGATGCGCAAATTGCATGTGTACGGCGGCGCTACCCACCGTCACGCCGCGCAACAGCCGCAAGTGCTGGAACTGTGATTTTTGGCCTGACCACCTTTTATTTTTAAGTAAATCAAATCGTTATGACAGACAAACAATACGCGACGGGGCGGCGCAAAAGTTCCGCAGCCCGAGTCTTTTTAACCACCGGATCAGGCGCTATCAGCATCAATGGGCGTACGCTCGATCATTTTTTCGGGCGCGAAACAGCGCGGATGGTGGTGTGCCAACCGCTGAAAACCGCCAATCTGCTCGACCGCGTTGATCTGCAAATCACCGTCACCGGTGGCGGCACCACTGGTCAAGCGGGCGCAATTCGGCACGGCATTGCGCGGGCGCTGGTTAAATATGATGAACAACTGCGCTCGCCGATGCGGCAGGCGGGGTTTTTGACGCGGGATGCACGCGAAGTGGAGCGCAAAAAGGTTGGATTGCACAAGGCGCGCAAGCGGCCGCAGTACTCGAAACGTTAAGTTGTTGCTAAAAAATGACACGTCACGGCCGGTGACGGTTGCGTGTCAATTTTGGGGGATCGTCTAGCGGCAGGACAACGGACTCTGACTCCGTGAACCTAGGTTCAAATCCTAGTCCCCCAGCCAATTTTGTTTGCACAAGCCAGCATCGCGCTGGCTTTTTTTATTGGCTAGGAAACCAATACGGTTGGCGCGGGTGTGAGGCGGTCTGAACTGCGACAGCGATCTGTAGCATCGTTACAACAGGCGGAATTATTGTCTCTTTTTTCAAAAAAAGTGTTGCGTGATGTCGCCTTCTAGTCTAATATTCTGAGCGCAAAGCATGATTGCGTTTTAGTTTCTAACCATTTTTTTAACACGCTCACAACAGCGGAGAAGACGATGAACAAACAACTGATCGGTGCGGCGATTGCAGCCGCGGTGGCAGTGCCAAGTGCCGCGATGGCTGAGGCGATTTTATACGGCAAGTTAAACGTGTCACTCGATTATGCGGAAGTGACAAATGCGGTGGCTTTACCGCAATTCGATGCCAATGGCAATCAGATTTCTGATGGTGAAGACTTCACCGGCTGGGGCGTCAACGGTGACGGTGGCTTCATGCCCGGCGGCAATCGTGACAACCGCTTTGGTGTCAAGGGTTCAGAAGACTTGGGGAATGGCTTAAAAGCGATTTACCAATTTGAAGTCATTTTGAATCTGTCAGCCGCCGACAATAACTTTGTCAGCAGCACCAGTGGCAATGATAATTTCATCGTGCGCACGAGCTTTGCTGGGTTAGCTGGCAGCTTCGGTACGGTGTTAATGGGTCGCCATGATACGCCAATGAAAGTTTCGACGGGGCCATTGGATTTATTTGATGAAACCGTTGCTGACTACGCCTATTCAGTTGGCTTTGAGGACTTGCGGGTAGATAATGCGGTTGCATACATCAGCCCCAGTTTCTCGGGTTTCCAATTCATGGGTGCATTAGTGGCCCCAGGTGGTGCGACTACCGGCTTTGGTGCGAATGCCAATTCGGATGAAATTGGTGCCTACTCACTTGCTGCGATTTATAAAAATGGTCCTTTCTACGGCAGCTTGGCGTATGAATCCATTAGCAATGAGTCATACATGAATACGCAGGTCAGCGACGCCGGGGAACTCAATCCAGCCTATATAGATGATGATTATAATAAATGGCGTGCCAGCTTCGGTATTCTGGACTGGAATGGCTTTACCTTCGCCGCTATTTATGAAGGGCGCGAAAATAACCTAGACAATAACACCAATTACATTCAAGACATGGCATTGTGGCAGATTCAAGCCGGCTATGCATTTGGCAATAACATGGTCAAGGCGATGTATGGCGCCGTGGATCGTGATATTGACTTCGACAATAGCAATACCATTGAAGAGTTTGATGCTGACCGTAATACCTGGGCAGTTGCGTTCGATCATAACTTGAGCAAACGCACTAAAGCCTATGTGTTGTATTCTTCAGTGGAAGACGACAATGTTGACATCGTGCGCGGTGCCGAGTGGAGCAACTTCTCTATTGGTATGATGCACAAATTCTAATCCACTGCTGCGGCATTGGTTGAATGAAAAAGGGCGGGTCAAATGACTCGCCTTTTTTATTGCATAACTAATTGCAACCGGCGCGCACTATGAACGCCGTTCACGTTCACTGGTTTTAATTGCAACCTGATTTCTAATATACTGCGGCGCGCTGTATTCAAGGATTTCTATTGTACCTGCCTGCCACGCCTGAATTGCTAACAATGCGATGTCATGCGCGGTGCAAATGATTTCACCATTCACTTGCGCGGCAGTTAATTCAGTGCTGGCGCGTAATTCATTGCCATACACCGCCCAACCACTGCCTGCTCCATACCATTGTTTAATTGGCACGATGGGTGAATTAGGTAACATAACGCTATTCGGCAACGTGACCTGTTCGGCAGTCAATGCCGTGACCATGCCAATCGTGGTTATTTCAAATCCCGCCCAATAAATTTCACCAATCCGCGCATCCAATGCCGCTAAAATCCATTGCTGTTGATGCTGGCGAAAGGCCGCGTGGGCTAATGCAGCCAATGTTGAAATACCAATTAACGGCAAGTGCGCGGGGAATGCGCTACCCTGTGCAACGGCCGCGGCTAGGCGCACACCGGTGAATGACCCCGGCCCACGAGCGTATGCAATGGCCTGTAAGTTTGACAACTGCAAATGGGCGTCAGTTAATAGCTTATCCATCATCGCTAATAACCGTTCGCCATGCTGTTTAGGGCGGTATTCTAATTGTTGCGTGATGTGACCTGCGCAATATAATGCGGCTGAACACCATTCGCTTGAGGTGTCAATTGCTAATAAGTTAATGGTCATTTGGAATACCTAACTGGCGTTTTTAATTGCGATTTATGAATAGAGAGCGAGCGGCAGTTGTATTAAATTGGCAGCGTCATCAATGAGTGAAATTCGTATTAACGGTTTAATTAAGGGTATCCGACTATGACACACACTCCGTTACACGGTTCAAATATTAACCCCCGCGAAGTCGCTTATTTTGAACGGCTCGCGCATCGCTGGTGGGATGAACACGGCCCCTTTTGGCCATTGCATCGCTTAAATGCGTTTCGCGTGGCCTATTTACGCCAACAGATTTGCCGTGTATTAGGGCGAATAGATGGCGGTGAACAACCATTCGCAGGGTTGCGTATTCTCGATATTGGCTGCGGCGGTGGCATTTTAAGTGAATCAATGGCGCGATTAGGTGCGCGTGTAACGGCAATTGATGTTGCAGAGAAAAACATTCAAGTTTCTCAATTGCACGCCGCGACCAGTGGGCTAGAGATTGATTATCAATTAATGACCGCCGAGCAATTAGTTGCCACTGGTGCGACCTTTGATGTGGTATTAAATATGGAGGTGGTGGAACATGTGGATCATTTACCCGGCTTTTTAACCAGTTGTGGACAATTAGTGCGCCCCGGCGGGGTGATGTTTATTTCAACTATTAACCGCACCTTCATTGCATGGTTAATGGTGGTGATTGGTGCGGAATACATTTTACGTTGGCTACCGCGTGGCACGCATCATTACGCGCAATTAGTGAAACCGAAAGAGTTAATTGATGTACTCGGGCGTAACTTTCGGGTTTTACATCAAACTGGTGTGCGTATCAATCCATTCACGCGCCGGTTTCGTTTTAGTCGTTCACTCAGTGTTAATTATATGATGGTATTTGAACGAGCATGACATTTAGTGGAACTGCTGCGTTTAAGAATGATCGTTCTCATGCTCCAGCGTGGGAACGATCAACTCCTTGATTGACTAATTATAGTCGCTCTAAATCACCTGGCTATTACCAACACGAACGAATGACATCGGTTAATTGCCATTGCCAATTATTTAATGACAGAATGGCATAGGTTGGTTGGCGATCTAATGCACCAATCCGAATCACCACGCGATCCCAGGATTCAAAAAAAGCAAAGTCAATCGCGCTAATAAAACTAGCCGGCCGTTCGGCGGTGGCACGTTCAGCCGCTTCATTTAAGCTGGTGCGCACCCAGTCTATGGTGATTTTTTGTTTCAGCGCGGCATCACCTAATAATTTGAAATTACCCGCCACCCAATTCAATACCTGATCGCCATGTCCGGCCCCGTCATTCGTAGGCATTACATTAGTCACGGTATTATCCAAGCGCGTTTTATAATGCGCTTGAATCGCAGGCAAATTAACATAGGGCGAGAACTCTTCAATTGCGGTGGCATCAGATTGATGTAATGCCCCATCTAAATGAAAAATGGTCAGATACGGCCATAATCCAAATGCCACAATGAGTAAAGCGAATAAAGAACGAATGATGTAACCGATAGTCATAATAACTCCGCTGGCATAAAGTGAATCATTAAAAACAAAATTGATTTGTCATCACGCCGTCCACACACCTAATCTTTTCCATTCGGGCAAGGTTTTACTGGTGAATAGCGTGGCTAATTGCAATGCTTGGGTACGGGCGGCGTCAGGATCGGTGACGGCCGTGCCGTCTTTTAATAATTGCCGCCCTAATGCGGTTAAACGGGTTAATAAACCAGCGGCGAGCGTTTCAGCGCGGGCAGTGGGGGTTTCGGCTAATACATCAAGAAACATTAAATCAACCGTGCTGGCGGCTAATCCAATGCCAAGTTGACCGGCTAATACACAGCTGTAATTCGCGCCATCGGCAACGGCACGCGCTAAAGTGCGATTAAACCGGGTGACATTGCGTAAATCAACATTTTCTTGTTGGATGCCAATATAACTGCCGTGTAATAATAATGATAAAACGTGCAGTAATAACCCAAATGATTTGCCTTGCCATTCGGGTAGCGCGGCTAATTGTGCAACCGTTTTGGGTCCGGTGGTTAATGCAGTGAGAATGGCGCCATAGCTGTCTGGATCCCCGTTTAATTGGCCAAAACTGGTGGCAAATTTCAATTGTTTATCTTCAGGCATTCCCGTCAAGGAGATTAAACTAATTGCCGACCATACGCGCTGTCCTTCTAATGGCCACAGGCGTTGATGACCGCGTTGATAAAGATCGCGGCGGAAACTTTGATTGATTGCGGTGTCAATCAATTCTTGGCGCAGAATAGGATCAGCCACTTCTTCAATCACCGTGCGCAATGGGACGGGTAATAAAGTCGGTAAAAATATCTCGGGTAAGGTCGCAGTCCCCGCCGCCACTAATTGCGCTTGTGCCATTTCATTCATGGCTTGGCTATACCACAATGGAAACCAGGCGCCATCATGTAAATATTCATGTAATAGATACGCCCGATCATGTTTTTCGGCGGTTTCTATTCGATTAGCGAGTGTGGGTTGGGCGGTGAATAATGAAGCGCCGGCTTCGCGCAAGCGGTGCATTAACTTGAGGCTATTATCAATGGCAGTTAATGGCGGTTGTCCGGTGGTTTTTTGATAGCGCACCATGACATGTTGCAATGGAAAAGCGGCTAACCAACCGGGCAGCGCATTATAACTGTTATACACCACGCCACCGGCGGCGACGGCATGATGCAAGCATTTCACAATTGCTTGGCGTAATTCAGGACTGACCCAAGTGTAGATGCCATGCAGGGCGGCGTAATCGAATTGACCGTAATCGGCCGGCCAATGCGCGGCCAAATTGAGAAAGTCGGCTTCTTCAAAGCGGACGTTTTTAATCCCAGCCGCTAATTTGCGCGCATGTGCAACCTGTTCGGGATTGAAATCAATGCCCAAAAAGTCAATGTCGGGATTGGCGACGGCTAATAAAATTAGATTTAATCCTTGCCCAAAACCGAGTTCGAGATAGCGCCGTTTTTTACCGGTTGGCGCGGCATATCCTTGTAAGCGTAATGCAAAATCAATCCAGGCTGGGGACATTTCGCGGTAATAACCAAAAGTATAGCCGACGCTTGTATTATAACCATGTGACCAATTCATCATCATTAAATCCTATTCTAAAATAAACACGACACATTGCAATACTGCTGCAAAAACTGTGTTGTTTAATGGGGTGTTTTCAATTCAACCGGTTGCAGCAAAGTTGCATGATAGCAGTAATGCCGACTGCGGGGCGACTGGGCGGTGGTCGGCCAGTGATTGTGTGACGCGACAACTGTTGATAGTTGATAGCCTGTCGGGAATTGGCAACAAGTTTTGCTGTATCATTAGAACACTCACTAACTATGATTGTACCGACTCACCAATGCTAAAAAATCTACCTACTCGCTATAAATTTTGGCTCATCATTGCTTTAACCGTCGTTGGGATGCTCGCTTTGAGCGGTTTGGCCGTTGCAGAATTGAATAAAAATCTGCTGAATGATCGTAAGGTAAAAACGCAACATGTGGTGGAAACCGCTTATGGCGTATTAGAATATTTTTATCAACGCGAACAGGCGGGTGAGATGACGCGACCGCAAGCACAGCAGGCGGCAATTGCGTTAATTAAAACTTTCCGCTATGGAGAAGATGATTACTTTTGGATTAATGACATGCGACCAACGATGGTGATGCACCCATTTAAACCCAAATTAGATGGTCAAGATGTCAGTGATAATAAAGACCCCAACGGTAAAAGATTGTTTATTGCTTTTATTGATGAAGTGCGCCGTCATCAAGCCGGGTTTGTGGATTATCAGTGGGCAAAACCTGGGTATGATGAGCCGGTGCCAAAGGTTTCTTATGTTAAAGGATTCCAGCCCTGGGATTGGATCATTGGCTCGGGTTTGTATATTGATGATGTGCGCAAAATCTTTTTGAATCATGCACTGCATTTAGCAATGGGCGCGGCGGTGATTCTGGCAGTTTTAATGATTTTATCATTGATGATTGCCGGTAGCTTGACTAATCCATTAGCGATGTTGCGACAAATGATTACTGAAGTGCGTGATACGGGTGATTTACGCCAGCGGATTACATTGAATGAACGTAATGAAATTGGCGTGATGGCCGATGCGTTTGACACCTTATTAGAACGCTTTCAACGTTTTGTGGCGGAAGTGCATCGCACCGTCGGGCCGCTGGTCGCGTCGGGGCAACGCCTCGATCACGTCACGCAACAAAATAGCGGTGCAGTGGCGCGGACGCAAAGTCAAACCGATGAAGTGACGACGGCGATGAATGAAATGGTGCAAACCGTGCAGCAGGTGGCGCGGGATGCCGCGCAGGCGGCGCAAGCCGCGCACACGGCAGAGCAGGAAACCGTGTCCGGTCAACGAGTTGTGGCAACGGCAGTGGCGACTATTGGCTCGTTGGCGCAGGAAATTGAGAACGCGACGCAGGTGGTGCAGCGCCTGTCGCATGATAGCGACAATATCGGCAAGGTGTTGGAGGTGATTCGTAGCATTGCCGAGCAGACTAATTTGTTGGCACTCAACGCGGCAATTGAGGCGGCGCGGGCGGGTGAACAGGGGCGCGGGTTTGCCGTTGTCGCTGACGAGGTGCGCACCCTTGCCCAGCGGACGCAGGAGTCAACCCGTGAAATTCAGCAAATTATTGAAACGTTGCAACAGCGCTGCCGCGAGGCGGTGCAGACGATGGCGACCAGTCGGGATCGCTCCCATGCCAGCGTCGAGCAGGCGGCGCAGGTTGGCGCGTCGCTGACCACGATCACGGCGGCGGTGACGCAGATCAGTCAAATGAATCTGCGCATTGCCAGTGCCGCCGAAGAGCAGAGCGCGGTGGCGAATGAGATTAATCATAATTTGTCAGAAATTGCGCAGGCGATGCAGCATACGGCCGATTGTACCGAGGAAACGATGCAGGCGGGTCAAGAATTGCGCAATTTGGCGGGGGTATTGGAAGGACATGCCCAACAGTTTCGTTATTGATTGATTGCACCACGAGCGGATTGATTTAATTCCAATTTCAATTAAACAACCCCGGCGCTGCGCGTACAGTGGCGCCGGGGTTTTTATTGAATAGGTTGAATGATGAATAAATTGATTTTAGGTGATTGCCTCGACATTTTGGGTAAGATTGATAATGATAGCGTGGATTTGATTTATTTGGATCCGCCGTTTTTTTCTAATCGCAATTATGAAGTGATCTGGGGCGATCAGGGTGAAATCCGCAGTTTTCAAGATCGCTGGTCGGGCGGTATTGATCATTACATTGCGTGGTTAAAAGAACGGGTGCAGGCGATGTATCGGGTCTTAAAACCGAGCGGTTCATTGTTTTTGCATTGTGATTGGCACGCCAATGCCTATATTCGGGTGTATGTGTTGGATAAGATTTTTGGAGAGCAAAACTTTCGTGGTGAAATTGTTTGGCAAAGAGCGCAAGCACATAATGATGCAAAAAAGAAAATTGCTGTTTTGTCAGATACTATTTGGTATTTCAGTAAATCTAATCAATTTTTGTATAATCCCATATATGTTAATTTGAGTGAAACATCTCAAAAGATGTTTAAATATGAAGATGAAAGGGGTAAATACCAAAATATCATTTTAACAGGCCCCGGAACCAGTCAAGGTGAATCAGGTCAAGCATGGCGCGGTTATACTCCAACTAAAATAGGCAGGCACTGGGCAGTGTCAAACATCGTTGTTGAAGAAATTGTTGGTAAAGAACAATGCAAACGTATGTCTATCATGGAAAAATTGGAGCTGCTTTATGAAAAAGGTTTTATAGTTTTTTCAAAAAATGGATCGCCTAGAGTTAAAAAATATTTAACACAATCTAAAGGTGCTGTTTTGGGTAATATTTGGACGGATATTGCATTCGGATCAAAATCAAAAGAACGTATTGGTTATCCCACGCAAAAGCCCGAGGCGTTATTAGAACGGATTATTCAGTGCGCATCAAATGAGGGTGACGTGGTATTAGACCCATTTGTTGGCGGCGGCACAACGGTTGTGGTGGCCGAGCGATTGAAACGGCAATGGATTGGCATTGATCAATCGGTGGCGGCAATTAAAGTGACGGAGTCACGATTGCAAATGTCAAGCGTTTGATTATGTTGTACAATAGGTTTTTAACTCACCACCGCAATACATGATGAATAAACTGATTTTAGGTGATTGCCTCGACATTTTGGGCAAAATTAATAATGACAGCGTGGATTTGATTTATTTGGATCCGCCGTTTTTTTCTAATCGCAATTATGAATTAATCTGGGGCGATCAGGGTGAAATCCGCAGTTTTCAAGATCGCTGGTCGGGCGGTATTGACCATTACATTGCATGGTTAAAAGAACGAGTGCAGGCGATGTATCGCGTATTAAAACCGAGCGGTTCATTGTTTTTGCATTGTGATTGGCACGCCAATGCGTATATTCGGGTGTATGTGTTGGATAAGATTTTTGGGCCAGAACGGTTTAATAGTGAAATCGTTTGGGAACGTACTTTTGGCGCTGGCAGTAGTAAATCTATATCTAAAAAATTCCCTGCTAATACCGACACTATTTGGGTATACAACAAATCTTCCACCTTTACTTTCAAACCAGTTTATAAACCATACGCACCCGCAACTGTTAAACGCTACGACAAAATAGATGAAAATGGCAAACGATATAAATGGGAAAATTTGAAAACTTATTCACAAGAAAGGTTAGAAGAACTCATTAATAAGGGTGAAGCTAAATTTAATCCAAAATCTAAATATCCTGTTTATAAACGTTATTTAGATGAAAGCAAAGGAACGCCCGTCACTAATTTGTGGAATGACATTGATTTTATCGGGACGAAATCACCTGAACGTATTGGTTATCCCACGCAAAAACCCGAGGCGTTATTAGAACGGATTATTCAGTGCGCTTCAAATGAGTGTGACGTGGTATTAGACCCATTTGTTGGTGGCGGCACAACGGTTGTGGTAGCCGAGCGATTAAAACGGCAATGGATTGGCATTGATCAATCGGTGGCGGCAATTAAGGTGACGGAATCACGATTGCAAATGTCAAGCGTTTGATTATGTTGTACAATAGGTTTTTAACTCACCACCGCAATACATGATGAATAAACTGATTTTAGGTGATTGCCTCGACATCTTGGGTAAGATTGATGATGATAGCGTGGATTTGATTTATTTGGATCCGCCGTTTTTTTCTAATCGCAATTATGAATTGATCTGGGGCGATCAGGGTGAAATCCGCAGTTTTCAAGATCGCTGGTCGGGCGGTATTGACCATTACATTGCGTGGTTAAAAGAACGGGTGCAGGCGATGTATCGCGTATTAAAACCGAGCGGTTCATTGTTTTTGCATTGTGATTGGCACGCCAATGCCTATATTCGGGTGTATGTGTTGGATAAGATTTTTGGAGAAGAGAATCTTCGCACGGAAATCATTTGGCAACGACATAATGCACATAACGATGCTAAAAAGAAATTTGCTGTTTTAACCGACACTATTTGGCATTACAGCAAGTCACAAATTTTTTCCTATTACCCAGTTTATAGTATACATTCGGAAAAACATAAGGAAAGTGCTTATAAATATGATGATGAAGATGGCAGGGGATCCTATACGCTGAGTGATATGGGCAGCCCTAATATACGTCCTAATATGATGTATGAATGGATGGGATTTGCGTATCCACCTAAAGGATGGCGGTATGAAAAAGCGACTATGCAAAAACTGCATGATGAAGGAAGAATTTACTATCCTAAACAACAAGATGGTTCTTTTGATTTTACTAAACGACCACGACTTAAACGATATTTGGAAGAACAAAAAGGTATTTTACTTGGTAATGCGTGGATGGATATTTTAGGTGTTCAAGCGCATTCAAAAGAAAAAATCGGTTATCCCACGCAAAAGCCCGAGGCGTTATTAGAACGCATCATTCAGTGCGCCTCAAATGAGGGCGACCTGGTATTAGACCCATTCGTCGGTGGCGGCACAACGGTTGTCGTGGCCGAGCGATTGAAACGGCAATGGATTGGCATTGATCAATCAGTGGCGGCAATTAAAGTAACCGAATTGCGCTTACATGTAAAAGCAGATTTATTGTCGCAACCCTTCACCGTGCAATTGCATAAATACGATTATGACACGCTGCGCTATCAAGATGCATTTGCTTTTGAAAGTTGGATCATCACGCAATACGGCGGCGGGGCGAATACCAAACAAAAAGGCGATCTTGGGATTGATGGCCGCACGGCAAATCATTGCCCAATTCAAGTGAAACGCTCGGATAATATTGGGCGGAATGTCATTGATAATTTCGTATCGGCCTGCCGTCGTTATGATAAAACGCTCTTTGAGCAATCAATTCAACAACAGCAACCCGTCGGTGTGATGATCGCGTTTAGTTTTGGCAAGGGCGCCATTCAAGAGGTGGCGCGGTTAAAGAATGAAGAGGGCGTGATAATTGAATTAGTCACGGTCGAAGAGATTGTGCCAATTGCGAAAAAACCGACGCTGACAATTGAGTGCCGCGATTTAGGCGTGAATCAAAAACAGGTGCGCCAAATTGAATTCACCGCGCACGGTCAATCCGCCGTTGGCATTGAGTTTTATGCGTGGGATTTTGCCTACAATAATGAAGAGCGCGTATTCAAACCGAGTATCATTCGGGAGACGGTCGGCAAACAAACCGAATCCTTTACGGCCGGCACCCATTTTATTGCAGTGAAAGTGATTGATAACGACGGATTAGAAAGCGTCGAAGTGATGAAATTGATTGTGAATGGTGGGACGAATTGTCAAGCGGTGAAAACATCCCCTCCCCCAGCGGGGGAGGGTTAGAGTGGAAAACCCTCTCATTCACTGAAAACAGGGTTTATCATTAAAACGGCAGCATGTCATAATGCGCGATAGTTGGACGGCTTAATTGCAACCCATACTGCGGCAACTTGACATCCAACGCATAGCTGACAATTGCCACTAAATCATTTAAGACAATACCAGGCAGTGTAGCAAACGCCGTCAATTCTTCCGCCGACATATTCCCAAACGCATCCGAGAATAGCGCATTAAACATAAAGTGCGGATCCAAATAACTCACCACCAATTGACTGCCGTCGGGTGTTTTCGCAATTGCTATTTCACACGGCAGCGCGGTTGCATGATGCAATCCCGTTGACATGGCCATTTTTGCATAGGTCGGCGAGCAGGCTTCAATTAACTTGACATTGCCCGGTAATGATAATGGCGTGGGACGCGCAGCGCGCCAACTTGATCCAGTGCTTAATAACGCATCTAATGCGGCATCATGGACACCAGCACCAGTTGCGCCATTCACCGTTAAGGTTGCGGTAATTAAATTGGCGATATTGGCAACATCATCATTGGTAAAGGGCGTCGCATCTCCATTTGCCCGCGTATAGGTCAAATGAATGTAGGGCGAATTATACGGCGTGGCTAACACCGCATGAACGATGTCCCAAGGACTATCCGTTTTAAACCAGGGTCCTTTTGACCAATTCTCCGGCCAATAACCAATATTGGCAGCAGTTAATGCGTGATGCACAATGGCGGGTAATTCTTGATTCACTTGCGCGGGTAATTGCTGCAACGCCCCGGCAAATTCGGGATTTTGCATTTGCTGACCGAATAACACATCCGTAAAAAATAAACTGAAAATCGCTTCGGCATTCAGCATTTCTATTTTAATATCATAGGCATCAGCATAGACCGCAATTTCACACGGTAATGCGGTGGCGTGCAAATATCCATTCGCCACTATCATATCGCCAATGACCGGCGTCACCCCTAATGCTTTACTGGCAAATGCTTGATTACATGCCTCAACAATATGCACTTTCTTAGTATTAGTGGTGGATACCGGTTGATTAGGATCAATTGGTTGCGGCGTGGGGATTTCTAATATCGCGGCATGAATAGCGGCAGTATCATTCGCTGCTTCACCTTCCGGCGCTCCGCCCACAACCCAATTGCTGGCAGCTAATCCTAAAGTTGATTCATCCGTTTGGGCAATGAACTCGGCAATAGCTTGGGCGACTTCAATAGCGCGAGTATTGGTGGCGACGGCGTCCACTTGTCCATTTGTCCATACCGCTGGGACGGTGGCGATTTGAGTGAATGGTGTGAAGTTGGCGTTGGCAATGGCGGGCGCTAATACGAGAGATGCGGTCAATAATAACCGACGGGTGCTGAATTGAATGGCGAGAGGTGTCAAGTTCATACAGCTTTATTCCTAATAAATCACAGAGGTTAAATCCAAGTATGCGGGTGGCGGGTATGTACCATCCACCACACGCCATCATACAATAACGCATTTTATTCCCATTGCACACTGTTTTAACGTGTATTTGGAATGGCGAATATTCACAATTACTGATGCTGATATTGAGCGCAATAACCGCCGCTGTTTTATTGATTGATTGCGTTTATCGAGGTATTCACATCCCGCCGCCAGTGCGCCGGGCCGGTGGTGTGAATTGAATTGCCGCGACTATCCACCGCCACCATGACCGGCATCTCTTCAACAATGAACTCACGAATGGCTTCCATGCCTAAATCTTCAAAAGCAACAATGCGCGCTTGTTTAATCGCCTGCGCCACCAAATACGCCGCGCCGCCCACCGCAATTAAATAAACCGCGCCGTGTTGTTGAATCGCATCAATTGCCGCCGCGCCGCGCTCCGCTTTACCAATCATGCCAATTAAACCGGTGTGTTTTAATAATGGTTCGGTAAAGATGTCCATGCGCGTTGCCGTCGTCGGCCCCGCGGGGCCAACTACTTCATTGCCCACCGGATCAACTGGCCCGACATAATAAATAAACCGATTGGTTAAATCCACGCCCGGCGGGAATGGCTGCCCGCGATTGATTAACTCAATTAACCGCCGATGCGCGGCATCCCGCGCCGTGAATAAGCGCCCAGTTAATAACAACCGCTCGCCCGGCTGCCAAGTCATTAAATCACTTCGCTGCAATTGATCTAAATTGACCCGCCGCGCATCGGCAGTTGGTTGCCAAATCACCGGCGGATACTCTATTAAACGCGGGGGAATGAACTGCGCTGCGCCCATGCCATTTAACGTGAAATGAACGTGGCGCGTGGCGGCGCAATTGGGAATGAGCGCGACCGGCAGCGACGCGGCGTGGGTGGGCGCGGTGCGAATTTTGACATCCAACACGGTGGTCACGCCGCCCAACCCCTGCGCGCCGATGCCGAGGGCGTTGACGCGGTCGCAGATGTCCAGCCGCAATGCTTCGAGGTCGTCCGCCGCGCCGCGCTGACGAATGCTTGGTAAATCAATGTCTTCCATTAACGCGGCTTTAGCTAATAACATGGCTTTTTCGGCCGAGCCACCGATGCCGACGCCCAACATCCCCGGCGGACACCAGCCCGCGCCGAGCGTGGCGACCGTCTGCACCACCCAATCGGCGACGCTGGCGCTGGGATTGAGGATGGCAAAACGGGCTTTGTTTTCTGAGCCGCCGCCCTTTGCCGCGAGGTGAAACGTGACCTGATCGCCCGCCACCAACTCGACATGCACCACTGCGGGCGTGTTATCGCCAGTGTTTTTGCGCGCTCCCAGCGGCGGGGCGACTATTGAAGCGCGCAGCGGGTTGGTCGGATCGGTGTACGCCCGCCGCACGCCCTCGTCAATTAATTGCTGTAAATTCAACGCGCTATCCCATTGAACCTGCATCCCAACGCGCACGAATGCCACGACTAAACCGGTGTCTTGACAAATCGGGCGGTGATGTTCGGCACACAAGCGCGAATTGAATAGAATCTGTGCCATTGCGTCTTTCGCCGCGGGCGATTGTTCTATTTCATACGCGGCGGCCAACGCATTCAAATAATCGGTTGGATGGTAATAAGAGATGTATTGCAACGCGGCCGCAACACTGGTAATGACATCGTCAGCACGAATGACAGGCATGGGTAATTGCTCGGGAATAATAATGGAGTTTTTTAATGCAAATTCTTAATAAATGATCGTTCCCATGCGCCAACATGGGAATGCTGTTTATTGCAAATGCGCAGGTAATGTACGTCGTAAATCTTGATAGGCTTCAATCACGGTTTCGAGTGCATCCTGCACATTGGCTAAAACTTCTTCAATGCTATCGCCTTCCGTCACTAATTCAGGTAATAGCGGTGAAGTCACCGTAAAGCCGCCTTCGGGCTGAGGGTCTAAAATTAAAGGGATTTTGTAAAGCATCGTTTTTGACTCAATTCAAGTTGCAATTAAACGCGCCGTCATTCAAAACTGCACTTGCACATCCAATAACAAATCCGGCCAATACGGCAATTGAATACTGGTCATTTGTTCAGTCGCCAGCGCGGCAAATAACGGCAATGACCGCGCCGCTGGATTACCCAAACGCATGGTTTCTAATGCCGCATTGGACAGGCGAGTGAATGACAACGGCGGCCGTTCAATTGGGCAAAGACTCAAGGTCAAGTGCGCCAGAGCGTGAATAGCGGTGGGATTGGCGGATAATAAGAATGCACAGGCAAATGCACAATACAACGGGCGATGCGGGTGTAATAACTCAGGCGCCGGCACATCCACTGCGACTAATAACACCGCCTGATTGGTGCAGTGACATTGCAATGCCGCTTCTAATAAACCCGCCGCAAAACTGCCATCACCGGCGGCTAAACTACTCGACGGTTGTTGACACTGTTCAGCAATTGACCAATAACCCGCCGGCGCATTATGAACCGAGTTTTGGAATACAGTTGGCGATGGCAACGTATGCTGTTGATAAATCGCACGGCATAATTGATCCACGACGTGCATATCGCCATCGGCGGATGCAAACACGGTGTGCAATTGATTGGTCAATTCGGGCAGCGCCTGCGTCGCTTCACTCGCGGCCGCTAATGCCAAGCGCGTCGGCAGCGTGGCACGGCGGCGCTCATTCGGCGCAAGTTGCAACGGCGGCGGCACTTGCAACGGCGCGGCCGCTGAATAGCGCTCGTCACCGCGCAGCACCGCCCGCGCTGTTGACCAGTCAGGCAATCCCGGCGCGACAATGCCGGTGGCTAAAATGCTGACATCCAACACGGCGCAACCGCTCACACCCGCCCCACAATTAACGCGCAATTATTCCCGGCAAACCCGAATGAGTTACTCAGTACCCGCGCCAGCGGTTGATTGGTGTGGCTGATTTGCAACGGTTTGATCGTCAACGCCGGATCCAGCGTGACGGTATTGACTGTACCGGGCAGCAGACTGTCGCGGATACACAACAGCGCCACAATGGCCTCCACCGCGCCAGCCGCGCCGAGCGTGTGACCGGTGCCGCCTTTAGTCGCACTGGCGGCGATGTCGCGGCCAAATACCGTGAACACGGCGCGATCTTCGGATAAATCGTTGGCCGGCGTGCCGGTGCCGTGCAGGTTGATGTAGTCAATCTCCGCCGGCGCCAGCCCGGCACTGCTCAACGCCGCCCGCATCGCCAATGCCGCGCCGGCGCCGTCGGGATGCGGCGTGGTGATGTGATAGGCGTCACTGCTTTCGCCGTAACCAAGTAACGCCAAGTCGCCGCGATCAGCGCCCCGTTCGAGTAGCGCAAAGGCCGCGCCCTCGCCAATGCTGATGCCGGCGCGGTGCAATCCCCACGGGGTGCAGGGTTGCGGTGACAATAACCCGAGCGCGTGAAATCCTAACAAGGTGGTGATGCAGAGTGTGTCCACGCCGCCGACAATCGCGGCATCGCACAGCCCGGCGGTCAGGGCGCGGTGGGCGGCGGCGAAGGTTTTGGCACCAGAAGAGCAGGCGGTGGAAATCACGCTGGCCGGGCCGTGCAACTCCAGTCGCTGGCGGCAGTAGTCGGCAATTGAGCGGTAGGCGTGGGTGGAGTCAAAGCGTAAATCGGCGGCCAGTCCGGCGGTGCCGCGTTCAAAGTGGTCACGGTAGCGGTCTTCGGTGTGGCGGACGCCCGAGGTGCTGGTGCCCAAAAATAACCCAACGCGGGTGGCGCCGTACTGGTGGCGGGCGGCGTTGACCGCGTCAAAAAAGCCGTCGCCGTGTAACGCCAATTCGGCTAACCGATTGTTGCGGCAATCAAAATTGGTCAGCGCGGGCGGGAGACGCACGTCGTCGAGCGCGGGGATTTCGCCAATCCACGCCGGCACGGGAAGCTCGTCGCGGGTACTGAGCCGCAAGCCGCAGCGTTGTTGCATTAATGCCGCAGTGTGGCTGGCGCAGCCGTGACCGAGCGCGGTGGTCAGGGTGTAGGCACGGATGCGGACGGGGGCAATGGGCATGAGGCGGCGATTGGATAACGTGGCATTTGGTCGGCAATTCACCGCGCATTTTAGCCGACTGATTGCGCTCGTGCGAGTGTCATTGCCGTTAAATACGCCCAACCAATGCCAATGGTGGCAGTGACGCCAATTGAATTGAGCGGCGGTAAGGCGGAAAAAGCTAATAAACCAAACATGACGGCGGTGGATAACGCGGCAATGGTGACGGCAAATACGGTACGGGTTTGTTCGCTGGCGCTATTGATTTGGCGACTGCAAAAGAGGCTGTAGTCAATTCCCAAACCCGTCACCAAGACTAATGAAATCAAATGGAATAGGTTTAATTGGCTGTGAATAAATATCAGGCTTAATACCGTCAATACGATGGTTAAACTGATTGGTAATAACACCGGTTCTATTTGTCCCCAGCGCCGCCGAGCAATAAATAATACAGCAATGATCGCCAGTGCGACGAGTGGTAATTGGCGGGTGGTGGTATTGAAAAAATGGGTTAATAACGCGCCGCTGGCTTGGCGTAAATCTAAATAGTGTAAATGTTGCTGTGCGGCCAATTGTTGTAATGCAGCGACGGCGGGCGCGTCTTTCACATCCGATAACGGGATTAAACCTAACCATTGCTGCCCGAATGGTTGCACTAATAAACCGGCGCGCACGGCTAATACACTGTTGGCTAAATCGGCCAATTGCAACGGCGGCAAGGTTTTACTCTGTTCAATCGCATCGAGGAATGGAGTGAAACGCTCTAATCGAAATGGCAGGTCGTGATTCGCCGCCGTCAATGCGCTGGTTAATTCAACACGCGACGGCATGGCGAATTGACGCGCTAATTGCGTGGCGGGACTCGGTAGCCATTGCGCGACGTTTTCAAATCCACCAATCACGCTGCGCTGTTTTAATTGTTCTAATGCCGGAAGTGCCGCTTCTAATTGCGTTAATAGCGCCGCTTCGCTCTCACCAATCACATAAAATAAGCGCGCCACATCGGCCGCGCCCAATTGCGAACGCATCTCTCGATCTTTCATAATTTCGACCGCAGGAATGGTACTCAAGCGGCGAATATCCGTTTCCCAAATGGTGTCACTTGACCCAATCACGGCAATTAAAACCGCGCTGCTGGCAAATAAAAACCAGCGGCCGGCGCGTAATGATAGTATTGGTAACAACTGCTGCCACCTATTCAGCCAACGATGCGCGGGCAATTGATACTGCGCCGGGATCAATTGCGGCAATAAATACCGTGAGGTCAGCGCGGCAATTAATAAGCCCACTGCGGCTAATAAACCCAATTGCGTTAAGCCAGTTAATTGTGTCCAAATAAACGCCGCGTAGCCAAATACCGTTGTTATCACGCCGAATAAAAATGTTGACCAAAAAGATTGCGCGTGTGCTGCCCGCATTTGGGAAATGTGCGTATAAACGTGTATTGGGTAATCTAATGCCACGCCTAATAACGTGATGCCCAACGCAAATGCAATGCCGTGAATACTGCCGAATAACAGCGTGACCAGCGCGGCGGCCAGCATTAAACCGGTGAATAATGGCAGTACGCCCAATAGCACTAGCGGGATTGAACGAAAGGCAAAAATCAGAATGAAAACCACCGCAATATTGGCCGCAATGCTTAATAAAGTGGTTTCCGTTTTAATGGTCTGCTCTGAGCTGACGGCGAAATACCCCGGCCCCGCCAGTTCTAATGTCAATTCGGGGGTGGCAGCAGTCAGTTGCGTGAACTGGGTATTGATCTGTTGAATGATCGCCCGCTGCGCGGTTAAATCTGATGCGGCTGCTCGGGTAATCACCACTAATAAAGCATACTGATGATCGGGACTAAACCACACGCCCTGTTGCGTATGCGGCAATTGATGTGGTAATAAACTGCGCAATAATTGGCGGTAACACGCGGTCGGATCAGCCGTGATCTGTTGTTTATCCAAAAGCGCCATGCCAGAGGCCAGTTCATTTAATCGCGTGGTTAATGCGGTGTGTAATTCGGGAATGGTGAACTGATTAACACAGTTGGCCGCGGGGCCAATGAGATAGCGATAACGGAATAATAATTCGTCAGTTGCCAGTGCCGCCCAATTCATGCCACCATTGGCAATTTGCAATAAACGTTGATCGGTGGATAATGAATGAACGAGCGCTCGGCTGGTCTTGGCAAGTGTTTCAATTGACCCGCCGCCAATGCGGATTAACAGGGTGCGAGCGGCAATACCATCGCGCAGTTGGGCTAATAACACCTGATCTTGTTGTGTCGCAGATGGTGGTAAAAACTGCGCAAAATCGGTATTGATTTTTAAATAAATGCTATTCCACCAGATCAGGGTAGCTAATAATAAACACCAGCTTATCAGAATTAACCAGCGGCGCGTTGTCATATTTATAGTTGCGGGTACGAATAATAAAAAACTACGGCCGCCGTGCGATTAACTGCATTCGTAAAACGCGGCGGTCAGCATTGGCTTCGGTGATTTCAAGACTGATTAAATTAACGCCATCACCGCTAATCAATAACCGTTGCAACATCGGCAAGAGGGTTGGATTGCGCGGCGTTAATGCTAATGTCCACCTGTCCAATTGCGTCGTATAGGTTAATTGATATTGGGTGCGCAACGTGGCAAGATCACCCGCAAATACGGCGCGCAACGTGCCAATTAACAATTGCAAAGGCGGAATATCGCTAATTAACAGTGTTTTAATCACTTGGTGTGCTGTGATGAGTTGCAACTGTTCGCCAGTGAGAATAAAGCCGTCGCCTTGATCGCTGATGCGTTGAATACGATCTGGCGTATGATAAATTAAACGCCCGCGGGTGCTAATGGCGGTGTGAATTAAACTGGATTCGACCGTTTCTTGATATTGCACCTCGACCATTTGCACTTGACGCAATAATGCCATTAACGTGGTGACATCGGGCGGCTGTAATGAATTGGCGCCGGCGGGCGGGTTTTGAATAGTCAGCATTGCCCAGATGACAATTAAAAGCAGCCGCCGCACGAGCGCAAGTTGTGTATTCAGCCGGGCGGGTGGTAATAAATGTGTATTCATGCAGCAACCGAGTTGATTAGATCACGCGACGGCACTATTGTGCCACGTTAGCAGCAAGTTTTGTATGATTAATGGCGTGGTGTTAATCATGTTCCCGCGCTGGCGGCCGCGAGCGATTAACTGATCTTAATACAATTTGATTACTTTGCCAATGGACAAGCAATGAACTGGTATCAATGGGATGGGCAGGATTTAATAATTAACGTGCGGGTGCAACCGCGAGCGCGGCGGGATGGTTTTGCTGATGTTATTGGCGAGGCAATTAAAGTGCAATTACGCGCACCGCCGGTGGATGATAAAGCGAATGCCAGTTTAATTGCATTATTGGCGGAAAGTTTTCATGTACCGCAGCGGGCGGTGGTGATTATGAGCGGTCATCATGCGCGAATGAAACGGGTGCGAATCACCGCACCCCAACGCTTGCCAACAATCGTGACAGCGCCGCCGAATTAAATGCTGAATTGACGGGATTTATGCGGCTAATGGCGCATGACTTAAACATTTTAGTAGTCATAAAATCGGGGGTTGCGCAATTGGGTTGTAAATTGTAAATTGATTGTTCCATCACTCCAGCGTGGGCAGGGCTGTTAAGTTAGCGGGAATCCAGACTGCGACAATTACTAGATTCCTGCCGCCGCGGGAATAACGAAATGCGCTCTTTTTAATAAATCAATCAGTTATGCGCTGAACCGCATAACTCCTGAAAATATGTAAGATGAGACTTATTTTGATGGTGTGAGTAGCATCACGTTGATTGATATATTACCTAAAATGGGTGCGGCTGTCGGCACCGCGATAGCTGTCGAAATAAGATGCAGTCATGACATACATAATTAAGTCTCATACACAAAAAATCTATCACCGAAACTGATATTTACAGGATAATAACACAATTAATTCCAGATAAGTTGGTCGTAACAATAGCAGCGATTAGGATTTTATGTTGGATTAACTATGATTCACTACTTAATGAAGGTACATCATGTCTATAGAAAAACTTAAAGCAGTTGCCGATCAAATTACTGCCCGTCTTCCCATGGTTAAAAATAAAGGAGAAGAAGCGACAAAACAAGCACTAGTACTTCCAATGTTAGATGCATTGGGTTTTGATATTTGGAATCCAGCCGAGGTCTGTCCTGAATACGAAGCTGACTTCATGGCAGAAAAAAAACAAGGTCAAAAGGAAAAGGTAGATTTTGCAATTCTTATTGAAAATATCCCTCGTATTTATATTGAAGTGAAATCGGTTGATGTGTCACTAGACGGACATGAGGGGCAATTAGCAAGGTATTTTAACGCTACGAAATCGGTGTCACTTGCAATACTAACAAATGGTATCGAATACAGGTTTTATACAGATACAGGTGATTTGAATATCATGGACTCTCTACCATTTAATATAACAAAGTTGACTGAATTAGATCGTGGATTAGAAATTTTTGCTAGATTTCATAAAGCTATTTTTTCTCCTAACGCAATCAGAGATTTTGCAACTCAAATCAATTATACAACTAAAATTTCTGGATTTTTACGCAAACAATTGGATTTAGGAGATAACAACCCATCTGAGGAGTTTGTTCGCTGGATTTTATCAGAAGAAGCTAGTTACACTGGACGAATTAGTCTAAAATCAATAGAGCGGTTTCAACCAATTATTAAAGATGCACTGCAAATAGTGCTTAGAGATATTGTCAGACGCTCCGTGGCCGCACTTGATAAAGAAGTTCGCTCGCCTACATTGCAAGGCAATTCATCTGCTGACAGAAAAAGTTTACAAGAATCCACTGACCAAAGTATACAAGAAGACAACTTAGTAACCCTAACTAAAAAACAGGCTGTCGTAACAGAAGATGAACTTATTCTATTCGCAGCAATCAAAAACTTTTTTGAGCAATCAGAATTTTTCAAACAGGAAATATTTGATAAAAGTCAAAACAAAAAAGTGAGAGCAGAGATTTCTTATGCTAACAATCATATTTATTTTTCCGTTTATCTAAATAGCATTTCAAACTGGATAATTCGTGCTTCGGTAGAATCAAAAACCCCCTGGATTGGATTTAATATTCCATCAGAATTTGGAGAACCTTTAATTCCCCAAGGCATTACAAAAATTCCTTCGTGTCGACAGTCAAAGTTCAGAATTAGTTACACAAAAGACCAAGTCATTCAACAATCTGCTTCATTATTAACTGCAACCATTAAGCATGTTATTAGCAATGCTAATGGAGAATAAGAGTAACTAAACATCAAGCCCGTGAGAGTATATTTCACATTGCCGGTGTGAATGATTACCGACACGGGACGGAATGCTACCATAACTAAAAAATTATGCCGCTAATGGCGCATGACTTAAACACTTTTTCGGGCAGACCCGCGAGCAGGCTTCACAGCCAATGCAATCATCGGCGTCTTTTAAGCTCATCACCATGCCCGGCGCTTCGTCAAAATCATCATCATCGAATTCAGAATCATCTAAATCCAAATCATCTCGATCAATTAAATCAAATACATCACGCGGGCAGACCTTAAAACACCGCCCGCAACCAATGCACTTGTTTTGATTTAAGGCCATGACAAAGGCGGGTGTCCATTCACGTCCGCCGCGTGTTAAACCAGTCATAGAGGGCATGGTTTTTATATCCTGCTGCAATGGATTTTACGATTCAAGTTGCAGTGACCAATTGCGTGGGGCAAGCATGATTGCGTCACGTTCAATTGGCAACTGCGGAAGTATTTTTAATCATTAACCGCGCACGGTCAATTATAAGCCGGCGACCGAGGAATGATCGCCAATTAATTCTAATGCAATTGACAGCACCTTGTCGGCTTCATCTTTCATCTTTGATAATGACGGAAAACCAAAGCGATGCGCCTCGCGCACGGTTTTATCCAATACAACTAATTTGCCGACGGTAATCACAATCCGCCCGAACCCTTCATTATTCAAATGCACCAGCGACGTCGCCATTAACCGGCATTCTTTTTCAATTAAAATCGCAATGGTGTTGTAAAACACTTGGATGCGTTCAATCGCCTGCGCATCCACATTGCCAATCACCGGCAGACTGCGTTTCTTTTCATCGGTTAAAATAAACACGCTCAACATTTTGGTATTACTGACCGTGTCAGCATGACCATACGCATCCGTTGCGCGCAGCTGGCGGATCAATTCCATGCCGAATTCAGTCGTCAAAACTGGATCGTCTTCGGCAATTAAAACAGCGTTGGTATCAGTCATCTTTTCAGTCCTCATCTTAAATGGATGTCAATAAACCCGTCATTCAGTCCAATCTTCCGCGGCCATGGCGTTAAATCGGTCATCATCACGCCCGCCGTGCTGCGTCATCACTCGCGCTAACCACGCACTCGGCCCCGTGCGCAATTCCTGTTGCAATTCAGTTAATATCGTTTTAATCGCCGTCCCCGGCGCGACTTTCATTGCCTGCAATCCTTTGGTGCGCAATTGGTTAATCGCCGCAGCACCAATTGCTTGACAATACACCAGCGCACAGCCATTTAATGCCGCAATTTTCGCCGTCAATTTATTATCATTGCCGTCCATCACTGCGCTGTCATTAAACTGGACAACTTCTAATAAATTGATGTGCGCGGGTGTAATGGCATACAATGCAAACGCGGCCGCCGCACCAAAGTGCTGATCCACATGGCGTAAATCGGCGCTGGCAAACGCCACTTTTAATTGCAGCGGCGCGTTCTGTTCCGGTTCATCCATTGCCGGTGTTAATAATTTGAGGCGGCGTTCTAATGGCATTGGTGCATTGACTCCCGGTGGCGAGTTGTGGCGTTAATCAATGAACACCCGCGCCCGCCATTTGTTTTAACGGCGAATGATACGGATGAATTTCGCCCTTTTCTAATTGCAACATCAAATTGGCCAAATCAAATAACGCCTGCCGCGTCCCGGCGTAACCACTCCAGCAACGTTGATAACCACCAATTAAATCGAATTGCGGAAAACCAATGCGCAATAATGGAATGCCGAGTCGGTTAGCCGAATGAACGCCGTGTGAATTGCATAATAATAAATCGGCTTCGGCGGCGCGGGCGCGCTGTTCTAAATCCTCCAAATCGCCGATTTGCACCTGTTCGGCGCGCACCTGCCGCAAGCGGGCGCTGTTGGTGGGCGCGACGGCCGCGACCGTGCTGCCGCCGACGCTGGCGACTAACTCACTGAATGCAATCAATAAATCGGCTTCAGCAGCGATAGCGACGCGACTGCCGCCGAGCGCAAAATGGGTGTCGAGCATGGCATCTTGTAACTGTGACCGCTGCCGCTCGATGATCGCCGGCACCGGTTCGGCGCTAATAGATGTTAATGTAGCGATGAATTGATCCACCGCGTCTAATCCCATTAAATGATTAAAACGGTAATCGGATACACCCGTCCGTTCGCGTAATACATCTGCTGCGCCAGCCATTGAACCGCCAATAACTAGCGTGGCCGCCGCGTCACCCAATGTCATTAGTTCTTCAATTAAAGTGCCGCCGATGGTTAATGCGCTGTAATCGCTGTCGGCTAAATGACCGTCGAGCGCGTCGCCAATGTCGGGAATGATCACCGGGCGCAGGCGAAAACGTTCCAATGTGTCTTTAATGTATTCCAAATCACCGGGCGTTAAATGCGCACCGACTAATACATTGATTTGCCGTTGCCGCCGGCCGGGTCGCGTCCCCGCCGCGCTCGCTTCTGGCACCAATTCTGCTAACAACGTCTGCACCGCCGTCGCGTAACCCGTTTCGAGCGACCCGACGTAATCCGGGCTGGCAATTGGCACGACCGCGACGTCGGCAAATTCGGGATGACGGCGGCGAAATTCGCGCACGGCACGGCGAACATCCGCGCCCTGCGTCTCTACCAAACCGGTCGTGGGAATGCCGATCAACGCGGGTTGATGTTTCGCGCACAACGTCCGCACACCTTCGATCACATTTTCGTCGCTGCCCATGATCGCGCTGACTTGATCGAGCGCGGTGGTTTGCAGCGGAATTGCTTCGCGGAAATGTTGAATAAAAAAGATTTTGCCAAATGCAGTGCAACCCTGCGAGCCGTGCAACATTGGAATTGCGCGATTAAATCCTAAACACGCGAGCGCGGCACCGAGCGGGGCGCTGGCTTTGAGAGGACTGACCGATAATGCTTTATTACGTTTAATAATGGTTGGCGGGGTGAATTGATTGTGGTTCATGCGGCACCTCCGGCAGTTTCATTAAATGAATTGGACGTGACCCGCCACGGCGGCGCACTCCGTACCGCTGGCCAAATTGGGCTGTTTAATGTCTTATCTATTTGCCGCGCCATTTCAATCATCCCCGCGTAACCGGCATAGCCAAACTCGCGTTCTTGATTCACATCGAGAAATGGCATTCGCGCTTTTAATGCCGTGTACATATTCCGTCCACCGGCAATCATTATATCAGTTTGGTATTGCCGACATAAATCTAATAACCCACGCGGATTACCGTCATCAATCATCACCGCGTCCTCACCCATTAACGCCCGAATACGCGCTTTATCATCTTCAGTAGATTTGCGGGTGCCAGTGGCGACGACGGTCATGCCCAAATCTTGTAATGCCGCAATAATTGACCACGATTTCACCCCGCCGGTGTAAAGCAATGCGCGGCGGCCAGTTAATTTCTCCCGCCACGGTGCCAGCAATTGGTTAATGTTTAATTCTTCACGCGCAATTAACGCCTCGGTGCGGGCGGTTAAATCGGCATCATTTAAGTGCGCGGCGAATGCGCGCAATGCCGCCGACATATCCGTCACGCCATAAAAACTGCCCTCAAACCACGGCGTACCATAGGCGGTTTTTAATTGCCGCGCCACGTTAATCATGGCTTTGGAACACACCATCATATTCACTTCAGCGCGGTGCATCGTTTGCACCTCGTGAAAACGCGCATCACCTGACAACGTGCATAATACCCGCAGGCCGAGTTCATCTAATAACGGCAACACATGCCACAATTCACCAGCGATGTTGTATTCACCAATTAAATTGATATTGTGGATTTTGAAATCGGGGCGTTCAATTCCAATTGGAATGGGCGCAGGTTCACGTTGACCGCACACCTGTTTAATCATCGTTTCACCGGCAATGCGATTACCGAGATTTTTGGTGCCATAAAAGCCGGCCGCGTCTATTGAAATCACCGGCACACCCCAGCGCGTGGTGGCATCTTTACACACCGCATCTATATCATCACCAATTAACGCCGGGACGCAAGTATTATAAACAAACACCGCCGCCGGTTGATAGGTTTCAATTGCCTGTTTAATCCCGTGAAATAACCGTTTTTCACCGCGCCCCATAATGACATCTTGCTCGGTTAAATCCGTTGTCATGCCCAATTTGAATAACTTTGGCCCCGATGAACGAGAGCCGCGATTATCCCACGCACTACCCGCACACGCGCTCGCGCCATGCACAATGTGCGCAACATCGGCAATGGGTAATAATGCGATTTGCGCGCCGTCGAATGAACAACCACCCGCCGTCGCGCCGGGTTTTAATTTCGCGCAACCCGATTTACTTTTATTATTATGTTCACAGGCCGGCTCATCCAACAGCGCGGCAATTTCTGATTGTTTCATTATTCGACATCCTGAATAGCACAATTAAACTGTGCTTTAGCAATTCGAGTGCCAAGCAGTAACTGATTGATTAAGCGGGAAAATCGCGGCGGGCGCGCTGTGTGGTATCAGACAATTGCCGAATAAATCGGACAATTCAGCGCCGTTTCAGGCAAAAAACCTGCTCGGTCAGGCGGTCAAGTCCGCGAGCGCGAAATTGCGGCTCGTCGTCGAGGACATCGTGATCGCCCACCTGCGCGACGTGAAAATCATCACCAAATAATTGCGCGATTTCGGCGGCGTTCACCGCAAATGGCGGCCCGTTCATGCAATTTTGATCGTAATCCACGCTAATCAGCAGCGACACGGCACCGCTCGGCACCAGCGCGGCCAAGTGCGCGGCGTACCGCTGCCGCAGGTCGGGTGGTAACGCGATCAGCGCGGCGCGGTCGTAAATTGCGCCGATTGTGCCGAGATGTGCGGGCATCAGCGCGAAAAAATCGCCGATCAGCAATTCGACCTCGTCACAGGTCACGCGCTCGAACGGCGGCGATTGGGTGCGCGTCGCCGTCAAACCGTGTTCGGCAATAAAATCCTGCGCGGCAATCGGGCTGAGTTCGACGCCGATCACGCGGTGGCCGTGCGCGGCTAACCACAGCAAATCACGACTTTTGCCACACAGTGGTACCAAAACGCGACAGCCGGGCGCGGCGTTGAGGGTCGGCCAATGTTCGGCCAGATGGCGGTTGATCTCGGCACGATGCCAGCCAATCTCGCCACGTTCCCAGCGTTGTTGCCAAAATTCGGGGGTCATTTAATTTATTCCGGTGGGGGCGATGTTGATTTTAAATTGGTCATTTTTAATAATTGCCATTAACAATTATTTACGTCAGACAACTTAATGATTGAATTGTGTGATGTCTGATGAGCGTGACAAATCTAATTGCTGATTCGGCGGCGTAATGACCTAATAACGCACCGGCCGCCCGCTTTTCTGTATGACGCCTTCCGCAATTAAACGCGCTAACCACAATTTCATTTGCGCTTTTGACACACCGAATACTGCCGCCAATTCACTCTCGGTATGCGGTGTTGTTAATCGGGTTATTAATGTGCGCACGGTAGCGAACAATTCATCGGTTAGTTGCGACACGGGCGACGTTTCAATTAAATCTAATGACGGCGGCGCGGGGTTTTTAATTCACAGCCGGCGCAGTCAGGGGCGGTTTAATTACATCAGTTGGTTTATGAGTTTGTGGCAATGTGACCAGCGTTTGCCCTCGCCCAAGTGCCGCCGGTTTTATAATCTGAATGCACAATTAATAACCCAATCCAAATCAATAAATCAGTAATTGATTACAGTGGGTTTCCATGCCCCCGGTGCGGGAATAACTAGCGTAATTACTTGTGCAATTGGCGCTGTGCATGAAGGTAATATAACTTATCTTCACACAGAATATGTTGTATTAACCACTGCTGCATAAAATTTAAAACTTCAGACGCCGATTGTGTCGAATGATGCAGTAAGCCATTAACATGTTCTGCGAATTGATGATGCACCACAGTATGCTTACTTAATTCTGGAAAACCAATTGCTGTCATGTATTGCTCTTCGACGTGAAAGTGCATGTCAATATAATCACTTAAAAAGGCAATGATGGTATGCGCATCAATGTCTTTATGTTCCTTTTCAAGGTCATCGCGCAATTCGGTCACCATTTCAAAAAAAACATGGTGATGCGCGTCCAATAACTCATTGCCAACAGAATACTCGCTTGACCATTGCTGCATGGGTTACTTCCTCATGTATTACTAAAGATGTGTTTATTACCATAAAAACGCCGCGGTCTTTTGATCGGTTTCATCCGCCCGTTCAAAAAGGATTAACACACCTAACGGGACGCGACAGTTAATATAAAAACTGTTTTTTATCTCTGCAACACCCATTAATTAAAATGACGTGATGACTGATGAGATTTGCGAGCGCGGGATTTTAATTGCTTGGTCGAGCGGTGTTTTGGTTTTAATTGATTAATATCGAGTGCGCCGTCCCACAAATCAAATTAGGGATCGGCGCGGGGGTATTTAATGGTAATTGATACGCAGAGTGTGACGCGGTGTGATTAATCGCAACGTGTGTTAATGACGACGACGCCAGTATTTTTTTTTCGTGGGGGCAGCAGCCGCCTTTTCTGGCATCAACGATGAATGATGGCTGGTAATGAGCCAATTACGTCCATCCCAATCATAAGTATAGCTATAGCGCCCGCTGGCCGATTTGCCAGTTTTAGCAAAATCGAATGTGTACAAGCCGGCATCTAATGCAGTATTACACCCGATGTCAATAAAGCGTAAATCAATTTTACCTTTTGGACTGTTTTCCAAAAAATGATGAAAATAATCCTCTTTTTCCAGAGGTGTCAGGCGCGGTTTATTTGACAGCGTCGGTAATAAAATCGAGTGATCAGCATAATTATTTGCCACCACCTGATGCGGATCACCGGTTGCTAATGAATGATTCCAGCGATCAAATAACGCCGCGATTTCTTGTTCATTGGTGGCTTTACAGGTTTCAACCCGCTGTGATTTGGCCCCCGCCACATCATCAGATTGGTGGCGCGTCGAAGCACAGCCGGACAATAACGCAATACTAGAACAAGCAATAATGGACAGTTTCATTATGGAATTAACATTCATTCGTTAACCTCCTAAAATATTCAGCGGTTATTATGTCAACGGGTGGCGTCACCGACCATTTGAACAGTCAATAGTGACTGGTGAATTGTGCGCGTCGTTGGGGAGTGTTGACAAGCAAAATTTACGCGCTGGCTTCACTCGAAATAAGGTGCCGTCTTTTTTACTATCAATCATCAACAACCCACCGCTTATGATACACTTTTGCACAATTAAACTGGTAAATAGCGGCCAGTTTATTTACCACTAATTACTATTTTTTAACAAACTAAAACTCAGTTGCCACACGATTAAAAGCCATTCTATTGTGAGATCGCATTTGCCAATCAATGAGTCTTTATTTGACACGCATCTATAATGCGTACCAATTCGGCAACCGACGTCACCTCCAATTTTTCCATTGCACGGTGGCGATATAACTTGACCGTGCGCAGTGCAATATTCAACTCCAAAGCAATATCATTATTACGCTGTCCGGCCGCCACCCGTCGAGCAACTTCCAATTCACGCGCCGTTAATGTCTCTAACCGCGTCGTCAATACCTGCGTTTGATGATGGGTGGCGCTGACAGCTAACGCCTGATTAATAGCAGTCAATAGCACATCAGCATCAATGGGTTTAATTAAAAAATCCAATGCCCCGGCACGAAAGGCCGTCACCGCTTCTTCTGCACCACTTGAACCACTCATTAATAATAACGGCACATCATCTTGCAGAGCTAACTGGCGTTGCAATTCTAAGCCATCCATCAAGGGCATTTTAATATCACATAAAACACATTGCGGCCCAATCCAAATAGATGGCCTTGATGGTAATACTTCCAGATAATCCAATGCAGAAGAAAAGGTCTCACACGCATACCCTTCTAAATCTAGGAGCGCCTTAAATGCCATTAAAATATCTAAGTCATCATCAATGATAACCACATGCCCCTGGGCGCACCGTTTCATCCAAGCGCGGTCACTTTTATAAGGTGGATTGGCAAACTCTGGTGTCATAAGCAACCCAATTAGTTAATTTAGTGGGAGTGAATGATGAGTCGCGGCAAAGTCAATTCTGCAAGCGCGCCCTGTGGCATAGCATTAGTGAGCGTCAATTGACCGCCATGCTGCTCGGTAATGGTTTGCGCAATAGCAAATCCCATCCCTAAACCGGTGGCTTTGGTGGTGAAAAAAGGTTGACCGACTTGATTGAATACCTCTGGTGTTAAGCCAATACCCGTGTCTTGAATACGAAGGCTAATCTCAGTATCATTCTCAATGAGTTTTATAAAAATGTCGCGCTGCGTAGAATGTGTCACCGCATCCATTGCATTCTGTAATATATTTAATACCACCTGTGATAATTGCACGGCATCTCCGCTGACATACACCAATTGAGTACATACTGGTAAGTGTAGCCTAACTTGCTGTGTTCGTGCAGCGGCTGCCACTAAATCAGCGACTTCATTAATCAATTGATGCACGTCCACCGGCGCTTGATGTGTTGCCACTGGGCGAATAAACCCACGAATACGAGCGATAATATCACTGGCACGTTGTGTATTATGCGCAATCCGATCTAAATCAGCGAACACGGCATTCATATCAGCATCACCGCGCTGTAATCGGCGCCTCACAGTTTGTGCATGAGTCAGAATTGCCGTTAATGGTTGATTTAATTCATGCCCGAGTGAAGTGGAAAGCAAACATAAACTTCGTTGACGATCTAAATGCGCAATTTGTCCGCTCAACCGTTGGTTTTCTATTTGACGGGCTTCGGTTGCTGCCGCTATTCTGGTAATTTGCAATGAACGATCTAGCGCCACGCCTAAATAACCAATGTTGCCAAAAACTGCTGAAAGAATCGAAGCAATTGGAAATGCAATAGCATCAAAACTTTTGCCTAAAATATTCGCTTCGGAATAGCCAGTCATGGCAGTGAAGATGCGGATTAGATAAATGAGCGTAATTAAAGTGTACACGCCAGTAATCCACAAACTATTACGGAATCCTTGCCGGCGCCATATTAACCAACCGCACCAAGCGATTTGTGAACTGAATAAAGCAAAACACACCATAGCAAAAATGAAGCGGAACAGATTATTTTGAACCACCAGATATAAATACTGGTAAGCAACAAAGAATGCTATAAAAATGATCGCTAGATACTTAAATGAGATTGGTGTTTGAAGGTCTAACCGTAGCGATTGAATGCGAGACAAAAATGAAATTAATAACAGCATGTTGGCAACCGAAAATGACAACACATCTGGAACAGTGCCACGCAATGTTAATAGTAAGGTTGCTGTACTAGAAAATAATCCAGCACCACACCATAAATGCACTGCTAACGTATGGCGGTTAGATAAAATAATCCAGATCGTAATTGATAAAATAATGCCTAAAACACTCGTGAATAAAAAGCTCATGCGCGGATCAAAAAATTGTATCATGGTGTCTGATTTATCTTGTTGTGATATACTAGGAAATAAATGGTTAGGTCGGTTATTTGACAGTTGCCCAGTGTTGTGAATAATAAAAACCAACGTGTCCGGCTGAATTCACTCTAAATCCTAGCATGATTTTTTTCATCTGTAACAGTGAATTGTTACCCGTCCACTTTGCCTGACCCCGCCCCTATTTTTATTTGGCTATCTAACGGATTTTAGCGTGGCAAAACCTCCACCCTTACCCGCTTGGCGCACCAGCCAGCGCCCGCCTAATCCTAATAAACCTGCACCACAGCCCCCGCCGCCGCGAATTAAGAAGCACTGGGCTGGTTGGGCAATTTTGAATTGGTTTACGCGCTTTATTGCAACTATTTTTGCATTACCACTCGATGTCGCATTTATTGGTTTATTCGCGGCGGCTGTGATGGTAGCCATTACTCGCGCTGAATTACCCGACACCAGTCAATTAACCGAAGTGACCTTTGAAGAACCCTTGCGTATTTATACTGCACAGGGGTCGTTAATGGCCGAGTTTGGTATTCAACGCCGCCGCGCTATTGCGTATCAAGATTTGCCGCGTGAAGTCATTAACGCTTTCATTGCGGCAGAAGATCAACGGTTTTTTGGTCATGTTGGGATTGATTTGACTGGATTAGCCCGTGCTGCCCTGCATTTATTGCGCACAGGTAATGCCACGCAAGGCGGTAGTACTATTACGATGCAAGTGGCGCGTAATTTCTTTCTTACCCGCGAGCGCACCATGCAGCGCAAATTAGCTGAATTATTATTAGCGTTGCAAATTGAAACCACGCTCACCAAAGAGCAGATTTTAGAACTCTATTTAAACAAAATCTTCTTTGGACATCGGGCCTATGGTATTTCGGCTGCGGCGGAGTTTTATTACCGCAAAACCCTGCCGCAATTAACAATAGCGGAAATTGCCATGCTGGCCGGCTTGCCCAAAGCGCCGTCGGCTAATAACCCGTTGACCAATCCCAAACGCGCTAAAACCCGCCGTGATTATATTTTAGCCCGCATGTACGAATTAGGGTTAATTACCCAAGCACGTTATCAAGAAGCATTAACTGAACCAGTTGCAGTGACGCCTTATACGCCCGAAATTGAATTCCACGCGGATGATGTCGCCGAAATGGTGCGTCAAGAAATGGTCAATTTATACGGTGAAACCGGCGCCTATCAAATGGGCTTGCGTGTTTATACAACGATTGATGAATCATTACAAACGGCGGCCGATGAAGCGCTGCACACCGGGTTAATGGCTTATACTCATCGGCACGGTTATCACGGCCCCGAAGCGCAATTAAAATATGCGCCCCTACTGACCGAAACAGAATTAGACGAGTATTTAGAAACCCGCCCGTTCATTAATGATTTACCCGTTGGCGTGGTGATTAAAGTGACCGCCCGTGCTGCGGAAGTGTATTGCGGTGCGGGTATTAAACGCACCTTGACATTGGCGCAAGTCAATTGGGCGCGGCGCTATCGCTCTCCTAATGGTCGCGGCCCCGCACCCCGGCGGGTGAATGATGCCGTTGCAGTGGGCGATGTCATTCGCTTACGGCAAATAAAAAACGATCAATGGCAATTAGCACAAGTGCCATTAGTCAGCGGCGCATTAGTGGCATTAGCGCCGAATGACGGGGCAATTAAAGCCCTCGCCGGCGGCTATGCGTTTGCATGGAGTAAATTCAATCGCGCCGTTGATAGCCGCCGCCAACCCGGCTCCAGTTTTAAGCCATTCGTGTACGCCGCCGCCTTCGCCAAAGGCTGGACGCCCGCCAGTACTGTGTACGATCAACCGTTCTCCCAGCGCACCGGCAACGGTTGGTGGCAGCCGCAAAATGCCGACGGCCGCTTTCTCGGTGCGATGCGCATCCGCTCGGCATTGGTGCATTCGCGCAACCTCGCCGTGATTGATTTACTCAACCGCATCGGCGTCGCCTACACTCGCGGCTACATCCAACGCTTTGGTTTTACAGCCAATTCCATGCCCGGCAACTTAACACTCGCCCTCGGCGCCGGCGCCACCTCACCGCTGGACATGGCGGCGGGTTTCGCGGTATTTGCCAACGGCGGCTACCGCGTCGTCCCGTACTTCATTTCACGCATCGAGGACGTCAACGGCAACCTGTTATTTGATGCCAATCCCGCCCGCGCCTGCCGCACCTGCTGGGTCGAATCCGCCACACCCGCGCCGCCCGACCAGACCGCCGTCATCCATGCCACCGGCGTCGCCAACGCCCCGCTCGCCGAGCAAGTGATTGACGCCCGCGTCGCCTATAACATTGATTCTATTCTAAAAGAAGTCATCACCCACGGCACCGGCAACCGCGCTCGCGTCTTAAAACGTCCCGACATCGCCGGCAAAACTGGCACGACCAACGACTCCCGCGACTCGTGGTTTGTCGGCTACCACCCCGACCTGTCGGTCGCCGTTTGGATGGGCATGGACGACAACCGCCCGCTCGGTTCGGGTGAATGGGGCGGCACGGCCGCACTCGGCATTTGGGTCGATTTTATGCGCGAAATCCTGCCAAATTTGCCGAAAATCACGCTCAAAGTGCCACCGCGCATGGTCACGGTGCGCAGCGGCGACACGTTAGAATATGTCAGCGAAGAGCATCGCCAAAATGTCCCCGCCGATGCGCCTGAACCGCCGCCCGCCGCGCCCGCGCCCAGACCGAAACCCGCCGCGCCCGCGCCCAAACCCGCGCCGCCGCCGCGTCAAGTGACACCGCGTTTAATGGATGAATTGTTTTAATTAACGTTGTTTAAATGAGCGGGAATGAACTCCGCCGCGTGATCGAATAAACCGCGCCGACGGTCAATTAACATCGTGCAATTAACGCCGCTGTTTTTGCATTGCCCGCCAGCGCCAATACGCCACGACATTTGATGGCGATGGACAACAATTTGGCGGCGGCAACCAATTCATTTCTTGAAAAAACTGAAGATGACCGCGCCAAAACTGCGCATCAATTGGTGGATAATTTAGCCCAGCGGCTGTTAATAACTCGTTTGCATAACGCGCATCAAACCCAGTGCGTTGTAATGCAGATGACGGCGATTCTAATAACGGCGCCGCCGCCAAATTTAATTGCATCGCCGTCGTTGGATCCGATTGATACAGGGCGGCAGCGTGGCGTTGAACCTGATTAACCCACGCCGCCGCGCTGACACCAGTTAATGAATACCCAAAACCCTGGACGCTTGACCATAATTCCTCCCACGCAATGGGTTGGGGATGAATCAAATGAAAAATACGCTGCGCGGCGCTGGCTTGATGCGCAAATAACACCACCGCTCGGCTAGTAAAATCGGCCGGTATCATCTGCATTGGTTGCAATGACAACGGGAATTGCCCCACCATCACGCAGGCTTTTAATAACAAATACAACTGATCGTTATCATTCATCATCACCTGCGTTTGACTATTGCCAAATATTCGCCCAATCCGAATAATACTGCCCGGCAAACCGCGCTGAAAAGCCCGTTCCACCATGCGCTCCGCCACCCATTTTGTTTGCACATATCCCGACGCATTCAATGGACAGGGCGGCGTTTCATGTTCATTAAACGGCGCTCGTTGATACGGCAATGGCTTGGGTGTAAATAATGATAATGTGGAAATAAACTGCACGGGTTTAATCGTTAGATAACCCGCCAAACGCAAAATCTCAGCCGTCCCCAATACATTCGCCGGGCGTAAATGATGATAAGGCGGTAAAATATGCGTCGCAGCGCCATTATGATAAATCACGTTAATCTGTTCGGCTAATGCGGTGAATTGCGCGGGCGTTAAACCCAACTGCGGCTGTTCTAAATCGCCCGCAATTGGCACAATGCGCGTGATTAAATCATCACGCCACAACCGATTAGCTTGCATTTGCGCAATCAAGCGCGCTTGCGCCGCCGCTGTATCGGGCGCCCGAATTAAACAATACACCACTGCATCGGTATCATGCAGTAAAGCATTTAATAGATGTACGCCAACAAAACCCGTCGCACCGGTTAATAAAACCACCGGCGGTTGATGAGATTGACTCACGCAACCATCATAATTCACCTGATCGGCTAAATTGGCATCCGCCAATAATGTTGCTAATTCACTCATTGTGCTATGCTAAATGATCGTTAACTGTCAATCGTGTTCTATCATCATCCACCCGCTTTGCCGTTATCATAACAGGAAATCACCATGTCCAGTTTACTGATTCTCAATGCCCAGTTAATTAATGAAGGGCGCAGTTTTGTTGCTGACATGTTGATTGAAAACAGCCGCATCGCCGCAATTGGCGCTGATTTACAATCCCGTCCGGCTGACCGCGTAATTGACGCCAATGGTTGGTTATTATTCCCCGGCATGATTGATGACCAAGTTCATTGCCGCGAACCAGGGTTAACGCATAAAGCCGAATTATTCACAGAATCACGCGCCGCGGCTGCTGGCGGTATTACCAGTTTTATGGATATGCCGAATACGCAACCGCCGACATTAGATGTACTCACATTAGAACATAAATACGCCCGCGCTGCCCAAGTGTGTTGTGTAAATTATGGGTTTTATTTCGGCGCGAGCAATGATAATCTCGACGCTATTCAACGTTTAGCCATTGGTCAAGCCTGCGGGATTAAAATATTCATGGGCGCTTCAACGGGCAATTTATTAGTGGATGATCCGCTAATATTAGAACGCATCTTTGCAACTGCGCCCGTGTTAATTGCCACGCATTGCGAAGATACGCCGACGATTTTAACCAATGAAGCCGCCTGGCGAGCGCGTTATGGCGACGCCGTGCCAATGACCGCGCATCCTGAGATTCGTTCAGAAACCGCGTGTTGGCGCTCATCTTCATTTGCCGTGTCATTAGCGAAACGATTAAAAACCCGCCTGCATGTATTGCATCTTACCACCGCCCGTGAATTAACTTTATTTATAGCGGGCAACATAGCAGATAAACAAATTACCGCAGAGGTGTGCGTCCATCATTTGACATTTGATGACCGTGATTACGCCACATTAGGCACCCATCTTAAATGCAATCCGGCCGTTAAAACCACTGCTGACCGCGAGGCTTTACGCCGTGCATTAACCAGTGGGCAATTAGATGTGATTGGCACCGATCACGCCCCGCATACCTTAACTGAAAAAGCCCAATCCTATTTTCATGCACCATCTGGATTACCGCTAGTGCAGGACGCATTACCCGCGTTATTTGAATTGGTGCATGATGGATATTTAACACCCGCCGAATTGGTCAATAAAACTAGCCACGCCGTCGCCACTTGTTTTAATCTCAAAGAGCGCGGTTATTTGCGTGAAGGCTATTATGCTGATTTAACACTCATTCACCCCAACGCACCCTACACTGTGACTAATGAACACGTCTTATCCAAATGCGGCTGGACGCCATTTCACGGTCGCCAATTGCGCGCTCGCGTGATGATGACTATTGTGAATGGCGACATTGTTTATGAACACGGCCAAATTAATTCACAGGTGCGGGGGCAGCGATTGCAATTCGGCCCCACGCGGCAATAACTTAACATCTGTGTTTAACAGAGTGGCACATGATTTAATTTGCCATTTATTCAATTCCGTTTTATGCTAATCAGGGTCGCTTTCCATTGACGTTTTTTATTTACATTCTACCGGTTTAATGATACATGACAACTGCTAATTTTGATCCCAATCAATTATACGCGCTGCCGCCCGTGACAATTCAACCCATTGACCCGCGCAGCATCATGTTAATTCGCGCTGACACCGGCGCCCTTGCCGCAATTGATGCACGCTGGCAACCGTTTTTAAATCAATTGCGCATCTTTCGCACCCTCCCCGATCACGCCCGCGCTATTGCCGCGTTATCACCTGATTTTAATGGACAAGAACAGTTTATATTAGCCGCGTTAATGCAGTTATTACCGCGTCAATTATTCATCAGCAGCGACGCGGTATTAAAAAAAATTGAGACCGCCGCCCCGCCGTTATTCACCACGCCAATAACCACCGTGTGCATTCGCACCTGTGATCGCCCGGCGGCGCTGGAGCGATTGTTGACCGCGCTGGCAACGCGCACTGCGGCGGAGAGCAGCCGCTATCCTATTGAAATCATTGATGATTCGCGTGACGCTGACCACATCACCCGCAATCGGGCGCTGGCGGCGCAGTTCGACATCACCTACGTTGGGCGCGCTGAACAATCGGCGCTGTTAGACGCACTTTGTCAGCAATTCGCCGCAGATGCCGACACGTTGCGTTGGTTACTTGACGCCACCAATCCCGCGCATCAGGGGCAGCCGACCTACGGTGTGTTGTATAACTTATTGTTTTTACGACATGCCGGGCAGCACATTTTGATGTTGGATGATGACGCCCTGCCGAGCGCGTGGGTTGCGCCGAACACGGATTGGCAGCCGTTATTTGCGGAGGGGGCGGGCGTTGGCTGGGCTTTTTTGCAACATGCGACGGCAACGCAACAACTGGTGGCATGGGACGGCGATCCGCTGGCGGCACATGCCCAGACGCTCGGGCTACCGCTGGCGACGGCGCTGCGGCAATTGCCCGGTCAGGCGGTGACTGATCCCTTGACAACTGCCGCGTTATCTGAAACAGCGTTTGCCAACACCGTGCATCCCTACGCCACGCCAGGCAATATTCGTTTTACAGTCAATGGGTTACTGGGCGACACCGGTAGCGTTGGCGATCACTATTTGCTGTATCAAGCCGCCACTGCCATCCCTGATCTGTACACCGACGAGGCGGCGTATCAACAATTTCGTGCCGCGCCGCGCTGTGCGTTCACGGGTACTCAGCGGCCACTTTTAACCAACGTGTCGCGGTTACACCACACAACCTGCGCAGGACTGGCGCTCACCGCCCTGATTCCGCCCGTGATGCCGACAGAGCGTGGCGAAGATGCACTGCTCGGTAGCCTGCTGGGGTATCTCTATCCGGAGGATTTTGGTTTGCGGTTGCCATTTGCATTAGATCATGCGCCATTCGCGCCGCGTAATTGGCAATTTGCGCCGGCGCAATTAGCCGAGCCGCCAACGGCTAATTCGGTATTAACTTTGTGGATTGCAGCTATTCGTGCGCCAATTGAAATCGCGCCAATAGAACGATTAAACATACTCGCGCAAACCATTCAAACGCTGGCGCAGCGTGGTCAATTAAAATCCCGTTTATATGACATCATTCAATTGCGGTTTCATACCGTATTGTCCGAGCATTTTGCATTGACTCGGCAAGTATTAGCAACAACTCAAACGGGTTGTAATAGTTGGCGCCACGATGTCACTCGTATTAACCAATGGCTATTGCAACGGCTGCAACAACCAACCGCTTTAGTGAATACCGCGCAATTAACTCAATTAGCCGAAATGCTGGAACGTTATGCACATGCGCTCGACGTTTGGCAACGTGCTTTTCAATTCTGCCAACAGCGCAATCAAGCGCGGCAGTGAATGATAAACGTATCATCCGGAACGGCGCATATCGAATAATTTAGATAGGTTCATTGCGCACTGTATTTGCTTAAATCACATCATCATTGGAGGCGAACATGTCGCAGTCATCTTTACCCACTGATTCAGACTTGACAGCGGAATTTTCTGCGCAGATTGCCCCAGAATCATTAACCGCCGGCGCACTTTATTATCCGCCACGACCGTTTCATTACCAAACAACTGACACGCTCTTTACTGCATTAATTAAAGCCCGCCAACAGTTTGGTTGTGTGCATGACCAATGGGAAGACATGCAGCCTAAACAGTATTGCTATGCTGATTTAATTCAACTGTCATTAGTACTCGGGCGGTTAATCACCAAACACAGTGCGGCGGGTGAACACATCGGTATTTTAATGCCGAATATGACGGTGACAATGGGATTATTAATTGGCACATCAGCTTTCGGGCGCATTCCCTGTATGCTCAATTACACGGCGGGGAGTGATGGGATTCAACATGCGTGTCAAGTCGCGCAGATTAAAACGGTGATTACTTCCCGCGCTTTTTTGAATAAAGCTGATTTAACTGAGACAATTGGCGCCGTGCGTCAAGTGCAGTTTATCTATCTTGAATCATTGCGCAAACAGTTCAGTTTATTTGATAAACTGTGGTTGATGTTATTTGCGCGGTGGCGACCAAAGAGCGCTGTACCAATTCAAAATTCCGAAGCGCCGGCCGTGGTGTTATTTACCTCCGGCTCTGAAGGTAAACCTAAAGGTGTGGTCTTATCGCATCGTGCATTATTAACGAATGTCGCGCAAATTATGGCGGCGTTATCCATTGATCGGCGCGACAGTGTATTTAATTGTTTGCCGATTTTTCATTCGTTTGGCTTGACCGCCGGCACCTTGTTACCATTAGTCAGCGGTGCCAAGTTAATGCTCTACACCAGCCCGCTGCATTTCAAACTGATTCCCGAGTTCATTCGCACCAAACGCAGCACAGTATTATTCGGCACCAGCACCTTTTTATTACGCTATGCGCAAAACGGCAGTCGGGCGCATTTTGAAAGTTTGCGCTATGTGGTTGCCGGTGCTGAAAAATTAGCAGCACCAGTGCGGCATCTCTGGTCGGAACACTTCGGCATTGATATTTTAGAAGGCTATGGCGCGACTGAAACCGCACCTGTATTGGCGGTCAATACGCCAACCGCCAATCGTATTGGCAGCGTCGGGCAGTTATTACCCGGGATTGCAGCGCAAGTCATTCCAGTTCCCGAGATTCATAGCGGCGGTGAATTGCATGTGTGCGGTGATAATTTAATGTTGGGTTATTATCATTATACAGCGCCCGCGCAATTAGAACCGCCCGCGTCTATTGCCGGTCTGGGTTGGTATAATACGGGTGATGTGGTAATGATTGATAGCGACGGATTTATTCATATTACCGGCCGCTTAAAACGGTTTGCGAAAGTGGCGGGTGAAATGGTGTCATTGGAGTTAATAGAAAGCGTGGCACGGGCGATTTCTACTGACGCATTACACGCGGCGATTTGTATTGCCGATGTTGGGCGCGGTGAAGCCATTATTTTATGCACCACTGATGCGGCATTAACCCGCGAGCAATTAGTAACGGCGGTGCGCAATCAGGGTTATCCAGAAATTGTTTTGCCGCGCCGTATTAAAGTATTGGAGACGTTACCATTGCTGGGAACGGGCAAGATTGATTATTTGTCATTGCGCGCATTGGAAATGACGTGATGATAAAATTTTGCGTTCCCACGCTGGAACGTGGGAACGATCAATTCACCTTAATACAACTTTAACGATCTAATTGTGTTTGTAATAATTCAAATACCACTCGACAAAGCGAGCGATGCCAGTTTCAACTGACGTGGCAGGTTTATAATCCACATCAGCAACCAAATCGGTCACGTCTGCATAGGTATCTGGCACATCACCCAATTGCAACGGCAATAAGTTTTTAACGGCTGTTTTACCCAAACATTGTTCCAATACGGCAATGTAATGCAGCAATTCAACCGGCTGGTTATTACCGATATTATACAAGCGATAGGGCGCTAAACTATTGGCTGAATCGGGGGCATCACCGCGCCAATTGGGATTGGGTTGGGCAATGCGATCCAATACACGAATGACGCCTTCGACAATATCATCAATATAAGTGAAGTCGCGGCGGTGGTGGCCGTAATTAAACACATCAATGGGTTCATTGGCGAGAATAGCGCGGGTGAATTTGAATAACGCCATGTCCGGCCGCCCCCAAGGTCCATAGACAGTGAAGAAGCGTAAACCAGTGGTTGGCAATTGAAATAAATGGCTATAGGTGTGCGCCATTAATTCATTTGCTTTTTTACTGGCGGCATATAAACTGAGCGGATGATCCACATTGTCATGCACCGAAAATGGCATTTGTGTATTCGCGCCATACACCGAACTACTGGACGCATACACCAAATGTTCAATACCCTGATGACGACAGCCTTCTAAAATATGCGCAAACCCAACCAGATTAGTATCAATATAAGCCAATGGATTATCAATTGAATAGCGCACCCCGGCTTGGGCGGCTAAATTGACCACGCGCTGCGGTTGGTATTTGGCAAAAGCGGTTGCAATGCCGGCGCGATCTTCTAAGTTTAAGCGCAAATCAATAAAACGTTCATAGGCAAGTAGTCGGTCTAAACGCGCTCGCTTGAGGTTGACATCATAATAATCATTCAAATTATCAATGCCAATCACCTCGTCACCGCGTTCTAATAAACGCAGTGCTAAGTTTGAGCCAATAAAACCCGCCGTGCCGGTAATTAAAACTTTCATACAGCCTCGTGTGTTGGATGATTGGAAAACAACATGACAGCAAATCACTGGTGTCATTGCTATCATACGCGCTAAATCAATTGACAATCAACGCAATCAGAAGCGTATAATAACAGCATTGCTGACGTGCCAAGTGCGTTATCATTCCGACAACGCGGTGTTCTATTGCTATGCGACGGTGTCAATTATGTTAAAAAAACTCTTTCATCGTTATTTTAATTATCATCACGCCTCGAAATGCGGCGTGATTAGCGCGGTGTTAATTAGTTTGACAGCGGCGCCGGCGCTTGCGGCCCCGCCCTGCGGTGGTGAGTTTGCGCAGTGGCTCGACGGGGTGCGCGTCGAAGCGCAGGCGGCGGGTGTTTCTGACTTAACAATCAAGCACTTAGCGGGGTTGCAACCGAGTGCGCAGGTGCTTGAGCGTGATCGGGCGCAGGCGGTGTTTGCGCAGGATTGGCAGACGTTTGCGACGCGCATGGTCAATGGATTTCGCCTCAAGTTGGGGCGGCAGCATTTGCAGCAGTGGCAGGATAGTTTTGCGCGAGCGGAACAAAGTTACGGCGTCCCGGCGGCGGTGATTGCGGCATTTTGGGGGTTGGAAACCGATTATGGGTTGGTGCAGGGCGATTTTGACACGCTGCGGGCGTTGGCGACCTTGGCGCACGATTGCCGGCGGCCGGAGTTATTTCGTCCGCAATTGCTGGCGGCGTTGCAGTTGCTGGAGCGCGGCGATGTGACGGCGGCGGATTTGACCGGTGCGTGGGCGGGCGAGTTGGGGCAAATCCAGATTTTGCCGTCCGATTACCTGCAATTGGGCGCTGATGGCGACGGGGATGGGCGGGTGAATTTGAAAACGTCGAAGGCAGATGTGATTTTGACGGCGGCACATTTGTTGCAGCAACGCGGTTGGCGGGCGGGGGAACCTTGGCTGGAGGCGGTGCAAGTGCCTGATAACGCGGCAGATTTTCCCTGGGAGCAGGCGGGGATGGATCGCTGGGTGGCGCGTAGTCAGTGGGTGGCGTGGGGGGTGACGCCTAGTGGCGAGCAATTGAATGCGACGGCGGAATTGCCGGCGGCGTTGTTATTGCCAATGGGACGCAAGGGGCCGGCGTTTTTAGCGTATCCCAATTTCACGGTGTTTTTGGAATGGAATCGTTCATTGGTTTATTCAACTACGGCGGCGTATTTTGCCACCCGTTTAGCCGGTGCGCCGGCAATTAACATGGGAAAAGCGGAATTGGGTTTGAATATGGCACAAATGAAAACGTTGCAAATGCAATTAACTGCGCGTGGGTATGATGTGGGCAAAATTGATGGCGTATTGGGGAGTAAAACGCGGGCGGCGGTGCGCACCGAGCAGCAGCGGTTGGGATTACCCGCAGATGCGTGGCCGACGCCGGCGTTATTAAAACAACTCCAATAAACCATCAATAATTTCCAATAGAAATGCGCGCTGCGATCATTTCACTTGTCGGTGATTGGGGCATTAAAAATCGTCCAATCCATCATCCCCAACTAATGATCGCAGCCGTCGTAATTCTTGCAAATACTCAATCCGTTGCCGGGCTTGTGCTGAATAAATTGCACTCGAATTACGCGCTCGTTCTAATTCCAATGGCGTATCATCACCGCCATCATCAAAATCTAAATCTGTGTTGATTTCATTCGTTGCATCATCTTTGGGTTTCACGGTTATCCCCCTTCATTCATTCGGCAGAGTGACTGCCACCATTCGTTGCGAGAGCATATAACACGCCACTTGCACATGCGGTATTAACCAAAAAAACAGCCAGCGGTTGAAATGAATGCGCGTTTATAATGCAAGTTGGGAGTTAACCTAAAATTATTTATTATAATTGGTGCAATAATCTTTTTTATCAAAATGCTGTCGGTGAGGGTGGCATCAATTGTGATGAACCGCACGTTGTGGCAATGCGCGCAACCAATGGGCAATCACGGCTTTAGTTAAATCGGGACATTCCTCATGCGGCACATGTCCACAATCAGGCAAGACTGCAAACTCCGCATTAGAAAATGCCCGGGCTGCGCGGGCGCTATCTTCCACTGGCACTAACCGATCTTCGCTCCCCGCAATAATTAACACCGGCTGTTTTATTTCGCCCAAATGTGCGCTGACTGTCACCTTATCCATTAAAGAATGATTCAACAATGCCGCCCACGCCACGTCCCAATTCGCCAGGCGGGAATGAATTGCCGCTAACGTACGGCGCTCTGGTGTAATACGTTCTGGGTCGGCATACGAGCGTTCAAGTAATGGCAATTTCTCACCGCCAAGATGGCGGGCTAAAAACAAACTGATGCGGCGTAATTGCGGCGTTTCAACTAAGAATTGTGGCAAAGTTGGGCGCTGTGCATAAATCCAGGGATCAATTAAAATCAGGGCTTTAATCCGTTCGGGATGAGTTAATGCCGCTTCTAATGCTAAAGTACCGCCGGCTGAATTACCGACTAAAATGGCTTGCTCTATACCGGACTGATCCATTAACGCAAATAGTTGTTTAATGGCAGCGGCTTTGGAATAGGGATTCGCATCAGTCCAATCGCCGGGTAATAGCTTGTCACTTAAGCCATAGGGGATTTGATCGTACGCAATCACCTGTCCCTGTGCTGCAAAAAAAGGAAATAACGCATCCCAAGTAAACACATTAAAGGTGAAGCCATGTAATAAAACAAACGCATTTGCATCACCTGATGGTGCTGATGTGCTATGAATATGAAAATTGATGCCGGCTGTCCCCGGAAATGGAATACGCACGAATTGACTATCGACTTCTGCAGCCGCTGGGGCGGTTATTTCACCATCTGCCGGTTTGAGATCAATTAACAACGGAACGATGATAATCAACAGCAGGATTCCAAACAGAATAGTTGCGATGACAATCAAAAAAATGCGTTGCATAAGTTTAACAATTTAAAATAAAAAGTGCCGAATAGAATCATTAAAGGCGAAGATGGTATAGAAAAAACCGCCCTGAACAAGGACGGTTGAATGGTTAGACACTGCGAATTAAATACCCGCCTAGTTGCTCTGGCTGACGCCGTTTAATTTTATTGGTCTTGTTTGGCGATTTCAGCGCGTACCTGATCCATATCTAATGCTTGTGCCTGCGTTAATAAATCACGCAATGCACTTTCGGGCAGCGCGCCGGGTTGGGAAAAAATCATAATTTGGTCGCGGAAAATCATTAAGGTCGGAATAGAACGGATTTGAAAATGTGCCGCAATGGCCTGTTCATTTTCTGTATTGACTTTAGCAAACACGACGTCAGGATAGTCGGCTGATACCTTTTCAAATACGGGTGCAAATGATCGGCAGGGGCCGCACCAGGGCGCCCAAAAATCTACAATGACGGTGGCATTGTTTTGAATAGTGGTATCAAATGCAGTGTTAGTCAGTTCAACGACAGCCATCGGCGACTCCAATAGGGTTTTGTAATAAACAAGGGGTTAAAAAACGATCATGCAGTATAGTGAAAAATACCGCAACCGTTGGCTTCATGGCACAAACCGATTGCGGTATGATATTCAACAGTGAGTTGAGTTGAAATTAACCACCCAGTGCCGTAATGATTTGGTTGCGAATCTCATCCACGCCACCAATGCCATGCACTTTAATATAACGCGGGGCACCGGCGCCGCCTTCATTCGCCCAATTGGAATAGTAGGCAATTAACGGTTCGGTTTGATCGTGATAGACTTTTAACCGCGCTTTGACGGTGTCTTCTCGATCATCATCGCGTTGAATCAATGGTTCACCGGTCACGTCATCGCAATTGGCTACTCGTGGTGGATTGAATACGACATGATAGGTGCGACCCGAGGCTAAATGCACTCGCCGCCCGGACATGCGTTTAATAATTTCTTCATCGGGTACGTCAATTTCTACCACCGCGTCAACGGTAATTTGACCAGCTTTTAATGCGTCTGCTTGTGCTAGGGTGCGCGGGAAACCGTCAAATAAAAAGCCATTCTGACAATCGGGTTCGGTAATACGCACCTTGACCATGCCCATAATGATGTCGTCAGAGACTAAGCCGCCGGCATCCATGATTTTTTTCGCTTCTAATCCTAATGCTGTGCCATTTTTAACATGGGCGCGCAGCATGTCGCCTGTAGAGATTTGCGGGATTTGAAAATGCTCTTTAATAAAACCCGCTTGTGTGCCTTTGCCAGCACCAGGGCCGCCGAGGAGAATAACGCGCATTGTGGAATGTTCCTTAGTGGGGTTGAAAAAAAGTAGTGTTGAACGACAAATTAGCGTAGCAAAAATAGGCGCTTATAATAATTTTAATTTGCGATTAGCTAAAACGTAAATTTTCAACTGCGGACATTAAAAACTTGCACAAGAAAGATGTCAACTACCAAACTCGGGGATATAACAAACAAATTTTAAATAACAAAATTATCCAACCAAACGAAACCCCTGTATAAGTTTAAACCCTTCAGCGCCCTGTTTACGATGACTAAGTAATCTACAAAACTTGACATTGATGTCATTCCAGACATCTGGTGCCAAACTAAGTTTATGGGTACTCAATGTACGCGAAAAAACAAATGACAAAATATAAATCCATAATTGTTCTACATTCCGAGGTGAGTAAATAGAATTCACACAATTTTCTTTGGTGTGCTGACAGTTTGACCCTTGCAAAAGAATACTCCCTAAGGTTTGTATAGGGACAATTCCAAATGCAACAAATTCGTTCAACCCGCGAAGAAAACTGAACAATACGGAGTAATGATCTTCGATGGCTGCAAGTAACCGATAAGCAGAAGTGCTACTAGCATAGGCTTCGCACCGAATCGGAACTAACAAAATCAATTTCGGAGAATTTAAATTTATTAACGAACGCTTACAACAATCGGTTATTTCTCTTACTTTATTGACAGTTTCATGGTAACGCCCATTCTCTTCCATGAGTGCAACTGCATCAAAAGAAAAGACTAAAATATCACTGCTTTTCATCAAATCAATATTGTTCTCTGTGAAGATGGCGCCATCCTCACTTGGAGAATTAGATTCTGAAATAATTAAATTTAAATCCAAATTGCCGCTTTCACTTTGAAAAACTATCCGATAACTACTAAACGCGAAACTAAAGTTTTGATCCGTCTCGGATGGATTTTTCACTTGCAAATTTGGCAAACATGAGTTAATCATTTTATTTAGATGATGAGAAACCGATACTGTTTTTAAATCATCATCTTCAGTACGCAATATTAACCGAGAAATTGCTTGTATTTTTTGAATGCTATCATGCAAAGCTGCAATAACGCTTGTTTTACCAGTTTGCGCCGCTCCAATAACGGAAATTTTATATTCCAGCTTATTTAATCTGAATGGATTAAGTTTTGAAAATATCTGTTTAGAAAATTGTGATTCAGGATGCTGATCTATTATTTCTTCAGCTACATGATTGATTTCTCTGTTTTTTAAAAACTGTGATTTGAAAACTGAATATTGAAAAACATCGTTGTAAGCCCTGAATCTGAATGTTGAATCATATGTGTAAACTTCCCCAATTCTGTTTAGAGTTTGAAATGTTTGAAGTGTCGTCCCTAGATGAATAAATGCTGTATTTTCAATTATTAGAGTAACAGAAACGTCTGTTGGAGGATTAGATTTTTCATTGAGTTTTAAAAAAAAAGCTAAACTTTGGTAGTCATGTAATAAACAACTGAGGTCAAATTCATATAACCAATAATTACCAGTACCGAATAAAACAACCCTTCCACATTTTGAAGTTTTTTTGCGTCTGAACACAGCTTGTACAGGAACGGCATGTCGTTTCGGCACCATGAAGAGAATTAGATCGAAATTTCTAAATTCATTACATTCCACAAACACAGCAACTCTAACAAACGGATGATAAAGAACAATATTTTGCCCAATAACAAGCGATGGTAGTTCTTTTTCGTCCATAGAGTTCACGGCTAAAAAATTTTAACCTTAGAAAGGTTGTTATTAACAACTGTCAATTGTTAGCTGTTAGATTCTCAAACCCTAGCATTGTTGTCAAATTGATTAATAATGCAAGTGATTCTGAATTATAGCAGAAGCAAAAAACATTAAAATAACAATAGGTAGCCAATATGAAGTTAAAATTTTTTTGACTGATGAAATCAAAGTTCGTTTTTTCTTTCGCCAATCTTCCGAGGATTCGAGATTAGTTAGCACCGCGCCAAACTTTTGATAATGCTCAAAATAAAAATCCGGGCTTTTATATTTAGTAATTAGCACTAATATTTCTGGCTGTTTAGAAAAATCACTCTGTTTTGCCAAATAGCTACAAATATCTTTCCTTCTATCATCAGTATCTTTGGCAATTCTGAAATCCAGTTTATCCCAGTCTCGCTCTGGTTTTTTATATGTACCAATTTGGATATTCTCAACATAACGTTGCCAAATATTCAAGTTAAAACAAAACCAACTTTTTTCCGAAGTTTTTGTAATATCACTTTCTGTTAAAGTTTCGTCTAACACACTTGCAACTTCAAGAGGCAACTCAATTGCTTTCACTGTCAAATAACGAATGATTGCCATCTCTTTTTCGTTTTCAGAAAACAAAATAACAGAATTGCGAATAAAGCGTTGTTGATAATCTTGCCGTCTAGTTGGCAGATTAGATAAAAACAAAAAAAGGTTATCCGCATTATGCCATAACAACAAAGAATAACTACTGGGATCGCCGTCTAACCATGCATCCAGCGAAGTAAAAGGTTGAATAGAGGGTAGGTCTGAAGCGTTAACTTCAATCAGATTTTTTTGACCATCTAACAATTGCCACCATTGATAATCGCACTGCGCAAAGGCACCAGCTGTCATAAAAAAATATTTCACGATTTGATTCCATTGTAAGATGTATAACTTACGGAAAAATTGAATAATCGGAGCAACTAACTGA
>NZ_JABVCQ010000026.1 GCF_014145225.1 Thiospirillum jenense
TGATGGGCTTGTGACAGCGGCATAATTCACCGCGTTCACCCGTTGTAACGGCCACTCGCTGCGAATCTTTAATGCCAAAATCTAAACAATGACGGCGAGCGCGATACCAATCACAATTGCGCACCCACTCGCCACCGCAATCAACCGCAGCGCCCGCCGTAAGTGCTTGTCATCTAAGTCTTTTATCCACGCATCATCACCAATAAATGGCAATGTCACCGCTTGTCCGTGATACCTGAGCGGCCCGACCAGCCGCACCTGCAACGCCCCCGCGACTGCCGCCTCACTCCAACCCGAATTGGGGCTGGGCAATTTAGCATGATCCCGCCACGCGGTGCGCACTGCCGAACGCGGTTTTTCATTTAATAACACAGCCGCCGTTGCAATAATAAAAGGCGATAACCGCGCCGGCAACCAGTGAATAACATCATCTGAGCGCGCCGCCGCCCAGCCGAATAATTGATAACGCGGCGTACGATGCCCGACCATTGAATCTAAACTGGAAATGGTTTTGACGATAATCAACCCCGGCACTCCAAACAGCGCTAATGTCCACAGCGGCGTTAATATGCCATCCGTGAAATTTTCGGCTAAACTTTCAATTGTTGCCCGCACCACGCCCGCACGGGTTAATTGCGTTGTGTCGCGGCCAACTAATTGCCCAACCTGTTGACGAGCGCGGGCTAGATCATTTAATACTATTAATACCCGCCGCCCGTGCGCTAATAGATCGTGGGTGCAGAGCAGGCTGTAGGCAATGAATATATTCCAACCAAATGTCAATAGCGGGTGCAATTGAGATGCGCTCAGGTGAATAATCCACCACACCGCCAGCGCAGTATTCACCACCATTAACCAATGAATAATACCCGCTAATCGCCCCGTCCAATGATGTTGAAAAAACCACTGTTCTAAACCAATACTGTAGTGTCCAATTAGCCGAATAGGATGGAATGGATAAATCGGGTCGCCGAATAGCGCATCTAATAACACGGCGCTGATAAATAGGAGCGCTAATGAATCCATATATTATGTACTACCACAGTAAACAGCGGCGCTTTAGTTTAATCAAAACTGCACCGCCAATAATAATTAAACAAGATTTGCCGCGGAATATCAATTCAGTTATGCTAGTCGAACAGCAATCATTTCAACCGCGTTCACCCACACACGAGGATTTAATCCATGCAGTCGTTTAATTACAGTGAAGCCTTTAATCGCAATATCGGTTGGGTGACAGAAACTGAATTATACCGGTTGCGACAAAAGCGCGTGGCGATTATCGGCATGGGCGGCGTGGGCGGGGTGCATTTACTCACACTTACCCGCCTCGGGATTGGCAAATTTCATATTGCCGATTTGGATACGTTTGAATTGGCTAATTTTAATCGCCAAGTCGGCGCGATGATGAGTACGCTCGATCAACCAAAGGTCGAGGTATTAGCGCGGATGGCGCGGGATATTAACCCCGAATTAGACTTGCAGTGTTTTGATCGCGGTATCAATGCGGAGAATATTGATGCCTTCTTATCCGGCGTAGATTTATTCGTGGATGGCGTGGATTTTTTTGAACCCGAGTTGCGTTCGTTATTATTTGCACGTTGTTATGAATTAGGGATTCCGGCGATCACTGCTGGCCCAATTGGAATGGGTGTGCCGTATTTAATTTTTATGCCGGGGCAAATGTCATTTGAACAGTATTTTCAATTACAGGGGCGGCCACTTATTCAGCAATACGTTAATTTTTTAATTGGGTTAACGCCGAAAGCCTGGCATCGGGATTATTTGGTTGATCCGCATCGCTTTGATTTAGGGCAAAAGCGCGGGCCGTCAACGCCAATGGCGTGTCAATTATGTAGCGGGGTTGTGGGTATTGAAGCATTAAAGATTTTATTGCGGCGCGGCGAGGTGTATGCCGCGCCCTATTATCATATTTTTGATGCGTATCAGGCGCGCTATGCTCGCGGGCGATTGTTCTGGGGGAATGGTGGGCCATTGCAAACCATTAAACGTCAATTGGTGTATCGAATGGTGGCGCAGCAATTGGCGAAACAATCCTCACCCGCGGCGCCATTGCCAGCCGTTATTAATGAGCGTGGCGTTTTAATGCAGATTCTTGATTTAGCACGCTGGGCGCCGAGTGGCGATAATACGCAGCCGTGGCGGTTTGAAATCATTAATGACCGACATTTTATTGTGCATGGACGCGATACCCGCGACACGGTGGTTTATGATTTACAAGGACGGGCAAGTCAATTAGCATTAGGTGGATTATTAGAAACTTTAGAAATTGCAGCAAGTCATTATGGTTATCGCTGTGAAATCACGCGCCGTCTTGATTTACCCGACATCACTCCGACCTTTGATGTGCAATTGCAATCAATCACTCCACAGCCGCATCCATTAGCCAGATTTATTCGCGCTCGCTGTACTCAACGCCGCGCTATGTCGCGCCAGCCATTAACAGTGCAAGCGCGGCAAGTATTAGAACATGCCGTTGGTGAACAATACCGAGTGATTTGGCTTGAAGGAACGCCGCAATTGCGTCAAATAGCGCGGTTGTTATTTGACAATGCAGAATTGCGTTTAACACTTTTTGAAGCCTATCAAGTACACAAGGCGGTGATTGAATGGAATACACAATTCAGTGCAGATCGCATTCCCGATCAAGCGTTGGGATTAGATAAGGCGACCTTGCGTTTAATGCGTTGGGCATTGCACAGTTGGCGGCAGGTGCAGTTTTTGAATAAATATCTCAGCGGCACGTTATTGCCGCGTTTGCAAATGGATGTGTGGCCGGCATTGAATTGCGCGGCGCATTTTGTCATTGTGGCTAAACAACCATTATTAACAGTGGATGATTTTATTGCCGGCGGGCGGGCAATGCAGCGGTTTTGGTTGACAGCGACGCAATAGGGATTAGAGTTCCAACCCGAACAGACGCCGCTGATTTTTGCATCGTACATTTATAATCAGATTACATTTAGTCAAGCAACACATGCCCAACAGCAGGCAATGCAATTAGTCGCGCAATTAGAAACGCTATTGGGTGGGCAATCAACTTGTCGTCAAGCGGTGTATAAGGGACGGGTGGAGTTTGGGATAGCACCGGCGGCGCGGTCATTGCGATTGTCATTAGCACAATTGTTGAATAATAAATAATTGAGACAATAAAAACACGGAAGAGTATTAACACTTCCGGGCTAATATTTTCACTGCTACTTGCAGATGTTTAGGCAGCTTTACGCCATATACGGCTGGCGCCCGCGGTGCTGAATAATCCTATGCCTAACAATGCCAAACTGGTGGGTTCTGACACCTGTAGATCAAAGTTTGCTAAACCCTTATGATTAACATAAAAATCATTGTAAATTTGCATCCCCGAAGACAAAACATTCTCGATTTGATTAAAAGAATGTTCAGGATCAGTGCCGCTTGCCCCCGGGAAAATACCATCCATCATTTCCTCGAAAGCAGTATCTTGGGCATTAGTGAATAGGGTTCGAGCAGAGCCTGTTTGTATCCGCGCTTGTAAATCTATGTCTGTGGTGGTATCTCCTGCAAAACCAGCAAAGTCTGTATCTTGCAGATCGAGATCAGTCGCACGAGTGGCATCTACGCTGCCATCATCATTGATCGCCTCATTAACATTGAACAAATAACCGCTATTCACATCCATCTCATGCCAAAGGATGAATGTACTGTCGCCATTTCCCTCGCCACGAGCCAGATCGAAATTGCCTCCCGTATGCTCGGTTACTCCCGTGACCGAATTAACTGCTTGCGGAATTACGCTTAACCGGGCAATTTCAGTTAATTGATTACTCCAATTGGTGAAGGGCGCGCCACGCAATGGCGTACCTGTTGCAACTGGCGCCGTATCTAAAAAGAAATGCAGTGTTTTGCCGGTGTCAAATGAGACTTGCGCAACGCCACTACTGGGATTAACCACTTGCGTACCAGTTAAGTTCTCCCACGCAATATACAAATTATAACCGACGGGCAAGATGCCATAACCAGTAGCGGCATTGTAGGTAATTGATTCTGTGCCACCAGAAATCAATGACCGATAACCCGTCACCTGCAATAGGCCATTTTCAATAAAATTGAAAGAACCATCGGTGTTTGGATTAGAAAAGTCATTATCAAGATGTGACCAACCATCAAGTGCTAATGCTTCTATTCCTAAGATGTTCGCACCGCCATCAATGCTTAATCCCCAATAACCAGGTAAAAGAATTTCGCTGGCGTTGGTATGTGTTGTAATCAAACCCATCGCACCGGCTAACGCGATAGATAACGTGGTTTTTTTAATAGACAGCTTGGAGAGTTTCATAATTTAACACCTTAAAATGTGTTGAAAATGTTTGATGTGATGTTTTCGATTTAGTAAAAATCAATGGCAGGAACGTCTCACAAAGTCTAAAACCCCCGTTCCCATATAACTGTGTTTTGCATATATCATGCCAAAATATAATAATCAGAAAAATCAATAAGATGCAGCTTAACTCAAAAAAATCGTGGCAAATGACTGTAAAAAAACCTGACACTTTTTGTTGCGTAACCCACTAAAATTACCGTCTCTTTCAGACAACAACTTTACGCAATTGCTTGAATCGCAACACTATTTTTTGAAAAACTCGACGTTTCAAAGTACCAAAAATAGGTGTCAGGTTTTTTTACAGAATTTGACTGCCGACGCCCTATTTTTACCCTATTTTTAGCACTTTTCCCAGTAATTTCAAACAGTTAAGCAAATGGCAAGTAGTGTCAGGTTTTTTTACACCCCCACCCAAATGGGTAGGGTAGGCCGAAACCACCTAACCCGTTGAAATCACATCCAAAAGTCGTAAAAATTGAACCAATTCAGCGGCGCCGCCCGCGTGTAGTACGCCAGCCGCTCTGCGTACCGCCGCGCCCACTGCTGCACCTGCGCCGCCCGCTGCGCCCGCGCAATCGCCACCCGCTCGGTCAGTACCTCAAAATGCACATCATAGCGCGCCCCGCCGCGATACAACCCAAAAACGAGAATAATCGGTGCGCCCGTTACCGCTGCTAAATTGAATGGACCAGCGGGAAATGCCGCCATTTGACCAAGCAATTCACAGTAAATAACAGCCTCCCCCGGTCGCGCCCGATCTGCTAATAAACCCACCACACCCTGCGCATCCAAATGCTCTTTAACTGCTAATAACGGCTGCGGTGCAGCTAATGAAATTACCGATGCCCTAAACTGTGGATTCAAGGCATCTAATAATTGCGTCAATACCGCGTTGTGCAATGGATACATCAACACCTTGAGCGGCAATTGCGCCTGATCTAATCCAATTCCGCGCAACACTTCAAAACTGCCCAAATGAGAACCGAATAATAAAAATCCCTGCCCACTGGCGAGGCGATCAAGAATACATTGCGGATTGTGCAGGCGAATATCAAATAACTCGTACCGCCCCCCGAGTAAAAACACGCGGTCAAGAATCGTCGCGGCAAAGCAATGAAAATGCTGCGCCACCTCAAATAAACTTGCCGGCCGCTCGAATACCCGCGTTAAAAACTGCCGTGATGCCTGCCGCTGCGGCCGCGCTTTAATTAAAAAATACAACGTAATTGGATACAGCAATAACCGCGCAATGCGCCGCCCCAAATGCAGCGCAATCCAACGAATGAGCCAAATCATCGCGCTGCTGCCGCGCTCATGCTGACTTGTCCAATTATTCATAGAGTTATCATTCAGCCGCTAATCAATCAGCGTATTGCAATAGTCCGGTGCAAACCAGTACCGCGCCGCGTTGGCAAATAAACTGCACCGCCGTTTGAGTCGCCCCAGCAGTGAATTGAATCATCAATTCATCGCCCGGCAACACCGGTTGTAAAAACTTCACTCGCGGCACCGCTGTCATTGGTTGCCCCCACGCCATGCCAATTAACTCTAATAACAACGCGCCCGGCACAATTGGATAATGCGGGAAATGACCGGCAAAACTCGGGTGATGAACTGGAATGAACACCTGCTCAGTGCGCGTCATCATCATTAATTGAAACTCCCGCCGCGTATTCGGATAACACCCGTAATAATTCCGCTCGCGGCAATTTACCCGTCGCCGTGCGCGGCAATTGATCAACAAACACCAATGGTCGCGGATAAAACACCGGATCAATTTTCCCAGCCAATTCGCCGATGATCGCCGCACGATCCAACCCCGATGCCACCACAATCGCCGCCAATCGCCCAATCGGATCGCCGCGCTCGTCCAGCGCCACAAACGCACCGTCCTCGACCCCGACAATCGCGTTCAATACCGCGTTTAATTCCGACAATGCCGCCCGTTTCCCACCAACTTTGACCATTTCCGCCGCCCGCCCGAGCAGCTCAAAACTGCCGTCCGCGTCACACCGTAACACGTCAGCCAACGGGATCGTGCCATCAATAAAAGGTGCGGTCACGCTGACCTGCTCGCCATCCTGTTGTATTTTAACACCGTCGTACCAATGCCACGCAGGCACGGTACAGGTCGCCCGGCTGGCAATCGAGCCGGACTCAGTGCTTCCATAAATTTCAAAGACTTGCGTGTGAAACTGCGCCTCAACCTGCGCGGCTAATTGACGCGACAGTGGCGCCGTGGCCGAAATCACCTGCGCCACCGCCGGCCAGTCGCCACCAGCGGCAAGGCAGGCGGCCAAATGCACCGGCGTCGTCACCAAAATTCTGGGCGCCGGCATGGCAGCGAGCGCAGTGCAAATATCTGTTGGAAAAAACGGACGTGTGGCGTGGATTGCACAGCCCAGCACCCAAGGCACCATCACCGATAATTCCAGACCGTACATGTGCTGCGGCGGAACTGTTGCAACAATACTACTGGTTGGCGCCCACGCAAATCGCCGCCCCGCCGCCTGCGCACACCCAACCAAATCGCCCCAGCGCTTGGGATGCGGCTGCGGTTGTCCGGTGCTGCCTGAAGTGAATGCAATAAACGCCAATTGCGCGGCGGGTAATTGAAATGCGGGCGGCGGGATGCAATGACCCGCATTCATTGGCGAATGAAGTGGCAGTGACGGCGCGTGAATTAACTGCACTGGCGCCGTCAATTGATCGAGCGGCGTGTCGGTTAAACACAGCGCGTCAGGATAATTCGCCGCTAATGTATTTACCGTGGCCGCGAGGCGATTGGTTGGAAATAAACTGACGGCGCCGCGCAATAATGCTGCTGCAAAAGTGAGTGCAAAAAGATAGCGATTATCACACACATTAATAACATAAGGCGCCGGCGGCAATTGTTCACTCAATTGCTGGGCTTGACTAAAAAAAGTCGCGTGAGAAATTACCACTGGCGGGTCGGCGCCAATGATAAATAGCGGTCCATTGGCATGATGAACTGGAAATAATGGCAGCGTTGCGGGGGGCATCAGTGACTCCGATTAAATAACACCGAGCGCCAGTTTAATCGCACAATGGCGCGCAGTGAGTCGAATAACGATGTCGGCTCCAAATCACCCAACACGCGCCGCCGAATCGGATATTCCAATAACAACAGCGCAAGCATTAACGCATAATTCACCACATTAGTTAATAATGACCACCAGCCCGGCGATGCAAACATGGCTAATAAACTGCACTCAATCCCTAATGCAATAAAGAATCCCGTCCAAATCAGTGTTAACCTACGACCATAGCGCACGACGGGCGTCGGTAATTGTCCGCGTACCTGCAACCCAATTTGTACAATTAATGGCGTGTGTCCATGCCGTAATGTGCGACCAAACACCCATGCCAACCCGAATTGCATCATAATTGGTGGAATGCGAATGAACCAATCCAACTGGGAAATAAACTCAGTCATGCTTGCTGCGAATAAAAGCAGCGCAATTAACATCACTATTGTGCTAATGTGCAGCGCGTGTCTTAATTGGTAAGACAGCGCAATCGTCATTAAAACAGCGAGCCATAACACGGGGATTATGGGGTGCGCATGACGAATACTCAGGTGCGTGATAATTGGATAAACAACAATTAAAACCGTCACCAAAGTGGGCATAAATCGCTGCATTAGGTGGCAATGTGTGCTTGAATATAAGTAGTCAAGGTGCGCAGTGTCGAAAAGATTTGTACGATGTCGGCATCATCCGATTTTAAGGTCACGCCGTATTCTTTGTTAATTGCCAGCGCGAGTTCGAGTGCGTCAATCGAATCTAATCCTAATCCAGTGCCAAATAATACTAAATCGGGATCAATATTGGTCACTCCCGTCTCGGCAAGATGTAAAGTGTCAATTAATAAACGCTCTACTTGTTCAATCGTAGGGGTTAAAAGCATTGTAGTATCCATCTATTATAGTGCGGGGTTCAAAAGAATTGTGAGTATAATTGTAACAAGTTTTGGGCGACACGGAACAAAAAATTAGGCTAAAATTGCACCACCAATCCAACCTATTTGAGAGTATTTTTATGAGTGCAATTCCTTCTTTTTATCACACTGCCTATACATGGACTGGTCAGACTGATGCGGGTAATGTGCATGTCGTTCCACCAGCTGATTTTGATAGTGACATCGAATTACCGCAACCTCTGCCAGTCGGTTCGCCACATGATTTAACACGCTATAGCCCGGAACATTTATTAGTCTTTGCAGCGGAAACGTGTCTAGCTAATTACGTTGTGTTATTAGCACGTTTGTCTAAATTGGATATTAAAAACTATTGCTCTACGGCTGAAGGTGAATTGGATCAAGAAGACCGCGCCGGCTACCGTTTCAAAGCCATTCGTATTCGCCCAGAATTAACCGTCACGCATGGTAAAGAAGCGCAAGCAGAACGGATTTTAAATAAAGCGCACCGATTATGTTTAGTGGCGCGTTCGCTCAATTGTCCAGTGGAATTAGTAGAACCGCAAATTTTAACTGAATAAGCAGAATTTTCTAACTGTTCAATCTAAATCATAATGAAGTACCGCATTTACATTAGCGTTTTGCTGGCTCTCGCTATTATTGCACCGCCCATCACTGCGGCGACATCTTTATTCCATGCTAAACACTCTAAACCCAAAATTGGATTGGTACTGAGTGGCGGTGGGGCGCGAGGTGCGGCGCATATTGGCGTTTTAAAAGTATTAGAACGCCTGCATATTCCAATAGATATGATTGTCGGTACCAGCATGGGTGCATTAGTTGGCGGCAGTTATGCAGCGGGTTTATCAGCTGCTGAATTAGAGCAGCGCATGACTGCCGTTGATTGGAATGATTTATTTAATGACGACCCACCGCGTCACCAATGGTCAGCGCGGCGAAAAGAATTATCATCCAATCCAACCTGGAATTTTACGATTGGCGTTCACGATGGACAATTACGCTTGCCCAAAGGCGCGATTGCCGGTCAAAAAGTGCAATTGTTTTTTAATGATTTAACGCAGGGCGTTGAAACGCTCAATCATTTTGACCAGTTCCCAATTCAATTTCGTGCCGTTGCCACCAATTTAGAAAACGGTCAACTAGCCATTTTTGATCGTGGTTCACTGCCCATTGCAATGCGCGCCAGTATGGCTGTCCCCGGCGTATTCGCGCCCATTGAATGGAATAATCAATTATACGTTGACGGTGGTTTGGTGCGCAATTTACCGATTGATGTGGCGCGTGATTTGGGCGCTGATATTATTATCGCTGTTAATCTCGGTTCAGGTTACTTACCGCGTGAACAATTGAATAATGTTGTCGGGATTACTGGACAAATCATTGCCATTCTCACTGAACAAAATGTGCAAGTGTCATTGCAGCAATTAAACCCAGATCGAGACATACTCATTGTGCCTGATTTAACCGACGTGTCTTCTAGTGATTTTAATAAAGCAAAACAGGCAATTGCCGCCGGTATACAAGCGGCTGAACAGATGGCGCCGGCATTAGCGCAGTTAAGTTTGAATACCGCAGAGTACGCCCATTGGCAACAACAACGCTTTGGGCATCATCAATCAGTGCAGCGTGTGGACGAAATCAAAATCAATGGATTGCACTGGGTAAATCCTAATGTTTTTAAAGATTTAATTGCGGCACAACGGCAATCATATTTTCGGCGGTCTGAATTAGATGCTGCCATTCAACAGGTCTATGGACGCGGTGACTTTGAACGCATTAGTTATCGGTTTGAACGTCATAATAAAACCGATTTGTTAATCGTTGATGCGGTAGAAAAAGCGTGGGGGCCGGGGTATTTAAGTTTCGGGTTGGGATTAGCGAGTGATAATCAAGGGGATAGTCGGTTTGGATTGCGCGCCACCTATGATCGCACTTGGTTAAATGCCAATGGCGCGGAATGGCATACCGAATTAACGCTGGGAAATGCGCCCAGTTTTTATAGCGAATTCTATCAACCCTTGCGCCTGCACGATGACCAGTTTATTGCATCTTATTTGGATTATGATTTAAGTCCTTATAGTGTTTATTTAGATGACCAACGCATTGCCCGCTATGATGTGACGCGCTTGCGTTTAGGCGCCGATATTGGCACGATTTGGCATGATGCTGAATTACGCGCTGGCGTTTATTACGGGCGCACTGCAACCGATCTTGATACCGGTTCATCGCAATTACCCGAAGGACAATACAATGAATCTGGAATACGCACGCGCATTCTATATGACACGCTTGATAGCCCCGGCGCCCCACGTTCTGGATTGCGTTTTGCATTAGAAACAAGCACCCCTTTAACCGCATTCGGTGCGGATAATGACGCAGGTGGCAACTACACCCGCGCCTTATTCACTGCCACCACCGCCCGCAGTTTTGGTGTGAATACCATTGCAACTAGCATTAAATTGGGCAGCAGTTTTGGTGCTGAAATGTCTTATGACAATCAATTCCCATTCGGTGGATTTTTAAAAGGTTCAGGCTACGCCAATGAACAATTTCGCGGCAATGACATTGCCTTTGCTGCCGTGTCTTATTACCGTCAAATTGCCAGTTTACCACCCCCGTTTGGACGCGGTTTATATTTGGGTGCATCACTCGAAGCCGGCTGGTTATCTGATAGTATGGTTTACGATCATAGCCAAGATACGGAATTCTTATTAACGTCAGAAGCGACCCGTTATGGCGGCAGTCTCTTTTTTGGTTCAGATACCTGGATTGGCCCCGCCTATTTCGGCTTGGGATTGACCAGCAATGGTGAACATGCCTTTTATGTATTATTCGGGCGCCCTGAATAATGAGAAACCTTGATTAAATGGCAATGGATGATTACATTCGTATTCGCGGCGCTCGCACGCATAATCTAAAAAACATTGACCTTGATTTGCCGCGTCATCAATTGATTGTGATGACTGGTTTATCTGGCTCAGGTAAATCATCACTCGCCTTTGATACGCTCTATGCGGAAGGCCAGCGGCGCTATGTTGAATCCTTGTCAGCCTATGCGCGGCAGTTTTTATCATTAATGAATAAGCCGGATGTAGATCAAATTACCGGGTTATCGCCCGCTATTGCCATTGACCAAAAAACCACGTCTCATAATCCGCGTTCCACCGTCGGTACCATTACCGAAATTCACGATTATTTACGCTTGTTATTTGCACGAATTGGGACACCTTATTGTCCAGAGCACGGCGAAGCATTAAATGCGCAAACCATTACACAAATTGTGGATCATTTATTAACCTGGCCGGACGGCGAGCGGGTGATGTTATTAGCACCATTAGTGACGGCGCGCAAAGGTGAATACCGTCAATTATTTAACGAATTACAGGCACAAGGATTTATTCGGGCGCGAATTGATGGTGCGCTGTATGAATTAGAGGAAGCGCCGCTATTAGATGCGCGACATAAACATCAAATTGAAGTGGTGATTGATCGCCTGCGTATTCGCCCAGAACAGCGCCAACGTTTGGCGGAATCTATTGAAACAGCGGTGCGGTTGTCTGGCGGCACGGTGCGCGCTGTGCGTATGGAGATGACTGCCGAACATGACACTGGAATAGAAAATACCTTTTCCACTGTCTTCGGTTGTCCAATTTGCGGCTATAGCGTGGCGGCATTAGAACCGCGTCTGTTTTCATTTAATAGCCCGACGGGCGCATGTCCAAACTGCGATGGCTTAGGAGTACAAACCTTTTTTGATTCAATCAAATTAGTGGCGCAGCCGACCCGCAGTTTAGCGGATGGCGCCATTCCCGGTTGGCATAAAAAACAGCCGCAATATTTTCGGTTATTGACCAATTTAGCCAAAGAGTTGCGCTTTGATTTGAATACGCCCTGGTGTGAGTTATCATCATTAATACAGCAGGTTGTTTTATACGGCACCGGCGGTTTAATTCAAGATGTTAGCACGCCATTCATTGGTATTGTGCCATTCACGGAACAGCGTTATCGGGAAACTGATTCGCCAGCGGTGCGCGAGGAATTAGCGCGTTATCGCACCCAACAACCCTGTCCGGCGTGTAATGGCGCTCGTCTTAATTCAATTGCGCGACTGGTGCGTATTAGCGATCATACGCTGCCGCAATTAGTCGCATTGCCCATTCATGCCTGTTTGCATTGGTTTATGCAGCTTGAGTTAATTGGTGCTAAACAAGCCATTGCCGCCCCGATATTAAAAGAAATCACGTCCCGCTTGCAGTTTTTAATTGCGGTAGGATTGGATTATTTAAGTCTGGATCGCAATGCCGAAACACTGTCTGGCGGTGAAGCGCAGCGCATTCGTTTAGCCAGTCAAATCGGCGCGGCATTAGTTGGTGTCTTATATGTGTTGGATGAACCATCAATTGGTTTGCATCAACGCGATAATGCGCGGTTATTAGCGACATTGGCGCATTTACGCGATTTGGGCAATACAGTCATTGTGGTCGAACATGATGAAGAAGCCATGCGCGCCGCCGATCATATTATTGATTTAGGCCCCGGCGCCGGTGCCTATGGCGGCACAGTGATTGCGCAAGGCACGGCGGCCGATTTAGCGGCGCAACCGGCGTCACTCACCGGGCGTTATTTATCAGGTGAATTAACAATTGCAGTGCCAAATCAACGCCGCGCAATAGACCCGATGCGGGTTTTACAATTAACCGGCGCCAGTGGTAATAATTTACAAGCAATTGATATTTGCATTCCAATTGGTACGCTGTGTTGCGTGACGGGTGTGTCTGGTTCGGGTAAATCCACACTCATTAATGACACGCTTTATCCGATCATTGCCCAGCATTTACATCAAGCGCAAGTCACCATTGCACCTTATCAAAGCATTCACGGGCTAGAGCATTTCGATAAGGTGATTGAAATTGACCAAAGTCCAATTGGCCGCACGCCGCGTTCTAATCCCGCCACCTATACCGGCGTATTCGATTTAATCCGCGAGTTATTTGCCGCCGTTCCCGAATCACGCGCTCGCGGCTATAGCGTCGGGCGCTTTAGTTTTAATGTCAAGGGCGGGCGCTGTGAAGCCTGCACTGGTGATGGTGTCATTCGCGTCGCCATGCACTTTTTACCCGATGTCTATGTGCCATGTGATGTGTGCAATGGGCGGCGTTATAATCGTGAAACCTTAGATATTTATTATAAAGGCCGCACCATTGCTGATGTATTAGCATTAACGGTGGCGGAGGCGCTCGACGTATTTGCCGCCGTGCCATTATTAAAACGCAAATTAGACACATTAATGGCGGTAGGTTTATCGTATTTGCACTTGGGGCAAAATGCCACGACGCTATCCGGTGGTGAAGCGCAGCGAATTAAACTTAGTCGGGAATTATCTAAACGAGCGACCGGCCGCACGCTGTACATTTTAGATGAACCAACCACAGGTTTACATTTCCACGACGTCAAGTTATTATTAGACGTACTGCATCACCTGCGTGATCAAGGTAATACAATTGTGGTGATTGAACACCATTTAGATGTGATTAAAATAGCGGATTGGGTGATTGATTTAGGGCCGGAGGGCGGCAATGAAGGTGGGCGGGTCGTGGCAATGGGAACGCCTGAACACATTGCGCAGTGTGACGCCTCACATACCGGGCGATTCTTAAAACCATTACTGGCGCGTTAATGATAAACTGGCAATGAACACGGCGATTAAATTGGCAATTACACGGGTAATGATGATGCGGTTAATTCGGTGATGACAGCGCGTTACTCTGACACGAGCGCGCCGCCGCATGATTTACTTGTATTAGGTAAAACAATTTGCTATTTTGACCCGTCAACCAGTCAAGTCACGACAGTTTCTGAATTATGGCAAACCACGTTCGTCCCTTCGCAACACAACGCCGTGAACCCGGTCAGGTCCGGAAGGAAGCAGCCGCAGCGGTTGCAGTGAGTGCCGGAGTGTGGCGGGCGTGGGTTGCCACCCATTTATGACCGCGCCGCGCTGGGTTATTCTGCTATTCTTAACCCCGTTTCCTGCTAGGTATCCAACCCAGTTGGTGTGACGAAAGCCGATTCACACTCAACATCGGTGATTCGCCGCTATGGCTGACCCTCACGCCACCCCATCCAATCCCGCCCCGCCCGCTTATCAAGTGTTGGCGCGCAAATGGCGGCCGCGTGCTTTTGCCGATCTGGTCGGGCAGACCCACGTCGTGCAGGCGCTGACCAACGCGCTGACCCGCGGCCAACTGCATCATGCGTATCTGTTCACCGGCACTCGCGGTGTTGGTAAAACGACACTGGCGCGCATTTTGGCCAAAGCGTTGAACTGCGAACAGGGCATCAGCGCCACGCCTTGCGGGATTTGTACCACATGTCAGGAAATTGATGCAGGGCGTTTTTTGGATTTGCTCGAGGTGGACGCCGCCTCGCGCACTAAAGTGGATCAGACCCGCGAGTTGCTGGAAAACGTGCCATTTGCGCCGGTGCGCGGCCGTTATAAAGTGTACCTGATTGACGAGGTACACATGTTTTCTGGCCATAGTTTCAATGCGTTACTGAAAACGTTGGAAGAGCCGCCGCCGCACGTCAAGTTCGTTCTAGCCACCACCGATCCGCAAAAATTACCGCCGACGGTGCTGTCACGCTGTTTGCAATTCAATCTTAAACCCTTGTTACCTGAGCAAATTCAGGGACAATTCCGCCGCATTCTCGCCGCCGAAGCGATTGGTTACGACGAGCAGGCGCTGTATTTGCTTGCCCACGCGGCCGACGGCAGTATGCGCGATGGCTTGAGTTTGCTCGATCAGGCAATTGCGTTTGGCGGCGGGCAATTGACGGTCGCCGACGTCCGCGCCATGTTGGGAACGCTCGATCAGGACGTGACCTTGACGCTGGTTGAGGCGCTGTGTGCCGGGGATGGGGCGCGGTTATTGGCCGAAATCGGACGTGTTGCGGATTTGACACCAGACTTTGCCGGCGTGTTGCGCACTGTGATCGAATTGCTACATCGGTTGGCGTTGATACAACAGGTGCCGAGCGTGTTGGCGGCTGACGATCCCGATGCCGAGCGGCTGCGCACGGTGGCGACCGCGGCGGCGGCGGAAGATTTGCAACTGTATTACCAGATCGCGTTGCTTGGGCAGCAAGATTTGGCGTGGGCGCCGAGTCCGCGAGCGGGACTTGAAATGGTATTACTGCGGGCGCTGGCGTTTCGGCCGGATGATGCGCCCGCCGCTGCGCCGTCGGCGACTGCGCCCATGCCCAGTAGCGCCGCCGCAACTGTGGCATCGTCGCCACGTCCGCCCGCGCCGTCACCCGCGTCAATTTCCCCCGCCATTGCCAATGAACCGGTGATTACCAATGACCCGGGTGGGGTGGTGCAATTAACGAATGACCACGAGTGGCGGCAATTGCTGCAACGGTTACGATTAACTGGTGGGGGATTATCAACGCAATTAGCGCAGCATTGTGCATTTCATTCGTGGGAAAATAACCGCTTGTGTTTGGTATTGGATGCTGACCAGGCGCATTTGCGCCAGAGCGCGGAAACTCGGTTATTAGAGATATTGAAAACTGTATTGGGCGCGGCATTAAAATTAGACATTATTCCCCGCAATGCAAATCAAACATCAGCAATTGCGATTGCGTCAACTGTATTAGAAACGCCGGCCAATTATCAACAAAAACAGATTGAACAGAACCAACAACTTGCTGAACAAATATTAAAAAATGATCCGGTTGGGCAAGAATTAGAAGAAAAACTAGACGCCAAAGTAATTCCCGGCACTGTCAAACTATCGGATGCTTAAACCGGCACATGGCTGAATTAGCCAATTGAATTTTAATCGCGTATGTATCGCAATGTTAATAACATGAGGGAATGGTGATGATGAAAGGTGGACTTGGATCAATGTTAAAACAGGCGCAGAAAATGCAGCAAGAACTGCAAAAATCACAAGAGCGCCTCGCCCAAGAAGAAGTCACTGGTGAATCAGGTGGCGGCATGGTGCGCGTGACCATGACCGGTGGACATGAAGTCAAGCGGGTTGAATTAGACCCATCGTTATTGACCGATGATAAAGACATGCTCGAAGATTTAATTGCCGCCGCAGTGAATGATGCTGTCAATCGTGTAAAAAGTCGGATGCAACAAACCATGTCCGAATTAACCGCCGGCATTCCATTACCGCCGGGTATGAAATTGCCATTTTAATGGTAAATGCAAAACGTCGGTGCTTTTGGATATTAACATCCTAAATGTTGGCGCATATAATCCCCGTTGATTCGTTGAATAAAATCGTCAGAAAATGGCGCAAAATTGATAATGAGGCTGCATGATGTCAGATACAATTTTTGGTAAAATTGCAGCGGGTGAAATGGCCGCTGATGTGGTGTATGAAGATGATGATGTTGTCGCTTTTCGTGACATTCATCCCCAAGCACCGGTGCATATCTTAATTATTCCGCGCCGTTCCATTCCGACCTTAAATGACGTAAATGATAATGATGCCGAATTGATGGGAAAATTATTACTCACTGCCGCCCGCATTGCCGCCCAAGAAGGCATTGCTGACGCCGGCTATCGCACTGTGATTAATTGTAATGCGCAAGCCGGACAAACTGTCTTCCATTTGCATGTCCATTTATTAGGTGGACGCGCCTTGCAATGGCCGCCGGGTTAATGACAAATGTGTTGATCTTTATTTGCAATGCCCCGCTTGATTGAGTGAAGTGATTGGCAAATACTGTGTAGCGTAAATAAAGTACGCTACCATCGTGTTGTTGCCGCACGTCCTAACATATTTAAAATCACAGCGTGAAGGGTCGGGTTATTTAACTCGTTTTAATTGTTTCAGCGCGAATCACAGCATGACAGTTTTTGTTGATCCTTCGGTTTCTCAAGAGGTTGCGGCGCTTGACATTAAAGCCGCTACCTTTACTTTACCTGTGATTCGTTTGCTGCATACAGCAATAGACACAATTGCAATACAAATAGAACAACGTGTTGAGCAGGCACCAGAGTTCTTTCATCATACCCCAGTGGTCATAGATATCAGCGAATTATCAAATACAGATGACCCCGTTGATTTATCATATATTGTTAATTTGCTGCGCCGCTTTCACATGATTCCAATTGGGTTGCGTGGCGGCGATGCGTTTCAACAAGAGGCGGCAAAAACCCTACAACTTGCTTTATTAGGTGATGGCGCACATTCTCATTCACGTCAAGCAACACCACGCGCTAATCGTGCAATTAAACCAGTTGAAACCTCGCCATCATTACCCGAAGTGACATTAGGCTTGGGGCATGAATTTAATTCTATGATTATTACACGGCCGGTGCGCTCAGGACAAAAGATTTATGTTGCAAGTGGTGATTTAACCGTAATTGCACCAGTCAGTTCGGGAGCTGAACTGATGGCAGATGGCAATATCCATGTCTATGGTTCATTACGCGGCCGCGTATTCGCTGGTATTAAAGGGAATGCGCAAGCACGCATTTTTTGCCAAAATTTACACGCGGAATTAGTTGCTATTGCTGGACATTATCGCGTGAATGAAAATATCCCCAATGATCTAAAAGGTAAACGGGCACAAATCTTTTTAGATCGTGACATGTTGCGTATTGAATCTTTGTAATCATTTAGTTTGGCTTGCCTAATACAAGTGGTTATGCGGACAACGTTTTGCCAATAAAATGCGGTGTTTTATTTTATAAACTTGCCACTTCAGAGGCGGATTATATTAAAAAACTAACAGTTGATGTACAATTAACGCCAGATGCGCAAACACAACTATATGTGCGCTGTAGCACGAAAACATTGATATGTCGTGTGATAGTCTTGACAGAAGTACTTTAATATAGAACACGTTTTGACAGTGTCGTCACATTAATTATGTCAAACTATGAATAGGAAACTGCTGGTAAAATTGTCTCAATTAAGCTGTTGCGGCTAAATAAAATATTAAAAAATGATGCCGCGACAATTCAAGGCAACATTAGAGGCTTGAATCAGTGTTTCCATCAACAACGTTAGATAGTTTGGGAGAATACGCAATTGGCTAAAATTGTTGTTATCACCTCGGGCAAGGGTGGTGTGGGTAAAACTACAACAGCGGCTGCAATGGGAATGGGATTGGCGATGTTGGGGCATCGCACCGTCGTCATTGATTTCGATGTTGGATTGCGCAATCTCGATTTAATTATGGGTTGCGAGCGCCGCGTAGTTTATGATTTTGTCAATGTGATTAATGGTGAAGCCAATCTTAATCAAGCGCTCATTCGTGATAAACGTTGTGACAAATTATACATTTTGCCGGCGTCACAAACGCGTGATAAAAATGCGTTGACTAAAGATGGCGTCGGTCAGGTATTAGAAGATTTAGGTCGCAGTTATGAATATGTCATTTGTGATTCCCCAGCTGGTATTGAACACGGCGCAATGATGGCAATGTATTATGCCGATGATGCTATTGTGGTAACTAATCCAGAAGTGGCATCAGTGCGTGATTCAGATCGAATGTTGGGTATTTTATCAAGCAAATCAAAACGCGCCGAAACGGATGCTGAACCAATTATTGAACATTTATTATTGACCCGTTATTCCCCGGAGCGGGTCGTGCGCGGCGAAATGTTAAGCGTCACCGATGTTCAAGAAATTTTATCACTCAAGTTATTAGGAGTGATTCCAGAATCACAAGCCGTATTAAACGCCTCCAATGCCGGCGTACCAGTTATTCTCGATGCTGAGTCCGATGCGGGACGCGCCTATCAAGACACTGTATTGCGCTTTACGGGGAAAGAAGTGCCATTTCGTTTTATTGAAGCAGGTAAAAGAGGATTTCTTGGACGACTCTTTGGAGGTTAATATGTCATCATTTGCCGATTATTTTCGCAATAACGAGGCAGGTAATACTAATCGCAATAAGACTTCTGCGGTCATTGCCAAAGAACGTTTGCAAATCTTAGTTGCTTATGATCGTATGGCACGAGATCGCCCGTCTTATTTGCCTAGTTTAAAACAAGAAATTCTTGATGTCATTCGTAAATATGTTAATGTTGATTTAGCGTCCGTGTCGGTACGCTATGAACAAGAAGGGAATCAAGAAATTTTAGAATTAAATATTGTGTTACCCGAAAATGCCGGGCGGGTTTTAGAAGCTGCTTTAGAAAACAATTAAAGCATCATGCCAGATATTTTGATATTCAATGGTTTTAACTCATGGATTCTGATTGTTCACCAACATTAGCATTGGCACAGGCACTTGTTGCTCTACCCTCAATCACACCACAGGATGCTGGTTGTCAGGACTTAATTATTGCGCGTCTTGCCAAGTGTGGTTTTCATATTGAATCTCTGCCTTTTGGGGATGTGACAAACCTATGGGCATGGCATGGAAATGAGTCACCATTATTTTGTTTTGCCGGTCATACCGATGTGGTGCCGCCAGGGCAGTTACATTTATGGTCATCAGACCCATTTACACCCACATTGCGGGATGGGATGTTATTTGGGCGCGGTGCGGCGGATATGAAAGGTTCGTTGGCAGCAATGATAGTTGCGGCCGAAGGATTTATTCAAGAAAACCCAACCCATCGTGGTAAGTTAGCTTTTTTATTAACCAGTGATGAAGAGGGACCGGCAATTGATGGAACGGCAAAAGTTATTGAACATTTGCAAACATGCGGGCAAAAAATTGATTATTGTTTAATTGGTGAGCCGACGAGTACTCAACAATTAGGTGATTGTATTAAGAATGGCCGGCGCGGCAGTTTGAATGCACGATTGCGTATCTTTGGGAAACAAGGACATGTTGCCTATCCCCATCGCGCCGACAATCCTATTCATCATTTTGCACCGACATTAGTGCGCTTTTGTAATGAAGTGTGGGATCAAGGTAATGAGTATTTCCCTCCCACCAGTTTTCAAATATCGGGCATTCAAGCTGGCACCGGTGCTGAAAATGTCATTCCCGGTATCTTAGATTTGCAATTCAATTTCCGGTTTTCAACTGAATTAACGCCGGAAATCATTCAACAGCGTGTCATTGCAATGCTCGATCAGGGCTTGTGTAATTACGAATTAGAATGGCATTTGTCTGGATTACCATTTGTGACCCCTGTCGGTCAATTAGTGACAACGACGCAATCAGCCGTGCAAACGATTTTAGGGTATGAACCGGTGTTATCTACCAGTGGCGGAACATCCGACGGACGTTTTATTGCGCCAACTGGGGCTGAAGTTCTAGAACTTGGACCAGTCAATACAACTATTCATCAAGTTGATGAGTGTGTTGCAGTGGATGATCTGGAACAATTGACGCGCATTTATCATGCGATCTTGTGTGACTTATTAAAGTAAATCATGGCAGGCGCGCACTTGTCAGGTTATTAAATAAAACGGCTGGGTTATTCCGCGATTATCAATCACATGCTGACAGGTTAGGTTTTTATTTGTACAATGTGCCGCGCCAACCACACAAGTAATAACACTGGCAACCCAATTAAGGTTGTGAAAACAAAAAATGCCGGATAACCAATAGTTTCTACTATGCTGCCAGAATAGCCGCCAAGTAACTTGGGTAGTAATGTCATCGCTGAACTGAATAGAGCATATTGTACAGCGGTAAAAGAAACGTTGGTTAGACTAGATAAAAATGCAATAAATGCCGCACTGGCTAATCCCGCTGCTAAATTGTCTGCGCTGACCGTGACATACAATAAAACTAATTGATGTCCCGCAATGGCTAATCCAATAAACACTAAATTAGTCAGCGCAGACAACACTGCTCCCAGCATTAAAATGCGCATGACGCCAAAGCGCGTTGCTAATAACCCGCCTAAAAAACCACCGATTAAACTAATCACAACGCCGAAGGTTTGCACAGCACCGGCGATTTCGGGTTTGCTAAATCCCAGGTCTTGATAAAACACATTGGCAATGACGCCTAGCACAATGTCAGAAATGCGATATAAGCCAATTAAGGCTAATAATAATAACGCGGGGCGCGTCCCATAACGTTGGAAAAAATCAAGAATGGGCGCAACCCAAGTGGCTCGGGCATAATGTGATTGCACTAAACCGTAACGCACCAATAACCAACCGCTCATAATCGCCGTTAATAATGCAAATAAAAAATGCGCGGCTTCACTTATAAACGCAATTAATACGCTACTCTCACTTAGTGCGGTAAACGCATTAAAAACTTGTGAAGTTAAAAAGAACGTCGTAGCAAAGAGGCTGGCTGTGATTAAAAATAACGCGACCAGTCGGGCGTTGTGTCGTGAATTAAATTGATCGTTTTCAGCAGTGTTTTGTGTTGCAACTGTAGGTTCAGATGCGGTTAATGTTGTGATGATGCCAATTAACATGACCGCTGCCATGATGCAATAAGTGGCTTGCCAAGCTGAATAAGAATAGACGGCGCTGCTGGAGCCGAACCACGCAGCTAATGACAATGCACCTGCACCTGCGACAATCATGCCGACACGATAACCCGCAATGTAAGTAGCAGCTAATAATGCCTGCATAGCGGGTGGGGCAATTTCAATGCGATACGCATCAATGACGATGTCTTGAGTTGCGGCGGATAAACCTAATAAAACAGCGGCTAGCGCTAGAGTGAATAGGTGCCGCGGCCCTAATGCTGGGTCAGTGAAAGCCATTAATAACATGGCAATAATGATGGCGATTTGGGCGGCAATTAACCAGCTACGGCGGCGCCCTAGTCTGCGCGTTAATCCTGGTAATGCTAACCGATCTACTAATGGCGCCCATAGGAACTTGAATGAATACCCTAATGCTGCCCAGCTAAAGAAAGTGACAGTTTGACGGTCAACACCGGCTTCACGCAGCCATAATGACAGTGAAGAAAAAATTAATAATAAGGGCAAGCCGGCTGCAAACCCGAGGAATAATAAAGTGCGGGCGCGTGGGTCCCGCACTGTAATTAAAAGTATTTGCCAACCATGCGGTGAATCGTGCGTGTGTTCTAATGCTGATTGGCGCTGATGCAATGCCATTGCGGATTGAATCTTGAATAATTAAACCGCTTTAGTGGCGCCGGTGGTGCAATGTCCACAGTTGCCAAGTAATTCAACCACTGGATGTACGAGTTGGAAACCATTTTCAATTGCCAGCGCATTGACTGCATCGTTAATGCGTTGATCGGAAAATTCTTTTACTTCACCACACTGTTTGCAAACTAGAAATTGGCTGTTGTGTGCTTGTTCTGGATGCGTACAATTAATGAATGCATGTAAAGTTTCTAATCGGTGAACGAGGCCTTGTTCTAATAAAAAGTCTAATGCACGATACACGGTTGGGGGGGCGGCGCGGGTGCCGTCGCGGAGGTTTTCTAAAATCGCATACGCGCCTAATGGGCGATCGGCACGGCAAATAATTTCTAAAACACGGCGGCGTTGATCGGTTAAACGCACACCACGAGCGTGGCAAAGCATTTCGGCTTGTGCCAATGCTTGTTGTAAGCGGACTGCATTCATGGTTTTATTTCCTCTGTTGTTCATTTTGAATAGCGGCGGTGTTGCCACAGATAATAAAGTTGACTCATCACACTCGATAAGAGATACAGCGCCCCAGCAAATAACACAATCACTGGCCCAGGTGGTAAATCGGGCGCATAGGATGCCCCTAGACCAATGACAATTAGCAAACTCCCTACTCCGGTGGCGGTCATCATCATGCTGGCTAATGAATGTGTCCATTGTCCAGCAATCACCGCCGGTAATGTCAATAACGCGATCACTAGAATTAATCCCACGACCTGAATCATTAAAACGACGGTGATGGCGACCAGTACTAATAATAATAGATAAAAGAACACGACTGGTATGCCGCGCAACTGAGCAAATTCTTCGTCAAATGCGACGGCGACAAATTGCCGATAAAATAGCGTCACGATCAATAGGATTCCTATGTCCAAACCAGCCATAAAGAGTAATTCATGGCGTGGGACAAGTAGGATATTACCAAATAAAAAGCTCATTAAATCGGTGGTGTAGCCTGGGGTTAAGGCAATAAAAATAATGCCAATGGCCATGCCGACGGCCCATAATGCACCAATGGTAGTGTCTTCTCGGGTGTGCCAATACAAACGTACCCAGCCAATGAGTAATGCAGCGCAGATTGCGGCAATTAATGCGCCGATTAATGGATTAAATTGATAATAAACGGCGGCACCCATGCCAGCGAGGACGGAATGCGCAATGCCGCCGGCGAGGAAAGTAATGCGCTTGACAACAACAAAGGGGCCGATTAAACCGCAGCCAATGCTGGCTAATAATCCGGCAATTAACGCTTGTTGTAAAAAGCTGTATTGCCAAAATGCTTGAATAAACTCTTGCATTGCCGTGTTCGCTATTAAGATGCCCAGCGATGGGCAATATGCCGCACATCACCGCCATAGAGCGTATGAATCATTCGCCCATTGATATCGGCGGTGCGGTGACATATGAGCGTCTGATTCAAGCAGGCAACGCGATTGACATAATGCGAAATAAAGGCGATGTCGTGTGAGACAACAACAATGGTTAAGCGGCTATTGAGCGCGGCTAATAATTCAAAAATTTCGCCTTCAACACGCTGGTCAATATTCGCGGTGGGTTCATCCAGTAATAGAATTTCTGGTTCGCTGACTAATGCGCGGGCTAATAAAACCCGCTGGGTTTGTCCACCTGACAGCGTACCAATGGGGCGTTGTGCTAATTCAATGGCTTCGACTTCCACCAATGCCTGTTGGGCGGCGTGGCGGTCAGCGGGTTGATAGCGTCCCCAAATGTTGCCAATTCCTAACCGTCCCATTAATACCACATCTTCGACGGTGATGGGAAAATCTCGCGCAAATCCTGGGTACTGTGGTACATAACCAACTTGACGGCGCACTTGACGCGGCGCTTGCCCCAACACGGTCAAGTGTCCGCTGGTTGGCTTGAGTAACCCCAACATGAGCTTAAGCAGGGTGCTTTTGCCGCCGCCGTTGGGGCCAACAATGCCAATAAATTCACCACGTTGGACGGTCAAATCCACCGCGTCTAGCACGACTGTGCTACCGTAACAAAAACCCAGTTGGTTACTGTGGATAACGGGAAGTGTCAGTGTTGCGCCAGTCACGTTATGGCGCTCCGCCGGCGAATGTGTCTGCTTCGAGCAACACGTCTGTCATATGCAACAGGGTAGCGGCGTAATCGGGCGTCAGTGGGTCAATTGTTGCCACGCGGCCACCAATCGCTTGCGCAACCTGTTCGGCAAAACGCGGGTTGATTTGTGGCTGGACAAAAATCACCCGCCCGCCTGATTGTTTTGCTAATTCAATCACTTGCGCTAAGTGACGAGCGCTAGGTTCTTTGCCTTCATGTTCAATTGCCACCTGCGTTAAATCATACGCATCCGCAAAATAGCCCCAGGCGGGGTGGTAAACGAAAAAGGTGCGGTGACGTAATGGCCGCAATTTGGCGGCGATTGTGGTGTCTAATTGCGCTAACTCGGCGTCAAATGCGCGTTGCCGCCGTTGATAATCCGCCGTATGCGCCGGATCAAGTGCCGCCAGTTGTTGCCGTACTTGTTGGGCGATGCTGCGCACTAAACGCGGGCTAGTCCACAGATGGACGTCCAACTCGGCCGTGGGCGCATCGGTGTGATGATTTGATTTATTGTGAAGATCATCATTTGTGTCATGGGCAGCGGGCGCTGGTTGGGCATGGTGGCGCAGGTTGATGCCGGCGCGGGCGTCGAGAATGGTTAAGGTTGGGTTGACCGCTTGAAAACGCTGTAACCATGCGGTTTCAAACGGGACGCCAATGCGGACGTACACCCTGGCCTGTGCCAACGCGGTGATCTGCTGCGGCGTGGGGTCGTAGGTGTGCGGACTTTGCCCGGGGCGTACCATCGTGGTCACTGTGACCTGCTCGCCACCGACGCGCTCCACTATTGTTTGCAACGGCGCGACGCTGACCACAACTGACACGGGCGGGTTAGCCAGTAGCGGGCGGGTTATGCCCAACCCGGTGGTTGTCAGGAGGATCAACAGCCAACTGTGGCACCGGCGCAACGCGGCGCGTTGGCAAGACATCTTGCCGTCATCAGATGCGAACAATTTGGCTAAACTACGCATGTTGGTTGATCCTGGCGCACGTTAGATCGGGCGCTGCCGGGTGGTCGTTAACTGGGGACATCCTGACGTTTTGTGACAGAGTTCACAAGTCTCGCTATTATTCAGAAATTGACGGCGGTTGACTAGATCAAATTACACTACCGACGCTGAAAACTTGACTGTGTTTGAAGTCGCAGTTGCGTAGGATGCAGCCGCACCAACGAGACTTGCGTAGGCCCTGCCGTTTCTGATGTGGTTTATCAGCGCCCCGCCGCCCACATTCAACCGTTGCGGTTTGACGTGCGTCACTTCTGAGCGTTGAAAATGCGACAGGTTGGCGGGCAATATCGGATGCAGTGTAATGATAAATCGCGTCCTGTGCTGCACATTTGAATGATACGATGTGTGTTTTAATGCAACTTTTATCAATTCAATCGCGCATCACCCTCGTATTACTGTTACCCACTGTCCGTATTTGATGATTAACTTGTTCTGAGTAACGCAATCACGGGCATTACAATTGAGCTAAAAAATACACTATGGCTAATGACTTTTTATTCACTTCCGAATCCGTCTCCGAAGGACATCCTGACAAGATGGCCGACCAAATCTCTGACGCGGTGTTAGATGAAATCTACCGCCGTGATCCGAATCACGCCAAAGCGCGTGTGGCGTGTGAAACATTAGTGAAAACCGGCTTTGTCATGTTAGCCGGTGAAATCACGCTCACCAATGCCGAATTAAAAATTGATTATGAGCGCGTGGTGCGCCGCGTGGTCACCGGCATTGGTTACGACAATTCCGATGTCGGTTTTGATGGGCATCATTGCGGCGTGTTAATTGCGCTGGGTGAGCAATCCAAAGATATTAACCAGGGCGTTGATCGGGCGAATGAAGAAGAGCAGGGCGCGGGCGATCAGGGTTTAATGTTTGGTTACGCGACGAATGAAACCGACTCGCTTATGCCCGCGCCAATTGATTACGCGCATCGTTTGGTGAAACGGCAGGCGGAAGTGCGCAAAGCCGGGCGCCTGCCGTGGCTGCGGCCGGATGCCAAGTCGCAGTTGACCATGCGCTACGTTGACGGCAAACCGGTCGCGGTCAACGCGGTTGTGTTGTCCACGCAACACAGCCCCGACGTCAGCGAGCGCGATTTGCACGACGGCGTGATGGAGGAAATCATCAAACCGGTACTCGGTAACACCGGTTGGTTGACCGCCGACACGCGCTATCACATTAACCCGACTGGGAAATTTGTCATCGGCGGGCCGGTCGGCGACTGCGGCTTAACTGGGCGCAAAATTATCGTGGATACTTACGGCGGCATGGCGCGGCACGGCGGCGGCGCATTTTCCGGCAAAGACCCGTCCAAAGTGGATCGCTCGGCCGCGTATGCTGGGCGCTACGTCGCCAAAAATATCGTCGCGGCGGGACTGGCGGACAAATGCGAAATCCAGATTTCCTACGCGATTGGCGTGGCCGAGCCAACGTCGGTGTCGGTTGACACCTTTGGCACGGCAAAAATCCCCGAAGCGCGCATCATTGACCTGATCCGTGCGCATTTTGACCTGCGCCCCTACGGCATTTTGCGGATGCTCGATTTGACCAACCGCGACCTGATTAGTTACCAAGCCACCGCCGCCTATGGGCATTTCGGCCGCACTGAGCCGGGCTTTACTTGGGAACGCACCGACCTCGCGCCAGCATTGCGTGACGCGGCCGGATTGCGCTAGTCACCCGCCACTCAACTTATTGTTAAACCAGAGGATTTGTATGTCGGAGTCAAAAATCTACCCGGTGCCGCCCGCAATCGCCGCCACCGCGCACATTAATCAGGCACGTTATCAGCAGTTGTATCAGCAGTCGGTCAAGGATCCCGACGGGTTTTGGGCGGAACAGGCGCAGGAATTCGTGACGTGGTTTCAGCCGTGGACGCGGGTGCTGGATTACAACTACGGGCCGGACGAGGTGTACATCCGCTGGTTTGAGGGCGGCAAACTCAACGTCGCCTACAACTGCCTTGATCGGCATTTGGAAAAACGCGGCGATCAGGTCGCCATCGTCTGGGAAAGTGACGACCCCAACGTGGATCGGCGCTTAACCTACCGCGAATTGCACACCGAAGTCTGCAAATTGGCGAACGTGTTAAAAAGTCGCGGCGTGAACAAGGGCGACCGCGTGTGCATTTATATGCCGATGATTCCCGAAGCGGCGGTGGCGATGCTGGCCTGCGCCCGCATCGGTGCGGTGCATTCGGTCGTGTTCGGCGGCTTTTCACCCGATTCACTGCGCGACCGCATTCTCGACTCGGATTGCCGCGTGTTAATCACCGCCGACGAGGGCGTGCGCGGCGGGCGGCATGTGCCATTGAAAAAAAATGCCGACCATGCCATGGCCGAATGTCCTGATGTCACCACCTGCCTCGTGGTCAAGCGCACCGGCAACGCGGTCGAGTGGCGCGACGGGCGCGATATTTGGTATCACGACGCAATGGCGGGCGCATCCGATCAATGCGCTGCTGAACCAATGGACGCCGAAGACCCACTATTCATTTTGTACACGTCAGGATCAACCGGCAAACCGAAAGGCGTATTGCACACCACCGGCGGGTATTTAGTATTTGCGGCAATGACCCACCGCTATTCATTTGATTATCAAGACGGCGAAATGTATTGGTGTACGGCGGATGTCGGCTGGGTGACGGGGCATACTTATATTGTGTATGGGCCATTAGCCAATGGCGCGAAATCATTAATGTTTGAGGGCATTCCGAATTATCCCGACATGTCACGCTTTTGGCAGGTGGTGGATAAACACCAAGTCAATATTTTCTATACCGCGCCCACCGCTATTCGGGCGTTAATGCGCGCCGGTGAAGCGCCAGTGAAACAAACCTCGCGGGCATCATTGCGTATTCTCGGTTCCGTTGGTGAACCAATTAACCCGGAGGCGTGGGAATGGTATTACCACGTTGTCGGTGATGGGCGCTGTCCAATTGCCGATACTTGGTGGCAAACCGAAACCGGCGGGCATTTAATTACGCCATTGCCGGGCGCGACGCCATTAAAACCCGGCTCGGCCACGCAACCATTCTTTGGCGTCGTGCCGGCATTAGTGGACGCCACTGATGGAACGCCAATTGCTGGCGCGGGCGAAGGTGCATTAGTGATTACGCGGCCGTGGCCGGGGCAAATGCGCACGGTGTATGGCGATCATCAGCGCTTTATTGATACTTATTTCAAACAATACCCCGGTTATTATTTCTCCGGCGATGGTGCGCGGCGTGATAACGATGGTGATTATTGGATTACCGGGCGCATTGATGACGTATTAAATGTGTCCGGTCATCGGTTGGGGACGGCGGAAATAGAATCGGCATTGGTGTTGCATTCAGCGGTAGCCGAAGCGGCGGTTGTGGGTTATCCGCATGATATTAAAGGACAGGGCATTTATGCCTATGTCACGGTCATGGCCGGCATTACCCAGACCGATGAATTGAAAAGAGAACTGGTGCAATTGGTGCGTAATGAAATCGGCGCAATTGCCACGGTTGATATTATTCAATGGGCGCCGAGTTTGCCGAAAACACGCTCGGGTAAAATCATGCGGCGGATTCTGCGCAAAATTGCCGCCAATGAAATTAGTACGTTGGGTGATACGTCAACATTGGCGGATCCGACGGTTGTAGAAGAGTTAATTGCCCATCGCGCTAATCAATGATGGTGCAATGAAAACGCATTAAATACGAACCGAAATGTTTTCATGCGCCAGCGTGGAAATGTTTAAATAATGATTTAATGCAAACAAGCAGTGCCGTCGTGATGTTGCGGCACTGCGCGTATTAACGAAGAGGTGACGGCGATTGGTTTCACATCAACGAGTGGGTGTCTTTGTTGACGCCGAAAATGTCCGCTACAACGGCGGTTATCAAATGCGCTATGACATCTTGCGGCGTTTTGCCGCCAGAGAAGGTGGCGCATTGCAACGCTTAAATACTTATTTGGCTTTTGATAGTGAGCGGGCGCGGGAGGATTTTGAATATCAAAAGAAATCGCGGGCGTATCAACAAATGGTGCGTGATTTCGGTTGGAAAGTGACCGTTAAACATGTGCGGCGCTATACCGATGAAAATGGCAATGTCTCAACGAAAGCGAATGCAGATTTAGATATGGCAGTGGACGCCATGTTACAAGCAGGTAAATTGGATCAAGTTATTTTAGTCACTGGAGATGGTGATTTTTTACAGGTGGTGGCCGCTTTACAAAATACCGGCTGTCGGGTTGAATTAGTTGGATTCAAAAATGTGTCACGGCAATTACAACAAGCAGTGGATGCGTTCTGGTCGGGCTATCTCATTCCCGATTTATTACCTGTCAGCTATGAACCGCGCAATGAATGGGGCAAAGCAGGTTCTTGTGTGCGCGGGGTCTGTACTAAATGGTTTCCTGAAAAGGGCTATGGGTTTTTACGTTTTATGAATCAAATTTCTTCAACCTTATGGGTGACTGACCCCCGCGATTTTGATTCACCCTATACCAGTGTCTTTTGTCATGCCAATGAAATTGCCGAAGATGTCAGTGAAGACATGCTGATGAATCGTGAAACTATCTTGGAGTTTTATCTGAATGAAAGCGATCAAAAAGATAATGGATTGGTCGCCAATAATGTGCGCTTGGCATTTGGAGTAAATCGGTAGCTATTTAAACCAATGTATCAACAATGCGTTGACAAAAACATAACGAGCTAATGGTGCGCAATGCTGTCAATATTAGGCAGAATAAAAACAACTTGGCTCGTTCGGGATTAATCATGCGTAAAGCGGCTAATGATTCATTAACCGCTTTGCGGCTGATGATGAAGACACTAGCAATGTGAGGTATAGACTGTCATGGCCGCTAGTCCAGCAGTGGTTAATCTTTCAGGATTAGCACGGCGTTTAATTCGTGACGAATTGATTTCAGAGGACATAGCGCGTAAAGCCTATGAAGAAGCACAACGACGGCGTGAACCCTTTGTGCAATATTTAGTTGAACATAAAGTCCTCGACAGCCGCTCGATTGCATTAGCCGCCTCGCAAGAATTCGGCGTTCCATTATTAGATTTAAGCGCCCTGGATCTTTCCCATCTGCCCGTCTCATTAGTTGATGAAAAACTCATCACTAAACACCGCGCCTTGCCGATTTATAAACGCGGCAATCGGTTATTCCTCGCTATTTCTGATCCCACCAATGATCAGGCGCTTGATGAAATTCGGTTTAATACTGGTTTGGCAACCGATGCCATTCTGGTTGATGAAGATAAATTGGCCGCCGCATTACTTAAAGCACTGGAAGCGACTAATGCAACTGGTGGCGCGGCAACCGATGTCACCGATGCTGAATTAGAAAACATTGATGTCAGTGGTGATGAAGAGACGCGCAATGATGATGAAACCAATATTGACGATAAACCGGTTGTGCGCTACGTCAATAAGATTTTAGTTGATGCGATCACAAAAGGCGCATCAGACATTCATTTTGAACCCTATGAAAAAAGTTTTCGGATTCGGTTTCGCCAAGATGGTTTATTGTCTGAAGTTGCGAATCCACCATTAAATATCGCCTCGCGCTTGGTATCACGTCTTAAAGTCATGTCACGCATGAACATTGCCGAGCGGCGTATTCCGCAAGATGGTCGTATTAAATTAAAACTTAGCCGTTCGCGTGATATTGATTTCCGGGTCAATACCCTGCCAACCCTGTATGGTGAAAAGGTCGTATTGCGTATTCTTGATTCCACCGCCGCCACCGTTGGGATTGATAATTTGGGCATGGATCCGAAACAAAAAACTGATTTTATGCAGTGCATTTCTAAACCCTATGGCATGGTATTGGTCACGGGGCCAACCGGGTCAGGTAAAACCGTAACGCTCTATTCAGCATTAAACATTTTGAATAAAGTAGATATTAATATTTCTACGGTTGAAGACCCCGTTGAAATCCAGGTTGCTGGGATTAATCAAGTGAATTTGAATCCCAAAAGTGGTTTAACCTTTGCGGCGGCATTGCGCGCCTTTTTACGCCAAGACCCCGACATCATTATGGTCGGTGAGATTCGGGATTTAGAAACCGCCGAAATTGCGGTGAAAGCAGCGCAAACTGGACATTTAGTTTTATCAACATTGCATACCAATGATGCCCCTCAATCATTAACCCGTTTAGCAAATATGGGCGTCCCACCATTTAACATCGCCTCTTCGGTATTATTGATTTTAGCGCAGCGGTTAGCACGCAAATTATGTATTCATTGCAAACAAATTGATCAGATTCCGCGTGAAGCATTATTAGAAGAGGGATTCACACCTGAAGAAGTGGATGCGGGTGTAACCATTTATAAACCAATTGGCTGTGAACACTGCAATAATGGTTATAAAGGGCGGATTGGAATTTTTCAAGTTGTGCGGGTGTCAGAAGCAATGGGGCGTTTAATCATGGAAGGTGGCAATTCACTTGATCTTGCTAAACAAGCCAGGCAGGAAGGCTATGCAGATTTACGATTATCTGGCTTGCGTAAAGTCAAAGCCGGTATTACCAGTCTGCAAGAATTAAATCGTGTCACCAAAGATTAATTGCAACCATTTAGCCTACTTTCTTTAAACCTGTGTGCCGCCTCAGTTGTCATTTCAAAGGTGCGGAACGCCTAAAGATTCTTTGCTCAGTCAATTAAGATTTCTCGCTACACTCGAAATGATGAGCATCTCTTTACTATTAAAGAGTGTCCGTTTGAGTAGTTGTAATTAACAGAATCATTGAGGAATTAATAATTATGGCCGTCACCGTTGCAAAATCGGCTACTAAACCGGATAACCCTACTTTTATTTGGGCGGGTACAGATAAACGCGGCAGCAAAGTCACAGGTGAATTGCGCGCTGCAAATATCAACATGGCGCGAGTTGATTTACGGCGGCAGGGCATTAACCCAACTAAGGTACGAAAAAAACCGCAGCCATTATTTGGTGGTGGTAAAAAGAAAATCACCGCAATTGATTTAACGATTTTCACGCGCCAATTAGCAACCATGATGGCCGCGGGAGTGCCATTAGTTCAGGCATTTGAAATTGTCGGGCGCGGTCATGAAAATCCGGCAATGGCTGAATTGATTTTAACAGTAAAAAGTGACATTGAAGGCGGCTCGGCAATGGCTGAAGCACTGCGTAAACATCCTAGATATTTTGACGATTTAATGTGCAATTTAGTCGCGGCAGGTGAGCAAGCGGGGGTACTTGACATCTTGTTAGATAAAATTGCGGTGTATAAAGAAAAGACTGAATCTATTAAAGGGAAAATTAAAAAGGCGTTGTTTTATCCGGCCGCTGTTATTATTGTAGCAGTGGTGGTGACTGTGGTTATTATGCTGTTTGTTATTCCGCAATTCAAAGAATTATTTACCAGTTTTGGCGCCGATTTGCCCGGCTTTACGTTATTGGTGATTAACATTTCAGACTTTGTGCGTGAATGGTGGTGGATGATTGGATTAGGCGCCGGCGCCCTTGGGTATGCAATAGCAGAGTTATTTCACCGTTCACGCAAATTCCGTGAATTGATTGATCGGGCAATGCTGCGTTTTCCAATTATTGGACCAATTCTCCACAAAGCAGCAATTGCGCGTTTTGCACGGACTTTGGCAACCATGTTTGCCGCCGGGGTGCCATTAGTTGAAGCATTAAATTCAGTGGCTGGAGCGACTGGCAATGTGGTGTATGGCGAGGCGATTTTAACGATGCGTGAAGAGGTGGCAACTGGTCAAAGTTTGCAATTAGCAATGCGGCAGCGTAATTTATTTCCGCATATTGTGGTGCAAATGACAGCGATTGGTGAGGAGTCTGGGTCATTAGATGCGATGCTGTCAAAAGTAGCCGATTTCTATGAAGAACAGGTAGATAATGCGGTTGATGCGTTGAGTAGTTTATTAGAGCCACTCATTATGGTGGTGATTGGTGGCCTCGTTGGAAGTTTAGTAGTGGCAATGTATTTGCCAATTTTCAAATTGGCAGCGGTGGTTTAATCACCATGTTTGATTGATAAACATGATGCAGTTATATTTGCGTCGGATGCGGTAAGCAATGAACCGCATCATTCTATTTAGCCGCGAATGATGTGGTTTGCTGTTCACCGTACCCCATGATGGTTGATTGATTTTTTATTTAAAACTGGAGACTCAGTGCAATGTTTGAAGCAACCAAAGTTGGGCGCTCAGTGAGCAAAGAGGAATTTAAACAGCAGCGCGATGAATTGCGCACCCAATTATTGGATGCGCAACGTCAATTGCGCGAAACTCGTATTCCAGTTGTAGTAATTGTGGCGGGAGTTGAAGCGGCAGGTAAAGGCGAAGTGGTCAATCGTTTGAATGAATGGTTGGATAGTCGTGGATTACAAACCTTTGCTTTTTGGAATCTGAGTGATGAAGAACGGGAGCGCCCACGTTATTGGCGATTTTGGCGCACCTTACCTGCCCGCGGTGAATTGGCTGTATTATTCGGCGGTTGGTATCAGGCGCCAATTGAACACCGGTTTAAGGGTTTATGTGATGACGCAGCCCTCGATGCGGAATTAAATCGCATTGTTAATTTCGAGCGCATGTTAATTCAAGATGGTGCATTGGTGGTGAAGTTTTGGTTTCATTTATCCGAACGCGATCAGCGGCGCCGATTAAAAGAGTTGTCGCGTGATGATCGTAGTCGTTGGAAAATGTTGCCGGAAAAAGCGCATTTTTCTGAGCATTACCAATTATTTGAACATGTGGCCGAGCGGGTGATTCGCCATACCGATTTGGGGATTGCACCCTGGTATTTGATTGAAGCGACGGATAGCCGCTATCGTGATTTAACTGTTGGTAAAACGCTGTTGCAGGCTATTCGAGCGCGTATTCAGCAACCCTTGCCAATGGAGCCGGCGCCGGCAGCGGATGCGTTGAATTTACCTGATAGTTCAAGTGCGCAAATCACGCTATTAGATCAATTAGATTTGACGCGCACGTTGGAACATGATGAATATCAAACGGCATTAAAACGGTTGCAAGCCGAACTAAATGAATTGGCGTGGACGGCGTATAAACAGCGGCGCTCAATGGTATTAGTGTTTGAAGGTGCGGACGCGGGCGGTAAAGGGGGTGCAATTCGCCGCATTACCGCCGCAGTGGATGCGCGATTATATCGGGCAATTCCAGTGGCGGCGCCGACGGATGAAGAAAAGGCGCATCATTATTTATGGCGCTTTTGGCGACATATTCCCCGCGCTGGGCAAATGATTATTTATGATCGCTCGTGGTATGGGCGGGTATTGGTGGAACGAGTGGAAGGATTTGCGAATGATGCGGAATGGCGGCGGGCGTATAATGAAATTAACGAGTTTGAAGAACAATTAGTAGAACACGGTGCGATTTTATTAAAGTTTTGGTTACAAGTGAGTGAAGATGAGCAATTGCGGCGTTTTGAAGATCGGGCGCAAACGCCGTATAAGCAATACAAAATTACGGCGGAAGATTGGCGTAATCGGGAGAAATGGCCGCAATATAAAGCGGCGGTGAATGAAATGGTGGCGCGCACCAGTACCGAACATGCGCCCTGGTCATTGGTTGAGGGTAATGATAAGCCATTTGCGCGGATTAAAGTGTTGCAAACGCTGTGTAATCGGTTACGGGTGGCGTTGAATGGTGAAGATCAGTTCCGCTCTTTAACCAACCGCTGCGGCGATGAGGGAATGAAACCGGCGGGCGGTTAATTATAAAAGTTAATAGCCGAACAATTAAATGGTTAATTGACCGTTCCCACGCTCCAGCGTGGGAACGTAGTTTTTATTTTGTAGCTGTCAGCCGCCGTAATCACCGCGTTTCAATCGTGACTTCATCGCCATCTGCCAATAACCGCGCTTCAAAATCAGTTAAAACTGAGAATTCAACTCGGCGTGATGCGGCTGAATTTTCCATGCCATTCTCATCGCGTACTGGACGGGATGATGATAAACCAACTGCGGCAATCCGATCACGAAACCAGGTCACAAGACGCAATTCATCTAAGCCATAAGCGAATTGTAACACGGCTTGGGTGCGCTGTTGACTCAACGCCATATTTGCAAAATACGCCTCTAATGGTGCGCTATTCGCTTGCCATTCACTTGAGGTGTGACCTTCAATACGAATTTCACGAATGACATCTTGAAATGGCTGCAATTGCGCGACATAACGCGGCAAAAAATCGCGCAGAATGAATTCAAACTCGGGTTTTAATTTTGCTGAATTGCGGTCAAATAAAACATCCGGTTCTCGAAATCGCAGTGTTAAAGTGGGTTGGTCTAATTCGGCATTCCAGCGCCCTAAATCATCGCGGAATTCACTTTCTAACGCATTATAAATTTGTTGCCGTTGCAAAGCGGCAGTCGTGCGCACTGCGGTGGCAACAGATTGATTACGCTCAATTTGTACCATATACAAGAGCGCCAGAAATAAAAACACCATTGCCAATGATGCCATTAAATCTGACACCACAATCCAATGACCTTCGCCATCAGAAGCGCCCGCAATGCGAGCGGCTTGACGGGAGTGTGTGGCAATAAACTCGTTTGGCGTTGCAGACATAATGCATTCACCCGTAAGTGATAATTTTAATAAGCTGAATGATGCAGGGTGCTATTAGCGGGGCTATTGATTGCACTTGTCACGGGGCTATTGGCGGGCTGTAACCGCTGGTCAAAGCGTTGTGCTGATGTGACGGCATTTTCAATCGTTTCAAGCATTGTCGTTAGGCGCCGATCCATTGCCGGGAACGCACCCTGTGCTTTTTCGCGCAATTCGGCAATGGCACTCAACAGGGCTTCTAATTCCATTGTTTCGCGCCGCAAACTTACTAATGTCGTTTGTTGATCGGCAACGTGGGTGGAAATCTGTAATGCCTGTGCTGTTAATGATTGCAATGCGGCTTCGGATTTCACGACACCCGAGGTGGCGATTGTGAGTTGACTGCCCAGGGTTTCTAAATGAACGCGGTATTGTTCTTGCCATTGTAATAGGCGCGCCACGGAGGCATCTAATCGCCGGAAGTTTTCGCCGAATTGGGTGCCGAGGTTATGATTAAAATCACGAATGACCGATTCAAGTGCGGCGATTAATTGCCGTGAGCCTTGTTCGGCTAATTGATTAGCAAAGCGATCTAATGTAGTCACTAATTCGCGGTGATGCGTTTCTAAGGCGGCGCTGCGTTGTTCATCGGCTTGAATGAATTGTTGGCTTAATTGCCGTAATAAGGTTAATTGGGCTTCGGCTAATTGTGTTTGGCGTTCACTGCTGCCACTGCCGCCCATTGACTGTCCGTCATCATTTGAATCATCGCTACGATGATCGCGGCTGGCATCGGCATTCATCACTAATACCAAGCGCAAACAACTGGCTAATATGATGCCGACGATGCTGGTAATAAAAGCTAATTTCAGTCCGTCTAATAACGCCGGAATACTGTTTTCAATATGTGTGACGTCGAATTGTAATAAGCCAATGGCATTGCCAACGAAGGTGCCGAGAATGCCGAGTGTGGTTAATAGTGTTGGGGTGGCACGACAAAAACTCGGGGCGGCGCCGCGAGCGCTGGCAACTAATGCAATGGTGAATAGAACGAGCATGATGATGATGAATACACCGGTCACCATCATTGAATTAAGACTGCCGAGTGGATAGGTAATGCCAAGTGCGATGGATTCAAACATAACGATCCCTGTGTCAAGTGTTTGGGGAAAATGGGTACGATACAGTCGGTGCTTGGGCGCCGGTCGGCGACTGCGCAGTGGTGCAGAAATTAAGCATCATTTGTTCCATAAAATGACGGTGGGGCGTTTGCAGCGGTGTGCAATTAAACTTTGTTTATCAAAGAGTTAACCTGTCTTGTGGTCACACGGGTGGTTGTCGAAAACCTGACAGGCGCACATTTACCCGCTTTTGCCGTGCGCGATCTGTTGCGTGACTGATCGGCAAGCGTTAGGCACGTCGTGTTTAACTCCCCGCCAATACGCTATAATTCAAATTAAGTCCTATAATTTGATGAACGCAATTGATGGGTCACGAGTTTTGATCCGCACACTGTAGGTTTATTTGATCAATATTTGAGCCGATCAGGCTACTCGGCATCGCCAGATGTCAGGCAGGTGCGGCATCTGGAATGCTTGATAACGGAGGAACCATAAGATGAGTCATCCAGCCATCACGCCGCTTGTTTCATTCGGATATACGACGGGTGCCGTTCGTCTCGGTCTCGGTCTGATTTTTAGTTCAGTCAAAAATGTGCCTGAAACTGCTCGTGCCGTGGCAGCTCTGGAGGAGGGCGCTTCGGCACAGTCGCTTCTTACACGTCAGCAGTTGAGACTACAGCCAGACTCCGGCTTGATACTGCAAAAAGTCTCTAATACGAACACGGCGGCGGGATGGGGGATGCAGATGCGCGTGATGGTTGCCGGCACCAACCCCGGCGGGGTGGAATATCGTCCGCTGGCCGGCAAGAAGAATGACGAAGACAGCGATAGTGAGGAGACGCCGCTCGATTATCGGTTTAATACGGTGTTAGCGCGGCGGGTGCAGGTGGCGGTGCGATTGGGCTTGCCGTCAGAGGAAGCCGGCCGTCAGTTGAATATCGTGGTCTAGCGCATACGGCGGCAGCCGCTGTGTCACTAGCCATCCGCTCGTGCTTGACCGCGCCGCCGCAGGGTATCAATAGCAAAATCAACGGCATCCTTCACTTCTTGGTGCAGGCGGTCACATTCGGCATCGGTCAAATGGTCAACAAAATCCACCGCATGACGGACATAGCGCGGCGGCAACTGGTTGAGTGCGATACACGCTAAGTCTTCCACCACGTTTTGACTTAGGCTGACAATGGTGTTATCAGGCACCATTAGCACCTCTCGAATCCGATCAAGCACTAGACGTTCGTGGTAGTTTGAAATGTTAGCGGGCATAGTCGTTCCCAACTGCAATCACTGAGCCTGTGAACTATACAAATCACCAACCGCATTTGGCTAGGATTTTTACTTGTCTGTTTGAACGTGTAGGATGCGGGGTACCTGCCAACCTTGTCGCGTCCTACGCAATCTTGGTACTTGACCGCCCAATCCGCGTCATTCTCATCTTTTATATCATCTATCATCGGGTTAACTTGCGTATGACTCACGCATCAGCAACGGCCATGACTGCATGGCGCGACATTCTTGGCGACGATCTGGCCGTCAGCTTGACGTTGCCCGTTGTGACCAGTCAACAGACCGCGATGCCGCCGGAGTTTGCGGCACGCTTTTTGGACGTGTTGGCGGCTATTGAAGATGGCAGCTCACGCCCCAGTAAAGAACAGCAACGCTCACCTGAACTTGAACGGATCGAATATAAACTGGATTTATTAATGTATCTGTTATCGGCGGCACACCCCGGTCAACTCCCGCCGCCAGTGAAAGCGATTTTAAGTACCACCGGACTGGTGTTGCCCGCACAGCCATTGGCCGCCGATACCACGACTGTTGCCATTTATTTGTGCCGCTGGTTATCGCAACCGCTGGTGTTGGCGCTCGAACCGTTGGTGATTCAGAATGGCGGTTGCGGCGCACGCTGGCAGGCGGCTGACTCGGTGGCGTTGCAAAACGCGCTCAGTCGCTGGGTATTTCGCTTGCACCGACAAGAGGTTGCCCGGCAACGGCGGCTGGGCGGCAGCAACAGTGGGGCGGATGCAACAGATATGTTTTTAGCAACACCATTGACAGCGCCCTAGTGGCAAGATTAAATAGGTTTTACCACAACTGAATATGTGTGATTTTTGCCACGCCGCCATGGCGCGCTCTCCCCTGTCAACCCACCCGACACTCCAACGACATGGCATTGCACCATCAGCGATGGTTAGCACGGCAGGCACGGGCGAACATGCCGGACGCAACTAGCTCCTGGTGCGAGCAATGAGAATTGGACTGTTTGGTCAAACCGCCGCCCGCGATGAAACCGATTGCATCCTGCGTTTTCTTGGGTGTGAGGTTGTCAAACTCACCAGCCCGACCGCAGTCAGCCGCGACGCGATTGATGCGCTCTGGTTATGTGATAACGCTGACCAATTGCGTACCCTGGTTGCGCACCTCCCCCGCCCCCTGACACATCCGCTGATTTGCCAACCGTGCAATCCCGTGCCACTGGAAGTGGACGGCGCCTGGATTATTCGATCACCGCTCGCGCCCGGGCAATTGACACGGGTGCTGCATTGGGTTGGTCTGGGTTGCTGTCCACCGCTGCCGGCGATGACTGACATTGTCGGCGAACATCCGACGATGCAAATGGTCAAGCAGTTGATTACCCAAGTGGCGCGCACCGATGCGACGGTGCTGATTTTGGGTGAGACCGGCTCGGGTAAAGAAGTGGTGGCGCGGGCGATTCACCGCGCATCGGTGCGCAATGGCAAACCGTTTGTCGCGGTCAACTGCGGGGCAATTCCGGCTGATTTGCTGGAAAGTGAGCTGTTTGGTCACGAAAAGGGCGCATTTACCGGTGCTTTCACAGCGCGCACCGGGCGGTTTGAATTGGCCGAGGACGGCGTGATTTTCTTAGACGAAATTGGCGACATGCCGCTGCCAATGCAGGTCAAGTTGTTGCGGGTGTTGCAGGAGCGCACCTTCGAGCGCGTGGGGTCTAACAAATCGCTGCAAACCAATGCGCGGGTGATTTCTGCCACGCATCGCAATTTAGACGCGGCGGTGGCCGACGGCAAATTCCGGGAAGATTTGTATTTTCGGCTGAATGTGTTCCCGATTGACTTGCCGCCGTTGCGCGAGCGCCGCACGGATATTTCGTTGTTAATCATGGCGTTAGAAAAACGTTTGCAGCAGCAGGGCAATCAACCGGCGCACTTGACCCCGCAGGTGCTGGCGCATTTAAGTCAACTGGCGTGGCCGGGCAATATCCGTGAATTGGCCAATCTGCTCGAACAATTGTCCATCATGTACCCCGACACGCTGATTGATTTACCGCAATTGCCGCTACGGTTTCGCCCGAGTGATTTGACACAAGCGGCGCTCCCCGAGGGTTTAAGTCAGGTCGCACCACTGGCGGTGGCGGCGGGTTTACCGGGGGAATTGCCCGAGGGGGCGGATTTGCGTGATTACCTCAACGAGCTGGAGCGCGGCATGATTACGGCGGCGCTGACCGAGACCAACCACGTCGTCGCCCGCGCCGCCCGTCGTTTAGGGATGCGCCGCACCACACTGGTTGAACGGATGCGCAAGTTTGGGTTAGATCGCGGTGACGATAACCTCGAAGATGACCGCGACGACTAGCCCAGTCTTGTGTGCTTATTCGCCGATACATTTTTCTTAAGCATTACTGAGCAATGCTCAGTAACGCTCAACTGCCAGTCCGCAGACTGGGGTGTATCTACCAAGGCTGCAAAAACAGATGTTTTTACAGCGCGAACTCTTTGATGCGTTTCAAGTTTTACGCCAGCAACTTGTGCTGGCAACCGCATACTCGAACTTGTTAAAGAGCGTGATTGAGTAGCACGGGCTTGGTTATCGCCATAAAATACATGCTACCCAGTCTTAGGATAACGACGGATTTTTGCACTGTCAAAGTCGTTCTCTGTAGATGAGAATTCCTCAACTATGTTAAGCAAAGCACAGTTTATTGAATACTATGTGGCAACCGCTCATGCGTCAAAAACTCGTCACCACAGCGCCACTCACCTGGCATCGCAGTCAGCAGTGACACCCGCCGCATCTCCCGCCCCATGCTACTGGCATTATTTTTGCTTGTTATTACGCCAATATCGCCGCCGTCATATCTTTGACCGTCGGCGCACTTCAAACGCAATAGCAGGAGTCGGATCATGAGCGAAATCCAAATTCAAGGCGTCTTACAACAAATGCGTGCGCTGAATCGCGCCAACGGAATTGAAAACGTGGCGCCAACGCTGGGAAGTAATGATACCAGTGAACAACAGCAACAGCTTGATTTTGCTGCAAGTTTACGCGACTCCCTGCACACCGTGAATGAATTACAACAAACCTCAAATGACATGCAGCGGCGGTTTGAATACGGTGATCGCAATACCGGTTTACCCGATGTGATGTTAGCCATGTCAAAAGCCAGCTTGGCATTTGAAGCCACTAATCAAGTGCGCAATCGTCTCGTATCGGCATATCAAGAAGTAATGCGGATGCCGGTTTAATTGATTGATAAACGCTTGGCTAATCACATTCAATTATTCGGCACGACGCACATGGCGGAGTAAGCAGGCATGACTTCTGCGGCATTATCTACCGTTGTTACGACGGGCATTAAAAACTTTACAGAATTAACCATTGGCCGCCGTCTGGCCATTATTGGCATGATCATTGGCGGTTTAGCCGTCATTGTCGGGCTGTTATTATGGGCATTTCAACCCAGTTACGGGGTGTTATTTACTCAAATTAAAAATAATGAAGCCGCCGAGGTCATGAAAGCATTAGATAAACTCGGGGTGCCGTATTTGGTAGATACGCAGTCGGGACAGATTCAAGTGCCGCATAAACGAATTGCCGAAACCCGCTTGCAATTGGCGGGTTTAGGTTTACCCAAACAGGCGGATATTGGCTTTGAATTATTGCAACAAGACAATGGATTTGGCACCAGTCGTTTAATGGAAAGCGCTCTCCATCAACGTGCATTAGAAGGCGAATTAGGGCGTTCAATTACGGCATTAGATGCGGTTGAACAGGCGCGGGTGCATTTAGCACAGCCAGAACAATCGGTATTTGTTCGTGAACGGGCGCCGGCAAGTGCATCAGTGGTGGTGCATTTGCATGATGAACGTAAATTGGCCACGCAACAGGTGGCGGCAATTGTTCATTTAGTATCGTCTAGTGTACCGGGATTAAAACCGGAGAATGTGACGGTGGTAGATCAATCGGGCCGGTTATTAACGGCTGATAAAGATCAGGTTAAAGAAGCATTGGCCGATAGCCATGAACAACTGGATTACACGCGGCGGGTTGAAGCCAGTTATGTCGAGCGGGTACAGGCATTATTAGTCCCGATTTTTGGTGCTGAACGGGTGCGGGTTCAAGTGTCTGCTGAAATTGATTTTTCGCGGGTTGAACGTACGCAAGAAACCTATGATCCAGATCGAATTGCAATACGCTCTGAACAAATTAATGAAGAAGAGCGCACGGGTAATGAAGGTACTAGCCCAATGGGAGTGCCAGGTGCATTAACCAATCAACCACCAGCGGGTGGCACACTGGGCGATCAAGCAGAGAGTGGCGGTATTCCAAAGCGCCGTAGTTTGCATAGTACCCGTAATTATGAAGTGGATCGGGCAATTTCCCATGTGCGCGAAAGTTCAGGCAATATTCGGCGCTTATCAACCGCAGTGGTGGTGGATTATTTAGAAAAAACCGATGAACAGGGTGCGGTAACTCGTATTCCACGTCCCGAAGCTGAATTAGAAAGTTTGCGCGCCCTGGTGCGTGAGGCGGTTGGATTTGATGAAAAGCGCGGTGATTCAATCAATGTGATTTCAGCCGCGTTTAATGTCGAAGAAGATATTTATTCAGGGCCGATCTGGACGCAACCCTGGTTTATTGAATTAGCTAAACTCGGCGCGGCAGTGATTCTTGCTTTGTTGATTCTATTAACCGTGGTGCGTCCGGGTATTCGCCAACTCTTCCCGAAACCTGAACCTGAATCAACCGAATTGTTAATGACTGATGAACATGGCAATGTGATTCGGATGGATCGGACGAATGCCGAAGGTGAAGAAGCGGAAGGTGACGGTGAAAAGTCCGCGGAAGGTGAAGATAAGATTGCATTATCACCCACGGCAACGGCATTAGCGGCGCTCACTGGACCGAAAGAAGCGGATCCACAGCAGCAGGAACTTGATCATATTCGCCACATGATTCGTGAAGATCCAAAGCGGGTTGCCCAAGTGATGAAGATTTGGCTGGCAAGTGATGGTAAAGATTAAGTGCGATTGATTGAAGTATGGCGGGTTGATTATTCTCCAGCCCGCCAGTATTTGGCACTGCACTATTTTCGTTACTAATAACACGCTCATTCACTGTTTTGATTAACCTATTCATTCTCAATCATTCAACAAAACACGGCACTCAAGATGGCAAAAAAACGTACTTTTTCTGAACAGGCCGCCATCTTTATGATGAGCCTCGGTGAAGGTTCGGCAGCCGAAGTATTGCGGCACATGGAGCCGAAAGAGGTGCAAAAAATCGGCACGGCAATGGCGTCGCTTGATCGTGTGTCACGCACCGATATTGACCAGGTGATTCATGCGTTTTTACAGGCGGTGCAGGAGCTGACTTCATTAGGCGTTGGCGCGGATGATTATGTGCGCAAGATGTTGCAATCGGCATTAGGTGATGAAAAAGCGGCCGGTTTAATTGATCGCATTCTCGTCGGGCGTGATTCAAAAGGATTGGAGGCGCTGAAATGGCTTGATCCTCGCGCCATTGCCGACATGATTCGCCATGAACATCCGCAGATCGTTGCCATTGTGTTGTCACATCTTGATCCGGATCAGGCGGCGGAGACCTTGTTATTCCTGCCGGATCGGATGCAATCTGACATCGTGTTGCGCATTGCCACGCTCGATGGCGTGCAACCGTCGGCACTGCTGGAACTGGATGAGGTGTTGGAACGGCAGTTGTCGGGCAAAAATACCACCAAGTCCTCGATGATCGGTGGGGTGCGCACGGCGGCTAACATTTTGAATTATATGGATTCATCGAAAGAATCCATCGTGATGGAAGGCATCACGCAAGTGGACGAAGATTTGGCCGAGCGCATCCAAGAGTTGATGTTTGTGTTTGGCAACTTGATTGATGTGGATGATCGCGGCATTCAAACGCTGTTGCGCGAAGTGTCCACCGAGGTTTTGGTGCTGGCAATCAAGGGCGCAGATGATGATCTGAAAGATAAGATTTTCCGCAACATGTCCAAACGGGCGGGCGAAATGCTGCGCGAGGATTTGGAGGCACGCGGGCCGGTGCGGTTGAGCGAAGTCGAAGCCGCGCAAAAGGACATCTTGGCTATTGCGCGCAAATTGTCCGAAGCGGGCGAGATCGTGCTGGGTGCTAAGGGTGCGGAGGCGATGGTGTGAAAGTGTCCAGCGTCCTTTTGGCGGAACAGGCGGCAGGTGTGGCGCGTTGGCAACCGCCATACTTTGGGCCGCTGGTCATTCCTGAGCCGGAAGCAGAGGAAGCGCAACCCGAGCCGGTGGTCGAACCCGAACCGCCTGAGCCGACTTTTCCACCGCTAACCGCCGAAGAATTGGATGCTATCAAAACCGAAGGGTATAACCTCGGGTATCACGACGGCTTTACTCGCGGCTATCAAGACGGCCGCAATCAGGGTTATCAAGAAATCGTCGCGGAAGTGCGCGCTCATGCCGAGCAGGTGCTGCAAACCCAAGTGCAGGCGCTGGAAAATGTGGCACGGGCGCTGGTTGATCCGCTTGCGGATGCCGCCGAGGCACTTGAACCGGAGTTGCTGTTACTGGTGACGACGCTGGCCGAGCAGGTGATTCAAAGCGAATTGACCACGCGCCCGACCTTGATTCAAAGCGTGTTGCAACAAGCACTTGACCGCTTGCCGGTACGCGGGCGGACGGTGCGAGTGCGATTGCATCCTGACGATCACCTCGTGTTATCCACCTATGCCGTTGATTTACCTGACACTTTTGTGTGGTTGCCCGACGAGGACATAACACGCGGCGGCTGTAGCATCGAAAGTAGCGCCAGCCGCATTGATGCGCGTTTAACCACTCGTTTGCAGCAAGCCGTGGCCGCGATTTGGGGCGACATGACCACGCCGCCACCGCCAGTGGTTGAGACCGCCCCGGTCACGCAACCCGTTGACGATACACAGAATTTGACAGCAGAAATCTCCGGTGATACTGGCGCGAGCGCTGGTGACGAAATTCCGACAGTTGAACCCGTCGCGCCGCCACCGCGCATGTCTGACCCCGCCGCCGGAGAATTGTTATGAGTGAGGACGTGATCCGCAACCTGCAAGAACAGAGTAGCGGTCAACTCAGTCAGGGGTTGCGCGAGCGGCTGCGCCAATCACGCCAGCGCGTCGAGCGCACCCCCGCGCCGCAACCCGAAGGTCGCCTATCGCGCATGGTCGGTATGACGCTGGAGGCGGAGGGCATTCGGCTCCCCGTCGGCGGTCGCGCCGTCATTCACACCGATCACGGCGGGCGATTAGCCGCTGAAGTGGTCGGTTTTCAAGGTGAACGCACCTTTTTAATGCCAGAAGGGCGGTTGGAAGGATTAACCCCGGGCGCTCGCATTGAACCATTAGAGCAGTCGCGGCGTATTGCCGTCGGCCCCGAGTTATTAGGTCGAGTGATTGACGCGAATGGCAAACCATTAGATGCACTTGGGCCATTGCGGGCGGATACGTTAGTACCAATTGAAGGGCGGCCAATTAACCCATTAAAACGCGCCCCCGTCCGTGTGCCATTAGATGTCGGCATTCGTTCTATTAACGGGTTATTAGTCATCGGCCGCGGTCAACGCTTAGGGTTATTTGCCGGTAGCGGCGTGGGCAAGAGCGTCTTACTCGGGATGATGACGCGCCACACCGCAGCGGATGTCATTGTCGTCGGGTTAATTGGTGAACGCGGGCGGGAAGTGAATGAGTTTATTCACGATATTCTTGATGATGAATCACGCCAACGCACGGTCGTCGTCGCCGTCCCCGCCGATCAACCGCCATTATTAAGACAGCACGGCGCGTGGGTCGCCACCACCGTTGCTGAATACTTCCGCGATCAAGGCAAACACGTTTTATTATTAATGGATTCACTCACGCGCTTTGCCCAAGGAGCGCGGGAAATTGCAATGGCAATTGGTGAACCACCCGCCACCAAAGGCTATTCCGCATCGGTATTTGCCCGCCTGCCGCAATTAGTTGAGCGCGCCGGCAATGGCGATGTGGGCGGCGGTTCTATTACCGCGTTCTATACCGTATTAGCCGAAGGTGACGATCAAAATGATCCAATTGTTGACGCGGCCCGCGCTATTCTTGACGGACACATTGTTTTATCGCGCACTATTGCCGAAACTGGGCGTTATCCGGCAATTGATGTCGGCGCATCTGTTTCGCGGGTAATGAGCGCGTTAATTACGCCTGAACATGAACGTGCCGCGCAACGCTTCCGCAGTCTCAGCGCAATTTATACCTTAAACCGCGATTTAATTGCCGTCGGTGCCTATCGGCGCGGCGCTGATCCATCATTAGATGAAGCCATTGCCATGCAACCGCGTTTAGAAGAATATTTACGGCAGGGGCGATTAGATGGCATTAGTTTTGAACGCGCACATAATGAACTCTTTACATTGCTGGGAATGCCCTTACCCATTAGGCACGCGGCATGAGTATTAAACGGTTCAAACGGCTGTTAAAGGTACACGAATTGCAAGAGAATCAAGCAGCCGTCGGATTAGCGACACGCTTGACTGAATTAGGTCGGCAAGAAGAACAATACCAACAATTAGAAAATTATTTGCAATTATATTTAGATGCACCGGTGCCAAATGATATTCATCAAATGAAACAAATGGCATTTATTCGGCGCAATTTACGCGGGGCAATGGAACAGCAAGCGGTGCGTGTTAATACCGCGCAAGCCCATGCCGATCAAGCGCGGGCGGTATGGTTAATGCGTCATCGTGATAGTCAGTCTTTAATGAAGTTAATTGAACGCCAACGCGCTGCTGATACGATTATTGATAATCGGCGGCAGCAATTTGAACAAGACGCCTGGGCCACTCGCCGGGCATTTGACCGCCTACACGCAGAACAAACTGCTGATTCATCATTAGAATCATAACGCCTTTCTAATCCTGTTTTTTATTATCTACTATTGCGCATGTCGGTATCATGTCAGCGAGGCACGGTGATGTTGTCTTTAAATAATCTATTACTGCAAAACACGCCCGCTCCAACGTCGCAGTCGCAGCCAATGATGACGGGCGATTTAACACGCGGCTTGGAATCAAATCCTGATGCGGTGGCGAATGGTGATTTCACCCGCGCATTAGAAACGCAACTCGATCAATTAGCCGAGCAATTGGGTTTGGATGGCGGGTTGGATATTCAACATCTGGCCAGTCTTGATGCACAGGGTTTAATTGCTGAATTGCAGGCAATTATGCAAACGCAACCCGCTGCGCCGCCAATTGTTACGCCAACTGAATTAACAACACCGTCGGCAGTTAATTCTGATTTAGGGTTGACTGATGCGGCAAAGTCATTAGCGGCATTGCGCTTGTTATTACAGGCGGGCATGAGTGCAACACAACACGATTCGGCGGTCAATCAATCACCAAATATAACGCCGCCTGCGGATATGACGCTCGATGATAATACCGATCATTCCACGTTGTCGGCAATTACTAATGAACTCAATCAATTGGCCCGGTATTGGTTGGAATATCCGGCAAGTCCGACGTCTATTGAAAATGCAACCGATGCGGAACAATCTGTTAATCCGGTATTGGAACAAGCCGCGGCCGCTTGGCAGTCATTATCCCGTCGCGCCGATCAATCAAATACGGCGAGTCAATTAACAACCCCGGCGGTTGTGTCTTCGGGTGAGTTAATCACGCCGCCAACAACGGTTTTGCAATCAAATGCCACTGCGGATGTGAATACAGCGCATTCAGTTCAAACTGCCCAACCAATCGTAGCTGATAACAGTGCGACCACAACTTTATTAAATGCAATTTTAACGGCGCTGAATAACACGCAGCCGGCGGTTAATTCAACCCCGGCGGCGGGTGTAATTAATCAATCCACTGTGCCGCCGGTCAGTTCAACGCCGGCTAATAATGACGCGCAAACAACTTTATTAAATGCAATTTTAACGGCGCTGAATAACACGCAGCCGGCGGTTAATTCAACCCCGGCGGCGGGTGTAATTAATCAATCCACTGTGCCGGCGGGCGGATCAACGCCGGTGAATAATGACGCGCAAACAACTTTATTAAATGCGATTTTAACGGCGGTGAATGGTAATAACGCGGCGGTTAATTCAACCCCGGCGGCGGGTGTAATTAATCAATCCACTGCGCCGGCGGGCAGATCAACGCCGGTGAATAATGACGCGCAAACAACTTTATTAAATGCGATTTTAACGGCGGTGAATGGTAATAACGCGGCTGTTAATTC
>NZ_JABVCQ010000027.1 GCF_014145225.1 Thiospirillum jenense
GTTAGTAAATAATGGACGATTCACAAATTATTTTCAATAAATGCGATGAGTTGAGACTTTGATGCCGCGCCAACTTTAATCGCTTCCGCTTCACCCTCTTTAAATAAAATCAGGGTTGGGATACCGCGCACATTAAATCGTTCCGTCACAACACGATTGTCATCAATATCAATTTTTGCAATCTTGAGACGTCCGGCGTATTCAAGCGCGATCTCCGCCAATATAGGCGCAATCATTTTACACGGTCCACACCAATTGGCCCAATAATCCACCAATACCGGCAGCGGTGATTGCAAAACTTCTTGTTCAAACGTTGCATCAGTGACATGAATAATCTGTTCATTCATGGTGTATTTAATCTACTCAGTGGGTGCATTATAATCGCACCGTTTTAATTCCTACGTTTTATTCTGTTAAATAATCTGCAATTCACTGACCCGCAGGGCTGCAAACATTTGACATTAATCATGCGTGGCATTGTCAGTCAAGGCAGCAATCTTGCGTTCAATACGAGCGCGGCGTTGTAAATCAGCCACAACTTGTTCAAAGTGCGCCTGCGCCTGCGCCGCCGTCAATACCCGCCGCTCTTCCGCCTGCGCCGTTGCCTCCAACGCGCCATCTTCGACCACCGTCACGCGCACCACAAACGCATCAGCACCCAACCGCCCAGCGCCATCACTCGCTTGACCGACAGCAGGTCGCGGCAATGTGAAAGCGTGATCTAAAATCGCCGCCGGCACCTTGTCACTATTACGCGACACTGCACCACCACTGGTCACGGTGAACTGTTGCGCGACAGCCGCAAATTCCTCGCCCTGTTGTAACCGCGCCAACATCGCCTGCGCTGCCGCAAAGGCCGCGTCAGATGCCGCACGTTCTTGAATTTTATTCACAATTTGCTCACGCACGTCGGCAAATGGCTTTACCGCCGCCGTGCGATGCTCATCAAGCCGCAACACTAATGCTTGCATTTGACTGGGATCCGGCTCCAGCACCTCGCTGTTATGCGCGAGGTTCAACACCTCATCACTAAAGGCGGCGGCGATGACTTTTGGATCAGCAAACATCCCCGCCCCGCCCGTCATGCGCGTGATCCAATCACTGGTTTCGATCTTGAGACCAAGGGCTTCCGCCGCCGGCACTAGACTATCTGGCGTTTCATACGTCAAGGTCGCCAGCCGCTCGGCCTGGTCAAAAAACTGCTCTTCTGCCGAAGTTTTCGCCAATTCTTGCGCCAACTGATCGCGTACTGCCTCGAAACTTTGCACAATTTTTGGCGTGATCGCCGTCACTTCAATCAAATGATACCCAAACCGACTGCGCACAGGTTCACTCACGACCTTGGGTGCAAGCTGAAACGCCATTTGTTCAAATGCCGGATCAAGCATTCCGAGTTTCACCTCACCCAATTGTCCACCATTGGCGGCGGTGGATGTGTCCTCCGACTGCGCCTGAGCCACTGTGGCAAAATCTTCACCGTTCACAATACGGTGGCGCAATTCCAACAGCCGTTGTTTAACTGCCTCAGTCGCGGCCGCATCCGCCTCGGCGGGGACTGTCAACAAAATGTGGCGCACGTGCCGCTGTTCAGGCGTGGTGAATTCGGCCAGCCGTTCGGTGTAACGCGCCCGCAAAGTGTCTTCATCAATCGTGGAATTTGCCGGGGCGGCGGCGGTCGAGAGTTGGAGATAATTCACCCGCACCTGCTCAGGAGTCGAAAAGAGTGCTTGATTATCCTGATAAAATTTTTGCATCACCGCTTCGGTTGGCGCTTCTTTTGGCATGAACGCGGTGGCGGGCAGTTGCACAAAACTCACAGTGCGCTGTTGCCGCAACAGACGCACGGCAGCATCAATATCGGCAGTCGTCGCAAATGCGGTTCGCGTGATCGCACGTTCCAACTGCATCGTCTGCAACCGCTGGCGCAAGTCATCTTCGTAAGCTGTTGGCGTCGCACCCTGAAGCTGCAACACGCGCTCGTAAGTGGCTTTATCAAATTGACCGTTATGCTGGAACGCCGGTTCGGCCAAAATTGCGCCACGAATCAGTTGATCTGACACCGCCAAGCCGAGCGTGTGTGAAACATCCAACAGCAACGTTTCACGAATCATGCGCGCCAGCACTTGCTCGCGCAGAGCCTGACCACCGAACAACTGCGGATCGTAGGCCGCGCCAAGCTGATCACGCAGCTGCTGACGAGTCTGCTGCACTCGACGATTAAATTGCCACTCGGTGATTTGGGTGTCGTTGACAGTGGCAGCGAGCGGTTCACTGCTAATGCCCAAGTAGGATTGGATGCCCCATAGTGCAAAGGGAACGCTGATGAGGATGATAATCACCCACGCGAACCATCCCTGCGCACGCTCACGAATCTGCTGCAACATGGCACAAATTAGCCGTTGGTATTTGATTTAGATTGATCGAGGAAAATAAAACGGGGTATCAGCATAGGATACCCCGTTGTTAATAGAGAGATGGCGGAGTGGACGGGACTCGAACCCGCGACCCCCGGCGTGACAGGCCGGTATTCTAACCGACTGAACTACCACTCCTAAAATCGAGAGCCTAACTAGCGGCGAGGTTTAATTTACAACGGTTGGGCGGTATTTGCAAAAAAAAATTCATCAACCCGCATTTACCCTGCTGACGGCGCCCGCGTTGATCTCGTTAATTATTTGGTTTTATTGAATTTATTTGGTGTGTGATCGGGAGTTAGCCGCCGCCCAATGTTGCTTCACGTCCACTGCCGATTTAAGACATGGGTGCATGACTGCGCCACTGTTCCGCCTCTTCGGTGGTGAGGTGACGCGCCTCTTCCTCCAACATCACCGGGATCGCATCACGAATGGGATAGGCCAACCGGGCTGATAACGACAACAGCTCCAAATGCTCGCGGTCATAAATCAACGGCCCTTTGGTCACGGGGCAAACCAGTATTTCTAATAAACGTGGATCGAGCATACAAAAATTCCTTCAATTTTGGTCATTCGGTTATCTATTCTATTGCGGCCACAGCAGCGACCGCATGAGTACACATCAGCCAGTATAGATCAACACCTATACTGATTATCAACACAATCTAGTGGCGCACAGGATACGGCAGTCTATACTGGACATCAAGTTAAGTTACCTCAGCACTCATTATTGACCGAGCGGTGAATACGCAATGGTAACTGACTTGTCGGTCTGGCAGCGTCTTGACCCACGCTTTCATTTTTCAACCTTGCAGAGGATTGTCGCGCATGGCAAAAACTTATCACGCGGGCGTCAAAGAATACCGCGAAACGTATTGGATGCCCGAATACACGCCAAAAGATACCGATCTATTAGCCTGTTTTAAGATTACCCCGCAAGCGGGTGTACCGCGTGAAGAAGCTGCCGCCGCTGTTGCTGCCGAATCATCAACCGGCACTTGGACGACAGTGTGGACGGATTTATTAACTGATCTGGATTATTACAAAGGGCGTGCTTATGCGATTGAAGATGTCCCAGGTGATGATTCCTGCTTTTATGCCTTTATTGCCTACCCAATTGATTTATTCGAGGAAGGCTCGGTTGTTAATGTCTTCACGTCATTAGTCGGCAATGTGTTTGGCTTCAAAGCCGTGCGCGCCCTACGATTAGAAGATGTGCGTTTCCCGATTGCCTATGTAATGACCTGTAATGGCCCGCCGCATGGGATTCAAGTCGAACGCGACATGATGAATAAATACGGCCGCCCAATGCTGGGTTGCACCATTAAACCGAAATTAGGGTTATCCGCCAAGAATTACGGCCGCGCTGTGTATGAATGTTTGCGCGGCGGTTTAGACTTCACGAAAGATGATGAAAACGTCAATTCACAGCCGTTTATGCGGTGGCGGCAGCGCTTTGATTTTGTCATGGAAGCCATTGACAAATCTGAACGTGAAACTGGTGAACGTAAAGGCCATTATTTAAATGTCACTGCCCCGACGCCAGAAGAAATGTATAAACGTGCTGAATACGCCAAAGAAATTGGTGCGCCAATTATTATGCACGATTACATTACCGGCGGCTTCTGCGCCAATACCGGTTTAGCACAATGGTGCCGTGACAATGGCGTGTTATTACACATTCACCGCGCCATGCACGCGGTATTAGATCGCAATCCGCATCACGGCATTCATTTCCGCGTTTTAACCAAAATCCTGCGCTTATCCGGCGGCGATCATTTACACACCGGCACGGTTGTCGGCAAATTAGAAGGCGACCGTCAATCCACGCTCGGTTGGATTGATTTATTGCGCGAATCCTTTGTTAAAGAAGATCGCTCACGCGGTATTTTCTTTGACCAGGATTGGGGTGCAATGCCAGGCGCATTCGCTGTTGCTTCGGGTGGTATTCACGTTTGGCACATGCCGGCATTAGTCACTATCTTCGGTGATGATTCGGTTTTACAATTCGGTGGCGGTACGCTCGGCCATCCGTGGGGTAATGCCGCCGGCGCCTGCGCCAATCGCGTGGCATTAGAAGCCTGCGTTGAAGCGCGCAATCAAGGCGTGGCAATTGAAAAAGAAGGCAAGGATGTCTTAATGAAAGCAGCGGCGAGTAGCCCCGAATTGAAAGTTGCTATGGAAACTTGGAAAGAAATCAAGTTTGAATTCGATACGGTGGATAAGCTCGACGTGGCGCATAAATAAGCCCCTTGTGCCGTGTGTTATTTCAGGTGCGAATAAAATTAGATAATACCTGTTTGATTCCACCTGAATAGCCAACCATAACATTAGCATCCGTGTGGAGTTGTACTAACGATGAGTGAAATGCAAGACTATCAATCAAGCCTCGGCGATCCAAGCAGCCGTAAATTTGAAACCTTTTCATATTTGCCAGCGATGAGTGCCGATCAAATTCGCAAGCAAGTTGAATACATTGTGCGCAAGGGTTGGAATCCAGCCATTGAACACACCGAACCAGAAAATGCGTTCGATCATTATTGGTACATGTGGAAATTACCCATGTTTGGCGAAACCAATATTGATACCATTCTGGCCGAAGCCGAAGCCTGTCATAAAGCACATCCGAATAATCATGTGCGCTTAATTGGCTTTGATAATTATGCGCAGTCAAAGGGCGCAGAAATGGTGGTCTTTCGCGGCAAGGCGGTTTAATTCGGCATTTCAAACCACTTGAAATGTTGACAATAAAACCCCTGTGCCGCACCCCAGCGGGCGGGGGTTTTTTATTGCAATACGAATCAGTTTTTAACCCAGTTTTTTGGTCAAACGCATTGACTTATTGCATGACCCCAGCGTGAGGTGTATCACATGAGCGACATCAACTGCGATCAGTATCTGATTAAAACAGAACCCTACTATCGCTCCGTCCATAATGAAGTTGAATTGTATCAAGCCGCCTATGCCGCCCGAATGCCCGTCATGTTAAAAGGCCCGACGGGCTGTGGTAAATCGCGTTTTGTTGAATACATGGCGTGGAAACTCAATAAACCGTTAATTACCGTCGCCTGTAATGAAGACATGACCGCGTCGGATTTAGTCGGGCGGTTTTTATTAGATATTAATGGCACGAAATGGCAAGATGGACCCTTAACCGTTGCCGCCCGCATTGGTGCGATTTGTTATTTAGATGAAGTGGTCGAAGCACGGCAAGATACCACCGTTGTCATTCACCCGCTCACCGATCATCGCCGCAATTTGCCATTAGAAAAAAAGGGTGAGTTAGTCACCGCGCATCCTGATTTTCAAATCGTCATTTCCTATAATCCCGGCTATCAAAGTTTAATGAAGGATTTAAAACAATCCACCAAACAACGTTTTGGCGCATTAGATTTTGATTACCCAACCGCCGACATTGAAATGGAAATTGTCGCGCATGAAGGTCAGGTTGAGCGTGCTATTGCCGAGAAATTAGTACAGGTGGCGCAGCGCAGCCGTAATTTGAAAGGGCATGGATTAGATGAAGGCATGTCCACCCGTTTATTAGTCTATGCCGCGCAGTTAATTGGTAAAGGGATTAACCCGCAAGCGGCGTGTCAAATGGCGTTAGTGCGGCCATTAACGGATGATCCTGATATGCGCGATACATTGGATGCGGCTGTCAACACCTACTTTTAATTAAATACCAATGCACAGCACTTGGCTAACACGGCGAGGCTTTTATTATGACAGTTGATTTCAGCGCCTATGCTTTTTGCTTGAAAACGGATGCTCAACACGAGTATCAGCAAACGCTTGAAGCGAGTTATCACGAAGCCGCACGAATTATGTCACCACACGGTTTAGAGCATTATCTAACTGGCATGAAAGCCATGTGCGGGTTGAATAAAGGTGCCGATTTGGTCTTGACATATATTCAAGAAATGCCCGGTGTGGCGAAAGAAGTTGGTGAAGACATCATTGCCGAAGTCGTCAGCGCGTTAATGAAATTATCGTCGCACACCTCGGGCACGGTGGTGACGTTAATAATGGCGAGTTTGCCATTAGCGGCCAGTCGTTTAGGCGATGCGGATGTATTGCGTGGTTATTTGAATCTATTACATCAATTGGCCGGTAAAGCACCGCGTGGCTTGCGGCCAATGATGGAAAACATTGATGAGTTATTATCGAAATTGACGCTCGGTGGATTGCGGCGCTGGGCATTGTGGGGCGCTCAGGCTCATGCGCGTGATCTCGATGGTCAATTGGCGTATTTCGGATTGAAAACCGAATCAGCGCGGGCGGTTTTGCAAAAAGAACGGCGCGGCACGTTATTTGTTGACCAGCAGCGTAAATTGAATTTTTATTTGCGCGCATTATGGGCGCGGGCGTTTTTCATGCGCCCGACATCGGGTGATTATGAGTCACGGCAAGGATTAAAACCCTTTATTACTGATTTCCAGATTCATTTACCTGATGCCTTTGATACTTGGCGCGGTATTGCCGGCACGGAGATTTATCGTGCTGCCACCGCTCATGCCGCCGCGCATTTGGTTTATACCACGCAGCCATTAAGTGCGCAGGAATTGCGACCGGCGCAAATGAAATTTGTCGAATTATTCGAGGATGCGCGGATTGAAGCACTGGCAATACGCGATTTCCCCGGCTTGCGTAAATTGTGGTTGATTTATTTCACCGCGCCATTAACACCCGCCGATGATTCAATTGAATTACACCCGATGCTGGACATCATGTTACGCCTGGCGCAGGCGCTGCTTGATCCGCATTATCGTGATGAACTGGCAATCATTAACGATACCGCATTTGATTTTCACCGCGCATTAGACACTCGCGCAACGGATAATCGGTTGAGTTGGGAATTTGGCGTGACCTTTTATAATACGATTGTGCAAAGTGTCGCGCTACCCAATTTGCGCGTATTAGAAAACTGGCCACTGCCGTATCGTGATGATAATCGCTATGTATGGGAATTTAATGAAAACTTATTTGTCACTCGCGGTATTGATTATTTACCTACTACGCATCAGCAGGTGCGCCGTACCGTGAGTGTGATGGAAATGGTTAATGAAGTGGATTGCGAATTGGCGGGTGACGATGCGCAAGAGATTTGGCGTTTAACCACACCATTTTGGCTCGATCAAGAAGGCTGCACCATTAATGAATTGGAGGGGAAGGAGCCAGTTTCAGAGCCATTTCATTACCCCGAATGGGATTATCAGGTGCAATTATCGCGTCCCGATTGGGCAACGGTTATGGAGCGCCGTCAACTACGCGCTGATCCGATGATGATGGATGAGATTTTAATTAAATACCGTCCCGTCGCTAGTCGTATTCGGCATTTAATTGATGCCATGCAACCGCAGGGAATTGTGCGGCGGCGGGGCTATGAAGAAGGCGAAGAATTGGATTTGAACGCGGCGGTGCGGGCGATGATTGATATTCGCCGCGGGATTATGCCTAATCCACGCATTAACATTCGGATTACGCGCCATATTCGTGATTTAGCGATTCTCGTGTTAATGGATTTGTCCGCTTCAACTAATGAAAAAGTCGGGATTAAACAAGGTGAACCGGGCTATGAAGACGCGCCCAGTATTTTGAGTTTAACGCGAGAGGCAACCGGTTTATTAGCGTGGGCAATTGATGCTATTGGTGATCGGTTTGCGGTGCATGGTTTTGCATCGGATGGGCGACATAATGTGCAATACTATCGGTTTAAGGATTTTAATCAATCCTATGATGATGCGGCGAAATCCCGTTTAGCTGGAATGACGGGTGGATTATCAACGCGAATGGGCGCGGCATTGCGTCACGCCGGTTGGCATATTAGTCAACAACCGGCACAAAAGCGGTTAGTTTTAATTATTACCGATGGTGAACCGGCCGATATTGATGAACGTGATCCACAATACTTGCGGCATGATACGAAAAAAGCGGTAGATGAATTGCGAATGCGCGGGATTTATAGTTATTGTTTGACGTTAGACCCACACGCCGACCGTTATGTGGCGCGGTTATTTGGTGAGAATGCCTATTCAATTGTGGATCGGGTGGAGAAATTACCCGAACGGTTGCCGGCGGTCTTTGCGGCCTTGACGAGTTAAGGCGTTTTAATAATGACTATTCATCCTGAGGTGAATGAAAGATGAATCAAAAGTGATATGAGTGACGCGGACTAAACCACCCGCCCGCGTCGAGGTCAGCGCATGATTAGCGCATTAATTGGTTGTAGGGGCGGCAGGCGGCGCAGGCGGTTGCGGCATCGCGGGGTAATACGGCATCCCCATCGGCGGCATCATGTCACGCGGCGGCCCTTGCCAATTGCCACCCATCGGGGCGTGATTTGGACAGGGAACATCATCCCAATTGCGCGGAAAACCATGACGCGGAAAGCCATTTTTGCCCGGCAGCGGGCCAAATACCGCCTCCACTGCCTCTTTTTGCTCCGCCGTCAACTGATCCAACGTGGCACGATATTTGTCAAATTGCTCCTTCATGGCTTGACGCCGTTCCGCCGCAGCCTTCCAGGGCGGCGTCTCTGGCATGTCAATTCCCTGCGCGGCGGCACGCGCACGCGCTTCCTGCCAACGTTTTTCACGCATCGCCATCCGTTCTTCGGGCGTCATGCGCTGCATTCTTTCAGGTGACGCGGGCAAATCGGGCATTTCAAAGCCCAAGCCAGCGGCATATTTGCGCAATTCTTCATAGCGACGATCACGCTCGGCACGGGCTTCGGCATGGCGCTGTTCCATCTGAGCGCGGGCGGCATCCGCAGGTGAGGCGGGTGGTGCCGCTTGCGTTGTGGTAGCAGCAGCCGGCGCCGGCGCGGCCGGGGTAGCATCAGCGGCGAACGCGAGTGGTGCGGCCGCAACGCCGAGCGTGGCGAAGGCGACAGCGAGGGCGGTTTTGCGCAGTTGGGTCATGCAGCAGGTCTCCAATGGTTAGGGTTAAAAAACAGCAAAAATATGTGTTAAATCAAATAGTTTAGTGACAACTCAGATCGCGGCGGTGGCTAAATACGCGATCCGGATGCAGCGGGCAGATCGGCAGTGCACAACGCGATTATTCTATGTGGTTACGGTTGGTTTAGAAAAAAAGCCGGCGCCGTTGGTTTTAACACGACTGGGCAAACCTGTAAATCATTTGTTATTCCAATTCGCTGGCTTTATCATTCAATGCGGGCGGCGGTTTTATTGGCGAATGCCGCGAATGAGTTGGCGCCGTCAATTGCTGATAACGTTCAAATAATAACGCCACCCGCTCGGCATCGCTCTGCAATGTTTGTTTAGAATACGCGGCATCAACGGTGCGATCTAATTGCTGATGCGCTTTTATTAACGCCGGCGGCATCAATACCGGATCATACAGGGTGGCGAGTGATGATTCAGGATATTGATTCCGCGCATCTAATACCGCCTGCGCCGCTTGACTAATTTTATCATGCTGACGAGTGCTGATTGGATCCGGCCACGGGAAGTTATTATAAACAATGTTAATGGAATAGCGATAGCGGCTTTCAAGACGCCCGCACACGGCGCGCACCCATGCCATGTGCATAGCAGAAGTTAAAACACCGAAATGATAAAGCGCGGCATCTGGAATCACTAAATTTGCATCACCGCAAATCACATCACTGTTCATATAACCAACCGGAATATACTTTCGCGTTTCAGATGACACTCTTGGTACTAGCAAATAATTGCCACTTTCAGGTTGGCGAATCTCTCCAAATAACGTTGCTAAATGCGCAAGTTTTTGGGTCGCATTACGCGAACTATTTAGCCGATGTTGCTTCACTTTTTTAATGCGATGCGCAACTGTCGGCATTCGTTTTAATTGTTCAGGTGGGCAATTCATTAACCATAAACACCAGCGTTCAATACCGTTAATAAATTCCTCTGCACCAAGAAAACGTTTTAAGTATTGTAAAGCATTCGGTTCTTGTTGTAATAACTCTGCTTTTTCTTGCGCTGACAAAAGCAAATGTCCGCCATCATTTGGCATTGATCCAAAGATCATTTTGGGAACATTCGAGAGTGGCGTTCGCCGACTTTCTAATAAACAGGTTGGTGCATCAATTAAATAAGGATTGATGTGCGCGCCGGGTTTTTCAATTGGATCAGCTTGCACCGTTGCGTAATCAAACAGGCGTTTATGTGCCACATCATGCAACCCAAAACCAATAATCACACAATGCACCGCTGCTTTACCACTGGCTTCACTCGTCCATTGAAATGTCCGGTGTGCAAAATGAATATTCACCCCGCGCTGAATTAAATCAGACCACAACACGCCGACCTGTTCACCCTGCGTAATTGAATTGGTGGCAACAAAGGCGGTTTTAATAGCGGGATTGTGACGCATATAATCGGTTGCTTTGCGAAACCACGCGGCAACATAATCCAAATTACCCGCGCTTTTGACATCGTGGAATACCGCTGAAAAATCTTGTTTTTGTTCAACCGTTTGATACGCCTTGCCAACAAACGGCGGGTTGCCCAGAATAAAACTTAATTCGGCCGGTTGAATTAGATCGCACCAATCCAATTGCAACGCATTGCCGTGATGAATCGTGACGGATTGCGTTAATGGAATGCGCACATAATATTGGCCGAACTCTTCTGAAATGCGCAGGTTCATTTGATGATCCATTAACCACAATGCCAATTGCGCAATTTGTGCGGGAAACTCTTCAATTTCAATGCCATAAAACTGCTGAATATTACACAACACATTGAATTCACCAACGCCAATTGACGGTGCAATTGCGATGGAATGATTATCACCAAATAAAACGCGCAAAATCTCTAATTCTAATAACCGTAATTCTCGATAGGCAATGACTAAAAAGTTGCCGCACCCGCAGGCTGGATCAAGAAATTTTATATTCGCCAAACGCTGTTGGAATGCAAACAAACGCGGTTTATCGGCTTTAATTTGCTCGAATTCAGCGCGTAATTCATCTAAAAATAATGGGCGAATGACTTTGAGAATATTTTGCTCAGTCGTGTAATGCGCGCCCAATTGCCGCCGCGCCGCCGTGTCCATCACTGATTGAAATAACGCGCCAAAAATGGCGGGTGAAATTTTCCCCCAATTCAAACGAAAACTACGCAATAACAATGCGCGCATTTCCCAATTAAATGACGCGATGGGTAAGGGTTCAGCAAATAACTGTCCATTGATATACGGGAATGCCGCCAATTGTTGATCTAAATGTCGTCCACGTTGTTTGCGCGGGGTATTCAATACTTGAAACACATGCGCTAACCAATGACCGAGTACGACACCATCTTCAGTAGTGCGGTTGACAATTAAATCACGGAATTGATTAACTTCAAAAATGCTGGTGGCATCAGCAAATAAACAAAACACCAAACGCACCAAATACACTTCTAATTCATGCCCGCAATAGCCAGCGTCTAATAATTGGTCATGCAATAACCCCATTTGTTCCGCCGCTTTGACATTCACCGGATCCTGTTCTTGATACACGTTGGTTTGATAACCGGCAATGAATCCGAATAACTGAACGTGTTGATACAGTGCAGCTAATACGAATTCATGCTGCGTGTTATTTTCCAGATCATATAAACGAAACCGCGCAAAATCACTCACTAATACATAACGCGGTAATTCATATTCTTTTAATCCAGCAAAATAATCTGTCGCTTGTTGAAATGCGGCGTCTAAATCTTTACCGCGTGATTTTTGTTCGACTAATAATTGACCTTTCCACAATAAATCAATATAGCCATCACGTCCGTCAATCTTTTTAACGCGATGTTCAAAACTGGCAATGCGTTTGCGGGATACGCCAAAGATATGAAAAAAACCATCCCAAAATGATTTACTTTCGGCCTGTTCGGACGTCTCCTGCTCCCATTCACGCGCAAATTGCAGCGCCCGCTGTTGAATGTCATTCCAGGCAATTGGCATAATAGAATACTGGTCAAATGTTAAGACGACGAGTACAATCACGCAGCAAAATAGATGATTGCAATCACACTGATTGCGCAATTAAAACAGTTTAATCATGTGTATTGGCCAATGCAAATAACGCATGAAACGCGGCCACCACGAGCGTTGAACCGCCTTTGCGTCCTTTAACTGAAATCCAGGGAACATCCATAACGGTTGTTAATTGTATTTTTGATTCAGCCGCCGCGACAAATCCCACTGGTATTCCAATAATTAACGCCGGTCGAATCGCTTCTTCATCAATTAACCGCAATAATTCTAACAGCGCCGTTGGTGCATTGCCAATACCAATTAACGCATTATCTAATAATCCCAAACGAGCGGCTTTGCGCATCGCTTGCGTGGCACGAGTGCTACCTTCACGGTGCGCCGCTTGAATGACATCATCATCATTAATAAACTGATGTGGTTTTAAATGAAACTGTTGAATACGCGAGGTTGATAACCCTGCCACAATCATTGCCACATCGGCAATGAGTGTCCGCGCTGTGCCATGTTGCAGCGCGGCCGTGGCTGCTGGAATTGCAGCATAATGAAATTGGGTTAAACCATTTAATTCAAAATCGGCGGTGGCGTGAATCATACGTCGCACCACTTGCCATTGCTCAGGTGAATAAGTGTGTGCGCCCGCTTCGGCATCAATAATTGCAAAGGATTCACGTTCTATTTCACTGCCGGCGATGGTGAAATGATTATCAAAAAAACCGGTGGTTTTCATTTCTCAATGTCCTAGCGTTGCGGTTGTTTAATGAAATAGCGCAGTTGTGCAGTGACTAACGCCTATTTAATTAGGTTGATACGGACAGCCATCGCACAATAATAGCGTGTCATCTTCATTCGTGATGTGTTTGTCAGGACACGCCCGCTTGTCTAATAAATCAAATAAAGCGGTATCTGTTCCTAATGGTTGAGCGAGTGCAAAAGTCACAGTGGGATAGTGATGACGCAGGCGTTCAACCTGTAATGCAATGCGCTCGGTTAGTCGCCCAGCAAATAGATATGCGGGCAAAATCATAATTTGTTTCATATCCAAGCGTATTTGACGCTGTACCACCGTTTCTAATCGCGGCCAAGTAATGCCGGTAAAGGCTAAATCAATTAACTCGTGGTCATTATCTTCAAATAACCAGCGCGCCATTTTGGCTAATTGACCATTCGCACTGGCATCTGATGAACCGCGTCCGAGTAAAATAACGCCAGTGGTGCGTGGATCAGGCATACCGCAATTGGTCATTAACTGTTGCAATTGACGTTGTAACATCATGCACACTTCATGCCCCATACCTAAATGCGGTGCGCATTCAAATTGATGCTGCGGATGCCGAATACGCGCCGCGGCAATGGCGGCGGGTATTTCTAATTTGACATGCCGCGCTGCATTAAGAATCAATGGAATCACGCGCACTTGCGATGCGTGTGCCGCAGCCTGATCTAATCCGTTATCCAATAAAACATCGTCGTATTCAATAAAACAGGTGGTGATTTGCCAACTGGGATGACGTAATTGCCATTGCGCAATAAATGCATGAGTTTCGCTATTGCCGCCATGAAAACGGGTGCCGTGACCGACAATTAACAGATTCAGTTTTGCAGTATTCATCGTGAGGTGTTGCAATTAAAGTGATGACGGTGAAGCTAAAACATCAAGGATGTTAAGCAGTAAAAATAGTTTAGAATGATGCCGGCTATTTTCAACAAAGTTGGCATTGCAATGCCAATGAAAGCAGTGGGCGTGACTGTAATAAATCACGCACAGAATGCGTTGGTGTCTATGCGGAATTCAATAATAAGCGCTATTATTCATCGCCACAAACGAGTGAAGAACGGAATTGATGTGTGAATTCTGCATCATACAGTTTGGAGGGAGTAATCTCTGGCCAATTGCCCGCGCCGAGGGTCGGACTGGCAATCACCATTGCTTGGTTTTCAATTCCAGCCGCCCGCGTTTTTTCGGCAATATCTTGAATACAACCGCGCACAATTTGCTGCGTTAACCAGGTCGCCTTGTGAACGACCACCACCGGCGCGGTCGCGGCCCAACCGGCGGCGAGCAGTGCGTTCGCCACCGCGTCGAGTTGGGTTGCGGCCAAATAAATGCACAAACTGGTCTGATGTGCGGCTAATTGCGCCAATTGTTCACGAGTTGGCATCGGTGTCTGGCCGGCGATGCGTGTCAAAATCACCGTTTGAGTCACCGCCGGCAGCGTCAAACTTTCCTGCGCGACGGCGGCGGCGGCACAGGCGGACGTGACGCCAGGCACCACTTGCCAATGAATACCGGCGGCAGTTAATGGGCGCGTCATTTCAATTAACGCACCATAAAGACTGGGATCACCGGTTTGTAATCGCACCACCGTTTTATATTGACGCGCTGCATTCATTAACCATGCGGTGATTTGGTCCAGCGTCATGGTTTTTGAATCCTGCCGCTGACAGTGCGCTGAAGCGTATTGAAGTGCGGCAGCATCCACTAATGAACCGGCGTAAAGAATCGCGTCCGCTTGGCTAATTAACTGCCGCCCTTTAACGGTAATGAGATCGGGATCACCCGGCCCCGCACCAACAAACCAGACTGTGCCATTCATAATGCGGGATGATTAAGCGCGGGTAGGAAGTGTAATTAACTGCCGCAGGATCGGGCGGTCAAGATGCGGTTGTAATACCTTGACTAATCCGAAAGTGAACAGCGGTTCAAGCATCACCAGTGCAATATAGGATGCGGCAAATAATGCCCAATTAGAGAGGGCGACGGCTTCATTGCCGATCAGCAGCCAAAACCCGACCATCAGAGTCACGCCAGTATAATAAGCGCCGTCCAATTTGAGAATGGTTGGAATAGTAATCTGGGTAATACGCCGTCCCAAACCATAATGCACGGCAATTAACGGCAGCACCAATGACAGCGTATTGACGCTAAGATGCACTAAATCCTGTGGTTCAAATAACAGACCTTGCAGCAATAAACCGAGTGCAAATCCCAGCAGCGTTGGAATTAAACCAAACAGAATATAAATCGGCATGGCACCGACAAAGTGCAATTCGGATGCGCCCACCGGTAAATGAAAACTCTCCATGAACAGCGAGAAGAATAATGCCGCCAAAATGGTGCGGGGAATTAACAAGGGTTGTTTAAATAACGGCGGCAGCCAGGGGGTTAATACGCCAACTGCGGCGACATTCGCAGCTAATATTTTGGTGGCGGATAAATAACCGGGTTCGATGTGCATACTGAATTAACCTCAATAATAACATGCGCTTTAATACGCACGGGTGCGGGAGAATTAAGCGGGAATAATGACGCGGGGCGCACCTATTGAGGCAGAGCAGGCGGCGGTCGCGGTATTATTAAATAAAAACTTAATATAATGCAACACGCCTGATCGGCTTGAGCAACGCACCCCGCGGCTCCCACCAATACAACGCATTAGGTCGGTCTTCTGGCTCACCATCATTCGGACACCGCACCTTCCCGCATAGTTAATGCAGTGGTTATGAGCGGCGCCGTCAGGTTTACAGCAGCGGGGGCTGCGCCGGATTGGATGTTTTAATGATGTCCAACATTATCACCGGACTTCCCATTTCAACTGATAACGCCATTGTATTATCAGTCACCTAATGCGCCAGCAAAGTATAATGCAGACGATGTTTCGCTGTCTAGTTAAGAATAAACCGGCGGTATTTGCCAACATGAATCATTCGATTTAGCGCGCCGCCATCTGAGCGGGCGCACTGCGATTTTTATTAGCCAGCGCCACTCAGTTTGTTATTTATGCAATTCACTTGGCATGGTATCGCAATCAATGGCATCATGCTTACTTAATTCGTTAAACACCAGTTGATCTAACGTGAGTTCAATAATGATGCGCCACCTGTACACCGCCATTTTTTATTTATTATTACCGCTTGTGGTATTACGCTTACTGTGGCGCTCACGTCACACACCCGCCTACCGCCAGCGCATCACCGAGCGACTGGGCCGCGGGTTATCCGATCACGCCAGCGCCGCCGACGTGTGGCTGCACGCGGTGTCGGTTGGCGAGGTGCAGGCCGCGCAGCCGCTGATTCGTCACCTGCTCAATCACCGCCCGCCGCTGACGCTACTGGTCACGACCACCACGCCGACCGGGGCGCAGCGGCTGACCGAGTTATTTGGGCAACGGGTGCAACATCATTACCTGCCGTTCGATCTCCCCGCGGCGCAGCGGCGATTTTTAGCGCAGGTCAAGCCGCGCCTCGTGCTGGTGATGGAAACCGAAATTTGGCCAAATCTGCTCCACACCTGCGCCGCGCACCGCATTCCCGTCGTGCTGGTCAACGCCCGCCTGTCAGCGCGCTCGGCACACGGCTACGCCCGCCTCGGCGCATTCACCCGCACCACGTTGCAGCAATTCGACCTGATCGCCGCGCAAACTGCCGCCGATGCCGCCCGTTTCGTGCAATTAGGCGCAGATGCCGCTCAGGTGGCGGTGATCGGCAACCTCAAGTTCGATCAAAACGTGCCGGGCAGTTTGCAGGATCGTGCCGAAGCATTGCGGCGAGTGTGGGGGACAAATCGCCCGGTGTGGGTGGCGGCTAGTACCCACGAGGGCGAAGAGGCGGCAATTTTGGCCGCGCATCAGTTGATTTTGCGCCAGCACCCAAGCGCGTTGCTGATTTTAGTGCCGCGTCACCCCGAACGGTTCGAGCGTGTGGCCAATTTGGTCACACGCGCTGAGTTGACGCTGGCGCGGCGCAGTGCCAATCAACCTTGCACGGCGGCCGAGGCGGTGTATTTGGGCGACACGATGGGTGAATTGCCCGCGCTGCTGGCCGCTGCTGATGCGGCGTTCATCGGTGGCAGTTGGGTGAACGTGGGCGGACACAATCCGTTGGAGGCGGCGGCGGTGGGTGTGCCGGTGACATTTGGGCCGAATATGTTTAATTTTCAAGCAGTTGCGCAGTTATTGCTGGCAGAGCAGGCGGCGGTGCAGGTGACAACGGCGGCGGCGTTGGCTGACTGTTTGACGCAGTGGTTGGGGGATGCGGCGCAGCGCAGTGCCATTGGCGAGCGCGGGCGGCGGGTGGTTGTGGATAATCGCGGGGCGGCGGGGCGGTTATTTGAATTATTAGCGCCTTATTTATTTAACATAACGGGGTGTAATGCGCGATGACATGAAACATTTATGCGAATGATGCGGTTTGCAAGCTCACCGCATCCTACGGTCATGTCACGCTTAAAATGTGTGACGCTTAAGTATGGCGGAATAATTCCCACACGGCGCGGAAGTTTTCGCTGTTTGAATCCCCGACCCATTCAAATGCGACCGATTCGGTATTGACAATTTGAATGCCGGCGTGGCGCATTCTTTGAATGGCATTATCGCGGTGGGTGGTATGACGTGAACAAATGGCGTCTTCGGCGACAAAGACTTGATAACCCCAGCGTAATAAACCTGAGGCGGTTTGCATAATGCAAATGTGCGCCTCCATGCCGACCATGACGACCTGTTTGCGCTTGGGTTCATTGGTCAAATTGCGTTCAAAACCGGCGGCGGTGCAACAAGAAAAACAGCTTTTTTCGGTGGCAACCACTTGCGCGGGTAATTGCTCGCGCACTTTAGAGATGGTTTTGCCCAAGCCGGCTGAGTTGTGTTCGGTGGTAATAATTGGAATGTTCAAAATCTTGGCCGCTGTCACCAGCCGCAGCATATTGGTTTCAACACGCGCTAATTCGTCAGGCGACATGGCGGCTGCCAGACGTTCTTGCGCATCAATGATTAACAATTGCGCAGTTGAGCTATAACACAGTGGCATGGAGGCGGGGTTACTCATACTATCAATTATCCTCTAATTACATCATTTAACAATCAATAAACAAACCAATCATTCTGTCATTAATACGTTGGCATACTGAAATCCACTTCTCGCGCCCACGCATCAATGCCACCACGCAAATTGATGACTTGCCGCAAACCGTGGTGTTCTAGATAACGAGCGACCTGTTGACTGCGAATGCCATGATGACAAATGACCACGACTGGGCGATCTGGATCAAGGGTGGGCAATAGGTCGGGAATTTGGCGCATCGGCACCAATTGCGCATTGTCGAATTGACAAATGCTGAATTCCCAGGGTTCGCGCACGTCAAGCAGCAACGGTGGCTCGGGACTGGTACGCAGGAAGGTGGCAAGTTCTGAGGGCATCAGTTGGCGCATGGTTTAACAACTCACATGATTAAAAAACGAAACTACCTGGCTGCGGGACGTTACACAGTGGCGGAATGCAGGTTTCAAACAACTGCTGGCGCTGGATGTCGCCGTTAGATAGGCGGGTGATGAGCCACGCTTGCATCAGCGGCGCTTGACCAATTACCACAAATAACCGTCCACCAAGGGTCAATTGTGCGATCAAATACGCGACGGCGGTCTCATCGGGCAGCGAACCGGTGACGGCAATGGCGTCAAAAGGTGCGCCAATAATGGGGGTATCGGCCGCGAAAATGTCGGCAGTTTGCACCGATAACCAGCCCAACTCGTGCGCTGCCAGGCGACTGTAGGCGGTGTCCACCAGCATCGGATTGATGTCCAAACTGCGCACTTGACCCCCCAATTGCGCCAAACAGGCGGTGACATAGCCACTGCCGGTGCCGATTTCCAGCACCTGCTCGCCGGGCTGGACGTTGAGGGCTTGCAACAGGCGGCCAACGATGCGCGGCGGCAACATTGACTGCTCATCACCCAATGGAATTTCAATATCGGCATACGCCAAATTGCGGTAATCGGCGGGGACAAAATCTTCACGCGGGAATGCCGCCAGCACATTCAAAACGCGCTCGTCTAACACCTCCCACGGCCTGACCTGCTGTTCAATCATATTAAACCGCATTTGCTCAAAATTCGTTGTCATGGTGCGTTACACGGAGAAAATCCCGCCTCCTTTGTATTGTCGGTGACACGGTAGTTGTGAAAATAAAACCGCAGGGGCGGCGCAGACCGTGCCGAGTAAAAAATCTAGTAAGGCTACGGACTTTGTTGCCCAGTGGCAAGTCAGCCAGTTGGGAGTGCGCCCGCCGCAAAAAGTCTCTTAATAATACACTTTTTTGTTAAAAAAAACTACCAGCGGTGCGCCGCTCACATCATCACCACGCAATGATAACGCGCTGTTATTTTGCAAAATCATCGCGCATGGATCGAATTGATGAGTAATAAAAACAATGATATTCCCCGGCAACCAATCGGTCATCTTCACAATAAAACACATCATCACTTTACCGGTGCTTACTTGGCAAAATAGGGCACAAACTGAGTTAGAAAATAATAATCGGTTTATCCGCCCGCGTTCCTGATTAAATCAAGTTATTAAATAGACAGCACCAATCGCACCGCCGCCACCTAAATCACCGTGACAGGTCGCGCTGGTATGCGATAATACGCAAAACGCGGCGCGGGTGCCCCTGCGCGTATCCTTGACACCATGACGCTAACTACCCATGAGTACACAAAAAACCTACCTCGTTCTCTCCGCATTGGGCGAAGATCAACCCGGCATCGTCAACCGCCTCTCCCGAGTGATTTTAGAACACGGCTGTAGTATTGAAGACAGCCGCATGACCGTTTTAGGCGATGATTTTGCCGCGATTTTACTCGTCCAAGGCAAATGGAATACGCTCGCTAAAATAGAAAATCTATTGCCAGAATTGCAACGCCAATTGGGATTAACCATTATTAGCAAACGCACCGGCGAACGCAAACAAGTCGGCAATAAAATCCCCTATATTGTTGATGTCGTGGCAATGGATCACCCCGGCATTGTTAATAACCTCGCCAGCTTTTTCGCCGAGCGTGATATTAACATCGAAGACATGTCCACCAATACTTACCCCGCCCCGCATACCGGCACCCCCATGTTCTCTGTTCACATGACCATTGGCATTCCCGCCGATACGCATATTGCCACACTGCGCGAAGAATTCATGGATTATTGCGACGGCTTAAACCTCGACGCGGTATTAGAACCATTCAAAGGTGAATTCGCTTAAATTAGATCAACCCGTCCCAACTGTATTAGCACACATGTCGGCAACCCCACTCACGCTATTACGCCAACATTTCGGTTATCATAGCTTTCGTGGACAACAAGCCGCGATCCTTGCCCATGTGTGCGCCGGTGGTGATGCCATTGTTTTAATGCCCACCGGCAGTGGCAAATCACTTTGCTATCAATTACCTGCATTACTCCGTCCAGGCACCGCAATTGTCATTTCCCCCCTCATCGCGTTAATGCAAAATCAAGTTGACGCATTACGTCAAGCCGGCATCCGCGCCGCCTTTCTTAATTCCAGTTTAACCCCCACCCAAGCCCGCGCCGTTGAACACGCCTTTATTCAACAACAATTAGATTTATTATACCTCGCGCCCGAACGCATCCTCACCGAACACACCCTCACGTTATTAAAAAAAGTTCCACTCAGTTTAGTAGCAATTGACGAAGCCCACTGCGTATCACAATGGGGACATGACTTCCGCCCCGACTATCTCCAATTAGAACAACTTCGCAGTTTATTACCGCTACACATTCCCTGGTTAGCCCTCACCGCTACCGCCGATGAATTAACCCGTTTAGACATTCGCCAACGACTCGGCTTACAAACCGCCCAACTATTCATTAGCGGATTTGATCGCCCCAACATCCACTATCAAATCCACCAATACAGCAACGCCCGCAGTCAACTATGGCGTTTTTTAAACACACACCATTCCAATCACGCCGGCATTGTCTATTGCTTATCGCGTAAAAAAACTGAAGATGTCGCCACCTGGTTAACCGAACACGGCCGCTGTGCATTACCCTATCATGCCGGTTTATCAACCATCATGCGCAGTCAACATCAAGCGCGTTTTTTACAAGAAGACGGCATCATCATTGTCGCCACCATTGCCTTTGGTATGGGTATTGATAAACCCGACGTGCGCTTTGTCGCCCATTTAGATTTACCCAAAAGTATTGAAGCCTATTATCAAGAAACTGGCCGTGCAGGGCGTGACGGACAACCCGCTGATGCATGGTTATCATACAGTACATACGGCATTTCATTACTGCGCAAATTCATTGAAGATTCGCACGCTGATGAACAACAAAAACAAATAGAACGCGGCAAATTAGACACGTTAATTGGTTTATGCGAAGCAACCACTTGTCGCCGTCATATCCTATTATCGTATTTCGGTGATAACACCCCGCCCACCTGCGGTTATTGCGATAATTGCCAAAACCCACCACAAACGTGGGATGCTACTCTACCTGCCCAACAAGCGTTATCCGCAGTTCATCGCACTGGCAGCCGCTTCGGTGTGAATTATCTTATTGATGTTTTATGCGCAAACGACAAGGAGCCGCGTATTGAACAATACGGACATCATCAATTAAAAGTCTATGGTTTAGGGCGCGATCTTGATCCACAACAATGGCGATCTATTTTTCGCCAATTGATTGTGCGCGGTTTAGTTAAAGTAGATGTCACGCAACACAACAGTCTACATTTAACCGAAAAAGCCCGTCCGGTGTTGCGCGGTGAACAAGCATTGTTATTACGCCAAGACTCATTACCCATTAAATCAAAACGCCAGCCACGGCGCGAGCGGCAGCGCACTCGTACCTCCGTCAATGTATTCACCGCCAATTTCACCCCCGCCGATCAAGCATTATGGCAAGCATTAACGCAATTGCGGCGTGAATTAGCACAAGAGCAAGATGTGCCAGCCTATGTCATTTTTCACGACGCATTATTAGCGCGCATGGTATTAGAACGGCCGAATAATTTTGCCGAATTAGCGCAATTAAGCGGCATGGGTGAATATAAATTGACGCATTATGGCAATGCCTGCCTTGACATCATCCGTCAATTCGACACACCTAATCAGTTGACATGATAAACTCATGCAGCAAATCAGTGTTCAATACTTCTAAATGATTAAATTTAATGACCAGTGCGACTAGAACAGTATTGTTGACATTAAAACACTGGCCAACTTGGCTGCTCATTGGGTTATTACGCTTACTCGTTTATCTACCCTTTCCAATTCTTGCATTATGCGGTTACAGCATCGGACAGGTACTATACTTTTTTAATCGCCGCCGCCGACATGTCGCACTAACCAATATTCGATTTTGTTTGCCCGAATTAAATGAAAAACAACGGCGCCGTTTAATTCGCCAACACTTTGGCTATCTTGGTCAAGCCGCAGTCTGTCAGGGAATAAGTTGGTATAGTTCACGCCGCCGCTTATCTCGCATTGTGCGTATTAAAAATCGCGCTATTATTGACACTTATCTCGCACAACAACAACCCATTATTGTATTAGTACCGCACTTTATTGGATTAGAACTCGGCGGCACCGCATTCACCGCATTAGTTCACTCTGGAATGTACATGTATCAACGCTTGCGCAATCCAATCATTGATGGACAAGTCAAATATGGTCGCACCCGATTCGGCAGTATACCAATTGAACGTCATGCCAAATTGCGCCCTGTATTACGCGAATTAAAACGCGGTACTCCCCTATTTTATTTACCAGATCAGGATGCCGGCAAACGGCGTGGTGTATTCGTGCCATTTTGCGGTATGCCCGCCGCAACTGTGCCGACATTAGGGCGTTTAGCACAATTATCTAAAGCGCGTATCATTCCCGCGTATGCACGTTTTTTACCCTGGGGAATGGGATTAGAATTACGCTTTGGTGACGCATTATTAGACATTCCCAGCGGGGATGACATTGCCGATGCAGCGCGTATGAATCAATTGATTGAAGCGGAATTGCATACCATGCCGGCACAGTATTTTTGGGTGCATCGTCGCTTCAAAACCCGCCCGCCCGGCACAGCAGCAGTGTATTCATATTGAGATTAAAAATAGATGTTTCATTTTAACCGTCAAGCATCACCGCCGACGTCAGCCCCCGCCCACCCATTACAGCGTCACCGCCGCCGTGATTGGTTCATTGGCAGTGCATTGCTCTTTAGTTTAATCATTCTCGTCGAATATGCCATTGGTTGGAGTCAATTACTCACTCCCTGGCGCACTCTTCCATTATCAACAATTTTCATTCTATTCGGATGTATGGCGATCAGTTACACCTTGCGAGCGGTGCGTATTTATGACGATTTTTATTCGCTCATGCGCAGACGTTTTAAAACAACTTTGCGCTTATCTATTCTGCACACAACCGCCAATGTATTATTACCCATGCGATTAGGTGAAGTCGTTTTTCCCTGGCTTATGCAGCGGTATTTTAATCACAATATCTTTGCTGCCGGCGCATCACTTATTTGGATTCGTTTGCTTGACCTGCATTTTTTAGCACTCACTGGTTTATTCATTCTGTGGTTAGTTCAACCCTCGTGGTTATGGATATTTGCCATTTTATTGTGGCTATTCTTATTATTAGCACAGCGGTGGATTGCCAGTTTTGGTCAACGTTGGCGTGGACAAATTGTGCTTAACTATTGGCAACGTGGTGTGTTATTAATCGCCAATGCGGCGCCAGATGACACGATAAAAATGATTCGTCTTTATGTATGGACAGCGTTGAGTTGGATCACAAAATTCATCGCATTTACAACCGTATTGCAACACTTTTTACCGATCACTTTTTGGCAGGTACTCACTGGAGTCATTGGCGCAGAATTATCATCCGTGTTACCATTTCATGGAATCGCAGGCGCTGGTTCTTATGAGTTAGCACTGGTCGCTGCTGTATTGCCTTTAGGTATTAAAGCCACCGCCGCACTGGCGGGCGCTGTTAATTTGCATTTATTTATGCTAAGTTCAAGTATTTTACTTGGGTTGTTGGCGTTATTATTGCGGGTACAGCGAGCAAATGATTAAAATAGCACACAACTTATTTCGTTATCCATTAACACTAATGCGCACAACAGTATCAATCCAACCCGTTTTATTGATTGTATTATGGTTGACAATCTTATTCTCACATGCACCGATGGCAAAAAATTGGTCTGATAAAGAACAATCGGCAACCGTTTTAGTGTTGGGTGATAGTTTAAGTGCTGCATACGGTTTTTCAATTGAGCGTAGCTGGGTAGCATTATTGCAAAACCGGTTAACCCAATTGCAATTACCTTATCAAGTTATTAACGCCAGTGTTTCTGGTGAAACTACCGCAGGGGGAATCACTCGTTTGCCTGGTTTAATTGCCCAAAATCAACCGCGATGGGTTTTAATTGCACTTGGTGCAAATGATGGTTTGCGTGGTACATCACTACAACAAATTCAATTGGGGTTAGAGCGTTTAATTCAGTTAACGCATAGCAATGGTGCGCAAGTTGTGTTAATTGGTGTACGTTTGCCACCCAATTATGGAGTTGATTACACCGAAGGTTTTCAGCGCCTATATCCCACAATCGCGGCCAATATGCGGGTTGCGTTAATTCCTGATTTATTAACCGGCGTTGCGGATAATTGGCAATTGATGCAAGCGGATGGATTACACCCAACCGCCACCGCGCAACCAATCATATTCAATACAGTTTGGTCGAAATTGCAATCTCTATTAACACTGCCGCCGGTGCAAACGTCAGGAACACGCTAATGCAATTGGGAATAGACCGCCTGCTAAATGATGTGCATCTCAGATCAGCATTACGCGGGCGGCGGCTTGCGTTATTAGCGCATCCGGCATCAGTGAATCATATTGGGCGTCATACACTCGACGCCCTAATGACATTTGGTAATCGGGGTGATTTGCATTTAACCGCCGCATTCGGGCCGCAACATGGAATGCGCGGTGATAAACAAGATAATATGGTCGAATCAGAAGACATGGTTGATCCGCTTTATCAAATCCCCGTGTATAGTCTTTATGGCGAGGTGCGTTACCCAACCGCGGAAATGCTGGATTGTTTTGATGTACTGTTAATAGATTTACAAGACATTGGTACGCGCATTTATACTTATGTGACGACCTTAGTGTATTTATTGAAAGCCTGCGCTCATGCTAATAAAGCAGTGTGGATTTTAGACCGTCCTAATCCAATTGGGCGGCCGATTGAAGGTAATGTATTAAAATCAGGCTGGGAAAGTTTTGTTGGTGCGGCACCAATTCCAATGCGGCACGGATTAACACTCGGTGAGTTAGCCCAGTGGTTTATTGACCAGCATCATTTGGAATTAGAATTGCGCGTCATTGCATTAGGTGATTATTACCCAGAAGCAGCGCCAGGCTATGGTTGGCCAACTTATGAACTGGCATGGGTAAACCCCAGTCCTAATGCAGCCAGTTTGAATATGGCGCGCTGTTTTCCCGGTACCGTGTTAATTGAAGGAACGACTTTATCAGAAGGGCGTGGCACGACTCGTCCATTGGAACTAATTGGCGCACCAGACATTGATATTTACCGCGTATTAAAACGGATGGAGTCGTTACAGGCGAACTGGTTAGAAGGATGTCTCATTCGCTATTGTCATTTTACCCCGATGTTTCAAAAGCATAGCGGCGCCTTGTGCAACGGCTTCCAGATTCATACTGATACTGAATATTACCAATACTATCAATTCCGCCCATATCGGTTAATTGCATTATTCTTAAAAGCACTGCGCCTAGAATATCCTGATTATTCCATTTGGCGGCATTTCACTTACGAATACGAAACCCATCGCTTGGCGATTGATTTGTTGAGCGGTAGTGATTTTTTGCGGACATGGGTGGATGATAACCAAGCACAAGTTGCCGACCTTGAAGCCTATCTATTGCCTGATGAACTCAGTTGGATGAAACAGCGCCAGTCATTCTTAGCATATTAATGGTTTGATTCGCGTGGTTATCAATCATTGCCGCAAAGATTAATAAATGCACGAGTGACAGTTAAACCAATAATCTGTAATTAACAATATGAAAGAACCGCTACAGGTATAAACTCATTATGTTACTAATGATTGATAATTATGATTCCTTCACTTATAACCTCGTGCAATATTTTGGTGAATTAGGTGTCGAAGTCAAAGTATTGCGTAATGATGAGGTCAATGTCACACAAGCATTAGCTTATCATCCACAGCATATTGTCATTTCTCCCGGTCCCTGCACACCCAATGAGGCCGGAATTTCATTACCACTTATTCAAACTGCAATGGTGCAATCTATTCCACTACTCGGTGTGTGTTTAGGCCATCAATCAATTGGTCAGGCCTGCGGTGGTCAGGTGATTCGTGCCCACACGGTGATGCACGGCAAAACTTCACTCATTCATCATGCCGGTGCTGGCATCTTTGCTGAATTGACGCAACCCTTTACCGCCACGCGCTATCATTCGTTAGTTATTGACCGCTTGCAATTACCAACAGAATTAGAAATGACCGCATGGACATGCACTGATAATGGTGAAATAGATGAGATCATGGGTATTCAACACCGCGATTTACCAATACATGGCGTGCAATTTCATCCCGAATCTATTTTAAGTGAACATGGACATGCGCTTTTGCGCCATTTTTTAGCTGTGACCGTTTAGTTGCCAAATAGCATGGTATGAATGCCTTTTAATTATTATTCTACAATTCAAATGTGCATGACTACAATCACTCGTCTTGATCCCCTCACATTTCCACTCAGTGGCTCGCGGCTAATTGAAGCCAGCGCTGGCACGGGTAAAACTTTTACACTGGCTTTTTTGTATTTACGTTTAATCCTACAACACGGTCAAATTCACGCCTATCATCGCCCGTTATTTCCACCGGAGATTTTAGTTGTCACATTCACCAATGCCGCAACGAATGAATTGCGCGATAAAATTCGGCGACGTTTAGTTGAAGCTGCTGCGGTCTTACGCTATCAATATGCGGATCATCAAATTGATCCGTTGCTATTACAATTGCGTGAAGAATTAAAACAACAAGCAATAGAAGATGGCTGTGAACTATCCAGTTATGCGCGGCGTTTAGATCAAGCAGCGGCGTGGATGGATGAATCAGCGATTTCCACTATTCATGCCTGGTGTCATCGTATGTTACAAGAACATGCGTTTATGACTGGACACGCTTTCAATCAAATGCTTGAACAAGATCAAAGTGTTTTATTACAACAAGCAATAGAAGATTATTGGCGAAATTTTTGTGTTCCTTTACCCATCGAGCAACTAGAGTTATTTAAACAACATTGGAAAACCTTGACCGATTTGCGCCGCGCAATTCAATCTGTTTTACCGTTTACAGAACAAATTCCAATTAGTTTAACACCACCAGAACAATTGTTTAATCAATACATTACACAACATCGACAGGCGCTTGCCGCAATTAAACAGGCATGGCGTGAACAAGGCTGGATTGACCAACTTGCCACCTTGTTTGAAGATGCTTATCAACAACATTTATTTAATAGAAACCAACTCAACCAAACCAATCGTCGTGGCGTCATTTCAGCATTACGTCAATGGTTAGAAAACGACGCACAGGTCTGGCCTGACAAATCAAATAATAAGACATGGCGCTATATGTCGTCAGCTGGTGTCATGGACATTTGGATAGTTCCAAATCAAGCACCGGTGAATCATCCAGCCTGTCAAGCCTTGACACAATTATCAACTCAATTAGCTGAACTGCCCACTGTATCAAAAGAATCATTATTAGCTCATGCGCTACATTGGATAAAAGCGCGTATTGAACGCGAACAACGTCAACGGTCAGAATTAGGTCAACATGATTTATTAATTCGTTTAGCCGCCGCATTACAATCCGAACACGGCTCAGCATTAGCTGCGTTGATTCGTCAACAATTTCCAGTTGCATTAGTTGATGAATTTCAAGATACCGACCCGGTGCAGTATCGTATTTTTGATGCAATTTATCGTATTAACCAATGCGATGCTGCGACGGGGTTCTTTATGATTGGCGACCCTAAACAGGCGATTTATGCGTTTCGCGGCGCTGACATCTACACTTATTTAATGGCACGACGCGCTACTGATGGGCGCCATTACACCTTAAATGTTAATTATCGCTCTAGTGCGTCTTTAATAGCCGCGATCAATATACTTTTTAATTATGGTGAACAAGCATTACCGCACGGGGCATTTCGATTTCGTAATACGGATGATCCTGACAATCCGCTCCCTTTTTATACCGTTGAACCCAGTCCAATGGCAGAAAATATGGCGCTGTGGATAGATCAACAACCCAGTCCGCCATTACAAATTTGGTTATTAGAGAGCGCTAAAATTATTACAAAATCGCGTTATCAAGAGCAAATGGCACAGGCGACAGCGCGTACCATTGCACAATTGTTAATTTGGGGACGGCAGGGGCGAGCGCAATTATTAACTGACGGTACTGAATTAACTCGCCGCCCGCTCTGTGCGAGTGATGTTGCAGTGTTGGTCAATAATCGGCAAGAGGCAGATCACGTTCGTACTGCTTTACAGCAATTAGGTATTGCATCAGTTTATTTATCAGAACGCAGCAGTGTATTTGACACCGCGCTTGCGGAGCAACTGTTTATTGTATTAAATGCCATTGCCACACCGTTTGACGAATCGTTATTACGCCAAGCATTAGCCACGCCTTTAATGAGTTTAACATTACAGGATTTAGAACAATTAAATCAGGACGAGTGGTATTGGGAACATCAAGTTGAGCGCTTTCATACTTACTACATCATTTGGCAACAGCGGGGCATTTTACCCGCGCTTTATCAACTGATTGGCGATTATAGTGTGGCAATAAAACTATTAACAAAAACTGACGGTGAACGTCAACTCACGGATTTATTACATTTAGGCGAGCTATTACAAACCACTAGTCAAACATTAGATGGTTTACATTCAGTGTTGCGTTATTTTTCGACAGCGATCACAGAGGCAAAACACTCATATAATATGGCAGCTGACGAACAGCAAATGCGTTTAGAAAGTGATGCCCAATTAGTCAAGATCGTGACAATTCATAAAGCAAAAGGATTAGAATACCCGTTAGTTTTTTTACCGTTTATTCTCGCTTGTCATCCCAAAAAAGCGACTGATATTCCATTGATTACACACGATGCGCAATACCAAATGCACGTCCATCTTCATTCAACTGAAAACATTTTTAATCAAGCCGATCAAGAACGTTTGAGTGAAGATGTGCGTAAATTATACGTTGCCATAACACGCGCTAAAGTCGGCTTATGGCTAGGGATTGCAAATATTGCTGAATTATCTCAGTCGGCGTTGAGCTATTTATTAGCACTCAATTCAAATAACTTGCAAGAACAATTTACCGCTTTTCAATCTCATATCACGCTCACACCGCCGCCTGATACCGACTTGACCGTGCGTGATGATGTCACATCCGCCGCGCTCACCCCCGCACGCGCCGTGTTCATGCCGCCGCTGCCCAGTTGGCATATTGCTAGTTATAGTTCCCTAAAATATTCGACAATACAACAACTTGACTTACAAGCTTCCACCACTGCCGAGCAAGAAACCGCATGGGAAGCGCAGCGAGTGGACGCCGCCGATGCGCGTTCTGATGTCGCGCTCACGCCGCAACAATACATAGCATCATCGCTACACACCCTGCCGCGTGGCAGCCAAGTTGGCACATTTTTACACAGCTTATTGGAATGGGCGGCAGCGCAGCGTATTATGACAGATAGTGGACAATTATTATCGGGTTATGCCGCTGCTGTGTATGCCGCGTCATTACGCCAAACAATGATAATTGAGCGTTGTTCATTGCGCGGATTAAATGATTGGATCGAGCCACTCGATCAATGGTTAACCGCATTTCTTCAGCGGCGCTGGCAACTATCTAATTTGCCAGACTATAATGGACAAATCCCACAATTTTCATTCGCTGATTTATCATCTCATGCTATACAAATCGAAATGGAATTTTGGTTAGAAAGCTGTCACGTTCAAATAGAAATACTTGACAGGTTAATACAGCAAGCCATCTGTACCGGACAGCCTCGTCCGTCACTTGTGCCGCGCCAATTAAATGGCATGTTAAAAGGGTTTATTGATCTCGTATTTGAATATAACGGGCGGTACTATATTGTGGACTGGAAATCTAATTGGCTCGGCGCTGATGATAATGCCTATACCGAAACGGCAATGCGCGATACCGTTTTACACGCCCGTTATGATGTGCAATATGTGTTGTATCTATTAGCACTACATCGCTTATTATGTCTTAAACTTGCCGATTATGAATACGAGCGTCATATTGGTGGAGTCATTTATGTATTCTTGCGTGGCACAACGAGTGCCAGCCAAGGATTATTTATGGATCGGCCATCATCGCAATTGATGACGACACTCGATCATTTATTTAACAATCAACCCGTTGCTGCTGTGCCATGTGTGTAGATACCGTTCCTGGTCCGATCATGCTTGACCTCGCCACTATTGAATTAACCGCTGAAGATAAAGAATTATTAGCGCATCCAGCCGTCGGTGGCGTCATTCTATTTGCGCGCAATGCAGTTGAACCAACGCAATTAAATGCGTTAACCACTGCAATTCGTACTGCGGCAAAACAACCATTATTAATTGCGGTGGATCAAGAAGGCGGACGAGTACAACGGTTTCATCAAGGTTTCACACGCCTACCATCTGCCGCTACTTTTGGTCGTGCCTATCAACGTAATCCCAATCATGCAACAGCGGCAGCAACAGCAGTGGCGTGGTTATTAGCCACTGAATTACGCGCCGTTGGAATTGATTTTAGTTTTGCACCAGTATTGGATTTAGATTATGGAATAAGCACCGTCATTGGGGATCGCGCTTTTGCGAATGATCCAGCAACAGTGAGCGCAATAGGATTAGCATGGTTAGCGGGATTACATGCTGTTGGCATGGCGGGATGTGGAAAACATTTTCCCGGTCATGGCAGCGTCAGTGCTGATTCTCATACTGCATTACCAATTGATTCACGCCCCTATGCTGTCATTGCTAAAAATGATTTAGTGCCATTCAAACAAACCATTATGGCTGGATTAGATGCAATTATGCCAGCGCATGTTGTTTATTCAGATGTGGATGAACTGCCGGCGAGTTTATCACCCATTTGGTTAAAACAGATTTTGCGTCAACAAATTGGATTTAGCGGCGCAATATTCAGTGATGATTTAAGTATGGCGGCCGCCGCTGCTGGGGGCGATTATATTGAACGTGCTCATGCTGCATTAAGCGCAGGATGCGACATGATTTTAGTTTGTAATAATCGTGATGCCGCAATTACGATTGTTGATGCGTTGGGTGATCCGCAAATATTAATAGAAAATTGGTCAACATCGGCGATGCGCTTGACACATTTGCGCGGTAGTGCGCCAATTAACATCGGGGATGAACTGGCGCAAAGGCGGCGGGCATTAGCTATGATTACGCATTTAGACGATGACGATAGTCATGTATTACCGTAAATAATTCTTTATTCAAAGTGGAGCAACACATGACCCCAGAAACCTATCGTGGTGTGCTAGAACGTGCCGAATGTTTAATTTCCTGTGAGCAAGTGGAAGCCGCACTTGATCGCATGGCAGAACAATTAACTGTGCAATTGCACGATAAAGACCCAATTGTATTAGCGGTGATGACCGGCGGAATTGTTACCGCCGGTTTATTATTACCGCGTTTGCCATTTGCATTGCGCTTAAATTATATTCATGCCACGCGCTATCGTGATACCACTTCGGGTGGCACGATTGAATGGCGACATCGTCCGGGTACAATAATTCAGGGTGAAAATATTTTAGTGGTGGATGATATTTTTGATGAAGGAGACACCTTAACAACCGTTGTCAATGCCTGCCATGAAGATGGCGCCGCGGCTGTGACGAGCGCGGTATTGGTAGAAAAAAATCGTTCCCGTACCTGTACTTATCGTCCTGATGTGATTGGATTGGTTACGCCCAATCGTTATTTGATTGGTTACGGTTTGGATTATCATGGTTATTTCCGCAATGCTGCTGGTATTTATGCCATTGCCGATACGGATATTGATTAAAACGATTATATTTGTCGCAACGGCAATTGAAAAAATAAGAATTGAATGCTTAAATGTCAGGTTAAGTGATCGAGTGTACTGCAATTAACAGGCGACGCGAGTGAATAAAAAAATCACAGGATTTGTTTGCAACGCTTGCGGGGTGCAGTTATCAAAATGGAGTGGTCAATGCCCCGATTGTGGCGGGTGGAATACGATTAGTGAAACCCCCGCTTTTTCACCGCCCGCATCAATTAAACACCGCGCCGGTGGCTATTCGGGTATCGGATTAAGCACCCGCGCAATCGTGCAAGATTTAGCCGATTTACCGGTACAGGCTGAAAGCCGTATTCCCAGCGGCATTGATGAATTAGACCGGGTATTGGGCGGCGGATTAGTCCCAGGGTCGGTGGTATTGATTGGTGGCGATCCAGGAATTGGAAAATCAACTTTATTATTACAAGCATGCGCCACCTTTGCCGATAGTCCGGCGGCACAAACCATTGCACCACCGGTATTATATGTGAGTGGTGAAGAATCAGCACAGCAAGTGAAATTGCGCGCTCATCGCCTCGGTTTATTACAACCGCGTATTCGATTATTAACCGAAACCTGCGTTGAACACATTATTGCTATTGCCATTGCCGAGCGCCCGCAGGTATTAGTGATTGATTCAATTCAAACACTATTCGTGGAAGAATTATCTTCCGCCCCCGGCTCGGTCGCGCAAGTACGAGAAAGTGCCGCACGATTAGTACGTTACGCCAAAAATGGCATGACCACAGTCTTCCTCGTCGGGCATGTCACCAAAGAAGGGGCGCTCGCCGGCCCGCGTGTATTGGAACACATGGTTGATACAGTATTGTATTTTGAGGGCGAACCCGGCAGCGCCCATCGGCTCGTGCGAGCGGTGAAAAATCGCTTCGGGGCGGTCAACGAATTGGGCGTATTTGCGATGACTGACAAGGGGTTACGTCAAGTGACTAACCCGTCGGCGATCTTTTTATCCCGCCACAGCAGCGCCGTTTCGGGGTCGGCAATTCTTGTCACCCGCGAGGGCACCCGCCCATTATTAGTAGAAATCCAAGCATTAGTGGATGAAAGTCCATTAGCTAATCCGCGCCGTATTGCCGTTGGATTGGATCAAAACCGCTTGGCAATGTTATTAGCCGTATTGCATCGTCACGGTGGTGTGGCAATGTTTGGGCGCGATGTATTTGTTAATGCAGTGGGCGGGGTGCGTATTACCGAAACGGCGGCGGATTTAGCATTAGTATTAGCTATCCTATCCAGCGAACGGGATTGTCCATTACCCCCGCAATTAGCCGTATTCGGTGAAATTGGATTATCAGGTGAAATTCGTCCAGTGCCAAATGGTGCAGATCGCTTGCGCGAGGCAGCCAAACACGGTATGAAACAGGCAATTGTACCAATAGCAAATGTGCCAAAAGAAGGGGTTGCGGGATTAGAAATTCATGCCGTTGGGTCATTACGTCAAGCAATGGAAATTATTTAAATAACTTCTGGGATTGCTGAACGATAAAGCTATGATTGCTGTATGGAAAGCGCTTCACGATACAGTGCATTGCGGCTACCACCGGTGATTTGAGCGGTTAATGCAGTTGCTTGTTTTACTGGTAATTCAGCTATTAAAATGCGTAAAATTCGCTGCTGTTCTTGCAAAGTTTGTTGATTCACATCAGCCGCAGCACCGGCAATGATTAACACTAATTCACCGAGTTGTTGTTCTGGATTAGAAGTAATGAGTTGGGCTAATTCATCCAGACTGCCATGCAAAAAGGTTTCAAATTGTTTGGTCAATTCCCGCGCAATGACTACTTGGCGTTGATGACCAAAAACATGCGCAATATCAGTCAAGGTTGCGACAATACGTTTGCCACTTTCATAGCACACCAGCGTGCCGGGTTCATTAATAAAACTCATTGCCCAAGTGTGGCGTTGCGATGTAGTACGCGGTGGAAAACCCAGAAATAAAAACCGATCAGTGGGCAGTCCGGCCGCCGATAATGCACAAATGATTGCATTCGCGCCGGGAATTGGCACAACGGGTAAGTGCTGCGCCCGCGCTGTGCGCACGAGAATAAAGCCCGGGTCATTAATTAACGGGGTGCCGGCGTCACTAATTAACGCAACATTTTGGCCAGTTTTAAGACAGTCAATGAGCTGTTGCGTGGCAGTAATTTCATTATGATCATGATACGCAAATAACGGCGTGTTAATACCAAATCTGGCTAATAAATGCCGACTGTGTCTGGTATCCTCGCAGGCAATAAGATCAACCGTTTTCAATACCTGCTGCGCCCGCTCTGTTATGTCAGTTAAATTGCCAATCGGCGTGGCGACAATGTAAAGCGTACCGATTGAATTAGACACAGGTATTTCTCCAAAATAACGATGGTAACTTGGTAGCAAGGATACCATTATTTAAACTATTTTTAACCATTGCAACTGAAAAATAACGAGTTTTGCACTATGAATCATGTTAATCCTGAATCGGATCAAGAACAAAATAGCCCGATTGCCGATGAAAACAAGTTAATTGCTCAACGCCGTGAAAAATTGACTCAACGGCGCACACATGGCATTGCATTTCCGAATGATTTTCGCCGTGATGCGTTGGCGAATGAATTACTCACAACCTATGCTAATCACACCGCTGAAGCATTAGAAACACAAAACATTCAAGTCAAAATTGCGGGGCGTTTGATGAGTCGGCGTATTATGGGAAAAGCCAGTTTTTCCCATTTGCAAGATATGTCCGGGCGTATCCAGTTATTTATTCAACGTGATTTAGTGGGTGAAGAGATTTACGCCTGGTATAAAAAAGACCTTGATATTGGCGATATTTGTGGCGCCGAAGGGCGTTTATTTCGCACCAAAACTGGCGAATTATCTATTAAAGTTGAGCAACTCCATTTATTAACCAAATCATTACGCCCCTTGCCGGAAAAGTTTCATGGTCTTGCCGATCAAGAGAGTCGTTATCGCCAACGGTATCTCGATCTTATTATGAATGAAACAACGCGCACCACCTTTCAGATGCGCAGCCGTATTATTAGTTTCATTCGCAGTTATTTAGATCAACTAGGCTTTCTTGAAGTCGAAACCCCGATGATGCAACCGATTCCTGGCGGTGCATTAGCGCGGCCATTCATTACGCATCATAATGCACTCAATATGCCGTTATTTTTGCGCATCGCGCCGGAGTTATACCTTAAACGCCTAGTCGTTGGCGGATTTGAACGGGTGTATGAGATTAATCGCAATTTTCGGAATGAAGGTTTATCTACACGTCATAATCCCGAATTTACGATGCTAGAGTTTTATCAAGCGTATGCAGATTATCACGATTTAATGGATTTGACTGAAGTATTGTTGCGCAATTTGGCATTATCTATTCTCGGCACAACCACGCTATCCTATCAGGGTGAACAGTTTGATTTTAATCAACCATTCACACGGCTGACCGTGCGTGACGCATTATTAACTTTTAATTCCGATTGGTCGGCGTCAACTGTAGATCATTTTGATACCTTACGCAATTTAGCTACTCAACACGGTATTGCAATACAGCCGCATGATGAATTAGGTCATTTGCAAATCGCGTTATTTGAAAAAACCGTTGAACCATCCCTGCGTCTGCCCACTTTTATTACTGCTTATCCCACCGTTGTTTCACCGTTAGCGCGGCGTAATGATACCGATCCAACCGTGACTGATCGCTTTGAATTATTTATTGCCGGGCGTGAAATAGCGAATGGGTTTTCGGAATTGAATGACCCGGAAGATCAAGCCGAACGTTTTGCGCATCAAGTGGCTGCAAAAGATGCCGGCGACCATGAGGCAATGCACTTTGATGCTGATTATATTCGCGCTTTAGAGCATGGTTTACCACCGACTGCGGGTGAAGGAATTGGGATTGATCGGCTCACCATGTTATTTGCCGATGCGCCGTCTATTCGGGATGTGTTGTTATTTCCACATTTGCGCCCAGAATAAATCATTCTATGGCAAACTAATCAATGCCGTCACAGCAACTGAATACCGCTTTTGCATTGCGTTTACGGGTCTCATGGTGTTTATTATATTGCGTGAATTTTCTACACGCGACAACGGTATTAATTCTGTGGTTATCTCCGACATCATTTTTTTGGCATATCTTTTTAACCGCACTCATTATCGCCAGCGCCTGGTGGACGCTCCGTTATCAAGTGTTTTTCTATATGCCCTGGTCAATTATTAAAATCGGTTGGACAGGTCAAGATTGGCAATTAGAATTGTCAAATGGTGCAATTGTACCAGCCCAATTATTGCCAAGCACCATCATGACAGTGCCGCTAGTATTATTGCATTTTCGCTGCGGCCGCTGGTGCAGGCGATCTTTAATCCTATGTCCTGATAGCTTGGGCAAAGATGAATTAAGACAACTGCGATTTTGGTTACGATTTCATTCTAGTTTAAAACACGATTTAGACAAAAAGGGTAGTTAAAACAGTGAATATTTTATTAACGGGTGGCGCTGGTTATATTGGCAGTCATATTTTAGTTGAGCTATTAAATGCCGGTCATTATGTTGTCGTTGTGGATAATTTTTGTAATAGTAAAATAGACGCATTGCACCGTGTTCAAGAAATTACAGGACAGTCATTTATCACTAAAAAACTGGATTTGCGCGACGCAACAGCAGTCGAACAGGTGTTTAAAGAGCATTACTACGACGCCGTTATTCATTGTGCCGGACTTAAAGCGGTCGGTGAATCAACCCAAATACCTTTAACCTACTATGACAACAACTTAATTGGCACAATTTATTTGTGTAAAGCAATGGCACAAGCTGGCGTTAAAACCTTAGTCTTTAGCTCTTCAGCGACGGTGTATGGCTATCCAGCTACTGTGCCTATTGATGAAGACTTTCCGTTGGCAGCCACTAATCCATACGGCCGCACGAAATTATTTATTGAAGAACTATTGCGCGATCTCGCTGTTGCTGATTCAAGTTGGAGAATCAGTTTATTGCGTTATTTCAATCCAATTGGTGCCCATCCGAGTGGACGCATTGGTGAAAATCCCAATGGCATTCCAAATAATTTATTGCCATACATGACTCAAGTTGCTGTTGGTAAATTACCAGAATTACACATATTTGGTAATGATTATCCAACGCCAGATGGCACTGGCATTCGTGATTATTTGCATGTCACGGATTTAGCGCGTGGCCATTTATGCGCAATTGAACAATTAACACAATGGGCGGGTGGCATGATGGTGCATAATCTTGGCACCGGGCGCGGCTATAGCGTATTAGAAATGGTCAATACATTTGAACAAGTAACAGGGCAAGCCGTGCCTTATCGTATAGTCGCTCGCCGTCCAGGCGATATAGCAATTTGCTATGCAAATCCCCAGCGTGCCAATCAAGAACTGGGATGGACTGCACAAATGAACCTCGATACCATGATCGCAGATAGTTGGCGCTGGCAAGTGAATAATCCACACGGTTATTAACATAAACTATGATTAGTTCAAGACAAGTTTTTTTATTGATTAAACCCTTGTTTTCATAAATAAACAACTTTTTCACAAACTCACATTCCACATGATGGCTGATACCATGAAAAGAGAAACGGTTAACAACACGACTGTGTTACTCATGACATTTGTCATCAGCGCCCTGTTTTTAACGATGATTCAACAGTTTTTAATGGCGCTACTGTTATCCGGTTTATTCAGCGCACTTGCACGGCCGCTGTATTTACGTTTAGTGTACTGGAGTGGCGGGCGCTACCAATTAGCGTCACTATTGACACTGCTTATCATAGTTGCATTATTGTTAATCCCAGCGGTAATTTTTGTCAGTATTGTCGTAGCGCAAGCAATTGATGTGAGCCAATCTATTACGCCCTGGATTAAAAATTTGCAAGAGCCTGGCGTATTTACTGACAAACTTAGCTATTTACCATTTTATAAAGAATTGCTGCCTTATCAAGATATTGTAATTGCTAAAGCCGGAGAAGCAGTCAGTTTAGTGAGTCAGTTTTTGATTAGTGGTTTGTCATTTGTGACCTTAGGTACTATTAACTTTGTGTTTATGGCATTTGTCACGCTGTACAGCATGTATTTTTTACAAATTGACGGGAATAAATTAGTGATGCGTATCCTGTATTATTTACCACTTAAAAGCAGTGATGAACATCTGATGTTAGAAAAGTTTACCTCAGTAACCCGTGCCACATTAAAAGGCACATTGCTAATTGGACTATTACAGGGCGGATTGGCTGGAATTGCATTTGCGGTTGCTGGTATTAATAATGCCGTATTTTGGGGAACCGTAATGGCAGTGTTATCTGTCATTCCGAGTGTTGGATCAGCACTTGTCTGGGTGCCAACCATCATTATTTTACTTATTCAAGGACAAATCATAACGGGCATTTTATTAGGATTATTTTGTGGATTAGTTGTGGGTAGCCTTGATAACGTGTTGCGTCCAATTCTTGTCGGCAAAGATACCAAAATGCACGAATTAATGATTTTTTTAGCCACCCTGGGCGGTATTTTCATGTTTGGTATTGCAGGGATTATCGTTGGTCCATTGATCGCGTCATTATTTATTGTCATTTGGGAATTATACGGCAGCACCTTTACGCACGTCCTGCCAGCAGTGGATTGGATGCCCACACTATCAGCCTTATCAAGTGAACACTTGTCGCCTCATTCAACTGCGACTTCATCAGGATCAAAAGAAATATCTATTGAAAAACAAATCACAAATGACAACACGCCGACGATCTTAACCAATAAAAATATACCGCCATCGCATGATGCGATTAACTGAAAAATCAGTTGTCAAATCACTATAATACCTGTAAGCTACTTTAATAATTAAACAACAAATCAGGTAAACACATTTAATAAATGTCTATGGTAGCACCGACACGCGACTCGCTGGATCCCGGCACCTATATTGACTGCTACCGCATTGTTCGTACAATTGGCAAAGGTGGATTTAGTTTAATTTATCTTGCCAAAGATGACGAAACTGGCGATGAAGCGGTCATTAAAGAATTTATGCCAAAAAAAATTGGGCGACGTGATACAAATAAATGCTTACAACCCATTGATGAAAATAACCGTCCTAATCTAATTCGTAGCCTGCGCTTATTCTTTCAAGAAGCCAAAGCAATGGCCGCGCTCCGCCATCCCAATATCGTTCAAGTGCGTGGGTTATTTCTCACTAATAATACGGGTTATTTAGTGATGCAACATGAACGCGGCCGCAATCTTGCACAATTTGTCCATGAACGCGGCGGCGGACTCAGCACCACTTTATTATTGCGTATCTTTTTACCATTACTTGACGCTTTAATGCTTATTCATTCGCGTGGAATGCTGCATTTAGATATTAAACCCGGTAATATTCATTTACGTCATGGGCATGATCCATTACTGCTCGACCTCGGCGCCGTGCAGGTCATGTCGTCGGGGCGCAGCCTCGGTGGTCAGGTGATTACTGCCGGCTATTCGCCACCAGAACAGTATACGGTCGGTGGCAACATCGGGCCGTGGACGGATGTTTACGCCGTTGGTGCGGCGATGCGTTCTTGTTTGGATGGCAAAACGCCGCCGCCGTCGCCAGAGCGTGTCGAAAATGACACAATGGTGCCGCTTGCCACATTATTGCGTGATCGTTATCCGCAAGTATTGCTCGAAGCCATTGATTGGACTATGGATTTACAGCCTGAGCGCCGCCCACAGGACGCTGGAGAATTTTTAGCAATGTTACATAGTCAAGAATCCGCCTTGCCCAAAGCAGCGCTGCGCGAGTTTATGCCAACGCGGTCGGCTGGATTAGAATCAAGCACTTTAACAACAGGTTTACGCATGGATACTTCGACCATGTCTTAATAAAAAAAGCGGTTTTATTTAAACTTTTTATTAATTTCCTACTCAGTTTCGGCAAATATCAATAATGATAAACCGCCCATCTCAACGCCGTAATGATGAATTACGTCCATTACAATTTATTCGGCATTATACCAGCCATGCTGCCGGGTCTGTATTAGTTGAATACGGCAAAACAAAAGTGTTGTGTACTGCCAGTTGCAATGAACAAGTCCCCGCTTTTTTACGCGGAAAGGGACAAGGTTGGATTACTGCTGAATACGGTTTATTACCGAGTGCGACACATCAACGCACCGAACGTGAAGCAACTCGCGGTCGCCAAACTGGCCGCACATTAGAAATACAACGGCTCATCGGTCGCGCATTACGCATGGCCGTTGATTTAAATGCATTAGGTGAACGAACGATTACATTGGATTGCGATGTGCTTCAAGCAGACGGTGGCACGCGCACTGCGGCAATTAGTGGCGCGTGGGTGGCATTGCACGACTCATTGGATTTTTTAATACAAAAAAAATTGCTGGTTCATTCACCCTTGCGCCATCAAATCGCGGCGGTCTCAGTCGGTATTTGGCAAGAATTACCGATATTAGATTTGGATTATGCGGAAGATGCACAGGCAGCAACGGATATGAATGTGATTATGACAGCGACGGGTGATTTAATTGAAATTCAGGGTACGGCTGAACAACAACCATTTAATCGTCATGAACTCAACACACTGCTCGATCTCGCCACCTCCGGTATTGAAATCATCCTTGCCGCACAGCGTTCGAGCCTCGCTTAATCGCGTCAATTAATTAGGCACATTTGTGACATGACTACTATTTCCCAGCAACGTATTGTATTAGCCAGTAATAATGCAGGCAAAGTGCGCGAAATTGAACAATTATTAGCACCAGCCGCATTAACAATTATTCCACAGGGCCAATTTGGCGTCACTGACATTCAAGAAACGGGATTAACTTTTGTAGAAAATGCAATTATCAAAGCGCGCCATGCTGCCGCTCAGACTGGTTTGCCGGCAATTGCAGATGATTCAGGTTTAGAAGTCAAAGCATTATCCGGCGCTCCCGGTATCTATTCAGCGCGCTATGCTGGAATAGGTGCAAGCGATGCGGAGAATTGTGCCAAGTTATTAACTGCTTTAGCAGAACAATCAAATACAGATCGGCGAGCGCGATTTCAATGTATTATGGTTTATTTGCGTCATGCGACTGATCCAACGCCAATTATTTGTCAAGGAACCTGGTATGGTGAGATTTTATTGGCGCCACGGGGTAATAATGGTTTTGGTTATGATCCGCTCTTTTGGGTCGCCACCGAAAATAAAAGCGCCGCTGAACTTGATGCTGACACCAAGAATGCGTTGAGTCATCGTGGCCACGCATTACAGCAATTAGTGCAATATTTAACTGGCGCAAATTATCAATGGTAACTTTGGTTTCTACGCAGTCTGAAACACTGCTTGACGCGCAATTAGCGGCAATAAGAATGCGCATTCAAACGGCCGAAACGCAATTCGGCCGCCGCCCCGGCAGTGTGGCGTTATTAGCGGTTAGCAAGCAACAGCCAATTACACGACTGCTTGCGGCTTATACCGCCGGGCAACGGGCATTTGGTGAAAGTTATGTGAATGAAGCCTTGACGAAACAAGCCGTTTTGCGCGAGCAATTAATAGATTGGCACTTTATTGGGCGCATTCAAACAAATAAAACACGCTTAATTGCAAACCATTTCAATTGGGTGCATAGTGTGTCAGATTTTACCCACGCCCAGCGGCTGTCTCAACAACGCCCACCGGATTTACCACCATTGCACATTTGTATTCAAGTGAATATCAGTGCTGAAGAAACTAAAAATGGATTAGCGCCGGCGGCGCTTGCAGATTTTATTAAAATTGTGCGTGAGTTACCCAGGTTATCCATTGAAGGTTTAATGACATTACCGGCGCAGACGGATGATTTTTCAATACAACGCCGGACATTTGCGGATTTGCGAACATTGCGCGATCAATTAGCCAAACCAGAATTACCGCTGACGACGTTATCAATGGGCACATCCGATGATCTGGAAGCGGCGATTGCTGAAGGTGCAACTATTGTGCGAGTGGGAACAGCATTATTTGGCGCTCGGGCGGGAGATCATTTTTAAAAGTGAATTGTACCAATGTGAATTGATCGTTCCTGCGTGAGAATGCAATCTTCTTTAAATAAATAATCAGTTAGACTCTAAATAGAGTCATTCCTGATAGATAGTAATTGTTCAATCGCTGCCTAATTAAAAATTGCCATTTTGACATAACGCATTGTCGTCGTTAATTTAAATGATAGCCTTATGTGTTTGACACAAATATCATTATGATAGCAAATAAGAGCTAGTCGTTATGTTATTAAGCGGCGTAGATTGCGCAACGTAAATGATATGTATGAATGGTACCGCTAATTGTGATAGATTTAGGCGTCTAACGTGCACCAACATCTTCAGTTATTACAATGAGTGATGCGGTACTGCTTATCAACTGATGTGTCATTTGATATTGGCACATTAAAATATTCACGCGCTCTGCCGCGCTTTGTTTTAGGAATCAAATCGGTTATGCCCGCTAGTCACATGATGGTTTTTTCCGGCAATGCTAATACAGAGCTGTCTAATGAAATTGTCGGTCATTTGAGTATTCCATTAGGTAAAGCCATTGTCGGACAGTTTAGCGATGGCGAAGTCATGACTGAAATTCAAGAGAATGTGCGCGGGCGTGATGTCTTTGTCGTTCAATCAACCTGCGCTCCGACTAATGATTATTTAATGGAATTATTAGTCATGATTGACGCGCTGCGTTGGGCGTCGGCAAAACGTATTACGGCGGTCATTCCTTATTTCGGTTATGCCCGTCAAGATCGTCGTACCCGCTCGGCACGAGTGCCAATTACGGCGCGTTTAGTGGCGAAAATGATTGGCTCAACTGGCGCGGATCGCGTATTGACAGTTGATTTACATGCCGATCAAATACAAGGCTTTTTTGATATTCCAGTAGATAATGTCTATGCTTCACCTATTCTGCTGGGTGATATTTGGCGGCAAAAATATCCTAATTTAATTGTGGTGTCGCCCGACGTCGGTGGTGTGGTGCGGGCGCGGGCATTAGCGAAACGATTAGATGATGCCGATTTGGCAATTATTGATAAACGCCGCCCGCGGCCGAATGAAGCAAAGGTAATGAATATCATTGGTGATGTGCGCGGGCGCTGTTGTGTATTAGTAGATGATTTGGTGGACACCGCCGGCACCTTATGTAAAGCGGCTGGTGCATTAAAAGCGCACGGCGCGGAAAAGGTGGTTGCTTATTGCACTCACGCGGTTTTATCAGTGCCGGCTGTGGAAAATATCATTGCTTCGCAATTAGACGAGTTGGTGGTGACTAATACCATTCCATTACGGCCAGATGCGCAAGCCTGTCAAAAGATTCGTATATTGAGTATTGGTGAATTACTTGCCGAAACAATGCGGCGAGTGTCAAATGAAGAATCGGTCAGTTCGCTGTTTATTGATTAGTGATCCTGTGATGTTCATTAAACAGATGTAATGGTCGTGTCATGCAATAATTCCCAATTTTGTTTGGGGTATTACTGCGGATGTCATACCGCCGATCTGGTCGCGGATCGGCGGTTTTATTTATTGTAACAAGGAGTATTTTCATGAGCGAAACTTTTATTATTAATGCCGAGCCGCGTAGCGATACGGGGAAGGGTGCGAGCCGCCGCCTGCGTCGTCAAGGTTGGGTGCCGGGGATTGTGTATGGCGCAAATCTACCGCCGCAAATGATTAGTGTTGAGCATAATGTGTTAGTTAAACAATTGGCGCATGAGGCGTTTTATTCCACACTAATCAATTTGTTATTGGATGGTGAAACGACGCAAGTGGTCTTAAAAGATTTACATCGCCATCCGTCTAAACCATTTATTTTGCACCTAGATTTATTGCGTGTTAATCAGGATGAAGCATTGCGGTTGACAGTGCCAATTCACTTCTTAAATGAAGAAACCTGCAAAGGTGTCAAGCTGGGTGGGCAGGTATCCCATCATATCACCGAATTAGAAATCACCTGTTTGCCGCGTGATTTGCCCGAGTTTATTGCGGTTGATATGATTGATCTTGATATGGGCGATAGTATTCATTTGGCGGATATGACTTTGCCAGCCGGGGTTGAATTGGCGCATGCGCTTGATGCGGATACGTTAATTGTTGTGGTCCATACGCCACATACCACAGGTGATGAAAGTGGTGACGAGAGTAGTGCCTCTTAATTATTAACAAGGCGTTGTATGGAATTGACTCACTGAGGAATGATGTGTGGTGAATACGGCAATTCAATTATGCGTGGGATTAGGTAATCCGGGTGCGGAATACGCAATGACGCGCCATAATGCTGGGTTTTGGTTAATTGATCGTATTGCTGCCGTCTATGGTGAGCAATTCCGTACTGAGGCACGGTTTCATGGTCAAGTGTGTCGCATTCATTGTCATGGACAGGAGGTACGCTTATTGAAGCCCATGACGTTTGTGAATCAAAGTGGTCGGGCAGTAGCCGCAATTGCGCGTTATTTTAATATTCCGTCAGAACAGATTTTATTGGCTTATGATGAATTAGATTTACCACCGGGGCAGGTACGATTAAAACAAGGCGGTGGACATGCGGGTCATAATGGTGTGCGTAATACATTGGCATTATTAGATGATGGCAACTTTTGGCGCTTGCGCATTGGTATTGGTCACCCGGGTACAAAACAGCAGGTGGTGAATTATGTATTAAATGCGCCATCAAAAACGGATACTGATTGTATTGATACGGCATTAACATTGGTGGTACAGCAGTGTCCAGAGTTATTTGCTGGGCAATTCCAGCGCGTGATGAATCGGTTGCATGTTAAACCAGCGAGTGAATAAAACATGATGATTGGAATGGAACAACTGACTAATTGGATTAATACTGTGAATGGCGTGGTGTGGGGTCCGCCAATGCTGGTGTTAATTCTCGGCACGGGCTTTTTTTTAATGCTTGGCTTGCGCTTGATGCCGTTAATGAAACTCGGCTTAGGTTTCCGAATGGTGTGGCAGGGGCGCCGGCAGCAGGGCGCGGGTGATATTACACCATATCATGCGCTGATGACGGTGCTGTCGGCGACGGTCGGCACGGGCAACATCGCGGGCGTGGCGACGGCGGTGTTTCTCGGCGGGCCGGGCGCAATTTTTTGGATGTGGTGTACGGCGTTAGTCGGAATGGCAACAAAGTACGCCGAGGCGGTGTTGGCGATGCACTACCGCGAGGTGGACGGGCGTGGCAATCATCTCGGCGGGCCAATGTATTACATTAAGCTCGGGTTGGGCAAAAAATGGCTGTGGATGGCGACCGCATTTGCGCTGTTTGGGGTGCTGGCGGGGTTTGGAATTGGGAACACTGTACAGGCCAATTCTGTCGCGCAGGCTGCGCTGACGTCATTCGGAATTCCTTTGTGGATCAGTGGGTTGGTGATGAGTATCTTTGCCGGATTGGTGCTGCTGGGCGGTATTCAGCGCATCGGCGTGGTCTCCGCAGCATTAGTACCGTTTATGGCGATACTCTATGTTAGCGGCGGATTAGTGGTATTAACAATGCACATTGATCAAATTATTCCAGCGCTACAACTCATTATTCATCAGGCATTTTCTCCAACGGCAGCGGTTGGTGGTTTTACTGGCGCAAGTATTGCCGCGGCAATTCAATTCGGTGTGGCACGCGGGATTTTTTCTAATGAAGCGGGATTAGGCAGCGCACCTATTGCCCACGCCGCCGCGCAATCTAATGATCCTGTCGCGCAAGGCACGGTGGCAATGATTGGCACTTTTATTGACACCTTAGTGATTTGCACCATTACCGGCTTGGTAATTATTGTTTCTGGCGAATGGACATCTGGATTAACTGGGGCGGCCTTATCCACCAGTGCATTTGAACATTCATTACCGGGTGTGGGCGGTTACATCGTGGCAATTGGGCTGGTGTTATTTGCCTATACCACTATTCTTGGTTGGAGTGTGTATGGAGAACGGTGCGCGGAGTATTTATTCGGTGAGCGGGTAATTGTGCCGTTTCGAGTATTGTGGGTGTTAATGATTCCAGTTGGCGCATTGGCGCAGTTGGATTTGATTTGGTTAATTGCTGATACGTTGAATGCGTTAATGGCACTGCCGAATTTGGTAGCATTGTTATTACTTAGTCCAGTGGTGTTTCGCTTAACGCGGGAGTATTTTACAATTAAATAAGCGATAGTTCTATTACGCATCTCCGGGCGTACTGCGCTCGGATGTTGCGTAAATCTTTTTATTCCCCCTGCTTTTTTTATTACTCCTTTCCGCCTTATTGTGTCATTTTGAGTGGCGTCAGTAAACCTGATTGCTCAAGTGACCATTCTATATCAATTATGATGTGGAATGAACTGCATCACTTCAGCTTTCTGAAAATTTGTAATGATGTGGGTTGAAAAACGCCGCATTTGATTATTTATTTCTGAAGCAATCTATTGCCATTTACATTGTCATTCTTCATTAAAAACTGGTGCCATTATCCATGAACCATGCCATTCAACACTATCAACGCCAATTAGATGATTTACAGCGCGTTGCCGGTGCTGATAATGAAGGCAGCTTGCGTGATGCGTTTCAAACTTTGTTAAAAACGCTCGGCCATGAACAGCAGTTAATTCTGGTGAATGAATACGAAATCAAAACTGCGGCGGGT
>NZ_JABVCQ010000028.1 GCF_014145225.1 Thiospirillum jenense
ATAGTACAGTCGCCAAGATGATAAATGCGTGCTTCATTGATAACGCTCCACTCTGTTTAGCAATTCATTTTCAGCCAAATAGCATTGATTGCACCTTTCAAACCACTGATTTTTCAACGCAACCCTTGCCCACCATTCCTCACCAGCAGTTTAACCGCTCGATGAACATGCGTGAAATTTGATGATAGCAGCTATTTGCTTGTAATGCTATAGTTAATTCAAGATCACTTGATTGTAAACCGTTGCTGATTTAAGTAAGCGTTGTATTATAGTCAATCCAACATAAAATGACCACTAAAATAGCGCATAATCCCTTGATTACGCTTGCGCTACTGCAAGCAAATTATTATGGATCGACTATAAAACAAGTGAATTGCTCCTATGCGGTAGCGCGGCAACGTGCGCTTGCTTAAGTTCGCTGTATTAAATTCGTTTGGCATTCAACAGAGAGGTGTTAAATAATGGACATCGAATTAGTCGAAATCCGCGATTTTCTCTCTCAACACCCGCCATTTAATAGCCTGCCTAGTGCAATGCTGGATCAATTACCTAAACGATTAATCGTGCGCTATTTACGGCGGGGGTCTGCTTTTCCACCGAATGATGAGCCGGCACCACAGTGCTACATCGTGCGGCGCGGCGCAATTGAATTACGCGACGCACAGGGTGAATTGTCTAATAAACTTGCCGAAGGTGATTGCACCCTCGCGCTGTGCCAATCCGATGCGGTTAATCAGTCAGCATTAACGGGCATCACATCCGAAGATACACTCTTATATCTATTACCCTGCCACGAATTAGAACGGCTGCGCACACTTTCACCAACCTTTGCCGCGCATTTCGATCAATCCGTTTCCGAACGCCTGAGGCAAGCACTTGCGCAAATAAAAACCAGCCATTCTAATACCGATTTAATGACGGTCAAGGTACGCGATTTAATGAGCCCGCGTTTAATTGATACCCACCCCGACACCACAATTGCCGACGCGGCGCGGTTAATGCGTGATGGGCGTTGTTCATCATTAGTGATTAAAGATAAAGCCAATGAACAACTCGCTGGGTTAATTACCGTGCGTGATTTGCGCGACCGCTGTTTGGCGGCGGATTTATCACCCCAACGCCCGGTGCGCGATATGATGACAATCAATTTACACACCACAACGGCCGATACTCCAGCATTTGAAGCGTTATTAACCATGTCGCGCTTAAATGTGCATCATTTACCCGTGCTGCATGATAATCAAGTCATTGGCGTGATTTCAACGTCTGATCTGGTGCGTTTTCAAAGCACCAATGCCGTTTATTTGGTTAGTGATATTCATAAAGCCGAGCAACTTGACACGCTGGTTGCCATTAGTCGTCAATTACCCGCATTGCAAATTCATTTAATGAGTGCCGGTGCCACTGGCGATCAAGTAGGACAGGCAATGACGGCGGTCAGTGATGCAATTAGCCAGCGGTTAATTCAATTAGCGGAATTAACACTCGGGACGCCACCGGTGCCGTATTGCTGGTTGGTCGGTGGATCACAAGCGCGGCGTGAACAGACCATTCATTCCGACCAAGATAATGCGTTATTAATTGATGATGGCGCCACGCCAGAATGCGCAGAGTATTTCACCGCATTTGCACAATTTATTACAACAGGATTAAATGCCTGTGGATATGTGTTTTGTCCCGGCGATGTGATGGCGTCTAATCCAGAATGGCGGCAGCCGCGTTTAGTATGGCGGCGGTATTTCACTGATTGGATTGAACGCCCGCAACCGCAAGCCTTATTAAATGCCAGCGTATTTTTTGATTTGCGCTCATTGCATGATCCCGCGCAGTTGTTTCTATCATTACAACGCGAGATTTTACACAGCACGCAAACTAATCGGTTATTTATTGCATATTTGGCAGCTAATGCCATTAAACACCGCCCGCCATTAGGCTTCTTTCGCAATTTCGTTTTAATTCACGGCGGCGAGCATGACCATACGTTTGATTTAAAACTTAGCGGCATTGTGCCAATTATTGATATGGCGCGGGTCTATGCGTTATCGGCCGGCATCCCCGAGGTGAATACATTAGAGCGACTGCGAGCGGTGGCGGGTAGTCAAGCCTTGAGTCACAATGGCGCAGCTAATTTAATTGATGCAATGGAGTTGATTAGCACATTGCGGGTACGCCATCAAACCGAATGTTTACGCAATGGTCAACCAGTGAATAACTTTTTATCACCTGATGCGCTGTCGCCATTAGAACGGGGTCATTTGAAAGATGCGTTTGCGTTAATTGCAACGTTGCAAGAAGCATTGGGGCAGCGGTATCAAGCGGGTAAGTTTGGTTAATGTTACCCCTACTTAATTTTACCCCTAAAATAAGAATGCAAGGCATAAGGCAATGAACTGGTGGTGGCAACGACCAACTCACCCGTTAATACAAGCATATTGCCAAACCCCGCGCCCATCACGCAATTGGGACTATCAAGATGTGGGTTATGTGGCATTAGATTTTGAAACAACGGGATTAAATGCCAAACACGATCAAATTCTCAGCATGGGTTGGGTTATCATTCACGGTAATCGCATTGTATTAGCCAGTGCCGAACACCACGTTATTCAAATTGATCGCGCTATTCCCCCGACCAGCGCCGTGATTCATCAAATTACCGATGACCAAGCGGCACGCGGTCAATCATTAACCAGCGCACTGGAGGCATTATTACCGGTATTAGCCGGGCGCGTGTTAATTGCGCATTATGCCGAGATTGAACGCGAGTTTTTACGCCTCGCCTGTCGGCGTTTATATCACGCACGCCTACCGTTACCTTTTATTATTGACACCCAGTTATTAGCACAGCAGCGATTAGAACGCCATCACATTGTGTATATGGCAGCGGACTTGCGATTATATGCGTTGGCGGCGCGATATAATTTGCCGCGTTTAATGGCGCATCATGCGTTAAATGATGCGTTATTAACCGCTGAATTGTTTTTAGCATTAACTGCGCACCATGATCCTCATCAACGCCTCGCGCTCAAGCAATTACTGAGTTGAATACAGTTGACATGACAACGCGCTAAAAAATCACCATGTTCATTGTGTCATCTGTGCCATTCTGACTTAATATGGCATCATTACTATGATAACGATTGTTTTAAAAATTGTACCTGCTATTTGTATTAAACGACCGCTATCCATTGCGTTTCATTAATAACTTGCGCGAGGTTTCATTATGTGCGGCATTGTCGGTGCAATTGCACAACGACCAGTGGCAGCCATTCTTATGGCGGGACTAAAACGGCTGGAATATCGCGGTTATGATTCGGCGGGATTAGCGGTCATTGACGCCGCCAGCGGGCAATTAGATCGCCTACGCAGCTTGGGCAAGGTGGCGAATTTACAAGCCGCGCTGGCGGATCACCCACTGCGCGGCTACCTCGGCATCGCGCACACCCGCTGGGCTACGCACGGCGCCCCGTCGCCAGAAAACGCCCATCCGCACCAATGTCGCGGTCGCTGCGCCATCGTCCACAACGGCATTATTGAAAATCACGACATGTTGCGCGCCAGCCAATTATCCGCCGGCCACCGCTTCACTTCGCAAACCGACACCGAAGTTGTGGTACACGCGCTACATGACGCCCTCGCCGCTGGTCACAACTTAGCTGACGCGGTACGCACCACCTGCCAACAACTGGTCGGCGCCTACGCATTGGGCGTGATTGACACCGCGCACCCCGACCGCCTCGTCGCCGCTCGGAATGGCAGCCCGCTGGTCATAGGTGTCGGATTTGAAGAGCATTTTATCGCCTCCGACGTGTTCGCACTCCTGCCCGTCACCAACCGCTTCATCTTTTTAGACGACGGCGACGTAGCCGAATTGACCTGCACCACCTGTCGCATTTGGGATACAACGGGGCAAGAAGTTGCCCGCCCGATACGCACCTCCGTCGTCGCTGCCGACGCCGCCGAACGCGGACACTATCGCCACTTCATGCTCAAAGAAATTTTTGAACAACCGCAGGCAGTGCGCGACACGCTGGAGGGACGCATCACGTCCACGCAGGTATTGCCCGAGGCATTCGGCCCGCAGGCGGTCACATTATTCCCGCAAATTCAAGCAGTTACCATCGTCGCCTGCGGCACCAGCTACCACGCCGGCCTCGTCGCTCGCCACTGGATCGAGGGGTTACTCGGGCTGCCATGCCGCGTCGAAGTCGCCAGCGAGTACCGCTATCGTGCACAAATTGTGCCAACAGCGGCGCTATTTGTGACAATTTCGCAGTCGGGCGAAACGGCAGACACCCTCGCGGCGCTGCGGTTAGCGAAGCAGTCGGGTTATTTGGCGACGTTGACAATTTGCAACGTAGCGGAAAGTTCACTGGTGCGGGAGTCTGACTTGGCGCTGCTGACCCGCGCTGGGCCAGAAATCGGCGTCGCGTCAACCAAAGCCTTCACCACGCAACTTGTCGCATTATTGCTACTGACGTTGGCACTTGGACACGAGCGACGGTTGGATAGTGCATTTATGACACAGGCTGTCACCCTGTTGCGTAATGCACCACAAAAACTGGAAAAGGTGCTGGCACTCGATGAACAAATTGCTACACTGGCGGCGCAATTTGTTGAAAAACAACACGCGCTATTTCTCGGTCGCGGGGCGCAGTATCCAATTGCATTGGAGGGCGCATTAAAATTAAAAGAGATTTCCTATATTCACGCCGAAGCGTATCCAGCCGGTGAATTAAAACATGGCCCGCTGGCGTTAATTGATGAAAACATGCCGGTTATTGCCGTTGCTCCGAATAATGCTTTATTAGAAAAACTGAAATCCAATCTGGAAGAAGTGCGTGCGCGGGGCGGGCAATTGGTCGTTTTTACTGATGACCATGCGGCCATGACCGCCGATGCGCATGTACAATTATTGCGCTTGCCGCCAATAGATGATTTATTAGCACCGCTCTTTTTTACCATTCCGTTACAATTACTGGCGTATCACGTCGCAGTATTAAAAGGCACGGACGTAGATCAACCGCGCAATTTAGCTAAATCGGTGACGGTGGAATAAACAATCAATCTCCACCGATTATAAAAGCAGGGTTGTTAAGGGTTTAAGTTAATATAGTCGTCATTCCCGTAAAAGCGGGAATTCAAAATGCACCGTCTCTGGATTTCAGCACACGCAGGAATGACGATGTTGTTTGCGGATTTATTACCGTATTGGAATCAGGTTATCTTGGATTAATTATCATAAACATACCCCGCCTGCCGTTTAATTATGAATTAACATGTCCTCCAACACATGTCGCACCGTGTCATTATCAAACCCGCAACCAGTATCGCGTTTAATCACCAACCGTATTTTATTAATCACATCGTCAGTCAAAATAGCGCGAATCATATTTTCATGCGTCAACGCGCTGACTTCATTCCAAACTTTTGCAAGTAAGCCCTTGCGTGTCATGCCGTAACGGGAAATAAGCAATAACCGCTCGCAATCCTCCAAACGCATCTCAGGTAATAAATTGATTGCAAACACCAAATTGGCTGTCACCATATCCTGCGTTGAAATATGATAAACTCGCCAACTCACCAGATTAGTTAATAACGCCCAGCGAATTCCTGAATAAGCACCATAAGAAGTTGCTTGAAACACATGCTTATCTTTTAATGGCAATCCCGCCCGTTTGCTTTCGCAGACTAATAAATCTTGGTCATCAACGCGCAATACATAATCCGCTCGCCGACCTTGAATCGCCTGTTCAGTTTTAATGTCGGTCATGGCATAGCCAAGTAAATCGGTGAACATTCGGTCAAGAATCATCCGCGTATTGCTTTCATTGACTTGTTGCTCAGAAGCGGCTTTGATTTGTGGAATAAACTGCTTTAACGCCTGCTGCAATTCAACCACTTTTTCTTCCCAAATCTGTTTAGTGGTGCGGCGTTTACTTAAATAAACAGACTTGTCATCATTATTCATAGTCTCTTTCATTGGCGATTGAATAGTCACGCCTAACGATGCGGCAAGTGCATCCAAACCACCGGCATAACCCTGACCCACAGCGCGCAATTTCCAACCGCCTTGATAACGATACATTTCCGCCAAAATCAATGCCCGTTCCTGTTCCACTTGCGGCACGGCAAAGCGTAATAACTCTTCATTTTCACCCAATAAACAAATCACAATTGGCATCATCATGCTGCAACAAACTTGATCGTCCTGGACGGTCACGCTAAATAAAACTTTTTTTACATCATTCGGGATATGCTGAAGCGCGACGCGAAAAACACGGTAATGATGCTCAGTTTTATTTTCTAATGACACGCTGCCACATGGCGTCTCGGGTTGATTATAAAACACGAAATCTTGATTGCTCTTGACGACTCCGTTCATGTTAATTAAAAAAGCACTCACATCGAGATCGTGCGTTTGATGTTGCTGCCAACTAATGCCAACCGTGATGGTATTTTCTGATATGAGCGCATTCGCGCCTTGTTGCAACTCTATTCCCATCACAGCATCTCCAGTTATTGATTGATTGAGCGTGTTATTTGACAACGCCACCGAATGCGCACCCATTAATTCAATCCCGTTGACAAAACTTTTAGTCACATGACAATTCACATTGAACATCACGCGATCAATCCGGTATGATTGTCAATGTACTCACTGCCGCCGCTATTTTTATTCAAACAGGATGATTTCACTATGACGACTGATTATTTTGCTGACATTCAACCATTGCGTGATGAACTCAACTGTCATCCGCTGTACGCCGCGTTGCAAGATGAACACGACTTAAAAGTTTTTATGACGCATCATGTGTTTTCAGTGTGGGATTTTATGTCATTAGTGAAATACCTGCAACAACAACTCGCGCCATCTCAATATCCCTGGCAGCCACGCGGCAAAGCGGCGATTCGCTTTTTTATTAACCAATTGGTATTGGAAGAGGAATCAGATTCAATTGATTTGGGCGATGGTCATGGTATTCGTTATGGCAGTCATTTCGAATTTTATTGCGATGCAATGCGTGAAGTCGGGGCGGATGGTGACATGCCCATTCAATTCCTGAATCAGGTGCGGGATCGCGGACTTGAATTAGCGTTAAAGAATGACATGGTGCCACCGCCGTCGCGGCAATTCATGCAAACCACTTTTAAGTTTATTCAATCTAATCAACCGCATTGTGTCGCAGCGGCACTCGCTTTTGGGCGCGAGCAAGTCATTCCCGGCATGTTCCGTCAATTCCTATCGGCAATGGGAATTACGCCAACGCAAGCGCCGATTTTTCATAGTTATTTGAATCGCCATATCTATTTAGATGAGGATTTTCACGGTCCCTTGTCATTACAGTTATTAGCGCATTTTTGCAAAGATGATGCGCAGCGCTATAGCGAAGCGGCGGCGGCGGCCGCAACCGCTATTCGAGCACGTCTGCAATTTTGGGACGGCGTATTAGCGGCGATTGAACGCCAGCGCGGGCGGCGGGTGACAGCTTAATTGCGGTGCATTGCCGGCAAATTTTTATCGGCAATCGTGATTGAAAATGGTGCGTTGTGTCACCATCTTCTATCCAATCACGCTTGGGCAATTGGATTCACTAAAAATAACATGAGGTGCGGCGATGGCGATCACGGTTCCATTAGATAATGAAGGTTTTTTATTAAACCGCGACGATTGGACGGAGGCGTTGGCAATTGAATTGGCGCAGACGGATGAGTTTGACATGACCGATCAGGTGTTAGATTTTATTCGGTCTGCGCGGGCGATGTATGATGAAAACGGAGTGGTGCCACCCATTCGGATTTTTGCCAAAAAGCAGGGCGTGTCAACTAAAGATTTATACGATATTTTCAAAAAAGGACCAATGAAACTGATTTGTAAGTGGGGCGGTTTACCGAAACCCACTGGGTGCGTTTAATCGCGTCACTTGATTGGGTTTAATCAAACTTGGTAAGTTGTGCTGATAAAAATACCCCCGCGCTGATTAGTCGAGCGCGGGGGATTTTTTTGTTTGTGACAGTGCAGTTGATGTTGATAAATCAATTCTGTCTAATTGGTTATGCCGCGTTGATTGGCCGCAGGGTTAATCGCAAATCATTTCCCACCTGCCGCACGTCTTGCCATTCCAATTCAATGCGTTGATTCATTCGGTCAATACCCAGCAATGTAAATAACCCACGGCCGCTATCCCCGAGCAAATGCGGCGCTAAATAGATAATCAATTCATCAATTAACCCCGCCTGCATTGCCGCGCCTGCTAAAGTCGCGCCGGTTTCTAATAACACTTCATTACAACCCCGCGTTGCCAATTCACGCACGAGCGCCGTTAATTCAATTCGTCCGTCGGTGTTTAATTCACAGGCGAACAATTCTGCGCCAGCCGCAATTAACGCCGCCGCCCGTTCATTATTAACATCTGCGCCAGTGGCAATTAACGTTTTTCCCGGCAAGTGTAATAACTGCGCCGTCGGTGGGGTGCGCAATTGACTATCGGTAATCACGCGCAACGGTTGCGGCCATTGATGTAGATCGGTCAATTCAATTCCGGTTTCGGGATTGATACGCACCGTCAGCGCGGGATTATCAATTAACACCGTCCCCACGCCGGTCATAATTGCCGCCGACCGCGCCCGCCACCGTTGCACATCGCGCCGCGCCGCTTCGCCCGTGATCCAGCAACTTTCGCCGCTCGCCAGCGCGGTGCGCCCGTCCAAACTGGCCGCTAATTTGCATTTGACGAACGGCATACCGCTGGTCATGCGCTTGCAAAAGCCGAGGTTGAGCAGTTGCGCGGCGCGGTCGAGTACGCCGACGGTGACGGCGATGCCCGCGTGGCGCAACTGGGCGATGCCGCGGCCGGCGACCAGCGGGTTGGGGTCGGGCATTGCCACGACGACGCGGCGGACAGCGGCGGCGATCAGGGCGTCGGTGCAGGGCGGGGTGCGGCCGTGATGACAGCAGGGTTCGAGCGTGACGTAAGCGGTTGATCTAGCAGGATTTTCACCCGCCGCTTCGGCAGCCGCCAGCGCCAAGCGTTCGGCGTGCGGTTCGCCAGCGCGGCGGTGGTAGCCCGTGCCGATGACGCGCTCGCCCTGCACCAACACGCAGCCGACGCACGGGTTGGGCGCGGTGGTATAGCGTCCCAATTCGGCGAGTTGGATGGCGTGTGCCATGAAATGGGCGTCAACGGCGGCATGAGGCATTGGTTATTACCAACTGAGGATCGGGGCTGTTAAATTTGACGATCAAATCTACATTCCTCGTCATTCCCAACCCGACGGTATACCTGCAACCGTCGCATTCTGGTTTCCCGGGCAGGGCTGTTAAGTTCTTATTAACTGACAATCATTTTCAACACCATCGTCATTCCTGCATACGCGGGAATGACAGCTGTCTTAACTGAAGAACTTAACAGTCCTGCGGTTGCGCAGGAACGATGATAAAGTCCGTGTTGGTTATCAATTAATAAGAATTTAATAGTCCTGCTCCTGCCATTTGAGGAAATGGGTAATGTTTTCTAAAGCTAAGTAATTCTAACCTGATTTTACGAAACAACGTGTATTCAAAAAACATCAATAGAGTTAGTGCCTACGTTTGGAAGAATTATACACTTTTCTACCGCTAGCGCTATAGTGGTAAATGCCCCCTCGCGGTCCGATATAAATACCAGAATCATTTTCGATTTGAGGAATAGTTTTCTTACTACTGACAGTTGATTTTAGATAGGATGTAGTCGGAGATGATGACGTAGTTTCTTTCGATGACAGTTGCGATGTTGCTACATTTTCTGGCGGGGTCTTTGTCGGTTGCTTTGATTTTACTAGGTTTTCTTCCGTGGTAGCAATTTTTCTGAGTATAGTTGGTAAAGTAGCATGTAAATCTTTTACAATATCGTCTAACTCTTTTATTTTGGTTTTTTCCAGTATGGGAAAGCCTTTTTTAATACAGTTGTTATATGGTTTTAATCCATTATTATTAACGAAAATTTCAATTTGATTCATCATTTTTGAGCAATCAGGATTGGTATGTGAAGGTTTATTACTACAAAACTTAGTGTACATGTCAATTATTATTAAATCTGACTGAGTTTTTATTGCAATACTTTTGCAAAGATCGGCTTCAAGGTTCTCAAATTCTCCATGTTGCGCAATTGACATTTGCTGGGTTGCACACCCCACTAAAGCAAGCATAACGAAAAGTGATGTTATTGACTTTGTATTTAGAAAAAACATCAGCTAATACCTAAATATAGATTCTCTCAGCGAGCTTTTGATTTTATTACAATGTGTTCTTGAGCTACCATTTGGTAGAGCATTTTTCGACAGGATATTTTAAGTTTAAAAACCTTAAAATCTGGGAGATTAAAACTTCTAAATCCCTATCAATTAATGCACTACCCCATGTTTAACGATATGCACTCACCGCTGCTGCGATTTCAACCGTGCCAAGCGTTCAGTAGCGGACTGACTGCCCGGCAACCGCTGCCCACTCGCCGCCGCCAACGCCGCCGCAATGTTCGGATCATCCTGCTCAGGCCGCGTAGGCGCTAACAATTTCGCCTTCGCCGCCGCCGCCTGCGCCTTCGCCAAATCCGTCGCCGCCGCATCCTGCATCGCCTTGAGCGCCACGTTCAAACTACTGGTAGTGCTACTTAATCCAGCCGCCCGCCGCGCCGCCTCCGCCTGCCGTTCCGCCACCTCACGCTGCTGTTCCGCCCGCCGCATATCACGTTCCGCCTGTTCCAACTGCGCCCGCGCTGCCCGCAACTTGCCGCCCGCATCCGCATAGGTTTGTTCCAACATCATTAAAAATGATTGCGCATCCTCTGCCTCACTTGATTCACGTTCAACCTCGGGCGTCATTTGCTCCAACATGTCTAATAACGTAGTTAAACTCCTTTCCAATTGCGCTTTACGGGTGAAATCCACTTCACTCGCCAATTGGATTTGTAATAATTCAGCCGCGGCCATGCGTTGATTCAATAACAATCTAATCGCATCCGCCTCTTTCTTTTCACGTTCATAGGTAGCGCGGGCGCGAGCCACTTCCAAACCCAATTCATCTAAATGCTCTTCCATTGACCGTAATTCAGCCGCCGTCGCGCCCTGCGGATCCCAGCGTACCAACGCTTCTAATCCCGCCTGCATGGTTTGATCGGTTTTAACCCCGACGAAATTGCGAATAAAACTAAACATCAGTTTGTGTCCTATCAATTCAAATGAAACAGTTTAACTTAAGCATTACAGCAAATGAATATGAGGGCAAAGTTCAATGATTCAACCCTACCCAACCATCGCCCCAGCGTTGAGTAATGCAATCGCTAGTTGCACCCCGACTAATACCGCAGCAATGGCAATATTGCCCTGTTCAATTGCGCTGCGAAACCCACGAAATAACACGGTCGCAATAGTCACGGTCAATAACTGCACCAAAATCGCAATGATGCCCCACAGCATAATATCCAGCCAAATATGATTGGTCGCCAACGTCGCTGCCAATGGAATAGTAATGGACACCAATGCGCCGCTCAATGCCAAGCCGGCCGCGATATTCCCCTGCGCAATCAATTCACGTTCATTAAATGGTGTAATCACCATATACAAAGCAGCGCCCAGCGCCAATAAAACAAGCGTTGTCACAAAATGTAATAGCAGAATTGGCAAACCGCTATTGAGCGTCTGCCATAACGTGGCAAATAAATCAGCCATTGTTCAATGCCCCTGTGTCTGTGATTGAAAAAATGCCGTATGATTAGTCATCATTGCGTCGTCAAAATTGCAATTGTACGCTGTCGGCATTATACAATAAACTGCTTACACATACAGCGCCGGCGGGGCAACTTGACAAATACAACTCCCATTAATCACCGCATCATACGCGGACAAACTCACGTCAATTCAACATGATATTACCGAATTATCACGACGGCAGTCTAGTCAATCTTATGGCGGCTATTCAACGCGCCCGCGGTGGTAGCACCAGTGTACCTGATCCTGACTTATTATCCGCAAACCAATTAAATAATACCCATCATTTAGTTCTGTTGGTCATAGATGGATTAGGCTATGATTGGCTGCAACGTCATTCTCCTGCGGGTATTCTTAATCGGCATTGTATTGGATCATTAACCTCGGTATTTCCCACGACCACTGCCGCCGCCATCACTACTTTTTTAACCGGCGTCGCCCCGCAACAACACGCGATTACCGGCTGGTTCACTTGGCTACGCGAATTAGGCTGTATTATGCGTGTATTGCCAGGACAACCGCGTTATGGTGGCGTTGATTATCAACGTGCCGGCGTTGATTTAAGCAAGTTATTTCACCAACCGCCCGTGTTTAATCGCCTTCCCTGCGCTACAGCGGTGATCTCCCCACGCGAAATTGCCTATTCACCGTTTAATCAAACTCATCGCGGCTGCGCCGAGTTAATCGCCTATAATAGTTTACAAGATTTATTTTCTCACATCCAACAGGCGGTACACACCTTGCCCGCGCCCAGTTATATTTACGCCTATTGGTCACGATTAGATAGCGTTGGTCATCATCATGGCATCAATAGCGCGGCGTCAATTGCGCATTTAGGCGAATTAGAAAGCGAAATCACCCGCTTAATAAAACAACTGGCCGGCACTGACAGCGTGTTATTGGTCACTGCCGATCATGGTCAAATTGATTCCACTCTAGCAGATGAAGTGCAATTAAGTGATCACCCAGTACTTATGAATTGCTTACAGATGCCGTTATGTGGTGAACCGCGTGCCGCGTTTTGCTATGTCCGCCCTAATTATGTTGACACCTTTGTTAATTATTGCCACGATGTATTGGGCGAGCAATTCACGCTTTATCGTAGCGCAGAATTAATTGAAAATGGCTGGTTTGGCATGGGGGCTGCACATCCTGAACTAATTCACCGCATTGGCGATTATCTATTATTAGGACAAGGGCGGGCAGTGATTCGTGACCGATTATTGACCGAACAGCCTTTTACTCAAATTGGGGTGCATGGCGGATTAAGTCGTGACGAGTTATTTGTGCCCTTGTGTGTATTTTCTTAACTATTTGCATGATGTTTATCTCGTGCAAACGGTATTAGTGAATACGTTTTTTTATTAATACGTCTATCTATTGGAGATGAAGACCATGCCCGGATTCAAATCTGCTTTCAGCAAAGTTTTATTTTGGTTTTTTCCACTTGCACTCTGCGCGACCGGTGGCGCATTTTATTTTTATGCGCAGCATTTGCATAAAACACTTGCAATACAAACCACTCAGCTCGCTGAACAAACACAGCAATTACAACAATTGAATCGTGAACGCTCACAATTCAATAATGAGCGCGATGGTTTGCAAACACAAGTACAGCAACTGGAAACCGCATTAAACGCTGAACGTAGTGAAGCATCCCATATTCAAACCGAATTAAACCAGCAATTGGCGGCGCGTGATCAGCAATTGACTCAAACTCAAACGGCGGCGCAAAAACAGTTACAACAAACACAAACGGAATTAAAACAGGTACAGGAACAATACCAACAATTATTAACCCGACATGATGAAGCCAAAAATACTGTACTGCGATTAGAAGAAAATCTTGCGGGTGTGCAAAAAGCAATGCTGGCAGCGGCAACTGAACATAAAGCGCGCATTGCAGCATTAGAAAAGCATTTAAATGAGCGCGTGACCTTATCTGCCATTATTCCCAAAGATGCTGATGTCATTAAGGCGGCCCGCTTGGCGGGGGTGTTATTAGACGAGGATCCAATTAAACAAACTTTGACTAATACGCGCAAAGCATTAGAGGATTTAGAGCAACGCTATGCTGCATTGAATGAACGTTATCAGGCAATACAGGCGAGTCAAAAAACTGCAACGACTGAAGCTGCTAAAACGCATGATAAACATGCAAAAGATCATCAGCAAAATGATAACTCGAATGATAAATTAATCGCTGCTGAAAAACAGATTGCCGAATTAACAGTGCAATTGAAACACGAACAAGAGCGGTCAAGTCAATTAACCAGTGCTGAAAAACGGATTGTTGAATTGACGGCGCAACTGCAACGTGATGAGCAACAAGCGAGTAAATTGGCAGACGCAGAGCAGCGAATTATTGAATTAACTGAACAATTAAAACAAGCGCCATCAAGTACGCAATTGGTGGATTTGAAAGCGCAACTTGAACTGACGAAAGCACAACTTAATCAACAGATTGAACAATTCGCGGCAGTGCAGCAGCAATTAGTCAGTGAACAACAGCGGGCAGAGTCAGCCGTGCGTGATTATGCGACATTAAAAACGCAATTTGAGTCGATGCTGCAAGATCACTCCGCATTAAAAACGCAATTCACTGAGAATAAAAATCAGCAAGCAACCTTAATTCAAGAATTGGAACATGCACGTCACATCCGCGAGGCATTGGCGCAGCAATACACAGCACAGTTAATGGAGTTAGCAACCGTTCAAGCGCAATTGGCGCAATTAAAACAATCAGCAGCGGCACCATCGGATCAAGCTGCGATTGACGCGGCGGCGCCCACTCAAACTGCTGCAATTGGTAGCGCGTCTGCAACAGTGGTAGATAAGACTACTTCCACCGCTTTGCCGTCAGAATCCGCGTCATCAGAAGCGACTTCGGCGCCGGTGTGTCATGTTACTGATCTCATCGCTGATCTGGCTGTTGAACAAACGCAACGTGGTTTATTGTTGACAGACCTCAATGCTGAATTGCAATTTGCTAAAAGTTCAGCCGAATTGATGGCAGTTGCCATGCCCAAATTAGAACGTATTAGTGTGTTATTAGCGCAGCATCCCGAAATCATTATTCAAATCGAGGGGCATACTGATAGTCTGGGTGATCCTGTTTTTAATCAATCATTATCGCAAGCGCGAGCAGAAGCGGTATTGGCGGCATTTACTGCACATGGCGTTAATCCAATGCAATTAACAGCAGTTGGTATGGGTTCAAAAAGACCATTGGCGACTAATCAAACTGCCGCTGGGCGCAGCCGTAATCGGCGAGTTGAAGTGTATCTTGGTTTATCCGATGCGGCGCGTACTGCGTGTCAGGCGACAGCGCAGTAATGATTGACGAGTAATGAATGTCTAATGCAGGTGAGCTTGCGGATCAATGCCGCAACAAGTGACGCGGACCGCAAGCTCGTTGTATTACTCATAATTGCTGTCAAGTGAAAACCCCCACCATTTAAAACGCTTATTCAATACATATCTCAATCAAGGATTGGATATTCGGGCAAATCACTATTCACTAAATCATATTTTTTGCGGAGTTGTTCAGCCTGCTGGCGCTGTTCTATAGCGCGTTCACTTTTTCTTTGGTCGCTAGACTTAGCAAGATATTCAGCGTAACGTTCACGAGAAACAATTAATCGTTTAGCCATTTCCCGCCGACTCTTTTTAGTATTAGCTTCTTTTAATGCCCATTCATAGAATTGAATGGTAGTCACATCATGTCCTAGGCGTTCTAATGCTGCTCCAATCACGTCTCGGTCAATCTCGAATTGATCACAACCACTCCAACGAGTATTAGAATCATTATCACGCAGTTGTGAGACAAGCAATTCGGTTAAGGCTTGCAGATGTTTTGAAGGGGCATCTAAAACAACCATCGAGCTTGATAATGGTTCAATAATCGCTTTAAGCAATGCCAAGCGCCCTTCATCAAGCTGTGATCGCTTTAGCGATGGAAAACGTTGTTTGAACGCATCGCGTGAGCAGTATTCTTGCGCGAGTCGAGTCCAGCGATCATGATTTGCCAATGTTGTCGCCAGTGCCACCAATGCCGTTTGCCATTTATCGTAATCTTGGCGTGGATCACAAGCAGATAGCGCTTCTTCCGCATCCCGCTCTTCTTGTGTCACTCGAGAATGACGTCGTGCTTGCAGGCGTTCAAGTGTGACATCACGCGGCAGCACCGATTCACCCGGATAGCTGGTTATGTCAGGTTCTGAGTTAATAAAACGTTCACCAAGTTTACGGCGCAAATCAGCCAGCCGTTTTTCATCACCGCTAACGTCTTTTTCTTGTTCATGTTTCCAAATAATGTGTTGTTGCAAACATGCGGCAAAACGTTCATCAAAATAATCACGTTGTGCCGTGGTCAATCCAGGCAAACGCACTGCCCATTCATAATATTCCAGTGCATCGTTCATTCGATTAGCCGATTCAATCGCAGCACCAACTGCCGGCAAACTGAGGCATTTTTCAATCACTGGTAACCACCGATCTCCCTCACGCCTTAAACGTTCATGTAATAGCTGTGACAACACCTCACGCGCTGTACCTGGCGCCTCTCGCACTGTCAAATGAGTTGCCACTCGTTCAACAAAATCATTTTCCATTACCTGCTGGATTTGCTCAGGTAATGAGAGCATATCAAGACGCCGCAATACCGTTATCAATTCGCCCCAGTTATTGCGATTTTCAAGTAACACTCCAAGATATAATCGCCCAATATCTGCAACATGTTCTGCTGAAAGTTGATCAATCTGACGCCATAACCGCTGTATCCGAGGTTTTAATAGTCCAGCATCTGTAATCACGCGCTGATGGGTTAATAATTTCACAGCATGATCTAATTGGTCAGTTTCAATCAACGCATCCATCAGCATCGCTTTTTGTGCTTGACTTAAACTATCAAGGTTTTCTTGGTGTGTACGCCAATCCCTTAGCAATAGTTTAAATTCATTCAACTTGTGCAATGGTTCAATTGTTTCTGGCCAATGTTGAATTTTGCACAAGCTACGGCAATATTTCTCATGCCCGATTTTATTAGACATCTCCCACAGATAACAAGCATCTTCATAGTGATTTAAAACATAAGCAATAATTGCTAGTTGATCATCACTGTAATTAAAACGTCTCGCTAATTGTTCAATTGTTTTCCAGTCAGACCGAAAACAGTTGTCGTTATCTGGAGTGCGACTTAACCAAGTTAATAAAACATTGGCAGCGTCACGTCCACCACGTCCCCTAAAAAAATTAACATCGTATTCGGTTATTATAGTTTCAAGCCGTCGCAGTACTTTTTTTGTCTGCTCTGTATCCCCATTCCATGTAAAACCCTCCTTATCTCTGTTTTGAACTAAATATCCAGATAATTCAACACGCAGATCGCCTTTTTCATTTTCAGTCCAATGAGTTTTTTTAATCGAATTAAAATCAGCATCAGCCCAGAAACAACTTAGCGCAAGAGAATGCTGCTGAATTGCTAAAAAACGCTCCGCTGCTTTCTTATAGTTTCCTTCTAAACGCAACGCATGACCATAACATTCATCTGCCTTTTCTTTTTGTTGGAGACTTTCAAATTTGGTTCGAGCGCGTCTGAGTAAACCGGGATCTTCAGCATCAAGACCTTGGCGAAAGAATTTATCTGCTAATTCTCTAGTATCGTCATATGTGTGATGATCCAACATTAATTGTTCTAAATCTTGCGTATTACCTTGGTGTATAATAAGAATGCGACTACCATCCCATTCAAGCGGGTTAGCGTGTCCTCCAAGATGACGAATTAAATGTTCTGCATCCATTGTTTGCATAGGTTTCCAGAACGTCTCAAATGTATCTGGATCATCAACAATTATTAAACGGCGACGAGCACGACTTGCAGCAACATAAAGACGATTAAAAAAATATTCCCATTCAATTGCAGTATTTGGTAAAACATCATTTTTACTATTGTCACCTTTTAAGCGTTCGGCAAGCGTTTTTGGGCAAGTTGCACCAAACTTATACAACACAACAACCTCATTGTATTCTAGCCCTTTAGCCCGATTAGGACTTAACACACTATTGGGGGTATCACTTTCATCACGTTCAACTGCTTCACATAAGAGTGCATCTCCGCGAACATAAGCAATTTCTTCATCCTCATGACAATTAGGAATAATAACAACGGCATTAGAACTTAATAAGCGGCGCGTATCCGGTGCATTTGTAGCATATAAAAAAGGTTCAACGGCCTGATGATCTGGAAACCATGCTTCTTGGGGACGTATTTGGTCTTCATTGCCAAACAAACATAATCTTATTAGTTGAAGATAATTGCAAAATTGAACAATTTTTTTAGTTGAACGATAGTTTGCTGACAATTCGTGATAGTTCAAAATACCTTTGCCATTTCGCGTATCATTTTCTAGTGGTCCGAGCAGATAATCATGAAAATTGGATTTTACAGCTTCCCAACGAAACCCAGTTGGATTTAATGTTTGAAGCGGATCACCTGCAAATACGAAAGGAATATTGCCAATGTCATGTGTTAATACATTGCGCTTAGAAAATAGCGATAGGCGGTAGATTATTTTTAATTCAATAGCAGTAAAATCTTGTGCTTCATCGCAGAATATTGCCGGATAACCATTTGGAAATTGTCCGTCAACAAGTACCATCAACGCCAAATCTTGATCGTCCCACACGTCATTTTTTTCACAGTGACTTTTGTACCAACTTTCCCAGAAACGTTGAAAGACCGCTGCATAATCTTCCATAGTAACGGTGCGTTGACCATTTGATAAAAGCGCATATTTCTCTGGAGTAAGATAATCGTTTATTCCATTGGCCATGCCTTTTATATAACTTCGTATAATATGCCAAACTAAATCAACGCTGTAACGTTTGCGATCCTGATGCCGTCCAAAAGTCTTTTCCCATAGCCGCTTGAATTGCGCATAACCAATGCGTTTTTCAATTGAAAATCTCTTTTGAACATCTTCAGGTAGCAAAGCAATTAAAAAGTTTCTGAACAAATTAAAGGTTTTTTGAAAAACAATATTTTTATTTTGTTTGTAACATACCTCCCATGTAGGATTTCTTCTCGTTAAAATTTCGGCATTTGCATCAAGCAACTTTTGAACATGACTGACGGCTGCATCATGCAAATTCTTACTATAAGTCAAATACAAAGGTACGAACTGTTTTTCTGGATTCCAATGTTCAAAGCAAAGATATAAATAATCTTTTAGTAAATAATGCAACAGCGTTGATTTACCACTACCGGCACGACCATTAATAAAAAGTGGAAACCTATTACCTGCCTGTTGATAAATACCTGCTAAAATAGCACTTTCTTCTGGAGACAAAGCAAAGTTCCCTTCTGTTTGCTGTTGAATTTGAAAAAACTCCTCTTGCTCTAAAATAAAGACATCTAACGGATACGCACGTCGCGCATGACGAATTAAAGTTTCACGGTCGGCATGAGCAATTGGTATCAATGACGTTGGTGTAGTGACATCCTGAGATGTAATGTCTAGCAACATTAGAATATGGTGTGCAGGAAAATATTGGAAATGTACTCGAAAGCTTGCTTTATCCTTGTACCCACATTTTTCATAAGGAATAGAAGTATTTTTTTCATCAAAAGCGTCAATTTCACTGTAAATCTCCGAATGCAGCAGTTCATAAAGGTTATCGCTGCTCCGAATAATTTTTTCTTGTTGATTCTTATCAATCCATGCTTCTGTTTCGAGTACCATGTTCTGATTTGCAGATGAAGTAGGTGGCAGCAGCCAGAGATGTTCGTCTTTGCTTAGTTCTGGTAACTGTGGTAATTTTTCATTTAAAATTTGAATATCAGTTTCAATTATTTTAAGAAATTTTTCTTTATGCTGAAATGCAATTTCTGCATGTAAATCCGGTGCATCAGTTAACTTAATTTTTTGCCAATGACTATCGTAGTCCTTGTCACCACGACTGAAAAATTCGTAAGCGCAAAGAATTTGATAGTCATCATAACCATCAATTTGATGACGAGAAAACATCACACGAAAATCTCTCCCCATATCCTTTTTAAAGAAGTTTTTATTAAAAGCTTCTAACGAAAAAGGACTTTGATCCTCTACAATTTTTCTCAAAACTGATTCTAAACCACTAATACGACCATGCTGTTGTGCTGTTTTTTTTGTTTTTTCAGTTAGATAAGTCAATATTTTCATAGTGTCACCATACATGATTCATGGCTGATTTTGATCGAAAAATAACCAGCTAAACTAAGTACATAAAAACACATAGTCAATAATTTACACAGTTAAACTGCTAGATCATTGATTCTAAATAGGAGTTACGCAGTTGAGCGCTAACTGTTTGATTTTAACAGGGACATGAGTTACGATGTACGGTCTCATTTCTATGAAAATCAAGCGCTTGTGATTTCAACTGCGTAACTTCTGCTAAAAATATGTCATGCCAATTTAAAAACGAGCAGTTTATTCACGGTGCAATTCGCCGCAATTGCCGCATCAATTCTTGCAAATCCTCCCAACCTCGTGCTTTTTCACGCGGGGCGCGCAAATAATAAGACGGATGGTACGTCACGCGCAATGGAACACCCAATGGCGAATATTCATACCACCGCCCGCGCAATTTTCCCACTGTTTCATTCGTCTCTAATAACGTTTGCGCCGCAACCCGCCCTAAACACAGAATCACTTTCGGTGCAATGAGTGCAATTTGTCGTTCTAAATACGCCCGACAATGCGCAATTTCTGCGGGCAAGGGATCACGATTTTGTGGCGGACGACATTTAATGATGTTGCAAATATACACCTGGTCGCGCCGCAGCAACATAGCTGCCAACATGCGTGTCAGCAACTGCCCCGCCCGCCCAATAAACGGCTCACCCTGTGCATCTTCATCGCGCCCGGGCGCCTCACCAACCAGCAACAGAGTCGCGTGCCGATCCCCACAACCGAACACCGTTTGGGTACGTTCGTGGCATAATTCGCACAGTTGACAATCTGCAACAGTCGCTGCCAATTGCTCCCAATTCATCAGCGCAATAGACGGCGCGGCTGCCGCTGGTGAAAATTGTTTCATGTCCTCAATTGGTTCAGGCAATAGAGTGACCTCGTCTAATTCAATTGTTTTAATCAACTCAATCGGCGCGGTGAATTCAACCGGCGGTATTGATTCTATTGGTTTTACTGAGCCAGCTAATGCTGCTGTATTAGCGACTTTAATCTGCTCAGGCAATAGAGTTGTGTCAATTGATGTCAGTGACGCTGGATAAGATTCATGCATATGTTGAATAACATCCGGGGCAGCATGAGTCATTGCCAGCGCGTTCTCTGGCATCATGTCTATTGGTACAGTTGGGATTGATGCCGATTGATTTAGTCGCTGATGTGACATTTGATCGAATACAACGGCCGCTGGAATATTGGATGGCGCGGTAATAGCTGACGGCAATGCGATGGCGGGTATGATGGCAGACTGCGCATCGTTATTAGTCAGTATTTGCGGCGAATTCAGTTGAACATCCTCAGGTATTGATGGTGCAATAACCGCCGGCGCGGCTGCTAATGAAACTGGCGATGACATTGGCGTCACCACCAAATTAGCGAGTGGTGGTAATTGCAATACCGGCGGATGACGCAACACCCAGCGTTTCACTCCAATTGCATTCAAATAGCCTTGACTGCGCGCATGATTCATAATGGCGATTGCATATATTCAATCAAATTAAACCGCTTGTTGCGGATGCGCCCGTTCGCGGGGTTGTAAAATCTTATTAGCCGCATTGAGATACGCTTTTACCGACGCCACCACAATATCGGTATCCGCCCCCTGTCCATTCACAATTCGCCCGCCTTTTTCTAATCGCACCGTCACCTCGCCTTGTGCATCGGTGCCACTGGTAATGGCATTTACTGAATATAATTTTAATACCGTATCGCTATTAATCAGTGATTCAATTGCACGAAAAGTGGCATCCACTGGCCCGCCACCACTGGCATGTCCTTGATATTCTTCACCATCAATCGTTAATACCACCTGCGCCTGTGGCATTTCACCAGTTTCAGAACACACCCGCATTGACACCAATTTAATGTATTCATTAGCGGCGTCAAAGGTCGCATCTGTCACCAGTGCTTGTAAATCTTCATCAAAGATGTCGTGTTTTCTATCGGCTAATTCTTTAAACCGCGCAAAGGCGGCATTTAATTCTTCTTCAGAATTAAAACTGACCCCCAGTTCTAATAACCGCGCCCGGAACGCATTCCGTCCCGAGTGCTTACCTAATACCATGCGGTTATCATTCCAACCAACATCTTGAGCACGCATGATTTCATAGGTTTCCCGGTGTTTTAATACGCCATCTTGATGAATACCGGCTTCATGGGCAAACGCATTCGCGCCCACAATCGCTTTATTTGGTTGCACGGCAAAACCGGTAATACTCGACACTAGCCGGGAGCAATGAACAATTTGGGTGCTATCCAATCGCGTCTGGCAGGTGAATAAATCTTGGCGTACCCGCACTGCCATGACAATTTCTTCTAATGACGCATTGCCCGCCCGTTCACCCAAACCATTAATCGTGCATTCCACTTGGCGCGCCCCATTGCGCACAGCGGCTAATGAATTGGCTACCGCTAATCCCAAATCATTATGGCAATGAACCGAAAATACCGCTTGATCGGCATTCGGAATGCGCTCGCGCAAAGTGGCAATTAAACTGCCGAATTGATGAGGAATTGCATAGCCAACGGTGTCGGGAATATTCACCGTGCGCGCCCCGGCGGCAATGACGGCTTCTAATATGCGGCATAAAAAATCTATTTCAGAACGTCCGGCATCTTCGGGTGAAAATTCAACATCATCGGTGTATTGACGAGCGCGTTTAACCGCATGAACCGCTTGTGCCACCACTTGATCGGGTGTCATGCACAATTTCTTTTCCATGTGAATTGGCGAAGTGGCAATAAAGGTGTGAATTCGCCCAGCGGCGGCATTTTTTAATGCTTCTCCGGCGCGATCTATATCCTTATCTAATGCCCGCGCTAATCCGCACACGGTGCAATCTTTAATGACTTCTGCGACAGCCTTTACCGCTTCAAAGTCACCCGGGCTGGCAATAGGAAAGCCCGCTTCGATGACATCCACGCGCAAGCGTTCTAATGCTTTGGCAATGCGCACTTTTTCATCACGGGTCATTGATGCGCCCGGGCTTTGTTCACCATCGCGCAGGGTGGTATCAAAAATAATTAAATGGTCTTTGTTCATGTCCACGCAGTTTTATTCCTATATGATGAAAGTCATCACGGCACTTGCCATGAAGCGGTGTTTGTCTATAATTATAGTGAGAAAAGATGATGCGCCCAGCGTATACTTCAATCAAGCGCCATGTTATTTTTATGACAGCAGTGATGCCAGTGTATTCAGCTTTAATGAAATTAAAGCAGGGTGTTTTTTGTAAAAATAGATCAGGTGGTATTTAACATTGCAAATGTAATATGAACGAATTGAAATTGCTTATTTCAATTGCAATGGGCGACGACGTGCTGCCCAGCATGACTTTCACTACCTTTGCCAATATCAAAAGTCGTTTTTATTTTAAGACTAATATGCTCATCACTATGACTGGTTTTGCAAATAAGATCAAGGTATCTCTAGTTTGTGATTACTTTTATTAAGGTAAGCATTTATCCATTACATTGTTAGAAACGGCGGAAATCGATCCTGAAAAATGATTGCTTTGAATTAATAATCGCTGCGTTTGATTGATTTTTTATTTCATATTATGATTATTACGATTAACGATTGTGTCAGATTTGCGGCGCGCCCGAGTTGAAATAATTTAAGCGGTTTCTGGTAATGGCACACGAGTCGTGGCGGTTTAACGCCAGTGGCATCGCCATAGTCGGCAACGACAAGCATTCGTATGGTTGAACTGATAATTTTAGCAACAATTCTTAAGACCTGAACGGTAATTTTTACTTTTCCGTTTCGATCTCGTAAAGATACTGGTAACTAATACCAGCTGTTGCGGCAAGGGGTGCTTGGGAAAGATCAGAAGTGACGCAATTGAAAAAATTCTTTTCAAGATATAATACACTGATTTTTTTGTAGATATAAACTGTACAGCAGACTAGTCAACATCTAACAAAATCAAATTATTGAAATCTAACTGCGTAACTCCTGATAAATATCAATAACGATGACTTTTATTCAATAATAGCGGATTGCTGTTGAATCGCATGAAACTGCTGTTCAATTCCTTGCACTACGCGCTCCCAACTCAAGGTTTCAGCAGTTAAACGCGCATTGCTTCTTAATATTGTTAATTGGATTGGATCACGCGCCGCCGCTACTGCCGCTTGAATATAAGCGCCATCATGCGCAATAGCAACCGTGATTCCATTTTGTCCAGATTGAATATGTTCATGCGCGGCAGCATCGTCAAAAGCAACAACTGCTAAACCGCTGGCCATTGCTTCTGGTACCACGTTACCAAAGGTTTCAGTCAAACTAGGAAATAAAAATAAGTCCGATGACGCATAATGTGTTGCCAATTCTTTACCAATTTTAGCACCAACGAACAGGGCATCGGGGTATTGACGTTGACAGCGGGTTAATTCTGGACCATCGCCAACCAAAATTAACTTGCTATGTGGGATAGCATGTGAAATTGCATGAAATGTTTTAAATACCAGTTCAATGTTTTTTTCTGCCGCAATTCGCCCGACGTATAATACAGCAATGCAGTTTTCATTATCACAGCCCCATGCCTGACGCAATGTTGCACTGCGCCGTTCGGGAGTAAATAAATTGGTATTGACCCCGCGTGAAAACACGCCCACATTATTAAACCCGCTGCGAGTTAATTCCTCTTTTAATGCAATGGTCGGGACGAGTGTTCCGTTAGAGCGATTATGAAATCGGCGCAACGATGTCATAATTGGTTGCATGAGAAAGCCCGCACCATAATAGCGGCTGTATTGATGAAACTGGGTGTGAAAACCAGTCAATACTGGGGTGCCGTGTGCAATTGCTGTGTTTAATGCACCGCGCCCTAATGGACCTTGGGTGGCAATATAAACCGCATGAGGTTGCCAGTGTTGCCAAAAGCGTTTTAATTGTCCTATTAATGGAATGCCGAATTGTAAACGCCGATAACCAGGCAATGGAAATCCTGGCACTAATAATTGGCTATCCACCGTGTGGTCATACTGAATCGGTTCATGGCGTTGGCGCGGGCGAATTAAGCCAATGTAATGACCACGCTGCTGTAAACCCAATACGAGGTGACGCATGGTATTCGCAACGCCATTGATTTCGGGCGGATACGTTTCTGTTACGATTGCTAAACGCAGGGGCTGGTTGAATACTGTCGAATGAATTGCTGTGGGCATAATAAAATAAACACCGAGAAGCGTTTTAGGTGTTAAATGGAATGAAAAAATGCGGGTCAATCGAATGATACAGGGCGCTCATTCAATCCCAAGTGCTGCGCGATGGACTGATGCGTGGCATCTGCTAATGCGCGCCGTGACTGTCCGGCGCTGGTGATGCTTGGTAAAAATGTGACAGTAGCGCAAATGCCGGGGTGGCGCAGGATGCGAATCAGATGCGCAAAGAGTTGGTCGTCGTTGATGAACGGCGCGATCCGGTCGGGCGCATTGGCGCTGCCGTAACGCAGGGCGACGGGTTGAATGTGGGTAGTGGGTGGTGCCGCTGATGTGATTTGTGGTGCAGATAATTCATGTTGCGCAACTGCAAATAAGCGGGGGTGAAAACGCCCTATACTGCTTCCGTCGCTGGTCGTGCCTTCAGCAAAGATCACGACTGAATGACCAGCGGTGAGTTGGCGCTGTAAGTTAATAATGACAGTGGCACTTTGATTGGCGCCACGCGCAATGAATTGGGTGCCAATAACTTCTGCTATCCAGCCAATGATTGGCCATTGACGGACTTCAGCTTTAGATAAAAAACGTACAGGCGCTTGGGCGGCTAATACGGGAATATCGAGCCATGAAATGTGATTGGCAACTAATAATGCGGCGGGGGCAGGCTGTCCGTTGGTGGTGATTTGGAGTTGTAATAGGCGGCAAAGGCGGCGATACCACCACAGCATTGCGCTCGATTGCCACAGACAATCACGCCCAATTTTTTGAATCAGTGCGATTAGTAGAGCGAGTACGAGCGCAATCAATAAATGTCCGCCAATCCGAATAAGTTGCCAAATAATCCAGCGGTTGGTGATGAATGAACGACTGAGTTGTTTCAAGGGTGTCACGCGGTGAATAATTGAAAAGTATCAATTATAAACGCAATGTCCCGGTGCGTTCCAAGAAATGTCGTGCATACACTGGATTTAAATCGCGCACGTCAAGCAACATCAATACATCGGCTACACCAAATGCCGCATCACGACAGGGTTCGCCGCAGGCTTTAGCGCCTAAACGGACATAGGCTTTGAGTAATGGTGGGAGTGGGGCGTCGAGAATCTCTTCTGGTTCGGCGGTTGATAATAATGGGTAATGTGGAATGACGCGCAATTGTGCATCTGACATGGCGTGACGGCGTAGGCGATTCATCATTGCAGCGGCCTGCACGTCATTGTCGCCTAATGACATACTGGCGCATCCAAATAGATAATCTATTTGATGAGTTTGAATGAAACTGGCCAATCCTGACCATAATACGGCAATTGCGGCGCCCTGGCGATAATCGGCGGCAATGCAGGTGCGGCCGACTTCTAATAATTGCCCGGGCAATAAGAGTAATTGACCTAAGTCGAATTCATGGGCGGAATAAAAACTGCCGAGTTGTTGAGCGGCAGCACCTGTGAGTAATCGGGTGCAACCAATTAAACGGCCGGTGTGGGTTTCGCGGACTAATAAATGATGACAGGCGGTGTCGAATTCATCACAATCAATCCCGTGATGGGCGCTGTCTAATTGTGCGCCTAATTCTTCGGCAAAGATTTGATAGCGCAATACCTGTGCTTCGCGCACGGCGGCGGCGCTATTGGCTAATTCAACTAATAAACGGTCGCCCCGTTTGGTAATGGGTAATGATTTGGCGGTCGCAGCGGTTGCACCCATGCGAATGTTCCTCAACACAATGGTAAATTGGTGAAGAGTCAAATTAACAGGGTGTTATTGCAAAATGATAAGCAAATAATGACTAAGTAATGACGGAGTGGTCATTTATAATGAATCTAATTTTAATAATTGCGTCACGGTGCGTTCAAATTCGCCAATATTCAATGGTTTGGTTAAATACGCATCAAAGGTGGTGGTGCGGCCGCTGTGTCGTTCGCTCGGCACGTCGTCGCTGGTGAGTGCGATGACGGGAATGGCGGCGGTGGCGGGTTGACGCCTTAGGGTTGCTAACAGTTGTAACCCACTGATTGTTGACATGTTTATGTCGAGCAAAATTAAATTTGGCGGGGCGGTAGTGGTCATGCGCAATCCCTGCTGTGGGTCGACGCAACTGGTCAGCGCAAAAGCTGGATTCTGTTGCAGAACGGCGGCGACGGTTTGCAAACGACTGAGCTGATCGTCAAGGTGCAGGATGCGGTAAGTTGTTGCACTAGCTGGAATTTCTTTGGACGGCGGGTTATTCAAACCAGGTTTATCGGGTGTTGGAATCAGGGCGGTGCTCACTTCGGCGGCGCAGTTGACCGCCGGCGGTGGTGAGTGCCGTGTCACGGGTGCGTCCGTTTGCGAAATGCAGTCAGTCGGTTTGTCAAGCGGAATTTTTTCAGGGGACTGTGGTATCACGCGAGTGGTGGCGGGCATTTGCGGTGGCGGAACGGTCGCCGCACTCACCATAGTAGGCATACTATTTGCTTGAGTGATAGCTTCCGGCCCGCGATTGAGCGGTGGCAAGGGCGGCGCTGGGGTCAAACCGGCGGCGGTGGCGGCGGTCAAGCGGGCGGCGGTGGCGCCGGGCGGCGGAATAGTCGTGGTAATAATGGGCGCTGGAATAATCGCGGGCGGGGGCAGAGTCATTGATGATGCGGGTAATGAAACATGATCGCTGCGTGGTAATTCAATCCAAAATGTACTGCCCATGCCCACTTGAGTATTCACGCCAATTTGCCCACGCATTAAATTGAGTAGTCGTTTGGAGACGGCTAACCCAATACCATTACCGTCAATACCAGTTTCTAATGTTGTATGTAGGCGTTTAAATGGCTCGAATACTTCATTCACTTGATGCGCTGGAATGCCGGCGCCTTGATCTTGAATACTGATACGTACGACCGCTCCATGATTGACCGCTTCAATACGAATGTCAATCCGTCCCTGCTCTCGGTTATATTTCACGGCATTGGATAATAGGTTAATTAACACCTGCCGCAAACAGCCAGCATCCGCTTGCACGGTGAAATCAGTCGTGGCGTCGTAGTGAATTTCAATACGGCGCCGTTCGGCCATGGGTCTAATTAAAGCAACGGCTTCGTTTAATAAGCGATAACAGGGCACTGCAATTAAATTTAATTCGGCATGTCCGGCTTCAACGCTGGCAAGATCGAGAACTTCATTAATTAAATGTAACAGCCGCCGTCCGGCATTTAATATTTCTTGAACATTTTCCCGTTGTTCTTCGTTGAGTTGTAAATCATACTCTAGCAATTGTCCAAAGCCGAGGATTGCATTCATCGGAGTACGCAATTCATGACTCATCTGCGATAAGAATTCAGACTTGGCTTGATTAGCACGTTCGGCACTTTCTTTGGCTTCACGCAATTGAGTTTCGGTGCGTTTTAATTCGGTAATGTCTAAACAAACGCCGACTACACTGGCGCTTTCTATGGTTTGATTGTCAATTGTGACAGTGCGACGCGATGGAATGGGGCGTTGAATACCATCGCAAATAGAGACGCCAAGAATGGTTAAATTGCGTAAGGTATGATCGGGGTGTTCCACACGAAATTCGGCGTGGAACTCAGCACCTTCGCGTACTGCGGTTAATAATTTACGGCGTAATAATGGAAGATCATCTGCAAAAACATGGTGTTTCCAACTCCCCAATGTGGCCACCTGTGGCGGATGAGACAAGCCAAATAATTTGAGCATTTGTTCATCCCAAGTGAAATGGCGCTGGCGCAAATCATATTCCCAAACGCCAATACCTGTGCCTTGTGTTGCTAATAATAGGCGCTGTTGACTAAGTTTTAATTGTTTAATTGCACGATAGCGGTGTTCTTCCGCACTCAGCGCGGCCGCAAGAATGCCAAGTAATCGCTGTTCTTCATCGGTTGCTTGACGCGATTGTTGAAAGACAACGCATAAAGAACCGACTGGTTGATCTTCACAGCGCACCAAATGACCGAAATACGCATTTAATCCATATTGACGTACTGAAACATCAGTATCTGGATAGCAAGTTGTGCTTAAATCAGATAAGGTCACGGCGTCTTTTTCACCAATGCGCCCGCAAATTAAATCATAACAAATATGCCCATTCGGCATATCACTGAGCGGCATATCAGTTGGTGTATTCCAATGACCAATCGCAACTAATAAGTTGTTTTGTAATCGATTATACAAAGCACTATCAGCATTTAAAATTTCACCACACACCGCCGTAATGCGCGCAACATTTTCATAATAGTCGGGGCCTAAATGGGTTAAACAATCATTCAGACGAATGAGCCGTTCTTCTGTTCGTTTGCGTTGTTCAATATCGCGTAAGATACCGACAGAATGCCAGTGGCCGTCAATGTTCATTGCTGACATTGATAATTCCATTGGGCAGATGCTGCCATCTTTACGCATAACTTCCATTTCAATCAATTGCCCAACGTGGACACCGGTACCAGTGCGTTGGAAATTAGGAAAGTTGCGGCGCTGTAATATTTGCGCGGCCGGCGGTGCTAATAAACGATGTAAATCGCGCCCGCGTATTTCCTGTTGGGTATAGCCTAATAAACGTTCGGCGGCGGGATTCCAATATTCAATTGCACCATCGGCATCGAGGGTAATGATGGCGTCGCGCACGGCATTATGAATAGCACTTAAATTGGCTTCACGTTGCCGCAAAACGCGGGTGCGTTCTGTGACTGTGCGTTCTAATAACACTTGGCGATTACGCAACCATGCAACTAATGCAACTGCGACAATCGTTAATAAAGTTCCGACTGCGCCGGCCATCCAGGCCATTTTTGCTGGATAGGTGGCTGTAAATACTGGGGTGGCGCGTGTAACTAATGCGTAGGTGGTGTGACCAATAAATAAAGGCGCGATGCGTTCTAAATGCACTTGATCAAAATGATCGGGAGAAAGACCTTCAGGTAAGGTCATTGACCATTGGATGTCGGGTGGATAGGTGGCAAGCCAAGATGATGGGCTGGTATTTAAATCTATTAAGCCTAATTCTAATAAAGCGGATTCAATAGTTTGATTATTAAATTGTTGAGTTAAGACTGCGCGGGCGATGTCAGGGGTTAAATGCACTGATTCATCGGCAAGATGCGGTTGCAGATAATTGTACAAATTGGCATTTTGTAAGGTGGAGAGCCGTTCAAATAAACGATTCTGGCGGTAATTATCTAATTGACTGGCAACGGCAGTGGCGGCAATGGCTAATAATGCACTAGCGGCGGCAGCGAGTAGTGATTCTAAATGACGCCAGCGATATTGACGTGAGTCGGGTAGGCGTGATCTTAAATTAAAAATTAAGGTTGCTGCTATTAACAAGCTAATGAGTAAAGCACCGCTTAACAGGGGTAGGATGCGGGCGCGATTAATGGCATGTTCCCAAATAGCCAATTGCACATCAACGCCAATCACCATAAGCACTTTGCCGGTGCGGTCATCCACAATTGGTGCTAATGCGGAGACAAAACGGTCAAATTCATCAGAATAACTATTGGTGGTTAAGGCTTGTCCGCTGGTGAAAACTAATGCTAATTCGGGTGGTGGTTGGCGATATAATGCGCCGGGCGGTGTGGCTAATGGATCATTTAAATCATAGCTTTCAGGACCGAAATGATAGCCATCAGGTTGTTTGGCGACGCTCCAAATTCCACGATAACCGGAAAATTTGGCATAACGATTTAAATGCCATTGCAGGCGTTGGAATTCGGGTTGATGAACATCTAAAGCGGAAAAGGTCAATTTGGCAATAGTGACTTCATTTTTTATTGCCCGCGCAATCGCAACCGCTTGCGATAATACTCGTTCTCGCAATTCAATATCGGCATTATTGGCGCGCCAGTTGGCTAGGGTAATTGAAATAAGAAGGAGGCTAATCCCCGCTAATAGCGGCAGCCAAAATCCGTGAAGTTTTGCAAAGCGCGGTGTTTTATAATCAGACATAAGGGGAAATGCCGTCGGTATTCAGCATGGCGCGAATCCTGAATAAACCCGTCATACGCATTGGTGCGCTGTCAGCATAAAAAAAAGGCGCTGGACAACGCCGAGCGCCTTATTGCTTGGTGGGCCGTGTAGGGGTCGAACCTACGACAAATGGATTAAGAGTCCACTGCTCTACCAACTGAGCTAACGGCCCGGGGAAATAAGGATGGGGCGAAGTACGGGAATCGAACCCGTGACACCGAGAGCCACAATCTCGTGCTCTACCAACTGAGCTAACTCCGCCATTGTTTATTCAAAGTGACCGATTAATTTGCAATTAAGTCAAATAGCGCGATGCGTTAATTACGGTCAATCTACTTGTTGTCAATCTCTGCAAAACACTGTTTGATTAAAACTCACTCACCTGCATTGTGTGATGATTGATTGGCACGCCCGGCAGGACTTGAACCTGCGACCCACGGCTTAGAAGGCCGTTGCTCTGTCCAACTGAGCTACGGGCGCAAGCATGGGTAATTGATTTGCCTGACCATCAAATGATTACCAAACATGACTGGTCGGGGTAGAGGGATTTGAACCCCCGACATCCTGCTCCCAAAGCAGGCGCGCTACCAGACTGCGCTATACCCCGTTATTCTCCGCGCACTTGTCAATTGCAGTGCCGCTAAAGAACGAACATTCTATAGACTGGTCAGGGCTGTCGTCAAGCGTTGACAGATCAGCGTGTCACGCACGGTTAAACAAGGGTGCATGATACTGTGACTTTTGCTACCACTTGTCCTTAAATTGACGATACTGTCCAGCAAAATCGTTTTTTAATTGAACGCCACTTGAGCAACTTATTATGATGCGCTCTATTGTGCAATGAATCTGCTGTGCTGAACCCCAGGATGAGTTCATTGATACGGTTGATTGTTGATATGCTAAAAATGATACGGTTTATTTGTCTGTTGCTGCTGTGTTTGTTATTGCCTTACCGCGCCGTGGCCGATGATACCGCGTTAATGCAAATGATGACGCAGGCGATGGCGCGTATGATGGCGGCAATGGCGCAGTTGCCACCAGTTCAATCCAATTCATCATCACCCGCGCCGCCGGCAACTGATATGACCTGGCCGTGGTTATTGCCCTTTGCTAATCCGGTGCAAACCTTTAGTTTGCCCATGCCGAATCAATTATTAGCGCCGGCGGTCACTGCATTAGACGGGGTGTGGGAAGGGCGGGACGGCGGGTTGTTAATTATTGGCGGGACGCGCTTTCGTTTATATCAACCCAATGCCGGGCATGTAGATGGCTTATTGCAACGGCGCGATAATCAATTGGCGCTGTATAATCCGAGTAATGGTGTGACTAATGCGTATGAATACGCTGAATCACAGGGGCGGTTGGCGTTGCGTGATCGTTCTGGCAATTTGTTTTTATATCGCCGGCTGTGGCTCGATCAAATGACACCGAATGAGTGGGGCGGCGGCGAGGTGAATTCAGCGAAATAATTGGACGGGTTGCGTGATTAACATCCATTGCGGTTGCTAATAAAAATGCCCCCAGCACAGTGAAGCGCTGGAAGCGTTTTTTATTTGCGGCGATGCGCGGTTTTGGAATTAAGCAGCGACTTTGCGGCGGCGGCTGGCGGCAAATCCACCTAATAAACCAATGCCTAATAAACCGAGGGTGGCGGGTTCGGGGATGTCACAACTGCCATTTTCACATGTACGGGTTTCCAGCAGATCGAATTGCGCATCCCACGCTACGGCGCCTGTGAACGACACCTATAATGAAGTCACGCTATTAACAGCAGCCGAATCACCTGTGGTGAATTCATTAAATCCAAAGAAGATACCTGAACCAGTTGTACCACTTGCGAATGTTCTCGAACCTGAGGCGGTATTATTATTCAGAGCAAAAGTAATTGTTAGGTTATTATCAATTGCCGTTGGTAGTGAAAAGTACAAGCCATTCGCTCCACCTTCGGCTAAATTTATATTATTAATGCCTGTCCATTCAACAGTGATGGTGCTATTAGCCGCTGGTCCATTTGCCATAGATAACACTGCCGGTCCAATATCGGCATAGATGCCATTTGCACCATTAGCATTACCACTATAGTTTCCAATAGTTAGGGTGCGAGAGGTTCCTAAAAATAAATCAGTGGAATTACTAACAAAGGAGACTGAATTATTTGTTGCGGTTGTTACAGATGCAGCCTGCAGATAATTGAAATTATCAATCACTAATGCTTGGGCAGCACTAGAAACTAAAGCACCTACTATGGCGGCGGACAATAAGCTGGATTTGAATGCGTTCATTGTAAAACTCGCTTGTTTTCAAGATTTGAAGAGGGTTGCAGAATTAAATAACCTGCCACCGTTGTAAAATCACGACAGATCGCAGCGTTGTGGTTGTTAAAGTGCAGTCTGTGTGCCTTTTATCTAGCACGTTAGATGCCAAAAACATAAATGCTTTCATTATCAATTAGTTACTCGCAAGTGTTACACTATTTTTGGCAAATGACTGTCAGGTTTTTTTACACATTGACAGGCAGTTTTTAACAAAAATGATTAAAAACAAAGAGTTAACATTTTTTCGCAACTGTAAAAAAACCTGACACTTTTGCTCGAAAAATGCGCCATTTCTTCACATTAAATGTTGTGTATCAGTAAGTTAGCGTAAAAAAAACGCTTGGCAAATGCTGTCAGAAAAATTTACACTTTTGAAAAAATCTTGTTAAATCAATTGATTAACTAACACCCGCCCGCCGCTCAAAATGTAGCCTTAACACGCCATCGCCTGCTACACTGTCAACTTAACTTGACAGTTACAGAGGTTGACACTGGCCATGAGCGCCAATTCCGCAGCAACGCAAGTACGCGCCAGCACCGCTCACGCCGTCGTGATCGGCAGCGGCATCGGTGGTTTAGCCGCCGCCATTCGCCTCGGAGCGCGTGGTTATCGCGTCACCGTCTTAGAAAAACTCGACGCCCCCGGCGGCCGCGCATACGTTCATCACATTGACGGCTTCAGTTTTGACGCCGGCCCCACCATTATTACCGCCCCGTTTTTATTAGATGAATTATGGAGTTTATGCGGGCGGCGTTTTGCCGATGATGTTGATCTGCGCCCAATGGATCCGTTTTATCGCATTCGGTTTGATGACGGCGGTACTTTTGATACTAATGGCGACGCCGATGCAATGCGCGCCCGGGTGGCGCAATTATCACCGAATGATGTCGCCGGTTATGAGCGGTTCATTGCCGAAAGTGAACAGATATTCGAGGTCGGTTTTAAGCAATTGAGTCATGTGCCATTCACGCATTGGTACGACATGGCGAAAATTGCGCCGCAAATGATTCGGCTCGGCAGTCATCGCAGCGTCTATTCAATGGTCGCGCAATACGTCAAGAATGACCGCCTGCGCCAAGCCTTGAGTTTTCATCCGCTGTTAATTGGCGGCAATCCATTCTCCGTTACTTCAATTTACGCGCTCATTTCATTTCTCGAACGCCACTGGGGCGTCCATTCGGCAATGGGCGGCACCGGTGCAATTGTGCGCGGCATGGTCAATTTAATTGAAGGGCAAGGCAATCAGATTCATTACAACGCCGAAGTGGCCGAAATCACCACCGCGAATAATCGCGTGACTGGGGTGCGGCTGGCGTCAGGTGAACAAATCAATGCACACGTCGTGATTGCCAATAGCGATGTCGCGTGGACATATCAACATTTATTACCGTCAATCAAACGGCGGCATTGGACAGATGCCAAATTAAAACGGGCGCGCCATTCCAATGGGTTATTCGTGTGGTATTTCGGCACGCGGCGGCAATATCCCGATGTTCATCATCACACCATTTTATTAGGGCCGCGGTATCGGGAATTGATTGGCGACATTTTTGATCGCAAAAAATTGGCGGATGATTTCAGTTTGTATTTGTACCGCCCGACCGCGACTGATCCGAGCCTCGCTCCGCCCGGCTGCGACACGTTTTACGCGCTGTCACCGGTGCCGCATTTGGGCGGTGACGTGGATTGGGCGACGCGAGCCGAGCCGTACCGCCAAGCGATTGCCGATTATTTGAGCCGCACCGTGCTGCCGGATTTGAATAATCAAATTGCCGCGTCACGGGTCACGACGCCCAAAGATTTTGAACAGCGCCTGCTGTCGTATCAGGGCGCGGGGTTCAGCCTCGAACCGGTGCTATTGCAGAGCGCGTGGTTTCGTCCGCATAACATCAGCGAAGAAGTCGCTGGACTCTATCTCGTCGGAGCAGGGACTCACCCCGGCGCGGGTGTCCCTGGTGTCATTTCCTCAGCCCGAGTACTCGATACGGTGGTGCCCAATGCCGATACCTTTGCTTAAACGTGATCCCAATTTTGCCGACGCGGCCGACCTGACCGCCTGTCGGAAGTTACTCAGTACCGGCTCGCGGTCATTTTACGCCGCGTCATTTTTCCTGCCGAAACGGTTGCGCGAACCGGCCACCGCGCTGTATGCGTTCTGCCGTCTCGCCGACGACGCGATTGATTTGGAAGAACATAACCAGACGGCGGCGCTGGAGCGCCTGCGCGAGCGGCTGGATCGTGCCTACCGCGGCCGGCCGGATAATTTCGCCGCAGATCGGGCATTTGCCGGTGCAATCGCGCAGTTCGGTATTGCCCGCGCTCTGCCGGAAGCGTTACTCGAAGGGTTTGAATGGGATGCCGACGGGCGGGTGTATCACGAATTGTCCGATGTGTACGCCTATTCAGCGCGAGTGGCGGCGGCGGTCGGGGCGATGATGGCGGCGATCATGGGCGTGCGCGATGCCAATGTGCTGGCGCGGGCGTGTGATTTGGGTACGGCAATGCAAATCAGTAACATCTGCCGCGATGTCGGCGAGGATGCGCGCAACGGGCGCATTTATTTGCCGCTCAACTGGTTGCGCGACGGCGGGTTGGATGTTGAAGCGTGGCTGGCGCGGCCGGTGTTTAACGAGGTGATTGCCGACAGCGTGGCGCGACTGCTCGCCGTTGCTAGTGAGTTGTACCAACGCGCTGAGTCGGGCATTGCGCGGCTGCCGGTCGCCTGTCGCCCCGGCATTTACGCGGCGCGGCTGCTGTACGATGAAATTGGTCAGGAAGTGGCGCGGCGCGGCTACGATTCGATTAACCAGCGGGCGGTGGTGTCGGGCAAGCGCAAAATGGCGTTGCTCAGTCGCGCTGTCGCCGTGACGCCGTTCCCAGTCAATCGGGCGATTGCCGCGCCGGCGTTGTCGGAAAATCAGTTTTTGGTGGACGCGATTGTCGCCACGCCCGTCCCGACGCGGGCGCGCTCGGCAGTCAATCCGAGTAATCGCTCGGTCGAGCAAAAAGTCGTGTGGGTGTTGGATTTATTCCAAACGCTGGATGAGCGGCAGCGGGATTATGCGCGGGCGGCGAATCCACAATTAAACGTTGCGTATAACGGTTAATACAACGGGCGGTGTTGGTTTCTCCGATACTTTTTTCTTAAACATCGCTCAACAATGCTGAAAGACGTTTAACTGCCAATCCGCAGACTGGGGTGTATCTACCAAGGCTGCAAAAACAGATGTTTTTACAGCGCGAACTCTTTGATGCGTTTCAAGTTTTACGCCAGCAACTCGTGCTGGCAACCGCATACTCGAACTTGTTAAAGAGCGTGATTGAATAGCACGCGCTTGGTTATCGCCATAAAATACATGCCACCCAGTCTTAGGATAACGACAGATTCTGCACTGTCAAAATGGTTCTCTGTAGATGAGAATTCCTCAACTATGTTAAGCAAAGCACAGTTTATTGAATACTATGTGGCAACCCCCCAAAGCGGGGGGAGAACATCACAACGTGACAATGGCAACAGGTAATCAATAACTGTTTGAATGATTATGGTTGCGTAGGCGCTGATAGCGGCGGGGGCGCAACCTGAATCTCCGGCGTTGGAATCATATCAGGCGCTTTATCCAAGACCGCCGCCTCCCGATACATCGCATCCTCAGTACGTTTATTCATCACAATAATTGAAATACGCCGGTTAATTGGGTTATTTAAATTCGTTTTATCGAATGGAATAGTGTCAGAAAAACCGACCACCCGCCCAATTTTATCACCCTGCATCCCACCCGCAATTAACGCCCGCCGTGCAGCATTTGCCCGATCTGTTGATAATTCCCAATTGCTATAATTCTGAATTAACAACGGCCGCGCATCCGTATGCCCAGTCAAGCTAATATGATTTGGCACCTTGTTAATCAAGACCGCTAATTCTTTGAGAATTTGCTCCGTATAATCTTTTAATTGCGCACTCCCCAAATCAAACATCGGGCGATTTTCTTTGTCTACAATTTGAATGCGCAAACCTTCCGGCACAATATCAATTAACAACTGATCTTTAAATGACTGCAATGCCATATTCTTATTGGTTGCTTCTTGAATTTGATCGTTTAATTCTTCCAACCGTTCTTGATCGCGGGCTGCTAATACTTGTTCAGCCTGCTCTTCATTAAGAATTGCCGTATTCGGTGTTTCCGGCGCCATATCAACCGCCCCCGAAAAACTCATAATTGACGGCCGCGCACCGGTGCCATCACCTTGTGCTTGTGACGCCGAATGACTGCGCCCAACAAATGCAGAGGGATTTCTAAAGTATTCAGAAATGGCCGCTTTTTGTTCTTTGGTCGTAGACCCCATAATCCACAACAACATAAAGAACGCCATCATGGCAGTCGCAAAGTCAGCAAATGCAATTTTCCAAGCGCCACCATGATGACCGCCGCCTTTAACGATCTTTTTAACAATAATTGGCTGTTTATTTTTATCATCACTGGCCATAAACTTTTCCTATTAAAACTCTCTGCGTGGTTGCGAAATGATGTGTACCGAAGCGTATATTGCTGGAACGATTAGAACAGCGCAAGCACACGACTTTTCACTATACAAATGCTTCACACTGCTACCATGAGATTCAAGACGATTTATTTGGTTCAGAATCAAGATCAAACGAGGCTTCAGCTAAATCGAAGTTATCCAACTCAAATTGACTATCGGTCGTGGTGCTTGCCCCGCCTGCTTTTCCAAATATCAATGGGATAGACGGCGGTTGACTATCGCCAACTAATGCCAAACCTTGTGCATCACCCAATACATCGCCTTCTGCTTCGGAACTTTCTAATTTAACGCGCAGCCGCAATTCATTCATTGAATCGGCATTACGCAACCCATCTTCCAGCGTAATTAACCCCGCTTCGTAGAGATCAAACAGCGCCATATCAAAGGTTTGCATTCCGCTTTCCTTTGAGCGTTTCATAATTGCTTTAATCTCATGCACCTTGCCCTTGAAAATTAAATCTTGGATCAACGGCGAATTAATCATAATTTCAATTGCTGCCACCCGTCCACCGCCAACTTTTGGTAACAACCGCTGCGAAATCACGGATTTCAAATTGAGTGATAAATCCATTAACAATTGCGGGCGGCGCTCTTCCGGGAACAGGTTAATAATACGATCCAGCGCCTGATTGGCATTATTCGCATGTAAGGTTGATAAACATAAATGGCCGGTTTCGGAAAAGTTAATGGCATGTTCCATTGTCTCACGCGCACGAATTTCGCCAATTAAAATGACATTCGGCGCTTGGCGTAACGTGTTAATCAATGCGATTTCCCATGACGCCGTATCCACCCCAACCTCACGTTGAGTGATTAAACAATTGCGGTGTTCATGGACGAATTCGACCGGGTCTTCAATGGTGATAATATGCCCATGTGTATTAGCATTGCGATAGCCAAGCATGGCCGCTAATGTGGTTGATTTACCCGAGCCAGTGCCACCGACTAATAAAATCAAGCCGCGTTTTGTTAATACCAAGTCTTTTAAGACCGGCGGTAATTTCATTTCATCCAGATCAGGAATTTTGGTTGGAATGGTGCGCAATACCACGCCAGAACGCCCTTGTTGCACAAACGCATTGACGCGAAACCGACCAATTCCCTGCGGGCTAACGGCGAAATTGCATTCTTTTGTGGCGTCGAATTCTTTTAATTGATAATCATTCATAATCGAGCGCACCAGAATACTGGTTTGCTCCGCTTTGAGTGCATGTTCCGTCAATGGCGTCAATTTACCATCTATTTTACAGGCGGGTGGAAAGCCAGCGCTAATAAATAAATCCGACCCATTGCGCGCCATCATCATGCGCAAACAATCAAGCATAAACTTTGCGGCTTGTTGGCGATCCATAGCGGCCTCCTCAATTCAAATATGCGATGCAGTTGAATAGTGGTTTGCTTAATTTTTCATTCCAAATCATACGCCAAATTGGGTGCTAACCACCGTTCCGCTTGACTGATTAAAATCCCTTTGCGTTTAGCATAGGCCGCTACTTGATCGCGGTTGATTTTACCGACAGCGAAATAATGACTGTCAGGATGAGCAAAATATAATCCACTCACCGCGGCAGTTGGCACCATGGCTTTTGATTCGGTTAACCAAATAGCCGTGTGTTGTTCTGCATTCAACCAATGCCATAAAGTGTCTTTTTCACTATGATCGGGGCAGGCCGGATAACCAATGGCTGGGCGAATACCGCAATACTTTTCTGCAATTAATTCTTCATTGGTTAGGGTTTCATCAGCGGCATAGCCCCAATGACGAGTGCGGACGCGGTGGTGCAAATATTCTGCCAGCGCCTCGGCTAAACGATCTGCCAATGCTTTTAATAGCAAAGCGGAATAATCATCATGCGCGGCTTCAAAGCGGGCAACGTGTGCATCAATTCCCGCGCCCGCCGTGCAGGCAAATCCACCGAGATAATCGGGAATGCCGCTATCTAATGGTGCAATAAAATCGGCAAGGCAATCATTCGCACGGCCGGCGGGTTGTTTCATTTGTTTGCGCAAACAATGAAAAGTGGCTAATGGTGTTTGGCGCGTTTCATCATTAAAAACGACGATGTCATCACCCACTGCATTGGCGGGAAATAACCCAATCACCGCCCGCGCTTGTAACCAACGTTCGTTCACAATCCGTTTAAGCATCGCTTGCGCATCGGCAAATAAGCGCCGCGCTTCAATACCTTTTTCGGGATCATCCAGAATACGCGGGAATTGTCCCGGCAATTGCCACGCATGAAAAAAGAACGTCCAATCAATGTGTTGCGCAATTTCGTTTAACGGGATTTTATTCAATACCTGTATGCCCAATTCGGCGGGCGGCACGGGCGGCGTGCGTTGCCAATCAATGACTTGACGATTGGCTTGCGCCTGTGTCAATGGAATTAAATCCCGCGCTTCATTCTGTTCGGCACGGCGGCGGCGGGTGGCGGCGTATTCGGTATTTAATTCGGCAATGTAATTCCCCCGCTGTTCGGCAGATAATAATTTGCTGGCAACCCCGACCGCCCGCGACGCATCTTTAACATAAACCACCGGTTGCGTGTATTGCGGCGCTATTTTCACAGCGGTATGCAATTTTGAGGTCGTGGCACCACCAATCAATAATGGTACGGTAAAGCCTTGCCGCTGCATTTCTTTCGCCACATGCACCATTTCATCTAATGACGGCGTAATTAACCCGGACAAACCAATTAAATCGGCATTGACAGCGCGGGCTTCAGTTAAAATGCGTTCGGCTGACACCATTACGCCTAAATCAATCACTTCATAATTATTGCATTGCAATACTACGCCGACGATGTTTTTACCAATATCATGCACATCACCCTTGACGGTTGCTAATAAAATCCGCCCTTGCGTATGACCAACCGCCCGCTCGGTGGCTAAAAAGGGTTCTAAATAGGCGACGGCTTGTTTCATTACCCGCGCTGATTTAACCACTTGCGGTAAAAACATCTTGCCTTCACCGAATAGATCGCCAACGACATTCATCCCGGCCATTAACGGCCCTTCAATCACGCGAATGGGTGCGCCGAATTGAATGCGCGCTTCTTCGGTGTCTTGAATAATGAATTCGGTGATGCCTTTAATGAGCGCGTATTCCAAGCGTTTTGCAACGGGTGCTTCGCGCCAGCTCAAATCTTGTTGATTTTCAATTGCCGCCCCGCTGCCCTGATAACGCGGTGCAATGGTTAATAACCGTTCGGTGGCATCGGCGCGGCGATTGAGAATGACATCTTCAACGGCAATGCGTAATTCCAATGGCACGTCATCATAAATCGCCAATTGACCGGCATTGACAATACCCATGTCTAATCCAGCGCGCACCGCGTGATATAAAAAGACGGCGTGCATGGCTTCGCGCACGGTGTTATTGCCGCGCAATGCAAAACTGACATTAGAAATGCCGCCGGAGATGCGGGCGTAGGGTAATTCAGCTTTAATGCGGTGGGTAGCGGTAATGAAATCCACCGCGTAATTGGCGTGTTCATCAATGCCAGTGGCGACGGCGAATACGTTGGGATCAAAAATAATATCTTCGGGCGGGAATTGGACTTGGTCAACTAATAAACGATAAGCGCGTTGGCAGATTGCAAATTTGCGTTCGGCGCTATCGGCTTGCCCCTGTTCATCAAATGCCATGACAACGGCTGCGGCGCCGTAGCGTTTAATTAAACGGGCGTGATAACAAAAGGGGACTTCGCCTTCTTTTAAGCTAATCGAATTAACAATGCACTTGCCCTGGACGCATTTTAAACCCGCTTCTAATACCGACCATTTGGATGAATCCAACATGATTGGCACGCGGGCAATATCGGGTTCGGCGGCAATTAACTGTAAAAAACGCACCATGGCCGCTTGCGAATCGAGCATCGCTTCGTCCATGTTAATATCAATAATTTGCGCGCCATTAATGACCTGTTGCCGGGCAACAGCGAGCGCGGCATCAAAGTCACCATTGAGAATTAACCGTTTGAATTGTGCCGAGCCGGTGATATTTGTCCGTTCGCCAATGTTAATAAATAAATTGGTGGTGGCGGGCGGGGTGACGGGTAATAGATGTTCAGACATTGAATGCCTCCAATCCCGCCAGCCGCAGGCGGTGATCGGGTGGCGGCGGGCGGCGTGGTGGGTAGCCGGCGACGGTCAGGGCGATGGCGCGGATGTGGTCAGGCGTACTGCCGCAGCAACCGCCGACGATGTTGACAAAGCCCGATTCTGCCCATTCGCCGATTTGGGCGGCCATGTCGCGGGGTGTCAAGTCGTATTCGCCCAGCTCGTTGGGCAGCCCGGCGTTGGGGTGGGCGCTGGTAAAAAATTCGCTCAGGCGGGAGAGTTCCTCGACATGCGGGCGCAGCGCGGCGGGGCCGAGGGCGCAGTTGAGACCGATGCTCAACGGGCGGGCGTGGCGGATACTGTTGTAAAACGCCTCTAATGTTTGACCGGATAAGGTGCGACCGGAGGCGTCGGTGATGGTGCCGGAGAGCATGAGCGGGACTTGCTGATTGGTGAGGGCGAAAACGTGTTCGACGGCGAAAATGGCGGCTTTGGCGTTTAACGTGTCGAAAATGGTCTCGATTAGGAGTAAATCTACCCCGGCGTCGAGCAGGGCGTGGGTGGATTCTTCGTACACGGCCACCAGTTCGTCGAAATGCACGTTGCGGGCGCCAGGATCGTTGACATCGGGGGAGATGCTGGCGGTTTTGCCCGTCGGGCCGAGGACGCCGGCGACAAAGCGCGGTTGATCGGGGGTGCGGGCGGTGTAGGCATCGGCGGCGGCGCGGGCGAGTTTGGCGGCGGCGGTGACGATTTCAACGGTGTGATGTTCTAACCCGTAGTCGGCTTGCGATAAGCGATTGCCGTTAAACGTATTGGTTTCAATGATGTCAGCGCCGACATCTAAATAGGCGGTGTGAATGGCGGTAATGACATCGGGGCGGGTGATACTTAATAAATCATTATTGCCTTTGAGATCACGCGGCCAGTGTTGGAATTGTCGGCCGCGATAGTCGTTTTCAGCCAAGCGGTGGCGTTGAATCATAGTGCCCATTGCACCGTCGAGTATTAAAATGCGTTCGCGCAGCAGGGCGTAAATGGGATGTTCAAAAGTGGTCATGCGTCAATGTCGCCTCAGTAGTCATTTCACACCGGCACAGATTGCGAGGCGCCCATCATAGCGCGGGCGGGTGGGTTGTGAGCAACCGGTCACACTTGCCGCTGGCGCAGGGCAGTTGTGTTGGACGTGCATTCGGGGTATTTTTATGTCTCACGCGCTGGTGTAGCTCAGTCGGTAGAGCAACTGATTTGTAATCAGTAGGTCGTCGGTTCAAATCCGTCCACCAGCTCCAATGTTTTCAACGGCTTAGGTCTTGTGATCTGAGCCGTTTTTGTTTGTCTGGTGAAAATACTGGTGCAAACCGCGCACCGCTGGCAAGCAATAACGCTATGCAATTGCTGTGACCGCCTCATCCCACTGAATCTATTTCATTCCATTCCGGCTAAAAACAATAATTCACCTGACCGTCACACAATGATTGACCGGCAATGCGCCGCGATTGTCATCCAGCGCACCAATAACCGTTTATCGGGTAATTGCTACCGTTCGTCGGTTATTATCACCTAACTGCCAGCCGCTCTGCTAACCTTTATTCAAAGAAAGATGATAATTAATTAAACCCATCATGGTCGAGGTGTGCCTGTGCAATTATTCTGTCGTGTTGTGGACAATAACAACTGCCGCTTTTATTTATTACCGAGGCGGCGCAGCGCGGGGTTTACGTTAATTGAGATGATCATCACGGTTGCCATTGCCGCGATTCTGATGTCTATTGCCGTGCCGAGTTTTCAACAAATGATGCAGCAAAATCGTACCGCTGCTGTGACCAATCAATTATTAGGTACATTTCGCATGGCGCGCTCGGAGGCGGTGACACGCGGTAAGACGGTGACGGTGTGTAAATCGGCGAATGTGACCGCGACTAATCCAACCTGTACCACCGATGGTAATTGGGAAACGGGTTGGTTGATATTTGTTGATGATAACAATAACGGCAGTGTTGATACTGGTGAACTGATTAAAGTGGGGCAATTAGAGGCGGGACAGGCAACGATAGCCGGTAATGGCGTCCTAATAAACCAAATTAGTTTTGCATCAAGTGGTAAAACAACTAGCAGTACTATGGCTTCTTTGATTATTCAACAATCAGCAGAATCAGAATCATGCCGCAAAATTACAGTTAATAGAGTAGGTAGAATTTTTAGTGAGGAAAAACATGGTGCGGAGTGTGTACTATGAATTTAATCAATAGACAACGCGGGTTTACCTTAATTGAAGTGCTGGTTGCCGCGCTGGTGCTGTCCATTGGGTTATTAGGGTTGGCGGCCTTGAGTGCTACGTCATTAAAACTCAATACGGGTTCGGCGCAGCGCACCCAAGCGGCGAATCTGTCCTATGCCATTACGGATGCAATGCGGGCGAATAAGACTAATGTCGCCGCGTATGTCGGGAGCTATGATGTTGCCAATTGCCAGAACAATTTTGTGGCTAATGCAGGTTCTCTTGCAGCAAATGACATTGCCGAATGGCGCAATTATCTTGCCTGTG
>NZ_JABVCQ010000029.1 GCF_014145225.1 Thiospirillum jenense
CATAATCCAATTCTGAGTACATTGCCCGCCAACCAATGTACACTTGAACTCTCCCCAGACATTGTGATTGACGCTGAACTCTTTGCATTCTTACAAACACATAAGCAAGAAGGTTTTTGCATTGCATTGGATAGTCGGCACGTCTTAACTCAACCAGATTATGCGGTGCGCATTGCTGATTTTATTAAGGTAGATGTGCTGCATGATGATCCAGCGCAATTACGCGGTCAATTGATCGAAAAAATGCCTAAATGCAACCATGCGTTAATTGCAACTAAAGTAGAAACTGCTGACACCTATCACTTGTGTCAAGGCCTCGGATTCAATTACTTTCAAGGATTTTATTTATCATTTCCTAATGTCATTGCCGGGCAGCGCCTTGAGGGCAATAAACTCGCACTTATTAAACTGCTAGATTTATTACAGCAACCGCAGAGTACGACAGAAGAAATGACCCGCTTAGTTAGTAGCGATGCGGCACTGAGTTTAGAAATGTTGAAGCTCATCAATAGCCCACGGTTTCGCCGTCCGCAACCGATTGAATCGGTTCGTCAGGCGGTTTTATTATTAGGGCGTAGTGAAATTCGGCGGTTGACATTATTATTGTCGCTGCGTAATTTAGCAACCGGACCAATGAGTATGGAACAGACACTCATTCGGGCGCGCATGGCAGCACACTTGGCACCTATTTTAAACCGTGCGGATGAAGCCGAGCGGTTTTTCACATTAGGATTGTTATCTACAATTGACCGTTTATTTGGGATTCCAATTGTAGAAATTGTGCGTAAAATGCGGTTAACTAGTGAAATTAGGGAGGCATTGTTAGATCGAAATGGTCCACTTGCTATTGTTATAGATATTCTGGATGCATTCGAGCAGCCTGACATTCCATTGCCTGATGATCTTGCCGTCACGCCTGAAATATTAGGGCAGCTTTATTTTACTTCCGTAAGTGAAGCGCATTCAGATTTAGCGCATTTGACAGATGAACCAATTGAATAAAACACGATGAGGCAGCGAGTCATCATTGGCTTATCAGGCGGCGTTGATTCAGCAGTAGCGGCGCATTGTTTACTTATAGCCGGCTATGCTGTTGAAGCCGTGTTTATGAAAAATTGGGAAGAAGATGATACGCCAAGTTATTGTGCTGCTGCGGCAGATTTGGCGGATGCAAAAGCGGTTGCACAACAATTAAACATTCAATTACACGCAGTGAACTTTGCGACCGAATATTGGGAACGGGTCTTTACACCGGTATTAACTGATTATCAATTATTGCGCACTCCGAATCCGGATGTATTGTGTAATCGTGAAATTAAATTTCAGGTGTTTTTGGAATACGCACTGGCACGCGGCGCGCATTGGATAGCGACTGGTCATTATGCGCGAGTGCGGCAAACGGCAGCAGGTTGTCAATTGGAATTAGCTGCCGACCTTGATAAGGATCAAACGTATTTTTTGTATTTGTTAAATCAACAACAATTAAGCAAAGCATTATTTCCTTTGGCGGATTTAACAAAAACACAGGTGCGGTCAATTGCGCATTCACTTGGATTGATTAACGCGAATAAACGTGATAGTACGGGTATTTGTTTTATTGGCGAACGCCGCGTCCGTGAGTTTTTTGCGCGCTATTTACCTGCGCAGCCGGGAGCAATTGAAACGCCGAATGGACAGGTGATTGGGCAGCATCACGGATTGGCGTTTTACACGCTTGGCCAGCGGCAAGGATTGGGCATTGGTGGTATTGCTGGAGCGAATGAAGCGCCCTGGTTTGTCATTGCCAAAGATGCCGAGCGCAATGTATTAGTGGTGGCGCAGGGCGAGCATCCTTTGTTATATGCCAATGCGTTGCGCGGTGAACAATTGCATTGGATTGCGGGGCAAGCGCCCATTGAACTGCCATTGAATTGTCAATGTCGTTTGCGTCACCGCCAGTCATTACAGGATTGTACATTAACTGTGATTAACCAAGATGATACTTGTCACATCCAATTTGCTATTTCACAGCGAGCGATTACGCCAGGTCAGTCGGTGGTGTTTTATCAAAATGCGGTGTGTTTGGGCGGTTGTATTGTGACGGAAGCAATACGGGATATGAATGACTTTGACAATTGAAAATTGACTGTTACTGTATCATTGTATGACACGTTCAAGTTCTTAATCTAATAACCGACTAACAGTGTAGTTATGAAACAACGATATTTATTACACTTGAGTTTTGCACTAGCGATGATGTGTTCAATAACAATCGCCGCGCCACCGGCCAGTTGGGATGGTAATGGAGTTGTGCAAGAGGAATTAGAACCCGAGGTCACGATTACCGAAACCCCGAGTGAAACCATTACGTCTTATCGCGTTAAAGGGCAGGTGTATTTGGTGAAAATCCAGCCAATGGCGGGGGCGCCATATTATTTAGTTGATACCAATGGTGATGGTGTGCTGGATGTTCAACAAGCGGAAACTTCTGAATTGGCCGTTCCGCAATGGTTATTGTTTAAGTGGTAAAATTGGCGCTGAGGTTTATTCGTTTTATTCACTGCCTAACCAATGAACTTCAGTGCCCGGCTCGGCGCTGAATAGCGTGGCCGCCCGCCCTTGATTCACGGCAATTTCCACTAATCCAAAGGCATTGTGATACCAAAATGCTTGCCCGACGGGGACGCTGCAAAAGGTGCGTGCATAGGTTAATGTGTGGCTGCCAATGCGTAATCGCCCGCGTTGATCGCACACATTAGCACTTAATCCTGTCATTAAATTGCCGTAATGATCTACATAAACCACTCGTGGTAATTGCATTGGGCCGTGATAGCCAATGACGGCGGAGGCGGGTAATGGCACGGCGGGCATCGGCATTGTGCCGTGAATGAGTGCGGCGGCTAATGGCGCGAATAAATCCCGCCCATGAAAACTGTCAGAACAATTCGCCGGCCGCCAATCCACTCGTTGCACTGATACCAAATGCGCTTGGCGAATTAACGGTGCAAATAACCCATTGTCCGGCCCAATTAACCAATTGTCATCAAGTGTAATGGCTAATGCGGCACGTTCACCGCCGACGCCGGGATCAACTACGCCTAGATACAGGGTGCCGGGTGGCATTCCGCGTACTAACCCGGGTAAAAGATAGGCGGCTAAATCGGGGCGAAAAGGTGGTAGATCGGCAATTAAATCTAATACCGGCGTGGTTGGTAATAATTCGGCGAGGCGGAGGCGCACTTGGCCGACGTAGGGGCCATTACCGAAATCAGTCATTAAAGCAATACGTTCGGGGATCATTGTGGCAAATGATGATTTAATACAGGTTGTTTGGAGTAAACTTGCAATAGTGAACACCGTCAAGCAGTGGACAATGGCAATATTAACGAATTTGGTTATGCTGGGCAAATCTGCTGTTTGCCAATTGCCAATATCCAATTTTGTTCATTAAACACCCCGCGTATCTATTGCCGCGTTAATCAATTCCAACGCGCTGTTTAATGCAGTCTTTTCATCTTGTAACCATTGACAATTCATTTCCGCCCGCAGCCAAGTGAATTGCCGTTTTGCTAATTGCCGCGTGGCATCTATTGCCTGCTGCCGCATCTGGGCAACACTGATTTGATCGTGCAAATACGCCACCATTTGCCGATACCCGACGCAGCGCAGCGCGGGTAAGTCGGGTGACAAATCGCCCCGCGCCAGCAATTGCGCGACTTCCGCCTCAAATCCCGCCGTCAACATCGCGTCAAACCGCTCGGCAATCCGCGCTCGCAGCACGGCACGATCCTTTGGTGCGCAGACCAATTTGACCAGCCGATACGGCAGCGCGGCCGCGTGACTGCGCTGCCAATGCGCACTCAACGGTTCACCGGTGGACAAAAACACCTCCAACGCTCGCTGCACCCGCTGCGGATCATTCGGATGGATGCGCGCCGCCGCGGCCGCATCAACCGTCGCTAACCACTGGTGCATCTGCGCCGCCCCGCGCTGCTGCGCCTGCGCGGTCAAATGCGCCCGAATCGCCGGCGCGGCGGACGGTAACGGTGATAAACCCTGCTGCAAGGCGCGGAAATACAGCATCGTGCCGCCGACCAACAGCGGAATTTTACCCGCCGCCACGCTTGCGCTCATCGCCGCCAGTGCATCGTCACGAAACCGCGCCGCCGAGTACGCTTCAGACGGATCGCAAATGTCAATCAACTGGTGCGGCACTTGCGCCACGATGGCCGGGGACGGTTTCGCCGTGCCGATGTCCAAACCGCGATACACCTGCGCCGAGTCCACGCTAATCAACTCAACGGGCAAGCGCGCTGCCAATGCCAGCGCAAGCGCACTTTTGCCAGCCGCCGTCGGCCCCATGAGCAAAATGGCGAGCGGTAGCGGTTGAGTTTGATTGGACTGCGGCATCGTTAAATCATCACTGCCCACGCTTAAACCATTGATTTAATTGGTGATGGTCAATTAACACCCAGGTCGGGCGGCCGTGATTGCACTGATCCGCTCGGTCGGTGCGTTCTAACGTGCGCAGTAGCGCGTTCATCTCCGGCACGGTCAACTGGCGTTTAGCGCGCACGGCGTGATGACACGCAAAAGTCGCCAGCACCGCGTGACTCGCTACTGTTGCGCGGGCGCTACGGCCGATGTTGGCTAAATCCGCCAGCACGTCGCGCAGCAATTGGTCAAGATCAGCGTGTTGCAACAGCGTCGGCACCTCGCGTACCGCGGCCTGTTGCGCACTCAACACGGTGACGATCAAACCCAACTCCGCCAGGGTCGCTTCGTGCGCATCAATCACGCCCAACTCAGCGGCGGTCAAACTCACCACCACCGGCACCAGCAATGCTTGACGCGGCACCGCGGCCGCGTGCCACGCCTGCTTTAACTGCTCATATCCAATCCGCTCGTGCGCGGCGTGCATGTCCACAATCACCAAGCCCTGCGCGGCTTGCGCGACGATGAACGTGCCGTGCAATTGCCCGAGCGCGTAGCCGAGCGGGGCGGTGATTGGCGGATCAGCCGCGTCAGTTGCGGGTAATTCAGGTGACGGCGCGGGCAGATCGGCATTGGTCACGTCCACATCAGTTGCACTCACCACCGGCGCGGCGGGCGGCGGCGCTGAACTTGACCACGGTTGTTGAATTAAAAAATCAGCCGCGTACCGCGCCGCTGTTTCGCGCACTTGCAGCGGTAACGGTGGTTGCGTTGATTGCCGTGACCAACTCGGCGGCGACGGCGTGGGTTGATTTGACACGGCGGGCGGCAGATCAGGTGGCAGCGCGGCAGGTGACGGCGGCGGTGCGTAACCGGCCAAACGTCCGCTGGCCAGCCGCTGCGTGATGGTTTGCACAATTAAATCATGCACTTGGCGTCCTTCACGAAAGCGCACCTCACGTTTGGACGGGTGGACGTTGACATCGACCAGTCGCGGCGGCAATTCTAAAAACAGCACGAATGCCGGATAACGCCCGTGTGGCAATACGTCCTGATACGCCAGGCGCACCGCGTGATTGACCAGCCGGTCGGTGACGATCCGCCCGTTGACAAATAAAAATTGCCGATCACCTTGTGCGCGGCTGAGGGTGGCGGGGGCAATCCAACCGTGCAGGTGCGCATTGGCGCTGTGAACATCCAACGCGAGTGCCTGCGCGGCAAAGTCCTCGCCCAGTAGCGCGGCGTGGCGGGCGGTCAGGATTTGGTCAGCCGCCGCATCTGCTGGCGCGGCGGGCAAGTTGACCACCAGCCGCTGGTTGTGACTGAGCCGCACCGCCACGCTCGGGGTCGCCAGCGCCAATTGCCGCACCAGTTGCTCGATGTGACCAAACTCAGTCGCGGCGGTGCGCAGAAATTTGCGGCGGGCGGGTAAATTGAAAAATAAATCAGTGACTTCGACGCAGGTGCCGGGCGGATGTGCCAGCGGTTGCGGGCTGGTCACGTCACCGCCGTTGCTGACCAGTGACCACGCCAGCGCGGCTTCGGGCGGACGGGAGATGAGTTTTAAGCGTGACACGGCCGCGATGCACGGCAGCGCCTCGCCGCGAAAGCCGAGCGTGTGCAGTGCTTCCAAATCGTCGGCCGTGGTGATTTTACTGGTGGCGTGGCGGGCAAGTGCGAGCGGTAAATCGGCCGCATCAATCCCGCAACCGTCATCGCGCACCCGCAGCTGTTTCAACCCGCCGTGCGTGATGTCAATTTCCAGCAATCGAGCGCCGGCATCGAGGCTATTTTCAATTAATTCTTTAATCACCGACACCGGGCGCTCGACCACCTCACCGGCGGCGATTTGGCTAATCAGGTGCTGCGGGAGCGGTTGAATGCGGGGCATGAATGAAAGCGGGTTTGATCGAATTGGAAGTGCCGCCGTTCAGATTTTAACTGGTTGCTTTTTCAAGGAAGAGTGCGTTCCCACGCTAGAGCGTAGGAACGATCATTTTTTAATTAGCAATTAACAGCCCGGCGGGTATCAAGGCGTCTCGGCAATATCTCTTAATCCGTATCACTATAGTCACACGCAATCGCTTGGAATACGTCGGCAATATCGAGAAAGGCATCAACTATGTCGGGATCGAAATGGCTGCCGCGGCCCTCGCAGATGATGCGTACTGCCTCCTCGTGCGGCATCCCAGCTTTATAGACGCGGCGGCTGATGAGCGCGTCATAAACGTCGGCCACTGCCATCAGACGCGCCGAGATCGGAATGTCCTCACCACCGATGCCCTCGGGATAGCCGGTGCCATTCCATTTTTCTTGATGGCTGTAGGCGATCTCTTTGGCGCACTCCAAAAAATTCACGCTGTAGCCAAGTTGTGACTCGGCGTGCCGGATCGCGTCGCGCCCCAGCGTCGTGTGGGTCTTCATAATCTCGAATTCCTCCGGGGTGAAGCGCCCCGGTTTAAGCAGGATACGGTCGGGAATGCCCACTTTGCCGATGTCATGTAGCGGTGCCGATTTGAACAGCAGCGCGATCTGATGCGTGGTCAAATAGTGACGAAAGCGCGGATGTTCACGCAGCCGTTCGGCCAGCGCCCGTACATAATACTGGGTACGTCGGATGTGATTACCAGTCTCATTGTCGCGGGTTTCAGCCAGCGAGGCCATCGCTAGGATGGTTACGTCCTGAATCGCCATCACCTCGCGGGTGCGTTTTTCGACCTCCGCTTCGAGGAAGTCGTTTTTATCGCGCAGGAAGTCAGCGTGTGCCTTTAACGCCAAATGATTTTTGACGCGGGCCAGTACGATCGGCGGACTGATCGGTTTGGTGATGTAATCCACAGCGCCGAGTTCAAGTCCCTTTTTCTCGTCCTCCACCTCGACTTTTGCCGTCAGGAAGATCACTGGAATATTGACCGTATGCGGGTTGCTTTTGAGTTGTTGGCAGACCTGATAGCCGTCCATCACGGGCATCATAATGTCGAGCAGGATCAAATCTAGCGGCGGATCACCCGCGGCGATTTTCAGCGCTTTCTCACCGTTATTGGCAACCTGCACCTTGTAGTCGTTGCGCAGCAGGCCGCTCATCAGCGACAAATTATCCGGCGTGTCGTCCACCACCAAAATAGTTTTCCTTTCGATGTAATTGAGGTTAGCGGTCATTAGATGGTCCTCTGCGGCGGCGGTCATATGGATACTGGGCGTGTCATCAAGGGCGGCGACGGTGGTCACGAAAAAAGGAGGCAGAGTGGACTCGCGGCCGATTAGGCGCGTCACCAATGTGTCATGGCCATCCTTTGCCATGTGCTGGGCAACGACGTAGGTGACGCGGCCGGTTGCCGGCAAGTATGCGAACAGCGTCAGCATGGCTTCAAGCCCACCTGCTGAGGCACCGATGCCGACGACGCACAGATCATCTGACTGCATAGGCAGCACCATGTCGGTCATCATGGGCGAGCAACTTGGGCAAGTAGTTCCAAGGCGGCATCGTAATCAAAGTCAGTAATCGCCACCGCCACTGGTTGCAACTGCCCGGCTAGCGCCGTGCCGGCGAGTTTGTTGAGGAGCGCCTCGGCAACATCACCCGCTTCAGAATCGCTATCCTCCAGCAGTCGCTTCAGTTTAGCGAGGGCGTGTTCCAGTTCGGCAGCCGGCAGGGCGGCAGCCGGTTTGGTTTGGTCAGCCACCGGTTCACTGCCACCGACGGCTTGCAGCCCCGCTATCACCGGTGCTAATTCAGCGAGCGTATTTGCCAGCAATGCGTCAATCTGTTCGTCGGGCGCGTGGTCGTCGCAGGCGCGTTCCAGTGCAGCGGCAGCGGCTTGCACACCTTTGGCGCCGATGTTGCCGGCCGTCCCCTTGAGCGTGTGAGCGCAGCGACTGGCGGCAGTGGGATCGTCATCCTGCCGGGCGGCAGCGAACAACTCAGCAAAATTGCCTTGGCTGGCGCGGAATTTCAGCAGCATCCGGGTGTAGAACGCCTCGTTGTGCATTGTGGTCGCCAAACCAGCCTTGACATCAATGCCGGGCAGGGGTGGCCACTCCCCAACGGATTCCACTGAAGGAGTCGGCGACGCAGTTGCGGGCGTGGGAACAGTGGTTTGCTGTGGCCTAATCCATTTGGCGATAGTAGCGAACATCTCAACGACGTTGAGCGGTTTGGCGATGTGATCCACCATGCCGGCCGCGAGCACTTTCTCACGATCCCCGGCCATGGCGTTGGCGGTCATGGCGATGATCGGCAGTGCTGCAAACCGGGACTGCTTGCGAATCTCCCGCGTGGCGGTGTAGCCGTCCATCACCGGCATTTGGCAATCCATCAGCACACCGTCAAACCGATCATCCCGCGCCAGCACGTCGAGCGCTTCCTGACCATTGCCGGCCACTACCACCTGCATCCCCGCTTGGTGCAGCAGTTCCAGTGCCAGTTCCTGATTCATATCGTTATCCTCGACCAGCAGCACCCGCGCACCCGTGAGCGCCGCCAGCGCCTCCTTGTAACTCTCAGCCCGAGATTCAGCGCGGGTTTCGACGATTTCACCCATGCCGAGCACGTCGCCAATTGCTTCGAGCAGCGACGATTGCGTCACCGGCTTGGTCAGCACCGACTTGAGCGCCACGCCGCGCTGTTCAGCAGTACCCAGCGCCTCCTCGCGGCCGTACGCCGTCACCATGATAATCGCGGGCGTTTTTGCCAGCTGCTCATGTTGCAGCGACTGCACCGTCTCGATGCCATCCATGCCGGGCATCTGCCAATCCATCAAAACTAGATCGTAGGGCAGTTGCCGCTGTTCGGCGGCCTCCAACATGTGCAGTGCCTGTCGCCCATCCCACGCCACGTCCACTTCGAGGTCAAAATTCTTGGCCATGCCGGCGAGAATTTCGCGTGCCGCCGCATTGTCGTCCACCACCAACACGCGCACACCGAGCAATTCGTCGGCGCGGAACATGCGGCGCGGCTGCGGATTCTGTTGCAAACCGAATTTGGCGTGAAAACGGAACGTCGAGCCTTTGCCAACTTCGCTCTCCACCCAGATGCGGCCGCCCATCATTTCGACGAGATTTTTCGAGATGACCAGCCCCAGTCCCGTCCCGCCGTACTTGCGCGTGGTCGAGGCATCCGCTTGGCTGAAACTCTCGAACATCCGCCCCACTTGTTCAGGTGTCATGCCGATACCCGAATCGTGTACCCAAAAGTGCAATTCCACCTCGTCGGGCGTTTGGCTCACCATTTCGCCGCCGATGATGATTTCGCCTTGATCGGTGAATTTCACCGCGTTATTGCCCAAATTGATCAAAATCTGGCCGAGGCGCAGCGGGTCGCCGATCAGCGCGGTCGGCAGGTTCGGCGCGATGTTAAACAGCAATTCCAGTTTTTTATCCTCAGCCTTGAGACCCACCAAATTGGACAAGTGATCCAGCACGTCATCGAGATGGAAATCAATCTGCTCCATGGTCAGCCGGCCGGCCTCGATTTTGGAGAAATCAAGGATGTCGTTGATGATGCCGAGCAGATTTTCACCAGCGCGGTGGACTTTTTCGATGTAATTGCGCTGCTTTTTGTTGAGGTCAGTTTGCAGCGCCAAGTGCGACATGCCGATGATGGCATTCATCGGCGTTCTGATTTCGTGGCTCATGTTGGCGAGGAAATCCGACTTCGCCTTGGTCGCATCCTCAGCCATCGCTTTGGCTTGTTTTAGCGCGTCCTCCATGGCGACGCGGGCACGCAAATCGTGCCAAATGCCCATCAGGTGAGGTGCGCCGTCGAACATCACCGGCACAATGGTCATTTCGACCGGAATGGCCACACCACAGGCATCCTGACACATCCAGTCGAACGTGTAGTAACCGCGCTCGATAGCGATGCCGATCATTTCCGTGCCTTTCTCAATGGAATGACGCCCGTCTGGCTGACACTCGGGGGCCAGCGCGGCGGGGTGTTTGCCGGCAACATCATCGAGCGATTGATAACTCAGCAGCTGTAGGAATGTCGTGTTGCAGTAAACGATCTGCGCCTGCGCATTGATGATCACATGCGCGCTAGTGGAGGCGTTGAACAGTGCTTTGGCCTGTTCACTCGCCGTTTCTGCCGCATCCCGCGCTTGGTGGATCGCCGCTTCCGCCACCTTGCGCTCGGTGATGTCGAGCAGGAACGCCATGACACCATGCTGCCCCTCGTGTTCCATGAACACATAGGTGATCAAGTAATCACGCACCTCCCCGCTGGCGCTTCTGAGACGTATTTCCCGATTGCACACCGCGCCGTCGCGCTCCATTTCCGCAATCAGTTGCTGGCGAGCGGCGGGGGTTTCGTACATCTGCTCGGTGGCGTCGCCCTCGACGATGCCGAACATGTTGCGGAATTGCGGATTGGTGTAACGTAATATCGATTGACTGCTGAAGGCGGTGCCAACCGGCGTGTGGTCGAGGATGTTTTGCATCGCCACCCGCTGATCCTCCATCGCCTTGCTCGCCGCTTTGCGCTCGGTGATGTCGCGCACACTAACGATGAGAGCCGCATCGCCTTTCAAGGTAATCGGACTGAGGGTGATCTCACAGGGCACCAGTGAACCGTCAGTGCGTTTGTGCAGCCAGTCGAAATGGTGTGGCTGCCTACTTTGCATAACCACCCTCATGTGCGCTAAGGCGGCCTCTCCGGATACCTGCCCGTCGGGTTGGGTGGGTGGTGAAAGCTCTGCCGGCCAGTGCTGCAGCAGGTCGGTAACGTGCGCGAAGCCGTAAATCTCCGCTGCCCGACGGTTAGCATGGATAAAGCCTTGTTTTGGTAACAAGACGAGCAAGCCGTCACTGGAACTCTCGAAATAGGCATTGACCATTTCTTGACTTTCTTGACGCTCGGTGATGTCACGGTAGGTAATGACCGTGCCGACTAGTGCCCCATTTTTGAACACCGGTGTGGTCGAGTATTCGACCGGAATTGCCCGGACATCCTTGGTCCACAACACCTCGTTGTCAACAGTACGCGGCTGGCCGTCTAGGGAAGACTGGTGCATTGGGCATTCTTCAAGCGAAAAATGCTGCCCATTGATGTGATGATGATGCGCGACATCGTGAATATGCTTGCCGACAAATTCCTCTTCACTGAAACCCAGCATGGCATAGGATGCCGGGTTGGCAAAAATCACCACGCCGTGATTGTCAAGGCCGACGATCCCTTCCTTAATCGAGCCAAGAATCAGCCGACTGCGCTCTTCTGCCACTTTAATTTCAGCTTGTTGCGCTTCCAATTCGACCGTCTGTTCTTCGAGACGCGCCGCCTGCTTTTCCATATTCTCAGCTTGGCGCTGGGTTTCCGCGAGCAGTTGATGGGTATGCACACTGCGTTCGATGATCTCAATGTTCATCGCCACAATCGGCAGCAGCCCTTCGAGCAGGGCTTGGGCATTGTCGTCAAACGGTTTGAAACTTGCCAGTTCAAGCACGGCCAGCAGGCGACCGTTGCGCAATACTGGTAGCACGGCAATGGTGCGCGGTATCGCCTCGCCCAGACCAGAACCGATGCGCACATAATCGGGCGGCGGATCGGTAATGATGATCGTGGAACGTTCGAGCGCGCATTGCCCCACCAACCCCTCGCCGAGGGCGAAATGCTGGTTCAGGTGCTTGCGTTCGCGGTAGGCATAGCCGCTCAACAGGCAGAGGTGCCGGGCATCTTCTTCGTAAAGGTAAAACACACCGTGGCCAAGTTTGATCAGCGGCGCGATCCGCGACAGGAACGTATGTGATAGGTCAGTAAAGTTGGAAACCAGTTGTAGATCGCCGGAGATTTCGGCAATGTGACTCTTGATCCAGCGTTGCTGCTCCATTTGTTGCGCTTCGCAGCGCAGCACCTCGATGTCGCGTGCCAACGCGCCGATTTCGTTGGGGAAATCGCTGCACGGCACCGGATCATCGAGCTTACCCTCGGCCAGTTGAGCGACCGCCGCCCGAACGCTGCCAAGTGGGCGGCGCACTGAAACGGCGACTAGCAGTAATAACACTATGCTGAAACCAAGATAACCTAGCAACCAAGTCAACGTCGTGAAGAGCGCGTACTCAACGGTCGCCTGTGCCGCTAGACTGGCTTGATGCGCGTCAGATTCCTTGATGCGGGTCATTTTGGCGAGGTGGTCATTGGCAACCAAGTCCGCCTGATGAAACTCAGGTGTAGCAATGTAGTCACGCGCCGCGCCAATTTTGCCCTGTTGCACCAGCACCAGCGCCCGATCAACATTGTGTTGATAGGTGGCGTAGGTCGCTTCAAAAGCGGCCAATTGCTCCTGACCATCGGCACGAAAGGACGTTTTACGGCTCGCTTCGATGGCTTCCTGCATTGCCGCCTTGCCGTCACTTAGATGATCCAACGCCTGTTCCCGCGCCGCGTCATTCCGAGCGAGGATCACCATTCGCAGATCACGCCCGATCTGTGCGTATTCAAAACGCGCCTCCTTGAAAGCCGACACGCCCAACAATTCCTGTGTGTACATCTGCTCGAGCTGCTCGCCGAGTTTGCGTTGTCCAATTAAGGCGCTGATTGAGACAGCGCCCGTTACTATCAGCAACGATGCCAGTCCAAACACGAGTTTAGTAGTTAGCGTACGGTGTTCCAGAAATGTGAGCAGTCGTTGCATCGTCGCTCCGGGTAATAAGCTAAAGATCAGTCACTTGTGTCAAGTGACGCTAATTGCATCCTACCCACGCTGGCGCGTGGGAATAATCAATCAGCCGCGCTCGCACAGACAGCGATCACATTGCCGTCACTGACGCCAAACAAATTTGGTTACGCCCCTGCGATTTAGCCAAATACAACTGCTCGTCTGCGCGAGTGATTAGCAGCTCGGGTGAATCATCGCTCGTGCAGCGCTGCGTTGCGACGCCGAGACTGACGGTGACATGGGCGGCAGTGGAGGACGTTTGGTGCGGAATTTCAAGCGCAATCACGCCCTGGCGGATGCGCTCGGCCACCGCGATCACGTCGGACGGCGGGCCAGTTTCGGGCAAAATGCAGCCGAATTCTTCACCGCCGTAGCGCGCCGCCAAGTCAGTGACGCGGTACATTGCCCGCTCAATCACTCGCGCAATTGCCCGCAAACAATCATCACCGCGCAAGTGACCGTAGGTGTCGTTAAACAGTTTGAAATGGTCAATGTCGAGCAGAATCAAGGTCAAATCAGCGTGCGAGCGCAGGTGGCGGGCAAATTCCAGCCCCAGCGTTTCATCAAACCGCCGCCGGTTGGCTAGTCCGGTTAACCCATCAGTCACGGCCAACTGCGTCAGGCGATCCCGCGCTTTTTTTAGTTCGATGTGATTGGTCACGCGCACCCGCACCACCGGCGGATTGATCGGTTTGGTGATGTAATCCACCGCCCCGAGCGCCAGACCGCGAGTTTCCGCCACGACATCGCCCATGCCAGTCACGAAAATCACCGGAATATCAACGGTTAAGCGCTCGGATTTGAGGCGGGCGCAGACTTCAAAACCGTCCATGCCCGGCAGCATCACGTCCAGCAGAATTAAATCCGGCATGGCCGTCGCCGCGATCTCCAGCGCTCGCGCCCCGGTGGTGGCAAATAAAACTTCGTGATCTGCTTCAAACAGGTCGGCAATGAGCTCGATGTTGGTGATTTCGTCATCAACGATCAAAATGCGGGGATGTGGTAATTGCATGTGTGCGTCAACTTGAGCGCGTACCGATTTCGGGTGTTGGAATAACTTAAAGTGGCGGCTGTTGGTAGGCACTATCGCGCCCGACTTGCAGCACGCCTATCCCATAATAATGGGTGCGCCACCCATCACGGCGAAACTCTTGCAGAACGTGACCTTTGCTGACACTCACACATGAAACTGGTCAAGTTGAGTGCGCAACCGCCGCGCCAACTCCGCCAACCGCTCAGTCGCCCGCGTCGTCTGCTCCGCACCGCTGGAGGTACGATCCGCCACCTGACTAATGTTAATAATATTGCGATTGATCTCCTCCGCCACCGCCGACTGCTGCTCGGCGGCACTGGCAATCTGATGATTCATATCGGCAATGGTCGCCACCGAATCGGTAATCGCCCCGAGCGCCGCGCCGGCATCTTGGGCTTTATTAACTGAATCCTGCGCCTGCTGCTGCCCCAAGTGCATTGCCGACACCGCCTCATTGGCCCCCGCCTGCAACTGCTCAATCATCTGCTGAATCTCGCGGGTAGATTGTTGCGTGCGACTGGCCAAGGTCCGCACCTCATCCGCCACCACCGCAAAGCCGCGCCCCTGTTCACCCGCCCGCGCCGCTTCAATTGCCGCATTTAATGCCAGCAAATTGGTTTGATCGGCAATGCCCTTAATCACATCCACCACCGCACCGATACTTTCGGAATTAGTCTCCAACTTAGCGATCACCGTTGACGCCCGCTCGACCTCGTGCGCCAATAAATTGATCGCCTCCAACGTCTGCTGCACCACGCGCTGCCCCTGCGCCGAGGCCGAATCTGCCTGCTGCGCCGCCTGCGCCGCCGCATGAGCATTCTGCGCCACCGCCTCCACCGTCGCGGTCATTTGATTCATCGCCGTCGCCACCTGATCGGTCTCAGACTGCTGCTGGCGCACCCCTTGATTGGTTTCAGCGGTAATCTGACTGACCTGCTGCGTCGCACTTGACAACTCACCGGCTGAACTAGCAACCGCCTTGACCAGGCTCTGAATTTTGGCAATAAATTGATTAAACCCCTCCGCCATGCGGCCTAATTCATCACTCTTCTGCGGCAGCAGGCGGAAGGTCAAATCCCCCGTGCGCTGCGCTTCAATCATCGCCGACACCGCCGCATCAATTGGTTGCGAGACCAAGCGGCGCGTCAACCAGCCAATCAACAAGATCGTAATCAGCACCACCCCCGCCATTACAGCAATCATCCCCCACAGCCGCTCACTGCGTTCCGCCAAACCGGGTTTCAAATCCTTGACAATTTCAAAGGCACCGTGCAAATCACCGACGCGCTTATTTTCCATACGATAACCGGTGACGTCCGTCCCATCAGTTGTCCCCCACAACGTCTTACTTTGCGCCGGATCACCGTGACAATACAGACACATATTCGCTAATCGCACCGGGCGAAAATAGCGCACGGTTTGGGTTTTTTCGTCCACAACGTAATATTCTTCGGCATTGCGGTGATTGGCAAAATAATCCAGCGCCAGCTGTTCAATGGCATCCGGTTCATTATCAGAATTGCGCGCATCCCGCCGCGGGGTGCGCAGAACAAAACCGCCCTGCTCGGCCTTGGCTTTGGCCGATTCCCACGCCGTGACCACTGGAATAGTGGCAAACACCTTTTGCAGCCGCTCGCGCTCAGTCGCACCAGTTAAAGCCCGCACCGTGTCAGGTGAAAACAACCCCAAGCGCCATTTTTCCGCCATATTTTCGCGCACCGCTTCAGACATCAACAGCACATTGCGGGCGGTTTGCACTTCAGTTTCAACTTTTTCTTCAAACTCATCAGTGGCATACAACAGTAATAAAATAGACGCAATGATGATTAAAATTGCTGCGGTCGCAAGGGTGATGCGAAAGCCGACGCTAGATGTTTTCACGGTGTACTCAGCCTCGTGGAATGGATGGGAAATAGAAAACGGGAGGGCGGGGTTGATTAAAGAGGTTAACGAATCAATTGCTAAATGATTTTAAAGACGGTTAAAAGAGTTTCAAAACGCTGTTCAAATACCACGCTGATCAATTGGATATGTTATGTACAGTCATCATCGCTTAATGATTTTAGATGCCGACGGCACCACGATAGATGCGTTTCATGCCATTGAAAAAACCTTTGTGCATCATGGCATGGACATAGGCACATTGGAACGATTTCAAAAACGCCGCAATTTATTCAAGTATCTAGGTGGTTTTAAAGAAATCCCGCAAAATGTCCGCCGCCAACTGGGCTGGCGCAAACGCTCGCGTTTGGTGGCCACTTTGACGGAAATCTACCGCGAAGAGGCGGTCATTTTCCCCGGAATTGAATCACTCATTCGCCAACTCGCCGCTGCGCCCGACATCAAAGTCGGAATCGTGACGCGCAACATCACTAACGAACCGCTGGCGACCCTCACGCGCCTATTTGAACGGCACGGCTTGACGCCCGATGTCTTTGATTTCCTGATCCATTTACCGCTCAGTGATAATAAAGTTACCGCCTTTTGCAGTCTGCGCGACCAATTTGCCATCAACCCGGCGCGGGCGTATAGCTGCGGTGACGAGGCAAGCGATTTTCGTGCCGCACTTGGCGCGGTGATGCACCCGTTTATGGTCGCCTACGGCTTTGAAAACTTCGAGCGGCTGCATCTCAAACACGGGGTGCCGGCAGAAATTATCGCCCAGACTCCGGCCGAATTGATTACCCGCGTATCACATGCGTTGAATTTGCCACCCAGCGGCGCGGTGGAGTGCAGAGTTTAACGGGTTGATTTTTAAGAAAGATCACGCTCCCACGCTGGTAGCGATCAAATCACTCACTGACTGCGCGGCCTCCACCTGCGTCATTGCCGCGCATCTAACGTGTGTCCATGACAAAACGCAACCGCGCCGCACCTGATCTGTTAAAGTAACCGAGCGCTGTCATCGCGCACCACATCTGATCGGGCGGGGGCGGCACAACTGCAAGTGTGGCGACAACTGATAAATGACATTTATCCCAGCACAAGCAATAGAAAAGTTTTATTTCCTAAAATTAGGAGTCGCTAATATACTAATCCCCAGTTGATGCACACCCTGACATCAGCTGCTTGCCAACCCAGAAACAAACTGACTACTAAAAGAGAGAATAACCATGAAAAAAATCACAACTGCTGCCGCTATCGCTGCGTTACTTGGTGCGTCCGCCTCCGCCGTCGCCTGGTGGGGACCGGGTGGCAATAATGGCTACCGTGATGGCAGCGGCGACTTTATGAATGACATGTTTGGTGACGGCTACGGCGACTTCAACATGAGCATGAGCGGCGGCGGCCGCGGCAACGGATATGGACGTGGCTACGGACGTGGCTACGGCTACGAGAATCCGTACTACTACGGTGGCGCACCTTACGGCTACGGCGGCGCACCCTATGGTTACGGCGCACCCTATGGTGGTGGCTACGGCGCACCTTACGGTTACGGTGCCGCCCCCTACGGCGCACCGTATGGTGCCCCAATGCCCTACGGCGCACCTGGCGCACCAGCTGCCGCCCCGCAAGCCGCACCACAAGGGCAAAAATAAGCCCCACTAGCTAAATGAATCCCGATTGTCCTAGTCAATCGGTTATCATCCACACCGCACGGTTGGCATTCCAACCCTGCGGTGTTTTTTTATCCATGATTTGCGTATGACGGCAATACACTTTTTTAATTAACAACACTACTCAACACGACATGAACAGCGGGCGTTTTCATTTCAAAACTTTGGCATTAACACTCATCATCAGCGGACAAATCGGCATCGCCCCCGCTGATCTTTACCAATTACCCGACTTTGGCAGTTCGGTTGATACGCTATTATCTGCCGCCGAACAACGCGAATTAGATCGCGCCTTCATGCAGAGTGTCCGGCAATCCCTACCAATCAGTTCTGATCCTATTGTTGGCGATTATTTACAACAACTGGGGCAATCATTAACCACCGCCGGCACGATTAAGCATTATGATTTCTTTTTAATTGACCAGCGTGTCATCAATGCGTTTGCCGGCCCCGGTGGACATATTGGCGTGTTCGCCGGTTTAATACTCGCGGCTGAAACCGAAGATGAACTCGCCGCCGTATTAGCGCACGAAATCGCCCACGTTGAACAAAAACATTTATTACGCGCCTTTGAATCGCAACAGCAAAATGCGATTCCCATGACCGCATTGTTAATTGCCGCCGTCGTATTGGGCGCCCAAGTGGATGCCAATATGGGCGCCGCAGCGATGACGGGTATTCAAGCCGCCGCATTACAAAAACAAATTAACTTCACCCGCGATCACGAAAAAGAAGCGGATCGTTTGGGCATCACAATTCTCGCCCAAGCCGGCTATGATCCCTATGCCATGCCGGGGTTTTTTGAACGCCTCACTAAAGCCAATCAATTCTACGAAAATGGCGCACCTGAATTATTACGCACCCACCCAGTTACCACCAATCGTATTGCCGATGCGTTAGCCCGTGCTGAACATTTTGGTCATCATCAGCGATCTGAAAACGTATCATTTCATTTAATAAAAGCTCGCTTGCGGCAGCAACGATACGCTCGCGCTCAAGAAGCAGTGGAGCATTTTAATCAAACATTAACCACCGGGCGCTATCGCAATGCAACGGCGGAACACTACGGCTACGCATTGGCATTAACCCGCGATGGTCAATTCGCTGCCGCCCGTCGGGAAGTTGCAAAATTATTAGCCGACAATCCCAATCAAGTTGAATTGATTGTCTTAAATGCTGAATTAGATCGGCACACGGGTTCATTAACAAAAGCATTACGCGATTTGAAAACAGCCGTCGCCAATGCACCGCGCAGTTGGGCATTAGCCGATGCGTATGCGGCAATGCAAATGGCCGCTAATCAACCCGCCGCGGCGTTAATCACATTGGAGCGGTTTAATCGGCTGCGTCCTGACATCACCGCGGTTTATGGTTTAATGGCAGATGCGGCCGGGCGGGCGGGGAAGCGATTGCAAACCTATCGTTATCGCGCCGAACAACTGTATCATCAGGGCGATATAAAACTGGCGGTTAATCAATTAGAATTGGCATTAAAACAGCCGACGATTACGCCTTATCTTGCCGAACGTTTGCAGGCGCGATTAAAAGAATTAAAGGAATTGGCCGATGAACAACGCCAACAACAATCCCCCCGTCGCCGTTAATAATAATGCGCTGTTTAATCACTGCGGTCATGCTTCGAGAAGCCGCAGATGAACGGGAATGAATGACAATGAATCACTGAGTCACCATGCCTGATAAACTAAAGACATTGGTGCATTAAAACCCGCTTGCGCATCCGGGGCGGTTTGGTGCTATCCTAATCAAGATAACTCCCTCAACTCACAACCGTAATAGTGTAAAATTATGTCAACAACTGCTTTAACAATGAATGATAAGGTGATTTCAACTGATGCCATCCTGGCGATGCTCTGTAGTTCAGTGAGCAAAGTATTAACTGCGGCCACGAAAACTCCGGTGACTTATTCGCCAATGGTGCAAAAAATTAAACGCACCTGTTTGCGGCCGGATATTGGCTGTTTTGTTTTATTTGATGGCGGTTTTGCCGGGTTGGTGATTATTAACTTTTCTGCCGCTTCTGCATTAGAAATTTATCGCAGTTATATGATGAGCATGGGAATACCAGAATCGGAATTAGCGGTGCGGCACACGTCTGAAGAAGTCGGTAATACATTGGGCGAATTGATGAACCAAATTGTCGGTGATTTTACCGGTAATGTCGGGCAAGAGTTATTGGTGTCTATTAACCAAAACCAACCCAAGATGTTGACGATCAATAAAGAAGTCATGGTCAGCATTGATACCAATTTAGATCGCGCTCAAGCGCGCCGTGTGGCGTTTAAAACCGCTGGGCGGAATATGTTTTACATGGAATTGGCGATGGATAAAACCGAGTTCATTAAACTGCATGATTTTGACCGTGAAGATATTGATCCTGACCGTATTTTGGCTGAAAATAAACAAATCAAGAAACCCGCGGCCGCGAAGATACCGGCTGCACTGGATACCAGTTTATTAGATGAACTGGGCATTTAATTAGTCATCTCATTAATACCCCGCGCTGTTTGGTAAATCAACGATGATGCCGCAACCAATGACAATTCGCCCGTATTGGCAATTGCTATTCATCACGGTGTTATTAGTCAACACGGTTTTGATCTCGCCGGCGCGGGGCAATGTGCCGACTGATGACGCGGTGGTGACGGCGCGGTTTGATCGCCAACAAGTGAGTCTTGGTGATCGGGTCACTTTGACAATTAAACTCACTGGCCGCGGCGCGAATGGTGAACCAGATTTAACGCCGCTCGCGGCGGATTTTGAATTAAATGGCACGAGCGTCGGCAGTGAAACGCGCATTATTAATTGGCAGCGCAGTGACAGCATCGTGTGGCGAATTGAATTAACGCCCAAACGCATTGGTCAATTACAGATTCCGCCATTAAAAGTGGGCAATGAACAGACGCCGCCGTTGGAATTAACTGTGACCGCAGCGCCGGACGTGATACCGGGACAAGCGGGTGATGCGTTATTTATTGAAGTGGAATTAGACACGGCCGGGCAGTCATTATTCGTTCAACAGCAAGTGCCATTGGTGGTGCGCTTGTATAGTACGCGGCCGTTAATTGGTGGTGATTTAAGTGAACCTCATGCGGACGGCGCGGTAATTGAACGTTTGGATAAGGATCATCAATTCACTACGCAGCGGGCGGGGAAAAGTTATTTGGTGGTCGAGCGCCGTTATACCTTTAGCCCCGAGCGCAGCGGGCAGTTGCGCCTCGCTCCGGTGACGTTCAAAGGTGAGGTGCAAGCGCCGGCGCGGCGCAGCGGCAGTCGCGGCCACCCGCTGTTTGACGATCCGTTGTTTGATGACCTGTTACGCGGGGTGCAGCCGGGCGCGGGCGGGGCGCTGTTCAATCGTGGCGAGCCGGCGCAGGCGCAGAGTAATGCTTTAACAATCAATGTGTTAGCGCGGCCGACTGATGCGGATACCGCGCACTGGTTGCCGGCGGAGGCGGTGACGATCACGGATTCTTGGGCGCAGTCGCCGCCGATTTTGACCGCAGGTGAGCCGGCGACGCGGACGGTGACGGTGACGGCGAAAGGGTTGGAAGGTAGCCAAATTCCTCATTTAAACATGCAGTTACCGCCGGCGGTGCGCGTTTATCCTGAGACGCCGCGTGTCGAAACCCGCACTGACGGCACTCGCGTGTTTGGCACGAGTGAGCAGCGCCTGACCATCATTCCCACCAGCGGCGGGCAGTTGACGTTGCCGGCGATTCGCCTGCCCTGGTGGGATACGCAGGCGCAGCAGGCCCGCGAGGTGGTGATTCCCGCCGTGACGGTGACGGTGCAGGGGGCGGTCGTGCCTGCCGAGCCGGCGCCGCAACCGTCTGATTTGAGGGTAAATTCTACGGCGGCAGCGGCGCCAAAACCCGTGACGCCGCCGGCGCCAGTCGCCTCACCCGTGACCACTGCGCCCGCGCCATCGTCACCAGCACGTTGGCCGTGGCTGGCCGTGACTGCTGGTGTAATTGTGTTGCTGGTGAGCGCGGCGGGCGGCTGGTACGGGTGGCGGCGCTGGCGAGCGCGGCGGGCGGCGGAATTGGTGACACCGACGGCGAATCAATGGCGAGCGACGGTGTTGGCGGCGGCGACTCGTCACGATGCGGCGGGCTGTAGTCAAGCGTTATTAAATTGGGCGCGGGCGACGTGGATCATTGCGTCACCAATGAATTTGCAGGGATTGATTGCGCACTTGACGCAATTAAAATCCAACGCGGTGGCGCCGCAGTTTATTGATGCAGTTGTGCAATTAGAACGGGCGTTGTATGCGCCGAATGCGGCAGATTGGAATGGTGATGAATTAAAACAGGCACTGCCGCGTTATTTGCCAAGTTTAATAAAACAGCGATATTGGGCGGCGAATGATGGTGAATTGCTGGCGCCCTTGTATCCAGAGTTTGCGCAACGGCATCATGGCTTTTATCATTCAATCCCTCATCATTGACTAGCCAATACGGCGGTTATTACACCATGAATTCAACTGAATTAGCCCGCGATCTATTACGATCCGCATTGCAATTGGGCAGCCGCGCTGATCGTTTAACACCCGACTCGGCAATTGCCGGCGCCCTGCCCGAGTTTAATTCACTGACGGTGGTCGGACTCATTGCCGGTTTAGAAGAACAATTGGGCTGTGAAGTCAGTGATGAAGAAATCACCGAAGACATCTTCCGCACACTCGGCAGCTTTGCCCAATTTATTGAAACTAAAATGGCGTGAATAATGACTCCTAAACCATTTTTTCTCACCGGCACGGCGGGCGACATCTTCTGTTTATATTTCCCCGCCAATCAACCTCGCGGTGCTTTTGTTTATTGTCCGCCATTGGCTGAAGAAATGAACCGCTGCCGTGCCACTGTTGCCCAACAAGCGCGGCAATTAGCGGCACTCGGGTATGCGTGTTTATTAATGGATCCATTCGGGACGGGTGAAAGCGCGGGCGAATTATCCAATGCCACTTGGGAGATTTGGCAAGCCGATGTCTTATTAGCGGCGCACTGGTTAACTGAGCAAACGCAAACGCCGATTTCATTATGGGGACTGCGCTTGGGTGCGCTCTTGACTGCCAGTGTTGTTAATCAACATCCGCAGCAGTTTGAGCAATTGTTATGGTGGCAACCGGTATTAGATGGCAAGTTATTTTTAACCCAATATCTGCGCTTGCGCGTGGCGTTTTTAATGCATCGCGATTTACCAAGCGAGACCACCGATCAAATGCGCACCCAATTAGCCGCCGGTGCGACATTAGAGGTTGCGGGTTATTTATTAGGCGGGGCATTAGCACAGGCATTAGATTGCACCAATCTGCGCGAGTGTACGCAATTAACGTCATTGCCAATGACCTGGTTGGAACACGTTAGCGACACCGATAGACCAGTAGCGCCCGCTAGTCTCAAAGTCATTGCACAATTGCGCGATCAACGGTGTACGGTCACGCCGATTGCATTCACCGGCCCGCCGATTTGGCAATTACATAAACGCGACGAAGTGCCGCAATTATTAGCGCTCACCACCCAGCAGTTTAATTGTTAATTATCCAACGGCAGTTCTTGCATAACAATGAACATCACCCAACAACCCGTTGTGTTTTCTTGTCAAGGCAGTGATTTAATCGGCATGATTTATGTGCCAGAGCGCCCGACTCAACGCGCAATTTTAATAGTTGTGGCGGGCGGGCCGCAATACCGTGCGGGTTGTTGTCGTAATTTAGTTGAATTAGCCCGCATCATTGCAGCGGACGGCACGACGGTGATGAGTTTTGATTATCGCGGCCTCGGTGATAGCGCCGGTTATTATCAAGGATTTGAATCCATTACCCCCGATTTGCAAGCGGCAATTGATGCCTTGATTGCACAGGTGCCGGCAATTAAAGAAATCATTTTATGGGGTGGGTGTGATGCCGCGTCCGCCGCATTATTACACGCGCCGTCATTACCGCAAGTGACGGGGATGGTATTAGGCAATCCATTCGTTCACGATGAAACCGCTTATGCAAAAGTCGTGGTGAAGCATTATTATTTGCAACGCCTCGTGGATAAGAGTTTTTGGCTGCGGGTATTAAAACTGCGGGTCAATGTATGGAAAACATTGGTCTCGGTATTAACGACAATTTGGCAATCGCGCCAAGCAAAGCCCCGCACGGCGGCGTCTCAAACTCATAATGTTAATAATGAAACCCTGCCGTATCCCGTGCGCATGTGTCATTCGGCTAACCGATTTCATGGGCGCATTTTATTATTGATGAGCGGGCAAAGTTTGGTGAGTAAAGAATTTGATGAATTGGTTGCCGGATCACCGCAATGGCAGGCGGCTATTCACCGTCCGGGGGTGACGCGAGTGGATTTTCCCGATGCAGATCAGGCGTTTTCAACAATGAATGCTCGTCAAGCTGTGATTGCCACAGCGCGGCAGTGGTTGAATGATTGGGCGGCAGAAACAGCGTAATGACATGATGCGGCGATTAGAAATCGCCGCTATTCTTTAATTAAAACAGCGGCGTTGTTGGCGATACTAATCAACCGCCACCCTTGTATCCAGCGTATTATTCGTATAACAGCTCCGCTAAATTTGCCGCATCCAAAGCATCCATTTCATTAAAGAAAAATACATTTTTGCCGGAAAAGCCGTTTTCTTCATTTTCATAACAAGCTATGAAGTAGCGCGGGTGAGTTTCGCAAATATAATAATAGCCGGCGAAATCATTAAATGTCAGTAATCCATTCGCGTCAACTTGATAACCAATAGATGATTGAGTATTATCAAGATTATAAACACCTGTCATGGTTGCGATGCCATCTTGATTAAAAACAGTTTTCCCTACTCGCCCCCGCGCCTCTTCAGTGTCATTCGTGACACCATACCAAACGTTGTAAAGTGTTTGACCACTTAACCATTCCCTTGAAAAGCGTTGTGGAATAATTGACGCGGTCGCTGCAACGTCCGTGACAATAAAGTTTTGATTCGCTTCCTGCCAAGTAATAATAGAAGTTTGACCGGCGGCGGGGAAGTTTTCTAATGGAAATGATGCGGTTAATCCTCGGACAAATTCCTGCCCAAGATTTTGAGTATAAAAGCTGGATGAACCGAATGGAACGTCATCGCCATCGGCATAGGCTTTAATGGTATGCACGCCATTACTCAAACCGCTATAGTTAATCAGAAATGAAAACCCGTTATTGGCGTCACCACACACGCTCTGCGTATCCGCCCGTTCGGTGCCATAAGCGGTTGAAATAAAACGCCCACCATCAATTTGAATGTCAACCCGCCCAGCATTGCAATGCCATCCAGACACTAAACCAACGCCGCTTTGAAAAGAATTAACCTGTGGTATTTCTAAATACCCGTCAGCATTTGCGGTGCTAAACGGTGCAATACAAATCACCATTGAACCAGCAATTAAACCCTTGCGCATACTTCCCTCCAAGTTGATAAACATTAAAATTAACGTGAATAAATAATTGATCGTTTCCACGCGGCCGCATGAGAACGATCACCTTTACAATAACACCCGTTCAATCCCACCATTCCGCAATTGCGCTACCAATTCGGTTTGCCAATTGGCGCCCAATAATTGATTGGCCAATTCCACCACGATATAAGTTGGGATTAAACCGGTTTCATCGGCATATTTTGCCAATCCCTGTTGACACGCCGGGCAGGTGGTTAATAACCGCACGGTTTTTTTACTGTCTAATCCATTGGTTTTTAATTTGTTCCCGCCATGCAATTCATCAAGATTCAATTCCCTCTCACTTTGCAAAAGCGCCGTCTCTAATTCCCCCCTTTGCAAAAGCGCCGATTCTAATTCCCCTCTTCCCCCCCTTTGCAAAAGGGGGGTAGGGGGGATTTTCTTCTCCCCAATTAACTTTTCAATTCCCCGCGTCAATTCCAATTGCTTCCGCCAGCGCACCTGATTGGCAATATCCGGCCGCGAACTGCCTAATGTTCCCGCTTCACCGCAGCACCGCTCGGATAATTGCACGGGTTGATTTAATAACCCGCTGGCGACCTTGAGTGGCGAATACTGTTTAATCGGCGAATGACAGGGATCGTGATATAAATAAGCGACCTCGGCGGGTGAATGATGAACCGGCGCTGACGGCTGCAATGTGACGCCGCGCTCGAATAAGAATTCGTGAATATCCAATAGCCGACTGCCGGGAAAAATGCGCGCAAAATCGTATTCTAATAATTGATCTAGGCAAGTGCCGCACGACACCAACACGGTGCGAATATCTAAATAATTCAACGTATTGGCGACGCGGTGAAATAACACACGATTATCCATTGTCATTTGCCGCGCTTGCGTTTCCAATCCCGCCGCTCGTTGTGGATAACCGCAACATAAATACCCCGGCGGCAAAATAACCTGCACGTTTTGTTTTAATAACAGCGCCAGCGTGGCTAATCCAATGTCAGTAAATAACCGCTCCGCGCCGCAGCCGGGAAAATAAAACACCGCCTCGGCATCATCACTGTTTTTAATTGATGGATCGCGCACAATCGCAATATGACTGCGCTGTTCAATAGCTAATTGTGAGCGCAACGTGTGACGCGGAATATTCACCGGCACGGGGCGGCTAATTAACGGCAGCAATTGATTAGTGAATTGCGGTGGCGCACTGGTGGCGCCGGGCAATTGATTCTGCCGCGTCATCAATTGATTAAACAGCGGCAATCGCCGCGCCAGCGCATGACCAAAGTTCATTGCCGCAAATCCGCCGCGCACCAGCACCGTTCGCAGCCCGCGCACGAGGCGCGGATCGGTGATATTGAGCCATTGTAACGCCGCCCAGCCGCCCGGGTGCCGCCAGCGTTGGTGGCGCTCGTGCAAAATGCGGCGCAGGCGGATGGTCACGTCGCCAAAATCAATGTTGACCGGACACGGCGGTTGGCAGTGGTGGCAGATGGTGCAGTGGTCGGCGAGGTCGTTCATTGCCACGAAATGCTGCCGCGACAACCCGCGCCGCGTCTGATCTTCGTACAGCAGCGCCTCGATAATCAGCCCGGTGGCGAGAATTTTGTTGCGCGGCGCGTAGTTGAGATTCGCTCGCGGCACATGCGTCATGCACTTGGCTTTGCATTTGCCGCAGCGCAAACAGTGGCGGATGTCGGCATTCAGCGCGCCGAGTTCGGTTTCCTCCAAAATCAACGCTTCCTGTTCCACCAGTCGCAGCGACGGCGTGTAGGCGTTTTCCAAACCGTTGCCGGGGATTAATTTCCCCGGATTGAAGCGCCCGAGCGGGTCAACTCGTTGTTTGTACTGGAGAAAATCGGTCAACTGTTCCGGCGGCACGAATTGCAACTTGGTCATGCCGATACCGTGTTCACCCGAAATCACGCCGCCCAACGCGGTCGCCAGCGCCATGATTCGCCCGACGATGCGCTCGGCTTCGTGCAACATGGCGTAATTGGACGAATGCACCGGAATATTGGTATGAACATTGCCGTCGCCGGCGTGGGCGTGGAGCGCGACAAACAGCCGTTCGTCACGGATGCGGCGGTGGATGGCGCGGAATTGCTCGCGCACGGCGGCGAAGGCTTGACCCGCAAACAGTGCCTCCAGCGGTTCGCCGACCTCGCGGCGGTAGGATTGGCGCAGCTCGCGGCGGAGGAGCAGGTCGAGGAGGGTGGGGTTAGAAGAAAATCCCCCCTCTTCGGCGGAAGAAAATCCCCCCTCCCCCCCTTTTGCAAAGGGGGGTGAAGAGTCACCTTTTGCAAAGGGGGGTGAAGAGGATAGCCCCCCTTTGGCAAAGGGGGGTTGGGGGGATTTATCAAAAAACGCCCCCGCCGCCGCATCCAAGTGATTCAACACCCATTGCCAGCGGGTCTGCGCCTGAATAATCAACCCCCGCGCCGCGGTCAATTTTTCATTTAATGAAATCTGTAATGCTTCATTCTCCCGCTCGGCCGGCGGCAATGCAATTTCTTGCTCCAATGCAATTAACAACGCCGAGAAAATTGCATCCTTATTGCGAATAGATTGCTCGATGTTAATGCGTTCAATCCCGCGCATGTATTCCGCCAACCGCTCCAATGGAATGACGACATCTTCATTGATTTTGAATGCGTTGGTATGACGCGAAATGGCGGCAGTACGCGCTCGATCCGCCCAAAACTGCGCCCGCATTTCGGCACTCGCGGCAATGAACCCATCCCCGCCCCGCGCTCGCGCAATGCCAACAATCGCCGCCGCCATCTCATCAACGCGGCGCTCGTCATCGCTGACCACGTCCGCCAGCAACACCATTTTCGGCAATTCCCGCCGCGCCGCTTTGGTGGTGTAACCGACCGCCCGAACGTAGCGCTCATCTAAATGTTCCAATCCCGCCAGCGCGACCTCGGCAACTTGGGCGACCAGATCGCGCAATTCGACAATCGCTGGCGCGGCAATTTCCAGATCAGCGCCGAAAAATTCCAAACAAATGGTGCGGCCGTGCGGCGGCAGGCGGTGCAAAATAAACCGCGCCGAAGTGATGATGCCGTCGCAGCCCTCTTTTTGCACGCCCGGCAGCCCGGCCAAAAACTTGTCGGTGACATCCTTACCCAGCCCGGCTTTGCGGAAAATCGCCCCCGGCATTTCGAGCAATTCCGGCGGCGCAGCGGGCGTGATCCCGTCGGATTTGAAGCGGCGAATTGCAAAACGCACCAGCGGCTGCGTGTGAATTTTGCCCAAATTGTGATCGAGCCGCTCGACCTCCAACCACTCGGCCGCGGGCGTCACCATCCGCCATGACGCCAAATTATCCAGCGTCGTCCCCCACAACACCGCCTTTTTACCGCCCGCGTTCATGGCGATATTGCCGCCGATACAACTGGCGTCCTGCGAGGTCGGGTCAACCGCAAACACCAACTGTTGCGCGGCCGCCACATCCGCCACGCGCCGCGTCACCACGCCCGCGCCGCAGCGAATGGTTGGCACGGGTGACGCCACGGCCGGCAACGTCGCCCAGTCCACCGCCGCCAATTCATCCAATTTTTCCGTGTTGATGACGGCGGTGCGCGGGTGCAGCGGCACGGCCGAGCCGGTGTAACCGGTGCCGCCGCCGCGGGGAATTAAACTCAAGCCGCAGTCGAGACATACCCGCACGATGTCGGCAATTTCGCGCTCGTTGTCGGGAGAAATCACCACGAACGGCAATTCCACCCGCCAGTCGGTGGCGTCGGTGGCGTGGGCGACGCGGGCGAGACCGCTGAAATCCACGTTGTCAGCGCGGGTAATGGATTTTAATACGCGGCGTAATTGACGGCGTAATTGCTGTTGCGCGGTTAATTCATGATTAAAACGGGCGACGGCGGCGCGGGCGGCGGCTAATAACTGCGCCGCTTGTTCATTCGCATTTAAGCGCTGTTCAAATTGATCGAGGCGATGCTGCAATGCCTGTAATAATGCGCGACGGCGGCGGCGATCATTCAATAAATCATCTTGCACATACGGATTGCGCAATACCACCCATAAATCACCCAGCACTTCAAATAACATGCGGGCGGAGCGGCCGGTGCGTCGAGTGCCGCGCAATTGTTCAATTAACTGCCAACAGGAATCACCGAGTAGGCGAATGATAATTTCGCGGTCGGAGAATGAAGTGTAATTATAGGGAATCTCGCGCAGGCGGGGCGCTGGGTCGGGCGTGGTGAACATGCGGGTTTAATATAAGAGCGATAACAATCAATCACCGCAGCATAAATCGGTCAGGCATGATGCGGTGATGATTCAATAAAAAAGGGGACGCTACTGGTTGACGTAATTAAAAATAGCTTCGGTACTGTCAAGCACGATTTCTACATTAGCCGAACCGGGGCGGATATTAAATGCAGTGGATTGATCGTGATGACAAATGTGCGAATACAGATTAGCCACGCCTTCAGTTGCGCCAGATGATTGGCCGTCCTGATCGAATGGCACATTGGCAATGAACTGGCCGCGCTCTTGATCGTAAGAAAGATAAGCGGGTAATGAACGAGAGCAAAAGATGTAGGTGTCTTCCGCTCGTTGCCAATGCGCATTTGCCGGTGGAACATCGGGATAACCGTGCTGTTCAACGTGCGCATCTGAATAAGTTGCATCGGTGGTTTTGACATCCACGCGCATTAAGCGGTTGTTATGATTTGAGCGAATGAGTTGGGTTTTATCAACCTGCCACCACCAGCAGCCGCCCATGTGACAGCGCCCTAATACAATTGCGCTAGTGGCGCGGCGACTGGACGCTGTTTCATTGCCGCTATTTGAATGAACCACGCTCGCTAATTTGGCAATTCTGTTTTGGTACGCGCCGAATAAACACGCCGCATCTGGACAGCGATTGCGCACAGTTTTTAACCAGGTACGTTGCCGAGTTTTTAATGCGCTCGGGTCACTGACCACCGCCAGTGCCTGCTGATAGGTGCGCATCAATTGCTCATCAAGTGATGATAAGTCGTCATCAGAACAGATCGCGTTTTCCACCAATGTAGCCGCTTGGTCACAATCAAAACTGGCGGCATGACTGATTGAAGTCAGCGCAAACATTGCGATGGCTAATAATAACAGGTGCATGGTTGACCTTTGAAATGATTGATTACCCGTCCGATAACTCCCACGCGGCGGCGCGGGAGTGCGCATCAATGCGAATAAAAACTATCGGACAAACGAATGAGTGGGTTGTTAACCTTCGACAATTGGAACGATGGTAATATCAACGCGCCGATTTAATTGCCGCCCGTCTTCATTGTTATTAGACGCAATTGGCTGAGTTTCACCATAACCATAAGCACTCAAGCGGGCGGGTAATACTTGATCGCCTAATAGATACGATTGCACGGCGGCCGCACGGCGGCGGGATAAATCCAAATTGTATTGATCGCTGCCGACGCTATCGGTATGACCGCCAATGGTTAATTGTGTTTTGCCGTATTGATTAACGATGTTAGCGATCTTATCCATCGTGCTATAAAACCCGGGTTTAATGCGGGTCGAATCAAAATCAAACGCGGTATTACTGGTCATGCTGACTAATAATTGATCGTTGGGCAATTTTTCAATCCGAATATCACCACGTTGGATTTCATTCGCCAGCGCACGTTCAAAATCTAAACGCTGTTGTTCCATGTAATTGCCGACCGCCGCCCCGACTAATGCGCCGCCAATTGCACCAATTAAGGCGCCGCGGCCGGCATTGGCACTCAGCGATCCCAGCGCCGCGCCGGTGGCCGCGCCCGCCAGCGCACCCAAGCCCGCCCCCTGCGCGGTTTGGCTCATGGGTTGCGGGTTGCCGTATTCATCCATTGTCACGCAGCCGGTGAGGGCGGTGGTGACGGCGGCAGCGAGTAATAAACGTGGAAATGAAGCGGTGGACAGCATCGGCACAATCCTCTGATCGGTTGGGTTAAAGACCGCATCATCATACACGGCGGCGTTGCCTCTGACACGCCACCGCTGGGCTGCTGGGCATGATCGTGCCACCCGACCGACGCGGCAAACAGTCATTCCGTCGGGCGGATGCGGTGCGGCGGTTGACCCGCTTGCGGTGGCGTCGGTCTATTCGGTTTTTGACCATTAACGGCAATCTGATGCGGTTGCGGTTGACCACCAGTGGGTTGGTGTTGACCATTCGGCAACGTAATGCGTTTGTTTTTTGATTTCGATTGTTTTTTATTAGTTGACTGCGCCATTGCCTGCCCCATTGCCGCCGTCATTAGCGCATTCATTGGATTATTATCAGCAGACTGTTGTTGATTATTCCCCGAGCGCTGAGAATGATTTGAACGCGGCGCGGATGAATACCGTTGACTACTCGCGTATGGTTCGGGCGGTTGACGATCCGCATTGGAGTTGGGTGATGCAGCAAGCGCCCCGGCAGCAACACCTGCAATTGCCCCGGCAAATTGTGCGTGATCTGGGCGGACATTGCCGTATTGGTCAGTTGCGACACAACCGGTCATTAAACTGCCAATGACAATTATCATCAAATGATGGCGATAACATGAGCAAAACATCGAAAACTCCAGTTAGCTAGTTGCAATGGTGTTGTTCTTATGAAACATCCCGCTCATCAAGTGCAAACAACGCAAGCAGATGTATCGCCCCTAATTAAAGCAGATCATTTGAATACCGTTTGAAAAACTGATTAAACAAGATTTAATCATTAGTTAAACCAAATTCTTCAAGCGATTTCTATCATCAAACGGCGGTTTTTCACGCGCACAAAAAAACGGCTTAGGTCGTCAAAAACCTAAGCCGTTGATTTAACTGGATTATTTGGCTCCCCGAGTTGGACTCGAACCAACGACCCATTGATTAACAGTCAATTGCTCTACCGACTGAGCTATCGGGGAATCAAGCGCCGCATTCTAAAGTGCGAACCCCCCGCCGTCAAGCGCCCGTCATCACCCCACCCACGCCCGCGCATTGCGAAACAGCCGCAGCCACGGCCCGTCCTCGCCCCACTCGGGCGGATGCCACGAATACTGCACGGTGCGAAACAGCCGCTCCGGGTGCGGCATCAAAATGTTAAACCGCCCGTCGCTGCTGGCTAAACCCGTGATGCCGTCGGGTGAACCATTCGGATTAGCCGGGTAATTGATCGCCACCGCCCCGTCATGTTCAATCAACCGCAACGTCACCAGCGCCTGGCTCGCCGCCAACTGCGCCGCGCTGCCAAACTCCGCCCGCCCCTCGCCATGTGCCACGCAGATCGGCAGCCGCGATCCAGCCATGCCGGCGAACCAGGGCGACGGCGACGGCTGCACCTCCACCATCACCAACCGCGCCTCAAACTGCTGACTGCGATTGCGCACAAATTGCGGCCAATGCGCCGTGCCGGGAATCAACTCCCGCAACCGCGCCAGCATTTGACAGCCATTGCACACCCCCAGCGCCAGCGTATCGGTGCGCTGGAAAAATGCCGCAAACTGGTCACGCGCTCGCGGGTTGAACAGAATACTGCTCGCCCAACCCGCCCCCGCCCCCAACACGTCACCGTAGGAAAATCCACCGCACGCCGCCAGTACACTGAACTGATCTAACCGCTTGTCACCGCTCAAAATATCCGCCATCGGCACGTCGTGACATTCAAATCCCGCCCGTTCAAAGGCCGCGGCCATTTCCGCCTGACCATTCACGCCCTGCTCGCGCAAAATCGCCACCCGCGGCCGCGCCCCGGTGGCAATCAACGGCGCGACCGGATTGCTGCGCGGGTCAAAGGTCAACTGCGCTGACAACCCCGCGTCGTGATCGGCAATACGGGCGTATTCCTCATCCGCGCAATCGGGATCATCGCGCAGCCGCTGCATTTGCCAACTGGTCAGCGTCCACTGCTGCTGCAAATACACCCGCGTCACCGACAGCAGCAACTGCCCGTTCGCCGTGATCCGAATCAGGTCATCAATTGCCAACGTCGCCACCGCGTGCGTGTACTGATCCAATTGATGCTGCGCCAACACCTCGCGCACCAGCGGCACGTCAACGTGGCGGACTTGAATCACCGCGCCCAATTCCTCCGCAAATAACGCCGCGAGGTGATCGGCACTCGGCAGCGCGTCCAGCGTCACCGCCAATCCCGTCCGCCCGGCAAATGCCATTTCGCACAACGTCACAAATAACCCGCCGTCAGCGCGGTCGTGATACGCCAGCAGCAACTGCTCCGCGTTAAGCTGTTGAATTGCGGCGAAAAATTGTTGCAACAATTTCGGATCATCCAAATCCGGCGGTTCACTGCCGAGTTGGTTGTACACCTGCGCCAAACACGAGCCGCCCAGCCGCGTCTGCCCGCGACCCAGATCAATCAGCAGCAGCACCGTCGCGCCCTGATCGGTGCGCAGTTGCGGCGTGACAATACCGCGCACGTCCGTCACCGGCGCGACGGCGGAAATCACCAGCGACAGCGGCGCGGTCATGCTGCGCGGGGTTTGTTCACCGTCTGCCGTCGCCTGCGCCCACACCGTGCGCATACTTAGCGAATCCTTGCCGACGGGAATGGCGATACCCAGCGCCGGACACAGTTCCAACGCCACCGCCTGCACCGTATCAAATAACCGCGCATCCTCGCCCGGCTGCCCCGCCGCCGCCATCCAATTGGCTGACAGCCGAATGTCGCTCAGGTGCGCAATCGGCGCAGCGGCGAGATTGGTCACGGCTTCCGCCACCGCCAGCCGCCCCGCTGCTGGCGCGTTGAGCAACGCCACCGGCGGCCGCTCGCCCATCGCCATCGCCGCGCCGGTCACGCTGTCAAAATCCGTCGTGACCGCCGCGCAATCGGCCACCGGCACTTGCCACGGCCCGACGAATTGATCGCGGGCAACTAATCCCGTCACGCTGCGATCACCAATGGTAATTAAAAAGGTTTTCGCGGCAATGGTCGGTAAATGTAATAGGCGATTAACCGCGTCCTCTAATTGCAATTGCGCGGTATTGAATGATTGCGCTGGCGCGGCAATACGGGTGACGGTGCGCGTCATGCGCGGCGGATGACCGAATAAAACCGACAGCGGCAAATCAATTGGCGTGGTCTGCTGCAATTCATCGGTTAACACCAATTGCGGTTCATCCGTCGCGGTGCCGACGACGGCGAATGGACAGCGCTCGCGGGCGCAGATCGCGGCGAATTGATTTAATTGCTCGGCGGCAATGGCCAAAACGTAGCGTTCCTGCGCTTCATTGCACCAGATTTCTAATGGTGATAATTCACTATCGGCACTGGGAATGGCGCGCACATTAAATAACCCGCCGCGCCCGCCATCGTGGACTAATTCAGGCAGTGCATTCGATAAACCACCGGCGCCAACGTCGTGAATAAATAAAATCGGGTTGTGTTCACCCAATGCGCAGCAGCGATCAATCACTTCTTGACAGCGCCGCTGCATTTGCGGATTAGCGCGTTGCACCGAGGCGAAATCTAATTCAGCCGCCGAGCTGCCGCTGGTCATACTGGACGCCGCGCCGCCGCCCAATCCAATTAACATCGCCGGCCCGCCTAATACCACCAGCGGCGTACCGGGCGGGAATGATTGTTTAATCACATGTCCGGGGCGAATGGCACCTAAACCGCCGGCCAACATAATGGGTTTATGATAGCCGCGCAATTCGCCAGCTTGCGTTAATTCATTACTGAGTGGATCAACGGCGGGAATTAACTGCTCAAAGGTGCGGAAATACCCCAATAAGTTTGGACGGCCGAATTCATTATTAAACGCGGCGGCACCAATTGGGCCATCGCGCATGATATTAAATGCCGAGACAATGCGTTCGGGGCGGCCGTAATTGATTTCCCAGGGTTCTTCAAAATTAGGAATGCGCAAATTAGATACGGCAAATCCGCATAAACCAATGCGCGGTTTGGCACCAATGCCTGTCGCACCTTCATCGCGGATTTCACCACCTACACCGGTTGCAGCACCCGGATCCGGGGCAATCGCGGTGGGATGATTATGCGTTTCCACTTTAATTAAAAAGTGAATGGGTTCAGGGTGGCGTTGATAAATAGCCGTTTGCGGTGCGACGTGCCAATAATGACCATTCCAGCCTTGAATGACCGCCGCATTATCCGAATACGCCGATAAAATCCCGGCGGGTGACGCGGCCGTACTGGCGCGAATCATCTTAAATAACGTCTGCGATTGCGCGACGCCATCAATCACCCACTCGGCATTAAAAATCTTATGGCGGCAATGTTCCGAATTGGCCTGCGCAAACATCATTAACTCGACATCAGTTGGATCGCGCCCGAGTGCAATAAAACTCTCAGCCAAATAATTGATTTCGTCGGCAGATAACGCTAATCCCAGCGTTTGATTAGCTTGATTTAATGCCGCCACCGCGTCGTCATTTAATGCAATCGCCGTTAATGGCCGCGGCGCGGCGTGGTCAAATAACTGCAATGCCGCGGCCAAGTTGGGTAATACCACTTCTGTCATTCGATCATGCAATAACGCGGGATTTAATTGATCGAGTGCCGCCGGCGGGTCCGTGTGATAAATGATGCCGCGTTCAATGCGTTGAATTGCAGTTAATCCGCAGCAGTGCAGGATTTCAATTGCTTTGGATGACCAGGGCGATTGCGTCCCGGGGCGCGGCACGATCAATAACGCGGGCGCAGTTAATTCACCAGCGGTGGGCGTTAATTGCTCGGCGATTAAAATCTGCTGTAATAACGCCGAGTGTTCCGCTGTCAACTCCGCCGCCGCATTTAATTCGACAATGTAATGATAAATGCCAACGAGTGACAGTGATTGTAATTCACGCTGTCGGTCAGTAACCGTCGTGCCGCGTAAAATAAGCATCATGGTTTAATTACTCCGTTTCAATAGCCGGATCATCAACGGTGGCGCTGTAATGGCAATCTTTTTGTGGACAAATCTTGCGAATACCTTTGCTTTTCGTGACCTTGAGCGTGAGAATTGGCCAATGACATTGCGGGCAGGGTTCGGCAATGGGTTCATCCCACACGGCATAATCACATTCTGGATAGGTTGAACAGGAATAAAACAATTTACCCCGCCGCGATTGTTTCTTTTGCAATGTGCCAGTTTGGCATTGTGGACAGGTCACGCCAGTTTCTTGCGGTTTTTTTAATGGTTCAATATATTTGCAATTCGGATAGGCGCTACATCCAATGAACTTGCCATAGCGGCCGCGTTTCATTTCTAATGGCGCACCACAGGTTGGACATTGCCGATCTGGAATCACTTCCGGCGCCTCTCGGCTATTCTCATCGCGTAAATCGCGAGTGTAATTGCATTCAGGATAATGGGTGCAACCAATAAATAAACCATTCCGCCCAAGCCGTTTTGCTAATGGAGCCCCGCATTGCGGACAGGCTTCATCAATCACTTCCTGCGTGACATCACTGCGTTGAACATTCGTCGCCGTATAATCAACTAATTGTTTAAACGGCTGCCAAAACTGCTCTAATACCGGAATCCAATCTGTTTCACCACGCGCCACCGCATCTAATTCATCTTCTAATCGCGCTGTGAAATCATAATCCACATAAGCGGTGAAATGTTCTGTTAAAAACCGATTCACCACTTGCCCAACATCGGTTGGCGTAAAGCGTTTATTGTCTAATAACACATATTCACGATCTTGCAGGGTGGAAATAATTGCGGCATAGGTGGACGGGCGCCCAATGCCGAATTCTTCTAATGCTTTGACTAATGATGCTTCGGTATAGCGCGGCGGTGGTTCGGTGAAATGTTGCTCGGGGCGAATGGCTAATAACGCGACGCGCTCGCCAATAATGAATTCGGGCAACAAGCGCTCTTCATCATCATCCGTATTATTGGCATCATCCCGCCCTTCTAAATACACCCGCATAAATCCCGCTTCGGCAATGGTTGACCCAGTAGCCCGCAATACATGACCCGCGCCGGCCGTAAAGTTAATACCGACTTGATTAAACACGGCCGGCTGCATTTGACACGCCAACGTCCGTTTCCAAATCAAATCGTATAGCCGCATCTGCTCATCGTTCAAATAACTGCGTAATAAATCAGGCGAGCGGCTAATTGCCGTTGGGCGAATGGCTTCATGTGCCTCCTGCGCATTTTTCGCTTTGGTTTTATAGACACGCGGCTCAGGTGGTAATTGCGCAGCACCATAGCGTTCTTGAATATAAACGCGGATGTCTTCTATTGCCTCTTGCGCCAAATTAACCGAATCGGTGCGCATATAAGTAATTAAACCCACCGCGCCCTGACCAACATCGACACCCTCGTATAATTGCTGCGCAATTCGCATGGTGCGCTGCGCCGTGAATCCTAATTTACGCGCCGCTTCTTGTTGTAAAGTCGAAGTGGTAAAGGGCGGGGCGGGATTTCTTTTCCGTTGTTTACGTTCAATTGCGTCAACGGTTAATTCACCCTGTGCCGCCGTGATTAATAATTGCTGCGCGGCGGTGGCGTCCGTTTCATTCGTCAAACTGAATTGTTCCATTTTCACGCCGGCTAATTCAATTAACTTAGCTGTGAAGGGGCGCGAATTGGATTGATCGGGTGCAGTTTTATGCGCGGCGGCGGGCAATTTAGCCGCGTCTGCTTCAATTGACCAATACTCACGTTGAATAAAGGCGCTAATCTCGGCTTCGCGTTCGCAAATTAACCGCAATGCCGGACTCTGCACTCGTCCGGCTGATAACCCGCGTCGGATTTTTTTCCACAATAGCGGTGATAAATTGAACCCAACGAGATAATCCAGCGCCCGCCGTGCTTGTTGCGCATTAACCAAATCAATGGATAAATCACGCGGATGCGCAATGGCTTCTTGCACGGCGCGGCGGGTGATTTCATTAAACACAACGCGATGCACCGGGCGGTCGCCTAATTGGTGGCGCTGTTTTAATAATTCTAATAAATGCCACGAAATCGCCTCGCCTTCGCGGTCGGGGTCGGTGGCGAGATACAACGCCGACGCGCTTTTCAATTTTTTTGCAATGGCTTGAACATGTTTTTCATTCCGTTCAATCACCTGATATTTCATGGCGAAGTGATCGTCGGGAATGACGGCGCCCTCTTTGGGAATTAAATCGCGGACATGACCATAGGAGGCAATGACGGCGAATTCAGCACCGAGATATTTTTCAATCGTTTTGGCTTTGGCGGGTGATTCAACAATGACCAGATTCATAGCGGATAAGAGCGCCTAATGATTCGGAACTTGGGAGTGTTAATACGGTATTATTGCAGCAAAACAGCCGTCGCGTTAATAACATATTGCGCGGTGCCGCGTTTTATCTCAACGTCGGCTGTAACGTCCACCGGGATGCGATAATACATGTCCGCGTAATTCCAGCAATAGCAGGGTTGAAATCACCGCGTCCGCTGCCCAGCCGCTACGTTGAATCAATTCATCGGGCGCGGTCGGAGAATTGTCTAATAAATCAAGCAGTTGACGCTCGGCGGCGGGCAGCTCAATGAGTGACGGCGCGGTGGTGGCGGTTACAGTATCCAGCGCATCCGACGGCGGCGTTAGATCAATTGGCAGCAGGGCGCGATTGAGTTGCGGCAACAGTTCGTCGAGCAATTGTTCAATGCAATCAATGAGTTTCGCGCCGTCACGAATCAGCGCGTGACAGCCGCGAGCCAGCGGATTGTGTATCGAACCGGGCAGCGCAAACACCTCGCGCCCCTGCTCGACGGCGTAACGGGCGGTAATCAACGCACCACTTTGGACGCCCGCTTCGGTGACAAAAGTGCCGAGACTTAGCCCACTAATCAAGCGGTTACGGCGCGGAAAATGCTCGCGCTGCGGGCCGGTGCCGGGTAAAAATTCGCTCACCAGCGCCCCGCCATGTTCAACAATTTGATGCGCAAGTGCATGATTTGACTTAGGATAAATCCGATCCGGCCCCGTGCCGAGGACTGCAATCGTTTTGCCACCGCGCAGCGCACCCTGATGTGCCGCAGTATCAATGCCTTGCGCCAACCCGCTGGCGATCACTATGCCCAAACCGGCGAGATGCCGCGCAAAAGCGTAGGTTGTTTCCACCGCGCTCGGCGTCGGGTTGCGCGTCCCAACCATCGCCAATTGCGGCTCGCGCAGCGCGTCAGGATCACCAACGCCAAACAGCACCGGCGGCGGGGCGTGAATTTCGCGCAACAACGGCGGGTAGCGGGCATCATAGCGCGTCATAATCCACGCCTGCGGCCGCGTCGCCCACTGCACAATGCGCTCGACGCCGTGCCAATCGGGCTGCTGTAACGCCGTACCAATCGCGGCCGACAGCCCGCACGCCTGACACGCGGTTTGATCGGCATCAAGCGCCGCGACGGCACTGCCGGTGTGCGTAATTAAACGGTCAATACGCAGCGGCCCCAACCCGGGGATTTGTAATAATGCCAAGAGCGCGTGTAATTCACGGTTAGCAGCAGGATCAATTGCGGTAGTCATTATGCAAGCGTCAGTGATGTTAATAAAAAAAACGACAGCGGGTGATGATAATACACGCGCTTATGCTAAAGTGATGATCGGCCGCTGTCAATTACCAATTAATCAAATCGCCCACCGATCAAACAGCCCATTTATCAAACAGGTTCAATCGCGTGACTGCTCACACCACCGCCGCACTGTTCAATCATATCCAGCACTGGGCAACCAACGGCGCCGTCCGCGCTGTGGATGTCGCGTTAATTCGATTTATTCACGCCAACGGCCATGAAACCGCGCCAGCGGTATTACTTGCGTTATTAATGACCAGTGAAGCGCATCGTCACGGGCATTTGTGTTTGGCATTAACCGCCGCATTGGCGCATCCCGAACAGTTATTTAATAATCCAGTGGAAGATGGCGCCGTCGTCAATACGCCACCACCGGAATTATTTGCCCAATGGCGGGCATTAACACTGCCAGATTTAATTGAACAATTAACCCGCAGTTCCGCCGTCGCTAATTATATGAACGCGGCACCTGAGCGGGATGACGTGCGCATGAATGCCACGCCCTTCGTATTAGCCGGCACCCTTGACCACCCGCGTTTATATTTACGCCGCGTCTGGCACAGCGAGCAGTGCATTATTCACGGGATCAATGCGCGCTTGCAAACGCTTATTGATTTGCCGACACCGCAATTGCGCGAGTTACTCGACAGTTTATTTACGCCAATACAGGGCGGCGATCAATGGCAACGCATTGCCTGCGCGCTCGCTGCGCGGCGCCAATTTGCAATTATTACCGGCGGCCCTGGCACGGGTAAAACCACCACCGTATTACGTTTATTAGCGTTATTACAAGGCATCGCTATTAAGCAACAGCAACCGCCACTGCATATTCGTTTAGCCGCCCCCACTGGCAAAGCGGCGGCGCGACTCAATGCCGCGATTGCCGGACATATTCAATCATTACCGGTAGATGAATCCATTCGTGCCGCCATTCCCACCAGCGTCACCACCATTCATCGGTTATTAGGCGCTCGTGCCGAAAAACACCAGTTTCATTACCACGCTAATCATTTACTGCCGGCCGATTTGGTTGTAATAGATGAAGCCTCAATGGTAGATGTTGAATTATTCGCCGCGCTATTAAATGCCCTGCATTCGACAACGCGGTTAATTCTGCTGGGTGATAAAGATCAATTAGCTTCAGTGGAGGCCGGAGCGGTGTTAGGTGAATTATGTCGCCGCGCCGACGCTGCCCACTATACGCCGACAACAGTCGCCTGGTTAGAACAGGTTACGGGCGCTGTAATTGAAAAACCCTATTTAGATCAGTCCGGCACTGCATTAGATCAAGCCGTGGTGATGTTGCGCACCAGTTATCGGTTTAATCAACGGGGCGGGATTGGTTTATTTGCAGCGTTGGTCAATCAGTTTAATCCAGAGTCATTTACTGAACGGTTTAAACATATTCAGCAGTTATTTGATAAAACTGCTGTGAATCAATCATCGAAACCGTCAACAGCGGCGGCCAATTTAATTGATTCTAACCAACTTGTGCGTATTCAACTACAGGATACGACCGATCCAGCATTGCGGCAGTTAATTATTGATGGCTATCGTGATTATTTGGAATTGGTGCGCACCCCACCGGCACTTTCATTGCATTCTCAAATGCCACATACGCCAGTATTGGATCAGTGGGCGCAGCAGATATTGAATGCGTTAGGGCAGTTTCAATTATTATCAGTGGTGCGGCAGGGTAATTGGGGTGTGGAAGGGTTAAATCGGACAGTTATTCACATTTTACAGCGGGCAAAATTATTACCTGATTTGTCACACCTACCACCGGAAGTATTAGATCATCATTGGTTTATTGGACGGCCAGTGTTAATCACGCGCAATGATTATCGCCTCGGTTTAATGAATGGTGATGTTGGCGTGACATTAGCGCTGCCAATTGTTGACACAACAGCATCGCACCGCCAAGTATTGCGCGTGGCCTTTCCAGCGAATGACGGCAGTCAGCGAATTCGGTGGCTATTACCCAGCCGATTGCAAGCGGTGGAAACTGTGTTTGCAACGACGGTTCATAAAGCGCAGGGGTCAGAATTTAATCGCGTGGCACTCGTATTACCGCCGGCGAGTAATCCTATTTTAACCTGCGAATTATTATACACGGCAATCACTCGCGCTCGTCAGCAATTCACGTTATTATTACAGGATGAAGCGGTATTGGCGAGTGCATTAACGCAGCGGGTGCAGCGTACCAGTGGACTGGCGTTGGCGCTTGATTAAATGTGAGTGCGTTGTAAAATAGACGGGTTAATCTAACCTCCGCGTCTAGTGATTAACAGGAGACGCGGGCGTTTTAATAACTCAGTCAATTGTCTGACTTGGCAAAACTGTCATCAAACTAGGCTTCGCTCAATTCCAGCATTGCGACCGCCGCAATCCCAATTGCAATCCCAAAGGTTTGCGTCCAAACTAATTTCTCACCAAATACCAAATAACTCACGGCAGCTAACGTCACAACATTAAAAATCACCAAGATTGTTGATGCCACTGCCATATTTTTATATTTAAATGAATGGGCAAGGAATATCATGGCGGTTAGGTAAATAAATAATCCCAGCCAGAAGGCGCCTAGATCATTGGCTAATACCCATTTTTTCATAACAATATCCCCAATAGTTAGGATGACTCCGCCAAGAAACAATAATATAAGCGGGGTGCTTTCCATAAATCTTAACCATTTTACCGTTTGTGTTTTGATCGTAGAAATGATTATCATGTCGCCGCTTTCAATTGCGCTGATTCTAAATAACTATTCCAAGTTTGGCGGGTACGATTAATCCAGTCAAGTTGATGATACGCATGACTGACAATAAGCGGTAATACGGTAGTTGCTTCGGCATACACCATTTGCTCATAAATGGTATCCACCTTACCCCACGAAGCCGCTTCTTTTAATGTAGAACTAGAACAAGCGCCATCACGGACATCTGCAACCGTGATTTGTACTGCGTATTGGTGCATCGGCACAATGTACCCAAGCATTTCGGCACAAATAACTGTATCTTGCGCAAAATTTTTCGGCACACCGCCACCAATCATAAATAACCCAGTCTTTTTGGCGGCAATTTTTATTTGGGTTAGTTCAAAGAAATCTTTAATTGCATCTAAAGTAATATGTTGCGTTGGATTATCAACCTGATGTTTCACTAAACCAAAGCCGGCACTGCTATCCACAAAAGCCGGGCAGAAAATAGGCACATCATGTTCATAAGCAGTTTGAATGAGTGAACGCTTTTTAATTGAATGAGTGACGAGGTATTTTCCCATTTCACGAATCAATTCCCGCGAGGAATAGGCGCGGGGTGGTAAATTATCGGCAATCTGTTTAATTGTCAGATCGCAGTGTTGTAACTCTTCTTCATCAATGTACACATCATAAATACGGTCAATATACTGATCGCGTAGTAATTTATCATCAACATGCGGCGTCCCCTGATAATGTTTAAATCCCAATGCCTCAAAAAAGTCCATATCAACAATTGCAGCACCGGTTGCCACAATGACATCAATCATGCCGCATTTCACCATGTCAACGTAGATTTGCATACAGCCAGCGGCACTTGTACTACCCGCTAAAGTGAGGATATTCGTGCAATCATTATCTTTAATCATTTGCTGCAAAATTGTTGCAGCGGTTGCGGTATCGCGTGATGAAAATGACATTTTGTGCATTGCATTAATAATTGGCGTTGAATCAAATGTAGTGATGTCAATATGTTCGATGGGTTCATTTAATAAAACTTTGTGCGTCATTGATGTTGTTTCCAGTTAAAATAAGGTTAATTAGATTTGACAAGCGGCTTGTGCCATATTGACGGGTGAACGCGATCTAAACTGTGCGTGACAAAAATTATTTGACAAAAGTTGATAGATTAACTTTGCAGCTAAAAAATCTGGCGCTTTGTTATGTGCATTTGGACATAATTCAACAACGTCAAAACCAACAAGACGTTTATGATGGGCAACTTTTTCGAGTAATCGCATGACTGTATACCAATTTAATCCGCCTGGTTCAGGTGTTCCAGTTGATGGCATGATTGCCGGATCGAATACATCTAAATCAATTGTAATATAAACATTCTCTGTTAATTGTGCTAAAACACGATCCATCCATGCTAATTTATCCGCAATTTCATTAGCATAATAGAGACGCGAGCGATTGATCATTTTCGTTTCTTGGTGACTCATGCTGCGAATACCAACTTGAATAAAGGGACCCATTTCCTTCACGCGAGCCATCACGCAGGCATGACTGTATTTTGATCCCATATATTTGTCACGCAAATCGGCATGCGCATCAAGTTGTAATACAGTCAGATTTTCAAACGTGTCAAAACTCGCTTTAATTGCACCAATACTGACCGAATGTTCACCGCCAATTAACACTGGAAACTTATCTTCATTCAGATAAAACAAACTGTCC
>NZ_JABVCQ010000003.1 GCF_014145225.1 Thiospirillum jenense
GTTTTCAAAAATCAATATATTTGAATAGCTGCATCGGTTAAGTTGCATCAACACTCCAATATCTCGTATAGTTAAGTATACCAGAACATTGGCTTGGTTGACTCAAGCCAGTGCGACTGGACTAATCACTTTAGATTTATTTGATTTTAATACAACTGCGTGATTTTAATGACAAAACAGACTTCATTTACGTCAACTGATGTCATCGGCTATCGTGCTGATATTGACGGATTACGCGCCCTGGCCGTCATTGCAGTCATCATTAACCATTTTCATCATGATTTACTGCCCGGCGGATATTTAGGCGTAGATATTTTCTTTGTCATTTCGGGCTTTGTAATTACCGCATCACTGGCGCAATCCTCACCAACAACACGCGGTGCATTTCTCATTCATTTTTATGCGCGGCGCATTCAACGGCTATTACCGGCACTCATAGTGTGCATTATTGTAAGTGCCATTCTCATTTGTTTAGTGGACCCAGAGCCAATTAAATCTTTACGCACCGGCGTTGCAGCTTTATTTGGTGTATCAAATTTTAATTTATTAAATCGTGCAACAGATTATTTTGCACCTGCGACCGAACTGAATATCTACACGCATACCTGGTCATTGGGTGTTGAAGAACAATTTTATTTGGTTTTTCCGCTATTAATGTGGTCATCTGGTATTTTCCAAACACCACACAATGCACGACGTTTATTATATTGGATAGCCGTTTTATGTGGGATTTCGGTCGTCATTTTTGTATGGATATATGCCATTAACCAGCCCGCTGCTTATTTTTTAATGCCCATGCGATTCTGGGAACTTGGCACGGGATGTTTGCTTTACTTGGGATTAAAAACCCATTCACACTTTGCCGGGTTTTGCCGCACAATTCCATTATCATTACCCGGGTTAACTCTTTTCGCTGCGTTATTTGTTCCGCCTCAATGGGCAGTTCTAGCGACAATTACTACCGTTATAAGCAGCGCGATCATCATAGCCAGCACCCGCCCACACACTATCACTTATCAAGTATTAACAACGCCCGTGATGATTTATATTGGCCGTTTATCGTATTCGCTATATCTGTGGCACTGGGTAGTATTAGCAATTAGTCGCTGGACAATTGGGATTCATGCTTGGACGGTTCCATTGCAGTTAATAGGAATCTGTGCGATTGCCGCCGCGTCTTATCATTGGATTGAAACCCCGCTGCGGCGCGCTCAGTGGTCATCTATTCATTGGCGCACCATAAGTTATGGTTTAGTTACAGCCATTACCGCCGCGCTTTTATTAAATGGGTTAATTGCATTGTCGGGACAGATTTCACAGGCGTTATATCCACCCCGCTGGGATGTTCAAGCGGTGAGTCAATTTCCACCTTGCCCATTTATTAATCAGTTTGACCTCAGCAAGTTATTTAACCAAATGCCGGCAAACCAATTGAATGAGCAATCAAATTATCAGCCAAAATTAGTGGTGGTTGGCGATAGTCATGCGGGACAATTATGTCGTAGTTTATTTGACGCACTTATACAACCAGAGCAATATACTTATAGCAGCCTGACACTCATTGCGCATCAACAACTGGCAGCTAATAACGATTTTTTTACTTATGATGCGCCTCATTCAATACGTTATCTTGCGCCAAATTCATTCGCCGCATCCTTCACAATTGGTGACATTATTGTCTTTTCATGGTCACGCGATCGGTTTAAACTTTGTCCTTTTGATGGTGAAGAGCGGACTTGTGATGATACAATTGGATTACAGCAGTTGACGGGTTATTTAGATGAATTGGTACCAATACTGGTGCAACGTGGAGTAAAAATCTTATTTGTGGGCGATGTGCCAAAATTGTGTTCCACTAAAACATTTAAGCGCGGATTAAGGGGAATTGGCGCCTGTCCTGATACGGTCTGCTGTGTATCAACAACCATTTCTCAACAAGATGCTGCGGCATTAAATCAGGTATTTCGAGCGTATTTGCATTATTCACAAGTGTACTTTCTTGATCCACATATTCAACTGTGTGACAATGATTGGTGTCAAGGCACCCGAGCGGGGCAATTATTATATTGGGATGAGTTGGCGCATTTGACTCCGGCAATGGGTGATGTTCTCAGTGAATTGTTTCGTCCGTTTTTGTCCCGCCGTGAATAATAAATTGGTTATGTGTTTTTTATTAGATACAATTGCTTAAAACCCGGTCGGTTGGGTTGTGCAATTGATTTGCTACTTCGCACGTCAGCCATTCTCTTCTGGAATAGAATCAACTCATGTCAACGATCCACCAATTGTCAATTCTCGCTTATCATCAAATTGGGCAATTTGCAGCCATGCGCCAGCACCGTGCTAATTATTGCGATCAAGCGCGATTTGCACAGCAATTGCGATTACTACAGGCGTTTGATTATCGCGTATTAAGTTTAGATCAAGCGCGGGCAGGATTAAGTGGGCGATTAGTGCTGCCACGCCATGCGGTGGTATTAACCTTTGATGATGGCTACGAAAGTTTTTATACCACGGCGGCGCCGCGTTTATTAGCATACGGTTGGAATGCAACGGTGTATGTCATTAGTGGTTGGTTGGGGCAGCGAATGCATTGGCATCCACCACAGCCATTGCGCGCCGAGCCAGAGTTGCTTTCAACTGAACAAATCCGTGAATTGCATCAATTGGGGTTTACAATTGGTTCGCACACGCATCATCATCGCCATTTAGCTGAATTGCCGCCACATGAACAGCGGAGTGAATTAGCCGATAGCAAGGCGGCATTGGAAGATTTAATTGGTGCAGCAGTGACGCATCTGTGTTATCCATTTGGCAGTTTTAATGCGACCACGCTTGAATTAGCGGCGGCGGTTGGTTATCGCACTGCTACGACCTGTTTGCGCGGTGCGGCGACCACTGCCGATCACCCACTATTATTACCACGCAAAACCATTTCTTTTGGCGATAGTTGGCTGGGTTATTTATGGAAAGTGCGCTATAAACATGCACCAACGGCGGAATTAAAACATTGGCGAGCGCGAGTTGAGAATGGTGATTTTGATTAGCGGTTAATTCAACGTGGTATTTAGAGTTGATAAATAGATTGTTAATTTTAATCGCAACATGCTCTATTGATTTTTGTTTTCCATATTGGAAACAACTCCCCGCCATTATTTCTTCGTCATTACAATTAACGCCCCCACCTCGCCCGCTTGCAGCCGCTGGGCATGAAACCGCGCCAGCGGATCCTCAGGATACTGCGCGGTTAATTGCGTGAACGCCGCGAGCGCCTCAGGTGCGGCCGCCTCCAGCAACGTGTACGCGGCCAAATACTCGCGCACCGCCGCGTCGGGCAACTCACGACAGCCCAGCGGTTCGTGAATCGTGATCGGTTCCGTTTTGCCTTTCAAAATGATCTGCCCGACGGGACGCGCCGGCTGCTGCGTTTGTGCCAGCGTCGCGCCGCTCACGCAAATGTGCGTTCCCAAATGCGCATTTAACGTCTCCAGCCGCGCCGCGGTGTTAATCGCATCGCCCAGCGCCCGATAATCGAGAATCGCTTTGCCGCCGAAATTGCCGACCATCACCATGCCGGTATGGACGCCGATGCGCGTGAGACCAAACGGCAATCCCTGTTGCTGCTGACTGTTGCTGAAGGCGCGGGCAAAGCGTTCCATTTCCAACGCGCAGGTCAGCGCCCGTGCGGCGTGATCGGGTTGCATCACCGGTGCGGAAAACATCACCGCCACCGCGTCCCCGACAATGCGATCCAATGTGCCGTCGTGGCGAAAGGCGATTTGAATCATGCCGTCGAGATAGTCATTCAACCGCGCCGCCAGCAGCGTCGGTTCGTGTTTTTCAATTAGCGAGGTGAAGCCTTGCAGGTCGGTCATCACGAACGAGCATTCGCGGTACACGCCGCCCAATTCGAGCAGTTGCGGGTCGGCTTGCAGACATTTGACGCGGTTGGGCGAGACGTAGCGTGAGAAGGCGTTGTAAATCCAGCGGCGCTCCTGTTCAGTTTGGACATAACGCGGCACGGCAATGGCGAAAAAGAGCGCGCTGATGGCGAGTGCCGGGTAGAGCGGGTCCCACAGGCGTTGTTGGGCGATCAGGAGCCACGCGGCCGTGCCAAACAGGCTGGTCAGCACTAGCACCGTGAATAGCACCGCCCAGATCGGTTTGAGGTAGCGCAGCAGTACCGCCAACGCCAGCCAAGTGATGAGTAGTACGGCGATGAAGAGTCCGCGTCCCGCTTCGAGTGGCAGCAACAGTTGTCCGGTGATAATTTGTTCCACCAGTTGCAAATGTCCCTCCACGCCGGGCACCCTTTCACCAAACGGGTTGTAAAACATGTCGCCCAGTTTTTCAGCAGTAGCGGCAATAAAAATTAAATGACCGGCGATTTCGCGCTTGGGTATTGTGCCGGACAAAACCGCTTGGGCTGATAGGTAGCGTTCCTGCTGCAATCGCCGGTAATGCAGATGAACCGAGCCGTCAAGTCCGCAGGGGATGAAGTCTGAATCAAGCATCAGACCATCCAGCCCGTAATTATCAATCGCGGTTACGTCTAATCTGCTGTCGGGTGAATAATAAATCCAGAATGCCGCCAGTCCTAATGCCGGGTATAGGTTGTTTTGAATGTAATGCAGCAATGGCAGAGCGCGTGAGAAGGATTCATCTTCTCTGGGTCGCATCGTTGTAAATCCAATTCCCGCCGCCGCCGTTTTAAGCTGCGGCAAAATCGCCAATTCGCCGTCGTAATGCGGCAACCACTGTTGCGCATTATTCCAAACTGCAATGTTTGGACGCACAACCGAGCGTTGGGTGGCCGCCGTCGCTTCAACATCCAGCGAAGTACTCAACACCACCTTGCCCCGCGTGAAACTAGCCGCGAGTTGGGCATCGTGTGACGGCAGAGCGCGCAGTTGGCGCTGCAAATCGGGATGCGCCGGCCAGAGCGCGGCTAATTGCTGTGGATCGGTGCGGTCGGGTTCAAAAAACAGGATGTCAAATGCAATGGTGTCCGCGCCCAAGTCAAACAACCGCTCGACCAACGCGGCAATGCGGTTGCGCGGCCACGGCCACTGCCCGAAGTGCTGGAGACTGGCCTCGTCAATGGCGACCACGCGCACCGGCAAATCGGGTTCAAACGTGTTGGGATAAATGCGCTGGAGTTGGTCAAAGGCGATGTCGCGCAGGCGGGTACGCAGCGGCGGTTCATCCCACTCGACCCACAGCGCCGCGCTCACCACCACCAGCGGCAGGATCAGGACGATCAGCCATTGTCGAAGGCGTGAACAGCGCCGGGCAGTGGTCATCAGATGCGGCTGAGTTTAAGGCGGCGGGGGCTGACTGCCCGGCGGCGGTGGCGGGGGTTTAGTACCGGCCGGCGGTCCCGTCTGCAACTGGTCTGACGTGAGGCCATCGGTGCCGTGCAAATTAATTTTCCCGCCCCCCGGCCGCGGCATCGCATTAGCAGTGGTCACGATGGCACTGCCGCCGGCATGAACCAGCACCGTGCCGGCCGCATTGGTCACGGCAACACTGCCCGCGTCCACCGCGATGTGCAGCACGCTGTCTAGCCGCAACGAGTACGCCGTGCCGCGCACCGCCAAATTGGCCAAGCGGGTTTTGAGACGGTAGCGATCCTTGTCCATTTTACCGGTCAGGGTGCGCATCAACCCGTTGACCAAACTAAAGTGCGCCCGATTGGTTTTCTGCGCACCGTATTGGTAATCGTTGACGGCAAAGCGCGTGTGACGATACAGCGTCAACAACGTCGCATCGGTGAACCGCACCTGCACCTCGCCCTCGCCGACCGCCAGCGTATCGCCACTCAACAGCGCCTGCTGGCGCGTGGCCGGTAACACCTGCCCAGCGCGCTCGATGCTGACCTGTCCCGTCAGCGCCAAAATGGCACCGGCAATCTCCGCCGCCCGCAGCGGGGTCATGCTCCCCAGCGCCAGCACAACGCAAACGATCACGGCGTGACGGCGGGTGCGTGTCAACAGTGGCGTGTGTGTCATCGGCTGAATTCCCATTTGACTTGCAACATGACCAGATGGCGGTCGTATTCGTACAACTCTAAATTGGACGGATTGCGGGTATAGACGTAGAGCGGCAGCAGGTGCCACTGATCGGTCAGCCGGTAATCAGCGGACAAGCCAAAGGTGTAAATCCAATCGCGGCGCTGGATGTACTCGTTCCGGCCGGGATCGGAGAATTGGTGATCAAAATCGTCGTAACGCCGCCGCTCGACCGTCAAACTGGTCGCCAGCGACAGGCGGTCGTTCACGTCTAACGTGCCGCTGATCAGTCCGCCGTGCAGGTTGAAAGTGAAATGCGGTTTGGCGCTGTCCTTGACCTTATCCACGCCGCCGTAAAATCCGTATTGCAACCGCCACGGCTGGTTGATGGGCGTGTACTCGGCCGTCGCGCCCACCACGCGCCGCACCGAATCATCAATCGGGTGATCGGGGTAGGTGAAATCCACATATTGCAAATAACCGGTCAGTTGCGTCTGATCGTTGATAACACTCGTCCAACTGGCGTAGCCACCGAGCGCCTGGCGATACAGCGTGTCACCGAGCGAATAACCCTGCGCCAGCGCCGCTAATCCCCACACCTGCCGCCCGCGCCGCGTCATCACGCCCAGATTGAGATTGGCCACGCCCTCGTTATCGTCGTGGTGTGAGGGATACAGACTGTGGCGCAGCGTGGTACTGCCGACCAACACGCTGTTGTCACCCAGCGGCTGGCTCAGATTCAACCCCGCCTCCCACTGCATCACGCCGTCAGCCGCCGCTCGTGCAGAGCCGGTTTCGGCCAATGTGCCGAGGGCGTCCCAGTACGCCGGGATAAACAACTGTTTTTGCACGGGGCCGGCGGTCAAATTGCTGTCCCAGCCAATGCCGGTGAGAACGTAACCGGAGAGCGACAGCCCGGCGTGGGTTTGATCGAGCCGCGTGCGCACCGCCGCGAGGCGCTGCTGCTGCGCCGGCGTCAGCGTTGTCGGCACCAGCGCCGTCGTCACCTCACGCCCCAACAGCCGATTGCCGCGCTCGGCGTAAATCTCCGCCATCCGCAACCGCGCTTCGACCTGCTGCGGGTCAGCCATCGCCACCCGTTCGTACGCAAACAGCGCCGCGTCACTCCGCCCAGCGCGTTCCAACGCCTGCGCCAGCAGCAAATTGAACGCCGGATCAGCGGCGTGATTGACCAATTGCGCGTCGAGCGCGGTGATCGCCGCATCCACTGCACCCGCCGCGAGCAGCTGGCGCGCCTGCGTTAAAACTGCCGCCGCGTCCGCCGCCGCCGCGAACGGGTGCGGTAACATCAACAGCAGCGCGAGTGACCCGATCCAGCGCGTGGCACGGTGTGGCATGGCAAATCCCCACGAATAATTGAGCCGTGCTTGACACTACTCGACTCGTGTGATTTTTGTCAAAAAAACCGGTGCGATTGGTTAATGCGCAGGGCAATAACATCGCTAAAACCGCGCTAATGATTGATTGAGAAATCAAATAACTGACCCTTGCGGACAAATCCTTGAAAACCATCGCGCTGGGGATCATAAATGGGATCAGGTTGATAATGATACAGCCACATTTTTTGTTTAATCTCCACCGGCAACGTGCATAATTCGGTATAGTGCGCATGAACCGGCGTATTATACGCGGTGGTTTCGCAATCATGGAAAATCACATCCGCCACCGCGCCCGTTTTAATAATGATCTCGCGCTCAAAGCGGGTATCGGTTGAAATCCACACCCGCGGCCCGTCCGCCGTGTTCAATAATAAACCATAACTGTAATGATTATGCGGCGGTGAACCGACATCAACATGCAGCATTGGTATTAACGTGAATGTGATCTTTTCCCAGTGAAACGTGGCATGAGCAGCGAGCGGTTGACAGTTGAAATAATCGGTTAATGTTTGTTGTCTGCCTTCAATCCGTCCCAACCCGCCGCGCAAACTGCATTCCCATAATTGCTGCATCATGCGTTCTTCTATAAATAAGTGCGGTTTAGGCGCGGTGGGATTAAAAAACGTACTAAACGCCAACCATTCCAATCCGCCAATATGATCGGCATGTAAATGGGAAATATACACCGCGTCAATCACATTGCCGACAGTGCGGCCATCAATACCGAGTTCCGCTAATGCAAAACGCGCATCTGTTCCGCAATCCATTAACAACCGTTTGCCGCTATCGGCAGTGATTAACAGATTGGATTGATAATACGCCGGTGTGGTGAACGCCGCGCCAACGCCAATAAATTGAATGTTCATGCTCTGTGTTACGTTCGTTAAATCAACAGTGTTGCCGCTGTTGCGTGTTAATAAAACCTGATGAGTACCAATCCGTCAATTCCACAAGGAATCACCATGTGCGCACTCACCGAACAAGAATATAACCGGATTATTTTATTTCAAAAAGTCCCGCAAGGACACATGCAGGATGTATTAGCGTCCTGCGTCATTCGTATTCTGGACGCGGGCGAATTGCTCTTATCCCCCGAACAGGAAAACGATTGTTTGCATATTCTCGTGTCCGGTACGCTGGGTATTCATTTCAAAACATTGGATACGCCAGAGATTCGCGTCATTATCGCTGGTGAATCGGTGGGCGAATTATCCTTGATTGAACAACGCTGGCCGTCCGCTTATGTCATTGCCAAAGACCCCTGCCGTGTGCTGTCAATGAATAATGAGACGTTTTGGCAATTGGTGGATGTCTCCGGTCAAGTGGCGCGTAATTTATTAGGGCAACTCGCCAAATGGCTATTGAATAATACCGAAAACCTCGTTGAAAACCGTAAAACCATTGCCGCACTCCATCAACAATCTATGCACGATGGTTTAACCGGCGTTTATAATCGCCGCTGGTTCGATCACGCATTAAATGAGCATCTCTCACGCAGCGTTCGCAGCGATAAACCCATCACGCTAATTTTATTAGACGTGGATCATTTTAAGCATTATAATGACACGCAGGGACATCAAGGCGGCGATCAGGCGTTAATTGCACTGGCGAATGTTTTACAGGAGCGGGTGCGACCAGCCGACAGTGTTGCCCGCTATGGTGGTGAAGAGTTCGCTATTATTTTGCCGAATACAACCATTAAAGAAAGCGCCGTGATTGCTGAACGGCTACGGATGGCAGTTGCATTACAACCTATTTATACGCCCGACGGTAAACAACTCCCCAGCATCACCATTTCGCAAGGTCTCGCGCAAAGTAGCAGCGTCATCACTACTCCACAATCTTTAATTGAATTAGCCGACGCGCAGTTGTATCGCGCCAAACAAGCGGGGCGGCATTGCTTTTGCTATGATTAGCTAATGAAAAATCAGCAGCTATGGCAAGCGGATTTCATGTATAGTCAATCTAAGATAACTTTGATTCCAATCCAGTAATGAATCCGCAAACAACATCGTCATTCCCGTGTCTGCGGAAACGACGAAAAGCAGAGCGCCAGTTCAATAATTATTTTATATTGGCTTAACTATAAGCATAACAAAATAATAAAAAACCTATGTCAATTAACGAAACCGTTGCCGTTACTCCAGCAGAACGGATCAATCCAACCCTGATTTTATTCATCGATGCCGACAATCAGTCATCGCGCCACGCCGGCAGTTTATTTGCTTTATTTGAGCAAACCTTTCATTACCGTATTATTGAAGCAGTGATTGCCGGCAATGCCCAACATCACGGCGTTGAGCAATGGCAAGCGGCGCTCTTGAACTGCAATGCCGATCTCACTGTAACGACTTATGTCGTTGAAAAACAAAAAGATGCGGCGGATGTGGCGTTAATTTTGGCATTGGGCGCGAATCTGGCGCGCTATCAACAGCAACACAGTTGCGTAGTGTTGGTCTCGGCGGATGAGTTATTTGCCACTGTTGCGCGGCAAGTGCAGGCGCTCGGCGGCCGCATTGTGTTGGCTCATGGCAACAGTAGTGTATTAAAACGACACGCGGAATTGAGTGTGATTCTGTTGCCAGATGACACGCCTGTTGCCACCAACTCGCCGCCCGTCGTCGCGCTAACCTGCGCAGTAGTTGCGCCATCGGCCACGCCGGCTGTCCCCGCGCTGCCTGCTGCAACCGACATTGCTAAACTAGTGCGGCTTGTGCAGGAACAGTGTAAAAAAGCCACGGGTGGTGGTTACGCAACAAATGAAGTAGGGCAGGTGTTGGCGAAATTGGGGTACGATCAGGCGGCGCGGCGCAAAATTGTTACCAGTATTCCCGGGGTGACAACGTATAAAGAGGGCAGCACCACATATTTGGTGTTTTAATCGCCCGCATCGCTCGCTCAACTCTTTTATTTTGACCCGGCAACCCAAATATCGGTTGACAAGCTGAGGTTGATCGCAACGCAGCCCAATTCACCTATTTAATTCACTTCCACTCATTTAATCACGGAGAAAATGCGTATGTTTCCTGATCGCACCGGTCAACCCGTCCCCCACGTTGTGTTTCGCACCCGCACCGATCATGATTGGCTGGATGTCACCACCGATGAATTATTCAAAAATAAAACGGTGATTGTGTTTTCATTACCGGGTGCTTTTACCCCGACCTGTTCATCCACCCATGTCCCGCGCTTTAATCATTTAGCCGCTACTTTCAAACAACACGGCGTTGATGACATCATTTGCATGGCAGTCAATGACACCTTTGTGATGAATGCGTGGCAAGAAGCCGAACGGGCGCACAATTTACGCTTCATTCCCGACGGCAATGGTGAATTCACCGAAGCAATGGGATTATTAGTAGATAAGGATGACATTGGCTTTGGCAAACGCTCGTGGCGTTATTCAATGCTGGTGCGCAACGGTATTATTGAAAAGCAATTTATTGAACCGGAAGAACCCGGCGATCCATTCAAAGTGTCAGATGCCGACACCATGTTGGCTTATTTAGCGCCAGCGGCTAATAAACCATTAGATATTACCGTCTTCACTCGCCCCGGCTGCCCCTATTGCGCGAAAGCAAAAGACCTGTTGAAAAAGTCCGGCATGGACTTTGAAGAACTGGTGTTAAATCGTGATTACACCGAATTAAGTTTGCGCGCTGTTGCTGGTGCTACGACCGTCCCGCAAATCTTTATTGGTGGTCAAAAGATCGGTGGTTCGGATGACCTCGAAACCTGGTTTAGCAAGCGTTAATCGGTCATTACAGATTTAATTGTCTCATTAAATCATCCGGCTCCAGCGGGCGTAAATCGCGCAACGGTTTAATACGCAACCTGCAATTAAACTCGCGTTAAATGATTTGCTACTCGCTGGGGCGTTTATCCGTTCATCACGGACTCTCCATCCCTTTATTATTTCCCCATTGTTATTCAGGAGGCACATGTACTCAATGATTAAACCACAGCATTCACTGACGACACTGGCATTGGCGACGGTATTAACCAGCGCCACCCTGCCTGCATTTGCCAATGAACCTGCCGCCACCGCGTTAATTAGCGGTGAGGGTTTTCAAGTCACCACCGACATGGTGGATGCTGAATTGCGGTTTCGCCCCAAATTACAATCGCAACAGATTCGTTTGAATGATGGGGCATTGCGCGAATTGATTGATGATTTTTACCGCCGCGAAGCCGTGGTTGCCGAATCACAACGCGAGCGGGTCTGGGAAAATCCCGCCGATGCGTATCGTTTGGAGCGAGCGCGTAAAGAAGAGTTATTAGCGATCATGTTAGATCGGCAACGCGCTAAGTTATTAGCTTCATTGCCGGATTTCACTGCAAAAGCGCAAGAAACCTTTTTAGCTAATCAAGCAAATTATCAAATCCCCGAAACCGTCAACGTCGCGCACATTTTATTAATGGCGAAAACCGATGAAGATAAAACCAAACGGCGGGCGGAGGCAGAGGCGATTTTAGCGCGGGTGCGTAAAGGTGAAGATTTTGGGCAATTAGCTAAACAATTATCCGAAGATCGCGGCAGCGCGGCAGCGGGCGGGCAATTGGGTTATTTCCCACGCGGGCGAATGGTGCCGGCATTTGAACAAGCAGCATTTGCATTAAAAGCGCCCGGCGATCTGAGCGAGATCATTACCACACAATTCGGGTTGCACATCATTCGACTAGACGGCAAACAGCCGGCGAAAACGCAGACCTTTGATGCCGTGAAAGACTCAATTATTGCCGGATTAAAGCAAAGTTATGTGCGGGATAAATTGCGCGATTGGTATCAGCAAATGACCGATCCAAGTCGAATCAAAGCCGATCAAGCGGCAATAGACGGGTATATTAAACGTACCGTTGAAGCTGCGAAACAAGAGCCGCAATTGACTATTCCGAGTGGCGATAAAATCGCGCCTGGCGGCAATAAAAAATAGCAGGTTTTATCAGTGTGAGTAGGGCGGTTTAATCAACCACTGTCGCGTGATTAATCACGCCATTTTTAATCGGCATTGCACCGATTGAATTGTCAGCCAAGCGAGCAGTTATTAATTAACAACCACTCGCTTTGGCGCCGTGTTTAATAATCAGCAGGTCGCGTAATGATTACCAACGACCGCCACCACCGCCATTGCCACCACGTCCACCGCCACCACCACCACTGCGTGGTGGACGTTCAGCGCGTGGTTTCGCCTGATTGACCCGCATCGGGCGTCCTTTCAACGGCGTTTCATTCAGTGCCTTAATCGCCGCATCCGCTTCCGCATTATTCGGCATTTCGACGAAGCCAAAGCCTTTTGATTCACCGGTAAATTTATCGGTAATCAGATTGGCACTTTCGACGTCGCCGTAGGCAGCAAAGGCCTCGCGCAGTTCGTCTTGGGTCACGCTATAGGCCAGGTTGCCAACGTAAATATTCATCAGTCGCTTCTCGCTCAAAAGAGTGCATTGCAAAAAAAACTGTTCCAATAATGACAATCACCGCCGTTTTTATTTAACAACAACGGTATTTTCATAGCGTCACCCGAACAGGATTGATGACGCAGGGCCGGCCACCGCCCACCAACTCACAGCGCCCACGCCCCACGCCGCCGGGCAATTGCCGACGCGCTGGATGCTGATGCTATCAGTCGTTGATGGTGAACGATCACTGCCGCTACTTGCCGGCCACTGCTGACCGTTTGACCATGCCACACCGCGTCGCGTCTTGCTTGAGTGACAAGACAGCGGACGGTTGGCATACTCTAACAGATCAGAGTGACCGCAAAGAGGGGAATACTGCCGCATTTGAAGGGCGACGGCAGCTTGAAAATGGGGAGAGCGCGGTTGATGACCAACCCATTGCGAAATGGCAATGCCATGATGTGGCGGGTGGCGCATCATTAAATTGGTCAACCGGCACTGAATGATTGTTCGACAACATGACACAACGCTGTCCGCGCTTGCAAATAATTGCGGTGTATTGGCACAGCGCCAGTCGGCAGTGCGAACTAAATGTGAAGTCGAGGTCGTCAAACGTGCGTCACGCGATACGCCTAGCGGTGGGCGTTGATATTCAGGTTAAGAATACGCGAAAATTTAGCACTCTGCAAAAAAATGTTGCAGTTGTATCACCACTGGTCAGACCGGCGGGGCGGTTTATTACCAATGGGTGGGGCGCTACCCATCACTTCTGCGCCAGCACCCATTGCACACCGCGTCCAATGAATAGAGCGCCGCATTGCAATTAACTCGCTCATAATTAATGCCAAATCATTAACCAGCGCCGCTACCGTTATGCCACCAAATCAATTTGCTGCATGGTGCCGGCGCTGCCGTTTTCATTTAAAAATACGCCAGATGAGCGCACCTGTCCGAGCAGTTCATTATCGGTATTTTTAATCGCAAAAGGCGTGGCGACATGACCAAGATAAATCGCACCGACGCCGCGCTGCCCGAGGCTCATTAATTGGTCATTTCCGCTCTCATCTTTCGACCAAATGCGCAGGCTATTATAGATGCTATCGTTTTCATCAATCCAGCCATTGCCGTCATCATCATAGTTAGCCAATTCAGAAAACCCATTGCCGCTCATTGCGCCAAATAATTCTTTGCCGTCGTTAATCACACCATCTTGATTGCGATCTAATGCCAAAAAGCCGCTGTTGGGGCTGACAAATGCAATTTGATCAGCTTGACCATTCGCGTCAATATCGAATTGATAACGGGTAGCAGTTAATTGCGCTGCCGTGCCACCAAAGTTCACAACCAGCGGGTCTTTCATACGCGCTGCGTCACCCAGCCGAATACTCACATTTTGTTCTTGTAAAAACTCCCGGCTCATGTTTAATTCAATTGCTAAAGTAATTTCACGCCCATCAGCAGTAGTCACCACCCCAGCGGCAGTGAATTGCGTTGATTCACTTTCATAATGCCGCGTATAGGCATCATATTCAACGCCCCACCCCACCGGCGCGGCCGCTTGATTATTACCGCCATTGCCCCCACCATTCGGATCAAGATGCGCCAAGTCTCCCGCAGTTGATTGCGCGTTGGCTTGCGCGTCAGCTAATTCTTTAGCAAATTGTCCCGGCGGCGCTAAGTGCAATTTTTTACCGGTCAAAACCTCAATCATTCTAATTAACAACGCCATTTTCAATTCATCTTCCGGCGTCATTTCCGCATCAGCATCCGCCACCTCTTTGGTTGGCTGCATCTCCTGCGCCGCAGAAGACAAATGCACCGCGCCAGCCGAGCGCTCCGCCGGACGTGCAACACTGGGGCGGTTGTTGTCAAACGCCGGCCGCTGATTGCCCGTCCACATCCGCAAGCGTTCGTGTTGCACCTGCGTCGTCACCGCCTCGCGTTGACTACCTAACTGCATGATAGAAGAAGTAATTTTCATACTCGATTGCTCCCGCGTGGCCGTAAAAATGTGAGGTTTACCCAGGGTATCGGCAGGCGACAGGCAAACTTAAACCGTGATGGCGATCACAGTTGCCAAGTTGAGCGGCCGGTTGGGTTAAAATCAGTTTTAATATCCTGCCCCACGATTGTGTTTAGATTTTAGTTTCATAGTTGCCATGCCTTTGAATTCCACCTGTCTTGCTCAACTTGGCTTGCGTCAGTCACCGTTTGAATCCAGCCCCGAGCCGCGTTTTATCTACGACGACGCGCTGCTGGAAAGTTTGATTGAACTGGCACAGCGTACCCTCGCCCAATCTAATGCGCTGGTAGTCATCACCGGTGCGGAGGGATCAGGTCGCACCACCCAATTGATGCGGCTGCTCGGCTTACTGCCCGACACCACCGCCGTGATCGCCTTCCGCGCCCGCCCCAACACCGCATTTGACGCGGTGGAAATGACCATCCGCCACACGCTGCGTACCAAAAGCGCCGCCCCGACCACCGAACAGCCGCTGGTGGATTTATTAGCTGACCGCCTGCGCAACGGTGCCGCTCAAGTATTAGTGGTGGATGACGCACAATTGCTCGTCACCGCCGCCATCGGGCAAATTTTTCAACTGCGCCGCCGTCTGATTGACCTGGTTGGTCAGGCGCCACGACTGGTGCTGGTGGGCGATCACACCCTGACGCAAATGAAATGGCCGGCGCTGGATAAACGTGACGAGGAGCGCGTGGTGTATTTGCACCTCCGCCCGCTCAGTCGAGAGCAGGTCGCGGCGTATTTACGCTTTCGCCTGCGAGCTGCCGGCGGTGCCGATCCTGAAACGCTGTTACGGCGAGCGCCACTGGATCGCTTGCATCAAGGCAGTCACGGCTTGCCCGCGCAGTTAAACAGCCTGGCAGAAGCGTGGTTATTGGAACTGTGCCAAGCGCCGCCCCCCGTGCCAGCCGCCCCGCCTGAACCGCCCGTCACATCCCCGCCGCCCGCCGTCACTGGTGCAGCCGCGACCAAATTATCGCTGTGGCAACGACTGCTGGCGCGGTTGACGGGACGGCGCGCCGCGCCACCGTCAGCCGCAACGTCAATCAAAGCGGACGCTTCATCACCCGCCGGGAATAAAAAAACCGCCGCAGTTTTAATCCCCATTTGGCAGCGGCGCTGGTTTATTCCGACCGCGGTCGGCGGCATTATGATCATTGGGTTAGTGCCGGTATTTTGGCAATGGCCGTATTCACCGCCGCCGCCGCCGCATCAAGACGGTCAATTCGCCCCCACGCCGCCGCTGGTTGAAACACCCGCCACGCCCGAGCCACCGCCGCCCAGCGTTACCCCAGTTGCCACGTCACCAATGCCACCGCCCGAACCGCCATCCGCTGAGGCTGTAACGCCCATGCCGCCTACACCCGCCGACGTGCCACCGCCGGCCCCGGCAACCACTGACCCCCCCCCGCCCGCCGTCGCACCGCCAGTGACGCAATCGGATCGTGATTGGCTCATGGCAGAAAATCCCAATCATTTAACGGTGCAATTGATAGCGGCGGAAACATTAGCAACGGCACAAGGACATATCACGCCTTACGGATTACAAGAAGTGCGGTTTATTTCCACGCGGGCGCGTGATCGTAATTACGTCATTGCATTATTCGGCAGCTTTCCCAATCAAGCCGCCGCCACGCAAGCAGTCAATGCGTTACCAGCGCGCCTGCGTCAACAAGGGTATTGGATTCGCAGCGTCGGTTCGGTGCAGGATTCATTGCGGTGAAATAACAACACGCAATTGAACACGGTCAACTGATACGCAAATTCAATCAGAAAAACTGATCATTTGATTACAACACCAATTAAATGCAGCCGTCATTCCCGCGAATGCGGGAATCTAGCGACGTTGCATTCTGGTTTCCGCTGGCGCGGGAATGAAGAAGCCGGGGCGCTACTTCAGTAAGTATTCCCATTCATTCTGAGTTTATTGCCTATCAACGCCCGCCATTAAACACATTAACCAACTCATTCGGCAAGGCGCGTTTCTTTCCTGACTGTTGATGAATACACACATGCACAGTCGTGACCGTGACCGCCGGTGGATTCACCTGGTTGATTGAATTAACCGATTGCCCAGCCACCGGGACGAATTGATATTGCAATGTAAAACTGCTGTTTTTTAATTCGGCAATACTCAAAATAACATCCACGACATCACCATGCCGCAATGGCGCATGATAATCGGCGCTGGCATGAACCAATGGCAATGCAAACTGTTGCTCACGCACTATCTGCGCTAATGAAAAACCCTGCTGCGTCATCCATTGTTCATAGACATCATGCGCATATCTGAACACCTGCGCAAAGAACATCACGCCCGCCGCATCAATATCATGCAAAGTCACAGTCAACCGATAATTTGCATTTAATAAAACCATCAGTGCGCCGCCTCCCAATTATCACTAACGCCAATTTCAACCCGCAATGGCACAGTTAAACTGGCCGCGTTTTCCATTAACTGCCGAATCATCTGACACGCCTCAGTCGCCGCGTCGGCAGTCACCTCAAATACCAATTCATCATGCACTTGCAGAATTAAACGCGCTGGAAATTGCGCTCGAATAATCCATTCATCTACCGCAATCATTGCCCGTTTAATGATATCAGCCGCGCTGCCTTGTAATGGCGCGTTAATTGCCGCCCGCTCCGCTGCCCGCCGCCGTTGTTGATTACTATGATTTAAATCAGGAATCCATAAACGCCGCCCAAATAAGGTCGTCACATAGCCATTATCAATCGCTTGGGTGCGCACCTGTTCAATCAATGCTTGCACGGCGGGATAGCGCGCAAAATAGCGTTCGTGATATTCCTGTGCCGCGCTGCGTTCAATTCCCAGCGTCCGCGCTATACCAAATGCTGACATGCCATATAATAAACCAAAGTTAATTGCTTTAGCGGTATGTCGTTGATCTGGCGTAACTTCTGCTAATGGAATCTCAAATACCTCAGCGGCGGTGGCGCGATGAATATCTTCACCCTGTGCAAAAGCCGTTAATAGCCGTTCATCATTCGACAAATGCGCCATTAACCGCAATTCTATTTGTGAATAATCGGCGGCCAGCAATTGATAACCGGCGGCGGGAATAAACGCACGGCGAATGCGGCGGCCTTCTTCACCGCGAATTGGAATGTTTTGTAAATTGGGATCGGTGGAGGATAATCGCCCGGTGACCACCGTCGTTTGTTGATAATGGGTGTGAATGCGCCCGGTCATTGGATTGATTAAACGCGGCAGTTTATCAGTATAGGTTGAGCGCAATTTAGTTAAGGTACGGTAATTCAGAATTAAACGCGGTAATTGTTCGCCCTCGTCAGCCAATTGTTCCAATACCGATTCGGCAGTTGAACGAGCGCCACCGCGTGTTTTCGTTTGACTGGTTAATTTTAATTGGTCAAATAAAACGGTGCTGACTTGTTGCGGCGAATTCAAATTAAATACTTGACCGGCGCAGTCGTGCGCTTGAGTTGCTAATACCGCAGCGCGGGCGGCGAATTCTTCACTCAAAACGGCTAATTCTTGGCAATCAATCCGTACGCCAACCTGCTCCATGCGCATTAACACCGCTGCCAGCGGTAATTCCAGCGTTTGATAGAGCGTCAATAATGCCGGCGTCACGTTTAATTGTGATGCCAGCGTTTGATACTGATTAAACACGGCGGCGAGTTCAAGCGCGGCGTGAGGTAATACTGACTGGGTGGTCAGGTCAATTAAAGTCAATTGTGCCGTGCTTTGATCGGATGTGAATTCAGGGTCGCTCGGCGCGGGGGATGTGTGCCGCACTCGACCATTAAAAACGTATTCAGCTAATAATACATCGTGAATGGTGCCGACTATTGCAATGCCCAGTTGTGCGCATAAATGCAAATGCCGTTTCAAATCTTGCACAATTAACACGGTCTGCGCTGCCGATAATAGCGGTTGCAATGCCGTAATGATGGTGGCGCGATCTAATGCTGTGTCAGTCGAATTAAACGGAATATCAATAATGGTGTTGGCTGAATGAACTTCGACCGTTGCTGAGTCAGATGCCGAATGAATCGCAAATGCAATGCCGGTGATGTGATTCACCTGATCGTGATGATTGCGTCGCCAATCTGTCGCATCATCTGTGAAAATTGTCACCGCACATTGCGTGGTTTGAGTTAATAACGCGACGGCGTGATTGAATGAATCGGCATTAGATACGCGCAGATAACGCGGCGCCGTGTGAATAGAATGCGATGGCGCCGGCGGTAATGTGGCTAATAACCGCCGTGCCTCAAGTCGTGTGTACCAATTGCGCAAACTATCATAATCCGGCGGCTGCGGTTTTAATTCGGTTAACTCAGGCATGGCGGGCAATTGGCAATCAATCGTGACCAATTGCCGCATTAACGGTAATTGATGGATGACGCTGCGCAAGCTGTCACCGACGCGCCCGGAGATGGTGGCCGCATTGGCGACGATGCCGTCCAGATCGCCGTAAGTTGCCAGCCATTTCGCCGCTGTTTTCGCGCCGCAATGCGGAACACCGGGCAAATTGTCGCTGGGATCGCCAACCAATGTGAGGTAATCGGCGATGCGTTCGGGGGCGACGCCGAACTTGGCAATTACGCCGTCGCGGTCAAGATGGCGCTCGCTCACCGGGTCAAATAACGTGACGTGATCGTTAACTAATTGCGCTAAGTCCTTGTCAGACGTGAAAATTAATGTGGTGAAGCCGGCGGCGGTGGCGTGCGTGGCGAGGCTGCCAATCACGTCGTCGGCTTCAATGCCGGGCATTATTAATAATGGATAGCCGAGGGCGCGAATAATCAATTGCAATGGTGCGATTTGCGCAATCAAATCATTGGGTGACGGCGGGCGATTGGCTTTGTATTCGCTGAATAATTGATCGCGGAAGGTTGGCTCGGGGGTATCGAATACGACTCCGAGATAATCGTATTGATATTGATTGAGTGATTTGTGCAGACTGTTTAATACGCCAATTAATGCGCCCGTCGGTTCGCCATGTGCATTGGTTAATTTGGGGAGGCCGTGATAAGCGCGAAATAGATAACCGCTGGCGTCAATTAAAATGAGTAATGGTGCAGTCGTTTTCATTAACCCGGTCCAAATGACGGTACTTTCGGTGGCGCGGGACGTGGCGGCGCGGCCGGCGCTGTAGTATTTGCGCCACCTGTACCAGAAATGCTACCCGGCATTGGCGCTTTAGCCGCCGGCGGCGCTTGCCCGACTACCGCACTGTCCGTGGCGGGTTTGCCGGATGGGCGATTACCGCCAACCGTGCGCGGCGTCGGCGGGATCAGGGGCGGCGGTTTGTCGTAATCGCGCAACACCAGTCGCTTAGTTTGCCCCTGTTGCTCTAATAACACACTGTCGGCGGTAATTTCTTTCACCATCCAGCCTTCCAACAGCTCGCCATGTCGCACCCGTACCACTTCAGGGCCGCGTGTTTTGCGAATCCACGCCGAATGCGTCGCGCCGATGATGAGAATTGCGCTCAAATCGAAACTGTCTAACACCGCCACGTCCACCGGCACGACCGTCGCTTCGGGTTCACCCGCCGTCGTTTTAGAGGATGGCGGTGGCGGGCGGCGGTCGGGCAGAAACAGCGGTCGCTCAATAACAACACTGTAGCTTTCTTGCGACGGCGGCGGCGGGGCGGTCAACGCGGGCGCGGGGGGCGCGGTTGATGCGGCGGCGGGCGGCGGCGGCGGGGCGGTGGGTGGTGTCCAGTGCCACCACTGCTGGTATAAAATTGCTGACAATGCCAAAATAACCAGTGTTAACAACCACTTCACGGCGCATTGCTCCCGAGTACGAAGCCGAAAATGTCCAGCCGCACGGTCAAATCGTCACGTTCACGCGGCGGCACGGGCGGTGGGGCGTTGTTGGGCAAACGCCGGCGAGCGGCGGGCGGATCAGGTGAATCATTCGCGGCGCTGCGAATAGATAATTGGTCAATAAATAAAAACGGGCGGGCGGCTTCAATCTGATACAGCAGTTTTAATAACGCTTCATTGGTGGCTTGTAATTGCAACCGTATTCGCACTCGCGGCGGCTGTTCTTTTTCATCTAATGGCAGCATTTGAGTGCTGACCGGCCGGCCGCCGGCGGTACGAATCATTTCCTGCACCTGCTCTTGCAATTGCGCGCCGGCTAAACTGACGGTCGCGGCGCTGAAATAAAATGCTTTGGTATTTTTATCTTGGGTTTTGACCTGCGCTAATTCGGCTTGCAATTGCGGAATGGTGGCGACTAATTGCTGATAGCGCACCAGTTGATCTTGATCGCGGGTGAGGCGCGTATTCAAGGTTTGCAGCCGTTGCCACCAGGGAATTCCAATCGCCAAAATTATTAACATGGGTAATAAAACGACGCTTGACCAGGCGAATATACAGCGCAGGTTGGAGAATGAAGTGGTTGGCATGGTTGAATATAAATGTTATTGCGGCGGGGGCGCGGGTGGATCGTGACGATAGGTAAAGGCGATTTGAAAGCGTTCTTTGCCGGTATTGGAAAGCTGCATCACTGGTGAACTGAAATGGACGCTATTGATACCCGGCGCTGGTTCTAATAATCCAATTAACGCGGTAGCGGCGGCTGATTGCCCACGCATATCTACTTCTTGATTGACGTAATTCAAGGTCTGAATCCAGGTATCATCCGGCAAGCGCGTAGTTAATTCACGCCATAAATCAGTTAAGCGCGCCGCTTGTGCATGATAATTCAAGACCGCCATGCTGCCGGCGCGGGCTTGTTCTAATTCGGTGCGCAGCGCGGGAATCAAGTCAGCTTGCCGTTTTATTTGGCGCAATGCTTTTGTTAATGCACGATGTTGTTGTTGTTTTTGCCATAGCGGCGTGGCTAATGTCGCAGTCACGAAGGCGAAAGTTATGATTATTAACGTGGTGGTCATCCACGTTGTTAAATACCGCCGCCGCGGGCGTTCATTTAATGGCAATAGATTCGCATTCGGCCACGCGCCAATCCAAGTCAGATCATTCGGCGCGGCGCCCGCTTGACGCAACCGTTGCAGCCAGGGGGCGAGTTGATCGCGGCGGCACAGCGCCAGCGTCACGGCGATTTTGGTGTGCCGTGCCACGCTGCCGTGAGTGCGCACGTCAAAATACACCTCGGCGGGTTGGAACGGGGTCAGCCGATTCATTTCGTACATAACCGTTTGATGCAACTGGTTTTTTACTTGAATCGGTAGCTGCAATTCGCGGGTCAGCACCGCTTGGGCGGGTAACTCGACGTGCGTGTCCTGCCAGTCAAAACGGGTGCCGGGCAGCAGTTGCGCCAGTGTTTCCTTGCCATCGCGGGTCAATTCGCCCAAAAAATCGCGTTGTTCGTCCACAATTCGCCACAATTCGGCGACTGGGGCGTCCAATCCGGCCGCCGGACACACCACGAGGCGCGGTGGTTGGCGACTGAGCAGCGATTTGAGGCGCGGCGGCAGACAGGTCAATAACGCCGCCCGCCATGCCTGACCGATGCGCGGGAGCAATTGCGCGGGTGTTGCCCCTGAATATGTCACAGGTGTTGTCGTTTGTTGATTGTCACATGTCAATCATACAACAATTGCACGGCAAAACTAATCAGAGATAACGCTCGCTGGAATACACCGCCGCTGGTTTAATAGCAATTTCTGGGTGGTTAATCAATGAACGCGACTGGTTTTTAATAGCCAACCACTGGGTCTTTAATCCCAGTTAAAGTGGCGGCGTCAATTGAACGATGCACAGTTGTTAACGGCGTAACCGTCGCATCACGGCCGCTAATAAAACTCTGCTCGCGCACGATTACTTGATAGGCTTTATTTAATGTCATTGCACGTTCTGGTGATGCCGCTAATAAGACGCTAATATCCGTGCGCAATTGTTCAAGCTGCGCTGGGTTGAGTTGGTGATTGGCATCAAAAAAGCGGGTTTTGATTTCATCATTGCTGCGAAATTCATCACCGGCACCATTGGTTTGTAAATAAAACGTGTATTCCAATTGACCATCTTGACGGGCGCGGTCGGGAATACCTGTTAATCCACGTTGATCCCAATGATACCACCCGCGTTGCCAAGCGGTGGTTGCTGGTAATTTGCGTGGAAAAGCAAAACTGCCATCAGTTATCGCACCAATTCCACTATGACAGCCAATGCAAAACACTAATTCTTCATAATTCTGCGGGCGTAATTGACCCTCGGCATCTTCAATCATTGCCGCGTAAACCCAGCCTTGATCATTGCTCACACCGGCTTCTAAATTGCCGTGAATGGTGCGAATACGATCAGGAAAATCATGTTGTTCTTTAATTTCAGCCGCCGTTTGCAAATCCAAATCTGCATAGGTCATCCAATACTGTTTGCGCGCATAACGCACTTCTTTCATTCGCGCCGCTAATTGATTTTCACCCTGTTCATTCACGTCAATATAGCGCACCGTATGCAAAAATTCCGTGCCTTCGGGATACAGTCGGGCGGCTAAATGTAATCGGCCGGTACGCTGTTCTATTAACGCCTGCCCGACATACCACATATACCGATTGTCGCGTGGCGCCCAATCATATTTAATTAATTCAGCCCGTCCAATTTGACCGTCATGGTCAAGATCAATTCCGCCCAATGCCGCTTCATCAACCGGTTCAATCGGAATATCACGGGTGGTGATTAACGCTTCGACAATCGCCAAATTGACTTTATAAACCGTGAGATCAAAATTGCCATTCACGTCACGCCGAAATGAGTCAGGTAGGCGAATTAACACGTCGTCGGTTGAGCCATTGGTTGGCCAAAAGGTGCCCAAGAATGGATAATAGGCAAAGCTGCGCCACCCGGTGAATTGATTATCTGGCGTTCGATCAAAGCCTTCATTGTCAAATTGAAATTGGGCATCGGGAATAAACCCATCCCAGCGGCCGTTTTCATCATAATCCCATTCAATTGGCACTTGATTCAACCGAGCGGCGGGTATGATATTGCCATTGCTATCAAAATAATTGCTTTGGCGAATATACGTTAGAATGGCGTCATCACTGATTGCGGCAACTTGCGCTTGGCGATCTTGAAATAAATTGTGCCAGGGATTGTCTTCCGCAGAGAGCGGAAACGCATAGGTTAATTGCAACTCGTCATCATTGATTTTATTTGGTGATAATGACGCCGTATGACAACTATAGCAGGGGTTGTGCAATTGCCCATGCTCATCGGTGGTCTGAGTGTAGCACTGCGGCGGAATATAAGCGGTGGCGTTGGTTAATAACCGTTGTTTAAACGTATTCGGTTCTGTCGCGGCGCTATTGAATGCGTAAAGCAATGCAATACTCAAGGTTGGGAGAATAGTCCATTGTGGGTTCATGTGCGCAGTTCTATCAATACTGGTTGCAAAATAAAAGCCATTGTCACGACTAATCTTATTTGTGACAATGGCTAACGATGCAGTGAATGACTGAGAATTAATTACCGGGTCATGGCAGGAAATACGAAATAACCCGTATAACCCCGAGCGGCGGTTGCATCTTCCAGTTTATCGGCATCTGATTCGCCATACGGATGCTGAATCACCGACATTAAATACGCAAACCCATTCACATTAGGATAGAAATAAGGCGATGTCGTTTCTGAACCATAGGGCGTGGTTTGAATGCGCGTTAAACGACCAGAGGAGAGTTGATACGCCCACACCATATCGTTTTGATGTCCCGTGCCGCTATCTTCACCAATAATTAACGTGTCATAGCCTGGCATGTAAGTTAAGTTATCTGGATTAGCAATGCTATTCAAATCACATTCGTTATTGCCGTCAAAATTGGCTGAATCATTTGCGGCGCCATAATTCTTAGTTAATGGTATGCCCATCACTAATCCTGACATGCTGCGCGCTGTATAGCTGCCATCAATATCCAGCGCATACACCGCACCGCAGACATTGCCATTGGTTAATGTGATGTGATTATGACCACCGAGATCATATTTATCATAGCGGCCAGTTTTACCAACCCGCCCGAAATTCAACATACCGCGATCCACTTCTGAAATAGCAATGTACAGTTTATTCGCCTGTGAATTAAAAGTAATGCCTTCCATTTTGCGGAATTCAGTAGTCGCACCTTCCATTGCCGCCCAACGGCGCGTTTCTAATCGGGAAGCAATGCGTTCATCTTCACTGCCAATAGCGCCGTCTTGATTGACATCGCGCAATTTTAAGCATTGATGACTGCCGTCTTCATGCCCGGCGTTAATTGAAGTATAACCCACAGGACAGGCGCCGGTATCTACACCATTGGCGTCAAGCACTGGCGTTGTTTCATCAAAAATATCAGCGAAGCGGTACGCCGCAATCCACTCCTTGACCTGTTCATCATTCGCATAACCAAGATTAACCCAATTCAATTTTGCCGTGCCAGCGCCGCTGCTGTTGATTTGATTCCATTGCGCCGCCCATAGCGTGCCATTGCTTAGATCACCGGCAGTTTTGGCGACAAATCGGAATAAACCAACGTTGGTGCCATCATCCGATAAATACACGGTTTTATTATCCGGCATGACGTAACCCAATTCTAATGCAATTCGCCCCATGCTGTAGTGTTTAGTCACGGTGGCGTGATTAAAATCATCAACTTTAATTTCAACTGGATAGCCGTAATCATAGGGATTAACAACGGTGGCAGCAGCACTTGGTGCGGCATTAAAATAGCTTGCCATTGCCGCATTATATTCGGTAATTGTATTGTCGCGCCATTGTTTGGCATCGGGTTCGTATTCTTCTGAACCTAAATGCGTTCCCCAGGGTGTGACACTGCCCGCGCAATGCACCCAACCGCCACGCACGGCGGCAAAATCTAATGAACGAGTGCGGACTGCGGTTAATACGCCAGAGGTGGCATCTTGATTGATTTCAGTTAAATACATGGCGCCGGGGCGGGATTCAAAATGTGACACGCTGTAGAGTTTATTATCCGTACCGCGCAGAATTGAGGTGAAATCGTTGTCATTAGAAATGTAATAAGAGCCGTCTTCAGCGACTAATGGATTGCCATTGCTGGTGTAAAGCAAACCGAATACACCGCCATTCGGATCAGCGGCAGTGGTGGCGCCGGCGCGTAATAACACTTGGTAATTGATGGCGACACGATTGCCATCTATCATGGCGTAATCAGAAGTTAAAATGCTGCGCTTTTCGGCGTCGGTAACGGGAATTGGTGCGCTGGCAAATTCAATTGTGCCGGCAGCGGCAGGCAGAGTGATAATTGCATTGAAAAGTAGCCCAGTGGCTAATACTGATTTATTTGAAAACATGCTGAATTCCTGGCGGTGAATAAAAATGATGCAACAAGTGATGTTAACCAATCAATATGAATTTAACATGACCAAATGGTGACGGCGTTAATAAAACTGGTTCAGGCGTTAATCGGTTCATTCACAGATTTAATTCACCACCGTCACCAGCCAAACTGGATTAAGCGCCGCCAGCCGCTGATGACTGCCCAACGCTTGACTGCGGGCGACGGTCAATTGCACCAATTCCCAATTCACGCCCTGCGCGTCCAGCCAATTGGTTAATTGGGCGAGCGCGTCCAGCAGCACCACGCTCATCACCAGCCGCCCGCCTGTGCGCAGCCGCGCTAAACTCTGTTGCACAATGGCGACAAGTTGCCCACTGTTGCCGCCAACAAACACCGCATCCGCCGCCGGCCAATTGGTCAAGTCCCGCGGCGCCTGCCCGACGGTCAAATGGTAATTGGTTGCGCGTAACGCCCGCGCCGTTGCCACGATCTGCGCCGCCCGCTCGGGGTGTTGCTCAATTGCCCACACGTCGCCAAATTGACACAACCGACTTGCCTCCAATCCCACCGCCCCGCTGCCTGCGCCCACGTCCCACATCACGCTGTCCGCTCGCAGCGCCAGCTTTGACAACGCCACCGCACGAATTTCAGCTTTGGTAATTAAGCCACGCTGCGCGCTGTTCGTGGTAAAAAAGTCATCGGCAATGCCCGTCAACGGCAGCGGATTGGGCGGCGGCTGGCGGTCAACGATCACGACATTTGGTGTGGCAAATTCGCACTCAGCCGCGGCCGCGAGTGGTAAATCAGCAACGACCTGCTCGTCGGGACTGGTCAGCCGCGAGGCGATACTCAACCGCACCTCGTCGCCATACCCGGCGGTCAACAACGCCCGTGCCAGTCGCGCCGGGGAATTGGCGGGGCTGGTCAAGACGGCGACCAACTCGGCGCGGGCGACGCTGCGCAGTGTTGAATACAGCGCGTGGTGCGGCGTGGCTGACCAGTGCCACTCGCCGCTGTCGTGGTGGTGACACGAGGCGATGGTCACGGTTTGCCAAGCGCGGCCGAGGCGGGCGAATGCCAGTTGAACGCTGGAGACGGCGGGTAAAATTTCCACTCGTTCAACGCCGAGCGCGGCGGTCAATTGGCTGCCGAGGCCGTGACAGAGCGGGTCGCCACTGGTCAGCACGACGACGCGCTGGTGGCGAGCGTGGGCGGCGCGGATCCAGTCGGCAACGGCGGCGAGTTGCCCGTCAAATGGGCGTCGTTCGACTTGCGGCGGGAGTAATTCGCCAAGTTGCGCCAATGTTTGCGCGCTGCCGATCACGCAGTCGGCGGTCAACAAGCGAGCGCGGGCGGCGGCAGTTAAACTCGCGCCGTCGTCGGGGTGAATGCCGATGATGGCGCAGCGGGGCGCGGGTGGCGGAGCGGTGGACATGGCGGGTGACATCCGGGCAGAGCGGGTGGTTTTGGTTAAAATGCGCGACCGGCGCCATGCTACCACCGGCTCTAAAATCGCGCCGCCTCAACTATTTTTCATTTTCCCTTAACCAATCAACGAGTTATTTCCCATCATGCACCTACACATTCTCGGCATTTGCGGCACGTTCATGGGCGGCATCGCGCTGCTGGCGCGGCAACTGGGGCATCAGGTCACGGGTTCAGACGCCAACGTCTATCCGCCCATGAGTACCCAACTGACCGCGGCCGGGATTGCGCTGACCGACGGCTACGCGGCCGAGCAACTCCAGTTGCGGCCGGACGTGGTCGTGGTCGGCAACACCATGAAACGCGGCGTGCCGGTGATCGAGGCGCTGCTCGACAGCGGGCTGCGGTATGTGTCGGGGCCGCAGTGGTTGGCCGAAAACCTGTTGCATCAGCGCCACGTTTTGGCGGTGGCCGGGACGCATGGCAAAACCACCACGGCGAGTGTATTGGCGTGGCTGTTGGAGAGCGCTGGGCTGCAACCGGGGTTTTTGATTGGCGGAGTACCACGCAATTTTGGTCACTCGGCACAACTGGGCAGTGCGCCGTATTTTGTTGTGGAGGCGGACGAGTACGACACGGCGTTTTTTGACAAGCGTTCCAAGTTTATTCACTACCGCCCGCGCACCTTGATTATTAATAACATCGAGTTCGATCATGCTGACATCTTCGACGATCTGGGCGCAATTCAGCGGCAATTTCATCATCTGATCCGCACCGTGCCGGGCAACGGCTGTATTTTGCACCCGTGCGGTGATGCGGTGATTGCGGCGACGTTGGCGCAGGGCTGCTGGACGCCGACGCCGACGTTGGCGGTGCTGGAAAAAAATCACGCCAGCGCAGAAATCTCCGCCAGTCCGGAAGAAATCCCCCCCGGCCCCCCTTTTGCAAAAAGGGGTGAAGAGTTGACTTTTGCAAAGGGGGGGGCGGGAAGCGACTGGTCAGCCGAGCTGTTGCAACCGGACGGCAGCCAATTCGCCGTTTATCACGCCGATCAACCCTGCGGTGTGGTGAATTGGTCACTGTGCGGCCGGCACAACGTCGCCAATGGGCTGGCCGCCATCGCCGCCGCTGCGCACATTGGCATCGCGCCAGCACAGGCGATCACCGCGCTGGCACAATTTCGCGGCGTGGCACGGCGGTTGGAATTGCGCGGCGAGGTGGGCGGAGTGCGGGTGTACGATGATTTTGCGCACCACCCCACCGCCATCGCCACGACGTTGGATGGGTTGCGGCAGTCAGTCGGGGCGACGGCGCGGGTGATCGCCATTTTAGAGCCGCGTTCCAACACGATGCGGTTGGGCGTTCACGCGGACAGTTTAGCGGGTGCGTTGCAAACGGCTGATTTGGTGTACATTTTTACCCCGCCGGATTTGGGTTGGGACGCGGCCGCGGCGCTGGCGCCACTCGGATCGCGGCTGACGGTTGCCAGTGACATCGCGCAACTGGTTGCGCAAATCACCGCCGCCGCGCAGCCGGGCGATCAATTATTGGTGATGAGCAATGGTGGTTTTCAAAATATTCACCAGCGGCTATTGACGGCGCTGGCCGAGCGAGTGACGGTAAATGTTTAATTTGTCAGTATTGAATTAAGAATTAAGAAAAGACTCTCTGGATCATCACATGCCATTAGCTCAAGAAGACATCATTTTTATTAAACAACACCTCGGCGAATGGTTGGCGGAACAATCACTCGGCAAGCCGCCGCTGGTGTATGAAATTGAATTGCGCGAGCGGATGGTGCGGGTGGAGGAAGAACTCAAGCACCAGCGCGAATTGATGCGCGAAGGCTTCATGCGCATGGATGAGCGCTTTGAAACTATGCAAATTAGCATGGATAAACGCTTTGAGCAGATGGATAAGCGGTTTGAAACTATGCAAGCCGCAATGAATAAGCGGTTCGAAACTATGCAAGCTGCAATGGATAAGCGGTTTGAAACTATGCAAGCCGCAATGGATAAGCGCTTTGACGAAGTCAATAAACGCTTTGAACGAATGGATCAACGTTTTGAGCAGATGGACAAGCGTTTTGAGCAGATGGATAAGCGTTTTGAAGCCATGCAAGCGGCAATGGATAAACGTTTTGAAGCCATGCAAGCGGCAATGGACAAACGCTTTGATGAAATGCTCAAACGTCACGATCAGCAATTCTTCTGGCTGCTGGGTTTTATTGCGACCGGCGTGGGTTTGGTCATTGCCGCCATGCGCTATCTCTAGCGCGTGTCGGCACATGTTTGAATTGTCAGCATTGAATTGAGAACAGACTCTCTGGATCATCACATGCCATTAGCCCAAGAAGACATCATTTTTATTAAACAGCACCTCGGCGACTGGTTGGCGGAACAATCACTCGGCAAGCCGCCGTTGGTGTATGAAATTGAACTGCGCGAGCGCATGGTGCGAGTGGAGGAAGAACTCAAGCACCAGCGCGAATTGATGTTGCTGTTACAACAACAAATGCGCGAAAGCTTTGAACGGGTAGATCTGCGTTTTGAAGAAGTGAATAAACGCTTTGAAATCATGCAAGCCACGATGGATAAGCGCTTTGATGAAGTCAATAAGCGCTTTGAGCAAATGGATAAGCGTTTTGAAGCCATGCAAGCGGCAATGGATAAGCGTTTTGAAGCCATGCAAGCGGCAATGGATAAACGTTTTGAGCAGGTAGATAAGCGCTTTGAGCAGGTGGACAAACGTTTTGAAACGATGCAAACCAGCATGGATAAACGCTTTGATGAAATGCTGAAACGGCACGATCAGCAATTCTTCTGGCTGCTGGGTTTTATTGCGACCGGCGTGAGTTTGGTCATTGCCGCCATGCGTTATTTCTAGCGAGTGCCGGCAAATGTTTGAATTATTAACATCGGACGGCAATGCGCCAGCGCCGCTCGGCTGGTCAAAAACCGTCACGCTGGCGTGGACGGGCGCATCGGGAATGCAGTACGGCTGGCGGCTGCTGGAGTGCCTGATCGCCGCGCAGGTGCGGGTGTACCTGTTGATCTCGCCGGCCGCGCAGGTGGTGAGCAAACTGGAATTAGGCGTGACCATTCCCGCGCAACCGCTTGTTGCGCAACAGTTTTTTAGCGATCACTGCCGCGCCGCGCCGGGACAATTGCGGGTGTTTGGGCGGCAGCAGTGGACAGCGCCGGTCGCCTCGGGCAGTCACGCCCCGGACGCGATGGTGATTTGCCCCTGCACCGTCGCCACCCTCGCCAGCGTCGCCGCCGGGTTGAGCGATGATTTAATCAACCGCGCTGCCGACGTGATGTTAAAAGAACAGCGCAAATTGATTATGGTGCTGCGCGAAACGCCGCTGTCGGTGATTCATTTGGAAAACATGCTGCGCCTCGCCCGCGCTGGTGCCGTCATCATGCCCGCCAGCCCGGGGTTTTATGGTCAACCACAGACGGTCAACGATCTGGTTGATTTTATTGTCGCCCGCGTGTTAGATCACTTGCAGGTCGCGCATTCACTCCTGCCGCGCTGGGGTGACGAGTCACCGCCCGCTGCGATTGATTAACCCCGCCCCGTCACTTTTCCACCACGAGAATTAGCCATCATGTCATTACAACCGGTCATACTGTCAGGCGGTTCGGGGTCGCGGTTATGGCCGCTGTCCCGCGAAGCGCTGCCCAAACAATTTTTGCCGCTGACCAGCGATCACACCATGTTGCAGGAAACGGTGCGGCGGCTGGATGGCTTGGCGGCAGAACATCCGACGCTCGATCTGGCAACCCGCGAGCCGATTGTGGTGTGCAATGACGCGCACCGCTTCCTCGTTGCTGAACAATTCCGCCTGATGCAGCGGCGGACAGCGGCCATTATTTTAGAACCCGTCGGGCGTAACACCGCGCCGGCCTTGACGCTCGCCGCGCTCGCCGCCGTTGAAAACGCGACTGCCGCTGACGCGCCGATTCTGCTGGTCATGCCCGCCGATCACACGATGGTCAACGCCGCCGGCTTCCGCAGCGCCGTGGCTGACGGCTACCGCCTCGCCGCTGCTGGCGCGGTAATTACCTTTGGCATCGTGCCAATGAAACCGGAAACCGGTTACGGCTATTTGCAGCAAGGCACACGCCTCGCCACCGCTGACCTGACCACCGCCGCGTATCAACTCGATGCGTTTGTTGAAAAACCCGATGTGGACACCGCGCAACAGTATCTGGCCTCGGGGCAGTATTTGTGGAACAGCGGCATTTTCATGCTGTCAGCGCGGCGGTGGCTCGAATTAATTGCGCATTTCCGCGCAGACATGGCAGCGACTACTGCGGCAGCCATGCGCACCAGCAAACGCCTGGGGGATTTCATCACGTTGGACGCCACCGCCTTTGCCGCCTGCCCGAGCGATTCGATTGATTACGCAGTGATGGAACCGCTGGCGGCCGCGGCTGGTACAACGTTCAACGCTCACGACGGGGGGGAAAGTGACCTGCCAACCGCTGTCGTGCTGCCGCTCGATGTCGGCTGGTCGGATGTCGGTGCGTGGTCGGCGTTGTGGGAAGTGCGCGACCGCGATGAAGCGGGTAACGTACTCGATGGCGACGCATTCGTGCATGATTGCCGCAATACGCTACTGATCGCGCAACATCGCATGGTCGCGGCGGTGGGCGTTCACGACCTGATTGTGGTGGAAACGCCGGATGCCGTGCTGGTGGCGGATCAAGCGCGGGCGCAGGATGTCAAAACGGTGACGCAATTTTTGAGTCAATCGCACCGCCACGAGCATCGCCATCATCAACAGGTGCATCGCCCGTGGGGGATTTTTAAAGCGATTGATCGCGGCGAGCGCTATCAAGTCAAGCATTTGACCGTCAAACCCGGGCAGGCATTGTCGCTGCAAATGCACCACCATCGCGCCGAGCATTGGGTGGTGGTGTCAGGCACGGCGAAAGTCACCTGTGATGAGCGCGTCTATCTATTAACCGAAAACCAATCCACTTATATTCCCGTCGGGGCGCGGCATCGGTTGGAAAATCCCGGCACCATTGATTTGGAAATCATTGAAGTGCAATCGGGCAGTTATTTGGGCGAGGATGACATCGTGCGGTTTGATGATATTTATCAACGCGATACGACGGACGGGAATCAATAGAACGCGGTAATGCTGGCGCGGCGGGTGATTAGATTACACGCCAGTTTCAATAATAACCGGCAATAAAAAACTCCCAGCACCGCAAATGCCATGCTGGGAGTTGATAATTAAAAAACCGCAGCGGTTTATTAGATAAATAAATCGAAGTTAATTCGTTTTCATCTTGCGCAACTTTTCAATCGTGCGCAACTGCGCAATCGCTTCAGCCAACTCCGACTGCGCTTTGGCGTATTCAAACTGCGCCATCTGACCGGACAGTGCATCTTCTGCGTGACGCTTCGCCTCCAGCGCCGCCGCTTCATCAATGTTCTGCGCCAAAATAGCCCGATCCGCCAGAATCGTCACGACATCCGGTTGAACTTCCAACAACCCGCCGGAAACGTAAAACTGCCGAACCTGCCCCTGCGCATCCTCAACCCGCACATCGCCCGGTTTCAACCAAGTAATCAGCGGGGCATGACGCGGCGCAATGCCTAACTCACCCATTTGACCAGGCGCGTACACCATTGCCGCCTGACCGGAGTGCATCGCCCCTTCCGCACTGACAATCTCAACTTGAACGGTCATTGCCATCGCATTTGCTCCTGCGCCGCCGAATTACTCACATCTTCTCGCCTTTGGCCACCGCCTCATCAATCGAGCCGACCATGTAAAACGCCTGTTCGGGCAGCGCGTCGTGGTCGCCGTTGACGATGGATTGGAAGCCGGCAATCGTATCCTTGAGTGAAACGTATTTGCCTTGCGCACCGGTGAACACTTCCGCCACAAAGAACGGCTGCGATAAAAACCGCTGAATCTTGCGCGCCCGAGCGACGATCAACTTGTCATCTTCGGACAATTCATCCATGCCCAAAATGGCGATGATGTCCTTCAATTCCTTGTAACGTTGCAACGTCCCCTGCACCGCCCGCGCCGTTTCGTAATGCTCCTGACCGACGACATTCGGATCCAAAATACGGCTGGTCGAATCCAGCGGATCAACGGCGGGATAAATGCCCAACTCCGCAATCTGCCGCGACAAGACCAACGTCGCATCCAAGTGCGCAAAGGTCGTCGCCGGTGACGGGTCGGTCAAGTCATCCGCTGGCACATACACCGCCTGGAACGACGTGATCGAACCGGTGCGGGTGGAGGTGATGCGCTCTTGCAACGCACCCATTTCAGACGCCAGCGTCGGTTGATAACCCACCGCCGATGGCATCCGCCCCAGCAACGCCGACACTTCCGTACCCGCCAACGTGTAACGATAGATGTTATCAATAAACATCAACACGTCACGCCCTTCGTCACGGAAATACTCAGCCATCGTCAAGCCAGTTAATGCCACGCGCAACCGATTACCCGGCGGCTCATTCATCTGACCATAGACCAGCGCGACCTTATCTAAGACGCCGCCTTCTTTCATTTCGTGATAAAAGTCATTGCCTTCACGAGTCCGTTCACCGACACCCGCAAACACCGAATAACCCGAATGCTCAACGGCAATATTACGAATTAACTCCATCAGCGTCACGGTTTTACCGACACCCGCACCGCCGAATAAACCAATCTTGCCACCTTTGGCAATTGGCATAATCAAGTCAATAACTTTAATACCCGTTTCTAATAACGCAGTCGTACTGGCTTGATCTTCATATTTCGGCGCTGAACGATGAATCGGCCACGTTTCAGCATGACCAATTTCACCTAATTCATCAATCGGATTGCCCAGCACATCCATAATGCGCCCGAGCGTTGCTTTACCAACGGGAACACGAATCGGCGTACCAGTATTACTGACACTCACACCGCGTCTTAATCCATCCGTACTCCCCATCGCAATGGTACGCACAATGCCATCGCCAAGCTGTTGTTCGACTTCCAGCGTCAGACCAGCGGCATCAACACTAAGCGCATCATAAACTTTGGGCATGGAGTCACGCGGAAACTGTACGTCAACCACCGCGCCGATGATTTCCACCACCTTGCCGGAACTCATAATTCGTGTCCTCATTACATTCGCCTTGCGGCACTTTGAATACGGAACTAACTAATTAGTTAGGAATACGGGAATGCGTTTTGAGTATCAGCTGCTTAAAAGGTTTATCTACACAGCCGCCGCGCCACCGACAATTTCGGAAATCTCTTGTGTAATTGATGCCTGCCGCGCTTTGTTATACACCAATTGCAATTCACCAATGAGATTGCCGGCGTTATCTGATGCAGATTTCATTGCCACCATCCGCGCCGCCTGTTCACACGCACCATTTTCTACGACTGATTGATAAACCAGCGATTCAACATAGCGCGCTAATAAGCGATCCAAAACGTAATGCGCATCGGGTTCATAGATATAATCCCACACAGCCCCCGTTTTATGAGCGTCAGGGCCGGCAATGGGAATCAATTGTTGCAATGTCGCTTTCTGGGTCATGGTATTGACGAACGCATTATAAACTATGACCACCTGGTCAACTTCACCGCGCTCAAACGCATCCAACATCACCTTCACTGGACCAATTAAATCCTCGACGTGCGGCTTATCACTCAAATGCGTTGCGTGCGCTAATACACGACCACCAAAACGCTTAAAAAACCCGAGTGCTTTTGAACCAATCGTGCAAAACACCGGTTCAATTCCCGCCTGATGTTGGTCTTTAATATGGTGCGTCAGCGTTCGGAATAGATTGCTATTCAACCCGCCGCACAAGCCACGATCCGAGGACACCACGATGTAACCAACATGCTTGACCGACCGCGACTCCACCATAAAACTATGATGATATTCGGGTGAGGCTTTGGCTAAATGATGAATGACCTGCAACATCTTTTCTGAATAGGGACGTGACGCCCGCATACGTTCTTGCGCTTTACGCATCTTAGATGCCGCCACCATTTCCATGGCGCGAGTAATCTTCTGGGTGCTTTTGATGCTCGCAATTTTAGTGCGAATTTCTTTAGCGCCTGCCATAACTAGATTCCTTGATGTTGATAGCGAATAGACGGGGCATCACTTAATTAACCACGCACATTCATTACCAAGTGTTATGCGCCTTAAAGTCCTTAATTGCCGCATGTAACTCATTCTGAATCGTCTCGTTGTAATCACCCGTTGCGTTAATTTTATCAATTAACCCGCGATAATTACTCAGCATAGTTGTTTGCAAAGCGTGCTCGAAATCAACGACTTTCTTGACTTCGACGTCGTCCAAATACCCTTCATTTGCCGCAAATAAACTCACCGCCATTTGCCCAATACTCAAGGGGGAATATTGCACTTGTTTCATCAATTCAGTGACACGTTCGCCGCGCTCTAATTGCTTGCGCGTCGTTTCATCTAAATCCGAAGCAAATTGTGAGAAAGCCGCCAGTTCACGGTATTGTGCCAATGCCAAGCGAATGCCACCGCCCAACTTTTTAATGATTTTAGTTTGCGCAGCGCCACCCACCCGTGACACGGATAAACCCGCGTTAATGGCAGGACGAATACCCGAGTTGAATAAATCGGTTTCTAGGAAAATTTGACCGTCAGTAATGGAAATCACATTGGTTGGCACGAACGCCGACACGTCGCCCGCTTGGGTTTCAATAATGGGCAAGGCTGTTAAAGACCCGGTTCGACCTTCAACTGCGCCATTGGTCACTCTTTTGACGTAATCGGCATTCACCCGCGCCGCCCGTTCTAATAAGCGCGAATGCAAATAGAACACGTCACCAGGATACGCCTCACGACCCGGCGGGCGCCGTAATAATAATGACACTTGACGATAAGCCCAGGCTTGTTTGGTCAAATCATCATAAATAATCAGCGCATCTTCACCGCGATCACGGAAATACTCACCCATTGCACAACCAGCATAGGGCGCGATGTATTGCATTGCCGCTGAATCAGATGCCCCAGCATGAACAATAATAGTATGATCCATTGCGCCAAACTCTTCGAGCTTGCGCTGCACGGCGGTCACCGACGAATTCTTTTGTCCAACAGCAACATAAATGCACTTAACGCCCGTGCCTTTTTGGTTAATAATCGTATCAATTGCAACCGCTGTTTTACCCGTTTGCCGATCACCAATAATTAACTCGCGCTGACCACGCCCAATCGGCACCATCGTATCAATGGCTTTTAATCCCGTTTGGAGTGGCTGATCAACGGATTGACGACTAATAACACCGGGGGCAATTTTTTCAATCGGTGAAGTGACAGTGGCATTGACCGGTCCCTTGCCATCTAATGGAGCGCCCAATGAATTAACCACGCGACCTAATAAGCATTCACCGACTGGGACTTCTAATACCCGCCCAGTACAGCGCACCCAATCACCTTCAGATAAATGCGTGTAATCACCTAAGATAACTGCACCAACTGAATCGCGTTCCAAATTCAACGCTAACCCGAACGTATTATTCGGAAACTCCAGCATTTCATAATACTGGGCATCAGACAGTCCATAAACGCGCACAATACCATCGGTCACACTGACAATAGTACCTTCTGTCCGCGCTTCAGTTTTAATATCAAATTGTGCAATTTTTTGTTTAATGAGATCGCTGATTTCAGCGGGATTCAGTTGCATGGCGGTATTCCGTTCAGAATTGCAATTCAGTTGCGAGCTGCTGGAGACGTCCCCGAATCGAACCGTCAATCACGACGTCATCGGTGCGAATTTCAAGACCACCGATGAGTGTCGGGTCTTCCTCAATGCTCAGGGTGACTTGTGCGCCAAACCGTGTGCGGAGTGCGGTCGCCAGCGTCTCTTGATCCTCCGCACTCAGCGGATAGGGCGTGCGCACCACAACATGACGTAACCCTTGCTCGGCATTTTTTTGCTGTTCAAACAACCGGGCAATGTCAGGCAAAAGCATCAACCGATCATACTCACCCAACAGTTGCACCAAGTTAACCAGTTCGGGGGCAAGATCAACTCGCGCCGCGGCACTGGTCACAATCAGGTCGCAAAGCCGCTGACGTGGCACATTCGGGTCGCCAATGTGTACGGATATTTGAGGGTCGCTGAGAACGGCACTAAGCATTGTTAGTGCATCAGACCAGCGTTGCAGCGCGTCTTGCTCATGCGCGATGGCAAAAACTGCCTCCGCGTAGGGACGTGCGATAGTGGTGGTGTCTCCAGCCATAACCTCGCCTTAAATCTGTTTTGCAAAGGTATCAAGCAGGTTCTTATGAACCCCAGCATTGATTTCCTGTTGCAGGATTTTTTCAGCCGCCGCAATGGTAAGGGTCGCAAACCGCTCGCGCAGTTCCTCACGCGCCCGATTTGCCTGCTGTTCAATTTCAGCCTGCGCAGCCAGCTTGAGCCGTTGACCTTCCGCCACTGCATCCTGCTTGGCTTGATCGAGCAACTCATTATAACGCCGCTGGGCTTGGCTAATAATTTCAGCCGCATCCGCCTTCGCCTTGTGCATCACCTCAAGCGCCCGCTGACGTCCCAGCTCCTGTTCGTGGAGCCCGCGTTCAGCCGCTGCTAACCCTTCGGCGATTTTGTTTTTGCGTTCTTCCAACGCCTGCATGATCGGCGGCCAAACATAAGTCATGCAGAACCAGACAAATGCCGCAAAGGAGATCATCTGGAGAATCAGTGTCAGATTGATATGCATCTGTATGCCTTGTGGAGATGAATAACTAAATGGCTACAACTGCTGGTACATCTGTTTGGCCAAACAGTGCGCATCACACCGCAAACATCAGGTACAGACCCATCGCAATCGAAATGACTGGCAGTGCGTCGGTTAAACCCATGACAATAAAGAATTGTGTGCGCAACATTGGAATCAATTCCGGTTGACGCGCTGCACCTTCGAGAAAACGACCACCAAGAACACCAATACCGACGGCGGCACCGAGTGCGCCTAATCCCAGCATAAGACCGGCGGCGATGTATAGGATGGCTTGTGCAAGTTCCATGTTTTTCCCCCTGTGGGTCTGACCGTGTGAAACAATTAAAAACTAAACGAAATCAAAAACTGGTATTAAAACCGTTAGCAATTCAGCGCTTGCTCGATCTTAATGATGCGTTTGATGCGCCATGTCTAAATAAACGATGGTCAGCACCATGAAAATAAACGCCTGCAAGGTGACAATTAAGATGTGGAAAATTGCCCATGCCAGCTGCATGACGCCCGCTGACACATCCATCACCAACCCGTGTCCATACATTAGTGCGATCAGGATGAAGATCATTTCACCTGCATATAAGTTGCCGAATAACCGCAATGATAATGACACTGGCTTAGACAATAAATTAATGCCTTCTAACAACAAGTTGGCCGGCATTCCCCATTTGCCAAATGGTTCGAGCGTTAATTCACCTAAGAAACCACCCACGCCTTTGATTTTAACACTGTAATACAGCATGGTGAAAAATATCATTAGCGACATCGCAAAGGTTGCATTCGGATCAGTGGTTGGCACGACCTTGAGAAATACATGATGCGGATCAGCGCCCAATGCTGCCATGCTGTGTTGGAAAAAGAATGGCACTAGGTCAACGGGCAGCAAGTCCATTGCGTTCATTAGGAACACCCAAACAAAAATTGTTAGGGCTAATGGTGCAACAAGTGGATTGCGGCCACTGAATGAACCACGCACGTTGTCATTCACGAAATCAATAATCCATTCGGCAAAATTCTGGGCGCCACTTGGTACGCCTGCCGTTGCTTTTTTAGAAACCGATTGAAAAAACCATAAAAACAACAACCCCAGCACGAGTGAAAAAAACATTGTGTCAACATGAATCGCCCAAAACCCCATTTCACCAGCTTCGATACTGCTGTGGGCAAACCCTAAACCATGTTCGGGATGAAACCCAAACGTTAAATTGGTCAAGTGATGTTGAATGTAGGCTTGTGCAGTGAGCGCTTCTGTGGTCATAAGTTTTTAATTATCCTTTAACGCTTGCAATTACTTAGCGCCGGTGAAACGCGAAGTGAGAAATGCGGGTAGCATTTGCACGATAAAATAAGCGCCGAGCAGCGCGAGTGGATAAAGCGGTTTGATTGTCACGAACGTAGTAATCAATAAAAGTGTAACAAGTGTAAGTTTAATCAGTTCGGCAGTGTACATACGCAACATGAGCGATTGTAATTGCTGCGCTTGGTAGCACCGAAAAATCCATTTAGCGCTGATCCAATTGGTCAGAAAACATACCACTGCGCCAATACTCACCGACACCAGCATCGCTGTACCAAATGGCAACACAATTACAATTAATGCAACGGTCACGTTGGCTTGCCAGCGGAGCAGTTGCTTGATCTGCGGTTGATTTGATGTCTGCTTATTTGGGATGCTCAACGCAACAAGGCAGTGTGTGGATAATTTCCTGTTAAGAACGCGAAGTATAAGCATCTTCGCGTGAGTGGTCAAATCAAGAAACATACTACTGCGCCAATACTCACCAACACCATCTTCGAGATTTCTGTTGAATCCTGTTGTCTTTCGGAAGTGACGCAGTTCAAGTTGTAACTAACTAATTTTCAATGAAAAGTACGTTCCTACGCTGGAACGTAGGAACGATCAATCACTGGCCGCACAATAGCGTAATGTGCTGTCAGATTGAGACGTTTTCCGAAAACTGTGCCGTATTCAAACCGCTGGTTTTTCCGCAACGCAGAGCCATCCTATTGAAGCAGTACTGTCATATATCGCGTCGTCATACAAACCATACAGCGAACCAATAATGTGCTGTACTAATGGCAAAAGAGGGTGTTCTTGGTCACTGTCAGGTAGCTTAATAGTGAAGTTTTCTGCTTGTAACCCTCGTGATTGAGCATCATTAATAATCCCGTCTAAAATGAATGCGGTTGTCCCCTCGATGGAGTTCGATGATGGTAATAATTTAAGAATACGAAAACCAGCTTCTTCTAATCTGCTTTTAAGGCCGTAGCGAGTGAAACGATTGAAATCGTAGGGAGTTTCATGTTCAAGGTACATGAATGGAACGTTGAGAAATAATCTGCCGCTTTGTTTTAGACATTTTATTGCATTAGCAAAAAATTTCTCTGGCCTTTCAATGTGTTCCAAAACAGAATGGGAATAGATGAGATCAATTGAATTGTCGCTTGGTAAAAAGTTGTCTCCATCTAGTTCACAAACATAATCGTAAGAAATATGTGCCATACCCTTCATTGCAATGCCGGATGGATGCTCAAGGGTTAGATAGTTTGATTCTGTAAAAAACGGTTCAAATCTTTTTTGACCGGCACCAGCATCTAATACCGTTTTTCCCTTAGAAAAGTTTCTTGCTTCAATCAAAAATTCAAAACATGCCCTGCTGCTCATTAATTCCCCCCAACCTAAATCTTTCGCGAAATACTCGTAAAGCACCTGTTCACGCAAATCAATGTACTGCTCTTTATTTTTCGGAACATATAAAGGGGGTTGCATAGCGATTCCTATTAAAAGTTGAGAAGTGATAAAATTGTTCCGGGCGTAATTCTGCTCATACTCGCGCAATCGTCCGCTGAATCACGCCCCCCGCCAACGTCAACCCAAACAATGCCGGCAAATAACTAATGCTCCCAATCACCCGCGCTGCTGCCGGCCGCGGCGGTTCATCAGACCACACCGCCACCACACCGCGCTCAAATCCGTGCTGCCGCACCCGCACCCGCACCGCTCGCGCCAGCGGACAGATTTGCGTATCCATCAAATCAGTCACGCGCAGCCGCGTCGGATCAAGCCGCCCGCCTGCGCCCATGCTACTGGCGACGGGAATGCCGCTCGTCAACGCCGCGGCCAGCAACGCCACTTTACTGTCCACGCTATCAATCGCATCAATGACTTGCGTGAAATCATCACTCGTCACCAACGCCGGCATCTGCTCAGGCGTGACAAATTGATTGACCAATTGCACACGGCAGGCGGGATTGATGTCGTGAACGCGAGCGGCCAGGACGGCGGTTTTAGGTTGATGCAACGTGGATTCCAGCGCCAGCAGTTGGCGATTGCGATTGGAGCGGCTGACGCGGTCGCCGTCCACCAGCGTCAACTGCCCAACCCCAGCGCGGGCGAGTGCCTCCACCGCGTACCCGCCCACGCCGCCCAAACCGACGACTAAAATCCGCGCCACCGCGAGGCGTTCACAACCCGCGTTGCCGATCAGGTGTTCGGTGCGATCTTGCCAGTGCGCGTCATCCGTGAATTGGTCAACTGTCATGTCGGCAACCGTAAATTCAACACCTCAGCGGCAGTTTGAGTCGTTTGCGCGGCGGCCAATTCAGGCGTGATCTGGCGTAACTCAGCCAACGCGGTCAGCACCTCGGGCAAATACGCCGGACTGTTGCGCTGGTACTGGTGCGAGGCGACGGTCAAATCCGGCGCGTCAGTCTCCAACACGATAGCCGACAGCGGCAGAATTTGCGCCAGCCGCCGCAGGCGAGTCGAGCGCGTGAAAGTCAACATGCCACCAAATCCCAGTTTAAATCCCAACTCCAAGTAGCGCCGCGCCTGATCCGCGCTGCCGTTGAAAGCGTGAACAATCCCGCCGTGATTTGGCTGGCGCTGGAGAATGGTCAACACGTCATCGTGGGCGCGGCGGACGTGCAACAACACCGGCAGCCGCGCCGCGTGTGCCAGCGCCAGTTGACGGGTGAACAGTAACTGCTGACCAGCGCGATCTGCCGCCGCGGGCGCGTAATCCAACCCAATTTCACCCACCGCCGTCAGCGTCGTGTCAGCCAACTGCCGCTCCAGTGCCGCCAAATCCCGCGCCGCGTCGTGTTGGTCAAGAAACAACGGATGCAAGCCGAGCGCGGGGTACAGGTCGGCGTGACTGGTGCATAATTGCAACAGATGCGTCCAGCCGGCGGCGGCAATGCCCGGAATCACCTGCGCAATCACGCCCACCGCTCGCGCCGCCGTTAATACCAATTCACGGTCAGCATCGAATTCGGTCACGTCAAGATGGCAATGCGTATCAATTAACTGCATTTAATAACCGAGGCGCAATGATTAACATTAATCAACCTTATCAACGTGTTACCACATCAAATCATCCGGGACTTGATAGGCGGCGTATTCATCCTCGGCGGCCTTGGCGTGGTCAGCATTGGATTGATCGGCATGATTCCACACGAGAATAAAACTGGCATCGCGCTCGGCAACCCGCTGGGCGATGTCGGCAGGAATTAACTCGTAAAAATGATCTTGGCGTACAATTGCCAAGCGGCCGGTGACGATGGCGTGATGTTGCGCGGAAGTCACATACAAGCGTTTCAGCGTCTTGCCGTCGGCAAAATGATACGCGACCTCGGCGGGATCACGCGGCAAGCGATTGGCGTGAATCAATTCGCGCAGCGCATGAGCCGCCGCTCGCCGTTCAGCGTCGGCATCGCGTTGGCGGTTAAGTTCCCGATCCTGCGCCTGTTTTTCGGCAAGCGCCGTTTGCACCGCCTGCTGGCGCACCTGCGCAGACGGATCACCGCCGGCGCGTTTTTGTTTGCGCTGCGCGGTCTTGACCTGTTTGACCTGTTGCGTTTTTACCAATCCCAGTTGTAATAGTTGATCTTGAAGCGACGTGACCATCAGCGCAGTTCCTCTCGCGGCAGACTATTGTGAATGAGGCCGCTAATGCTAATCAAAAATTGGCGACTTTGCTGATCGGAATGCGCCCGCTCGGCGGCTGGCAGTGCAATTTCCCGCCACGATTTCATGCCAATATGGGTATAATAAATGACGCCGTCGTGTGTATTAAAAACGCAGATCAACGCTGTTTATCATTCGCCATTCATGTCAAATTAACTCTGGAGAATTCCATGAAACGTTTAATCACTTCTGTCTGTGTCACACTGAGTATTTTATTGAGTTTAGCAGCGGTTAATAATGCGGCCGCGGCCGAACTTGGCTCAGTGGACATGGCACGGGTCTTAAAAGAAAGTCAATTGGGCAAGGATGCCGAAGCGCGATTGGAGGCACGGTTTAGTGAAAAAACCAAACCTTTTGCCGAAGAAGAACAGGAAATTCGCGGATTGCAACAAGCATTAGCGCGGGATAAACCGTTAATGAGTCAAGCGCAGGCGGAGAAAAAAGAAGCGGAGATTCAAACGCGAATTAAAAAGTTTGAAAAGGACTTTGCCGCTTTGCAACGTGAATTGATGCAGGCGCAGCAGGAAGAAGGGCGTAAAATCCTTGTGCCAGCGCGGGATGCAGTTGGCATCGTGGCAAAAAAGAAAAAGTTATTAGCCGTGTATGAATCGAGCCAATCCAACATGCTCTATTTATCCAGTCAAATAGATATTACCGATGCCGTCATTGCACAAATCAACGGCAGCGCGAAAACAAAATCTAAATCAACTGATTAAATAAAACTGCTTGCCCGCCTCGCACAACGATTGATTTGCGTGTGATTCACTTGAAATAACTTTGTCAGATCAAGAGCGGGCATGATACGATTAATACATCACTCAATCCTAACTCACCTAATCCATTTTTGAGGTTCTCAAATGTCTGTTATTTCTGAAGTGTTTGCGCGTGAAATTCTTGATTCTCGCGGCAATCCAACCGTCGAAGTTGATGTAATGACCGCTGACGGCGCAATTGGCCGCGCTGCCGTGCCATCGGGCGCATCAACTGGCTCCCGCGAAGCATTGGAATTGCGCGATGGTGATAAAACCCGCTATAACGGTAAAGGCGTCCGCACCGCTTGCGCGAATATAAGCGGTGAAATACGCGCCGCCGTTTTGGGAATGGAAATCAGTGAACAAAGCGCCCTCGATCATTGCATGATTGAACTCGATGGCACGGATAATAAAGCGCGACTCGGGGCGAATGCGATTTTGGGCGTATCAATGGCCGCTGCCCATGCCGCCGCGCAAGAACAACAATTACCGCTGTATCAATATTTGGGTAAAAATGGCAATTATCGCCTGCCCGTGCCAATGATGAATATCATTAACGGCGGTCAACACGCGGACAATAGCGTTGACTTCCAAGAGTTTATGATTCTGCCGGTTGGTGCCGCCAATTTGCGTGAAGCAATTCGCTATGGCGCGGAAGTGTTTCACGCATTAAAAGCGGTATTACATGCACGCGGATTGGCGACCTCAGTGGGTGATGAAGGCGGATTTGCACCCGATTTACCCTCGAATGAAGCGGCAATTGAAGTGATTTTAGAAGCGATTCATAAAGCTGGCTATCAAGCCGGGCGAGATATTTATCTTGGCATGGACGTCGCCAGTTCTGAGTTTTATAGCGACGGGCGTTATCATTTGAAAGGTGAAGGGCGCGTATTAGATGCCGCCGGCATGACCGATTTATTACTCGATTGGGTGAATAAATACCCAATTATCACCATTGAAGATGGATTAGCCGAAGGCGATTGGGCGGGTTGGAAAGATCACACCGACCGCTTGGGCGCTAAAGTGCAATTGGTTGGCGACGATTTATTTGTCACTAACACCAAAATATTACAAGAAGGCATCGCAAAAGGCATCGCCAATTCCGTGTTAATTAAAGTCAATCAGATCGGCACACTCACCGAAACCATTGCGGCAATTGACATGGCACATGCGGCTGGTTATACCGCCGTTGTTTCACATCGCTCGGGTGAAACTGAAGATACCACCATTGCCGATTTGGTGGTCGCCACTGCCACCGGTCAAATAAAAACCGGCTCATTATCGCGCTCAGATCGCGTTGCCAAATATAATCAATTGATGCGTATTGAAGATCAATTGGGTGAGGCGGCGGTCTATGCAGGACGGGCTGCGTTCAAACGGCTCTAATGATAAAAATCCACCCGTGACTAATTCCCGGTGTTAACCAGTTGATTATCACCGGGGATCAGGGCAAGAGGTGAGAATCATGCGTTGGTTAATGATTGTTTTAATCGTTTTATTAAGCTGGCTGCAGTATCGGCTGTGGCTTGGTACTGGCAGCTTAGAAGAATTATACTCACTCAAAACCCAATTAGCAGAATACCAAACTGAATTAAAACGTCTTGAAGCGCGTAATCGGGCGTTGGCTGCCGAGGTGGACGATTTAAAAGTCGGGTATGCGGCAATTGAAGAGCGGGCGCGTTTTGAACTCGGCATGATTAAACATGGCGAATTGTTTTTACAATTAGTTGAACAACCTGCGCAGCCGCATAGTGCGGTACCGCAATTATCTCCCCCGATTGCACCATGAATCATGCACATTCCTCCATAATCACCCCGCGCCTGTGGGCGTTAATTCCTGCCGCGGGCGTGGGACGCCGTTTTGGTGCAACAGTGCCAAAGCAGTATTTAGAATTAGGCGGGCGGCGCGTGATTGATTATGTCTTAGAAATGTTTATTTTTCACCCCAAATTGAGCGGATGCGTCGTCGCATTAGATCGCAATGATCCGTATTGGAATGATGGTATTTATGCAGCGCATCCTAATATCCATCGTGCTATTGGCGGCAATGAACGCTGTCATTCGGTGAATAATGCGCTGGCAACATTGACGAATGATTTGGGCGCGCAAGATGATGATTGGGTATTGGTACACGATGCCGCTCGTCCTTGTTTACGGCGCAGTGATTTAGATGCGTTAATTGCCGTTTTAACCAACGAACCCGTCGGTGTGTTATTAGCTGTTCCCGTGCATGACACGGTTAAACAAAGTCAATTAACTGAGAATGAAAAAATTGTGCGCGTCGCCACGACGGTTGCTCGTAGCACATTATGGCGCGCCTATACACCGCAAGTATTTCGATTAGGTTTATTACGGCAGGCGCTGAATCAGGCATTGGCAAATAACCAATTGGTAACCGATGATGCCAGTGCAATAGAATTATTCGGATTATCTCCGCGTTTAGTCGAAGGTCACGCAGATAATATAAAAATTACGCGCCCAGAAGATTTACCTTTAGCGCAGTTCTTTTTAATACAACAGGGGCGGCTATGTTAATTGGGCAGGGATTTGATGTACACCGTTTTGCACCAGAACGGCAATTAATTCTCGGCGGTGTGACAATTGAACATCCGCTGGGTTTAGCGGCACATTCTGATGGCGATGTTGTGATTCACGCCTTGTGTGATGCGTTATTAGGCGCGGCGGCATTGGGTGATATTGGGCATCATTTTCCCGATAATTCTGCCGAATTTCTCAATATTGACAGCCGCATTTTATTACGTCGCGTCATTAAAACACTGCAAGAACATCATTTGTCAGTGCATAATGCGGATTTAACTATCGTTGCACAAGCGCCAAAACTCGCGTCGCATATTGCGTTAATGCGCCAACATCTGGCTAATGATGTGCAGTGCACTATTCAACGCATGAATGTTAAAGCCACCACAACGGAATGGTTGGGATTCACCGGACGCGGCGAAGGTATTGCAGCATTCGCGGTGGTTTTATTAACTGGCGATTAAACCTAATAACTAAAAATCACAAATTTTAAAAAGGACTTAAATATGCCAGTGCGTATTTCCAATACAAATGACAACACACGAGTTATAGTAGCTGAAGAGTTTAATGGTTGTCCAGGTTTAACTAAACCGGATGTTGCTGTTTTGTTTAATAATGGTACGCTACTACAATGCACTGCCGGCGAACAATTATTTAGTGCCAATACACAAGTAGATAAGCTATACATTCTATTGGCAGGACATGTAGTACTTAATCAACCCGGTACACATCTCAGCACTGTATTAGAACCGGGCGATTGGTTTGGTGATGTTGACTTTAATGCCAATGTCACGCATTTTTCTGAAGCTATTACGCAAACACCAGTGCGCACTCTCGCAATTGATGCAAATGCGTTTGCGGCCTTGCCCATTGGTATTAAAACATATCTCACCGATCAAATGCGGCAACTCAATCGCCGCCGTTTGAATGCATTACAAATTGAAGTGGACCATCTGAGTAAAGACAGACGCAGTTTGATTGAGATGTTATTTGCCTTGCGCACACAGAATGGCAACGGATTTGGTAAAACAATAACCGCACAGCAATTGTTTGCTAAAGTGCCATCATTACCAGTTTCAACAGTCAATCTGTTAAATAAAATGTTGGATGAGCGCACAACTAAAACAGAAATTGTCGAACTGGTTTCGACGGACGCAGCATTAACTGCAATTCTGTTAAAAGCAGCCAATTCACCAACCTACGGGTTTAATAATCCAGTCACCAACGTTAATCATGCTGTGGTTTTACTCGGACATAATGCCGTTTATCAAATCATTATGTCGGAGAGTATGCGTCAAAGTTTGCCCAATAAACCATTATTCACGGAAATCCACCAACGTGCAATTGAATTATCACGATTAACTTTTACACTTTCGCAAATGCTGAATATTGGAAAACCAGCTGAGGTTGCTACCATTGGGATTTTGGGCGAAATTGGCAGCGTCATAGTTGAATTATTAAAAACGTATAACTCACGATTAGAGTTATTATTCAGTTTTGCGGACGATGCTGAAATGGGGGCGGAATTATTGCGCAGTTGGAGTTTGCCCGATAGTTTGTGTACCAGTTTGGAATATCAACATTATCCCGAATTCGCCGCCCCAGAACAGATTCCCGATACAGCACGAATAAATGTGGCGATCTTATATTTGGCGCGACAGTTTTATCATCAATTACATCAAACCAACGTCACCTTGCCGAACTTTTTTATGCGTGAGTATTTGCAGCTACTCGGGTTGCGCAATACTAGCAGCCATGAATTATTATATGAACGACTCTTGCCGCGCTTACGGACACAACGCCACGTTTTACCTAAATCATTAGTTGAAGTATTAGGGGTTGATTTAGAAACGAGCTAATTAACCCGGTGCAGATAATTCCAGTTTAATCTGCTATTTCTATTCTGGTGCTGTGACATCCAATAACAGCGGTGTTGTGATTTTCACGCCATCTAATTCGGGAATACCAGCGGCATTTAATTGTAACCGCCGCTGCGCAAACCACCGCACGACTCGCGGATATAATCGGTGTTCTTGAATTAACACGCGGGCGGCGAGGCAATTAGCATCATCATCTTTTAATACCGGTACCCGCGCTTGGGCAATGACCGGCCCGCCATCTAATTCAGCGGTCACGAAATGAATGCTCGCGCCGTGTTCTACTTCACCATTCGCCAAAGCGCGTGCGTGGGTATGTAAGCCGCGCAGTTTGGGTAATAATGACGGGTGAATGTTTAATAAACGGCCGTCATAATGATTGACCAATACCGGCGTTAAAATGCGCATGAATCCTGCTAATAAAACCAACTCCGGTGCTGCTTGGTCAATTAAGTTGATTAAAGCGGCATCGAATTGTTCACGCTGGAAAAATGTCCGATGGTCAAGCACTTGCGTGGCAATACCGGCACGGCGGGCGCGTTCTAATCCATACGCATCAGCGTTATTACTAATCACTGACCGAATGATGATGGGCAATTCAGCGCGCTGTTGCGCGTCAATGAACGCTTGTAAATTGCTGCCGCCGCCGGAGATTAACACCACGACGGCTAATGGTGATTGATTCATAACCGCCATCACGCGCAATAAATGACCTGCGGCGCGGCATCCGACGCAGGTTGCAACCGCCCAATCACCCACGCTTGCTCGCCCGCCTGTGCTAGTTGCGCACAAACCACATCAACGTCAGTGTTGGCTACGCACAACAGCATCCCCGCGCCGCAGTTAAAGGTGCGCAATAATTCCGCGTCGCTTATTCGCCCCTGTTGTTGTAACCACGCAAATACTGGCGGCAGCGACCAACTGCTGCGTTGGATCACGGCTTGACAGTGCGACGGCAACACGCGGGGCAGGTTGTCGGTGATGCCGCCGCCGGTGATGTGCGCGGCGGCGTGGATCAATCCGTCGCGCATGAGCGGCAGCAATGCTTGCGCGTAAATACGGGTTGGCGCAATTAATGCGTCGCCGAGGCTGGTTTCGCCGCAAGGTTGTGCTAAATCAGCGCCGGATACCGCAAGGATTTTGCGGATGAGGGAGTAGCCGTTGGAGTGCGGGCCGGAGGCGGCGATGGCGATTAAAACGTCAGTGGATTGGACGCGGTCGGGCGTCAACAGCGCGGATTTTTCCACGATCCCGACGCAAAAGCCGGCCAAATCGTACTCGTCACCGCTGTACATGCCGGGCATTTCGGCGGTTTCGCCACCCAGTAGGGCGCAGCCGGCTTGCTGGCAACCCGCTGCAATGCCGGCGATGACGGTCGTGGCGACCTCGACGTCCAGCCGGCCGGTGGCGTAATAATCAAGAAAAAACAACGGTTTAGCGCCGGTGACGAGTACGTCGTTAGCGCACATGGCGACCAAATCAATGCCGATGCTGTCGTGACGGTTGAGTTGCAGCGCGAGTTTGAGTTTGGTGCCGACGCCGTCGGTGCCGGCAACCAACACTGGCTCGGAAAATCCCGTTGGCAAGGCAAATAATCCGCCAAATCCGCCCAACCCGGCGAGGACGCCCGTGCGGTGCGTGGCGGCGGCGAATGGTTTAATACGTTCAATTAAATCTGTGCCGGCGTCAATATCAACACCGGCATCACGATAGGTTAGCGAATCATTTGTCATGGCAGGAATTGGTATTGAGTTGTTCAGTGTTTAATCATTCACGCAATGGTACGGTATTGATTAGCGCGAGCGCAATTAAACATTAAAACGAAAATGCACCACGTCACCATCTTTCATACTGTAATCCTTGCCTTCACTGCGCAATTTGCCCGCTTCTTTTGCACCTTGTTCACCGCGATAGGTGACAAAATCATTGTAGGCAATGACCTCGGCGCGAATAAACCCGCGCTCAAAATCGCTATGAATCACGCCGGCGGCTTTAGGTGCAGTCACACCGCGCGGAATAGTCCAAGCTCGCGCTTCTTTTGGGCCGGCAGTGAAATAAGTATCTAAACCTAATAAATGATAACCGGCGCGCACCACGCGATTTAATCCCGGTTCAATTAAACCCAAATCGGTGAGAAATTCGGCACGGGCGGCGGCATCTAATTCAACTAATTCAGCTTCAATTGCGGCGCACACCGCGACTACTTCGGCATTTTCATTCGCGGCGTGTTGTTGTACTTGCGTTAATAACGCATTATTTTCAAAACCCGATTCAGCAACGTTAGCAATATACAACGTTGGTTTAGCGGTAATCAAAAATAAATCGCGCAGTTCGGTTTGTTCATCCGCAGTTAATGCTAATGTGCGCACGGCTTGACCGGTATTTAAATGCTCTGCCACGCGCTCTAATAATGCTTTACGGGTGAGCAATTGTTTATCACCGCCTTTACTCAATCGTTGAGCGCGATCTAATGCGCGTTCAACCGTTTCAATATCGGCCAATGCTAATTCGGTATTGATAATGTCAATATCGCGCAAGGGATCAATTTGACCGGCGACATGAATAATGTCATCATCTTCAAAACACCGCACGACATGCGCAATTGCATCAGTCTCTCGAATATTGGCTAGGAATTGATTCCCCAAACCCTCACCTTTAGAGGCGCCGGCAACTAATCCGGCAATGTCCACGAATTGCATCGTTGTCGGTACAATGCGCGCCGGTTTAACAATATCGGCAATCACATCTAATCGCGCATCGGGTAATGGCACAATGCCAATATTGGGATCAATTGTGCAAAACGGATAATTCTCCGCCGCAATACCCGATTGCGTCAACGCATTAAATAATGTGGATTTACCAACGTTCGGTAATCCGACAATGCCACACTTAAAACCCATGCTGACAATTCGCTCAAATCAAATAAAGGTGAAAATTAACTGTGAAAAATTCAGCATTATTGATAATAATAATGCGATATAATCAAATGTAGTGTCATCATAAACGATGGGAGAATAACGCATGAAACTGAATCATCAACAACACGCAGGGCTGTTAATATCATTATTAACCGCGCTATCCAATGCTGCTGCTGATCCAGCATTAAACACCGCCGAGCCGCCACAATCGCAATCAGCCGACGTTTGGCAACACTCGCAGCAGCAGGCAGAGCAATTATGGCAGCAATCGCGCTCGACGGTCAGCGATTGGTGGCAACGCGCCCAGCGTAAAGCGGCGCCGACGGACATGCAACCGCCGCTGTCTGATGCCGAACACCTCAGTCATTTGTGGAACAGCCTATTGCCAACGCTGGAACGCACCCTCGTTTTGCAAGATGAGCAACGCACCCGCCCGCCGCAGGCGTGGTTGCGCCGCGATCAGGTTGATGTGCAAGCCGACATTGCCGCATTACTTGATGAGGCGGTCGCGGTATTATCTGAGGCGCCAGTGCAGCAGTATCGTGCGCGAATTCGTGAATTAGAACAGGCAATTAGCAATGCCCGTCAAGATATAGATCAATATCGGCAACAGCGGATTGGTGCGCCATTAAATGCCACACTGGGCAAAACCCGTAGCGAATATGATGCGTTAATTGCCAAATGTCAGGCAACGATTAACACCAATACCCAAGAATTGAACTCAATTAAACAACAGTTCGCGCAGGAATTACGCCAAATTGGATTAAATCTGACCGATGAACAAGTGGACTTTTTATTGACAACGGTCGTGGGTGATAATTTAATTGATTTAGGCATTGTGTTTGACAATATTAAAATCATCACCGAGCAATTAGAAGAATTGGTGCGTGACAGTGGCGAAGATTTGAATAGCACACGACGCTATTATGGATTATACGTCGTATTATTACGCGCCTTTACGCACATGCACCTGACCGTCGAACAGGTGATTGAAGCTGATTATATTCCGCGCATTGACGCAATTGCCCAGCGGGCGCGTGAACTCAGTCAAGAAACTCGCGCACTCCAACAAACTCAACTCACGCAGGCAAATGTTCTGAATGCCAATCTCGCAGCACAAGAATTAACGATGCGTGCCACTCAACTGTATAGTGATTATTTGCTGCAACAAGCAGAGCAGGTGCGGGCTGCACGTTTGGTATTAGAACGTGATTTAGCGACGGCGCTCAATACTTATGAAACAGTGCGGGTATCGGGGGAGTTTGTTAATTTGGTTAAAACCAGTCAGCAATTGATTGACGGCGTATTAAAGCGACAAGTACCTGCGTTACAGCCATTCCAAAATCTCGCATTAAAGCGAGAATTTGAAAAGCTCACTGTGCAATTACGCACTCATCACATTGCAGCACGTTAGATCATTTGCTTTAATCGGCTGCCGCTGTTTCGGTCGCCCGATCAACTAATTCAACGTAAGCCATTGGTGCCGAATCACCAACGCGATAACCACATTTCAAGATGCGCAAATAACCGCCCGGGCGCGTATCATAACGCGGGCCTAACACGGTAAATAACTTGGCGACTACTTCGCTATCACGCAGCCGCGCAAACGCTAACCGCCGCCGGTGCACCGAATCACTTTTAGCAAGGGTAATTAACGGTTCAGCAACACGCCGTAATTCTTTTGCTTTTGGCAGAGTTGTTTTAATCAACTCATGCCGAAATAGCGAACTTGCCATATTGCGAAACATCGCCTCTCTATGTCCAGTTGGGCGATTAAATTTTCTTCCAGATTTGCGATGACGCATTATCCCGATCTCACAGTCACGTTGTTGTTATTTAACGACGAGTTCTTCAATATTGTCAGGTGGCCAATACTCCAAACGTGTCCCAAGTGCAAGCCCTTTATTTGCCAAAACATCTTTAATTTCAGTCAAAGATTTTTTACCTAAATTAGGTGTTTTTAATAACTCAACTTCAGTACGTTGAATTAAGTCACCAATCAGATAGATATTTTCAGCTTTCAAGCAATTCGCCGAACGTACAGTCAACTCCAGCTCGTCAACCGGACGCATCATTATCGGTTCAATACCATGATTTTCTTGGCGTTCTTCACGCCGTTCTTCACGGAATCCCGCATCATCCAATTCGACAAAAGTTGACAATTGGTCACGCAAAATCAGAGCGGCGCGTTGAATGGCTTCCTTGGGGTCAACCGTACCATTTGTTTCAATGTCTATAACCAGCCGGTCAAGATCAGTCCGTTGCTCAACTCTAGCCGCCTCGACATTCACGGCAACTCGCACAACTGGGCTAAAGGACGCATCTAATGGCAGCTTACCAATTAAGCGATCCTCATTTTCCAGCGCCCGTTGGAGTGCTGGTACATAACCACGCCCGCGTTTTATAGTCAACGTCATACTCAATTCGCAATCGCCAGTCAAATGCGCAATTTCTAATTCTGGATTAGCAAGTTCCGCAGTATGATCAATTGCAATATCATTTGCCGTGACTACCCCAGGTCCTTTTTTACATAAGGCAAAGGTTGCAGAATCACGTCCTTTTAAAGAAATTGCCAATTTTTTTAGATTCAGCAAAATTTCTAAAACATCTTCTTGCACACCTTCAATAGTCGAGTATTCGTGCAAAATGCCTTGAATCTCAACTTCCGTCACCGCAAACCCATCAATCGAAGAAAGCAAAACTCGCCTCAACGCGTTACCTAACGTATGACCAAATCCACGCTCGAATGGTTCGAGCGAGATACGGGCACGACGACAGTCCCCCGTAACAGCTTCAACGGTCACAGTACGCGGCTTTAAAAAACCACTGCCAATATCGGTCATGAAGAAAACTCTTTGCCAGTACTTTACTTTGAGTACAATTCGACGATCAGAGACTCATTAATATCCGCAGGCAAATCAGCGCGATCGGGAATGCGTTTGAATACACCTTTGCGTGTTTTCGTATCTACTTCTACCCAATCCGGAAAGCCATATTGTTCAGCTAAAGTGAGCGAATCTTGCACACGCTTTTGTTCCTTTGCTTTCCCGCGTACTTCTACCTGATCTTCAATCGTCACTTGATAGGACGGAATATTGACGGTTTTGCCATTCACTAGAATCGTCTTATGGCTGACAAGTTGTCTCGCTTCGGCGCGTGTTGCACCGAATCCCATCCGATATACAACATTATCGAGGCGCCGCTCTAGTAACTGCAATAAATTCTCACCCGTAGCACCCTTAATCCGCGCCGCAGTTTTATAATAGTTGCGAAACTGACGCTCCATAATGCCGTACATACGCCGAACTTTTTGTTTCTCGCGCAACTGCAATCCATAATCAGACAAGCGCCGCCGCCGATCAGCCGCCTGACCTGGAATCTTTTCAAGATTGCACTTAGTCTCAAGTGCGCGCATCCGACTTTTGAGACTTAGGTCTACTCCTTCACGCCGCGCCAGTTTACAAGTGGGACCAATATACCTTGCCATAGTTCCTTAGCCTGTTTTTATTTAGACACGCCGCTTTTTTGGAGGACGACAACCATTGTGAGGGATTGGAGTCACATCAGTAATACTGGTGACTTTAAACCCCGCGCTATTTAATGCACGCACTGCCGATTCACGCCCAGGCCCTGGACCATTCACGTTTACATCGAGATTTCTAATCCCAAACTCTTTAGCGGCCTGACTGGCACGACTTGCAGCAACCTGCGCTGCAAATGGTGTACTTTTGCGCGAACCACGAAACCCAGAACCACCCGAAGTCGCCCATGCCAACGCATTGCCCTGTCGGTCAGTGATCGTAATAATTGTGTTATTGAAAGAAGCATGAACATGCGCAACACCATCTGCGACTTGCTTCCTAATTTTTTTCCGAGTGCGTAACGGTTTAGCCATTGTAATTTGAGTATCGAAACAAAGACGGGTTAACGTTTAATTGGACGCCGCGGACCCTTACGAGTACGCGCATTAGTTCGTGTACGTTGTCCTCGCACAGGCAATCCGCGCCGATGGCGAATACCACGATTACAACCCAAATCCATCAATCGCTTAATATTCATAGAAATTTCACGGCGCAAGTCTCCCTCCACAGTATATTTTGAGACTTCAATACGCAACCGATCAACTTGCTCTTCAGTCAGAGTGTGGATTTTAGCATCAAATGGGATGTTCGCTGCTGTGCAAATCTTGGCGGATAAAGTGACGCCAATGCCATAAATAGAAGTTAAAGCAATACGAGTATGCTTACGATCAGGAATGTTGACGCCAGCAATACGAGCCATGCAAACTAATCTCCTTAATAAAACTAGATTAAATCTCAAACAGATATTTTAAGTTTAGCCTTGACGTTGCTTGTGACGCGGGTCTGAACAAATCACACGAACAATCCCATTGCGGCGAATCATTTTACAATTACGACAAATCTTTTTCACAGATGCACGAACTTTCATAATAGTATCTCCTAAATAGATATGTGCTGCTTGATAGGGTCAATCTTTATTTGATTTAATCTACCATTAACAAGTATTGACGCAGAATGTGCGCCTATGTAATCGCTACGTTTTTTCTGAAAATGAAGTCATTTCACAACTCAAAAAATCAATCTGTTTTCTTACTTTATAATTAGTCAAATAACAATAAATGAATATACTGTTTTAACGTGTTAACTTAGTGTTAGATGACTTAAAATTCGCTTTCTTCATTAACCCTTCGTATTGATGGGACATCAGATGTGCTTGAACTTGAGCCATAAAGTCCATCACGACAACTACAACAATCAGCAGTGACGTGCCGCCAAAATAAAATGGGACATTCCAACCAACAATTAAAAACTCGGGCAACAAACAAACCGCCGTAATATAAAGCGCACCCGCCGCTGTCAATCGTGTCATAACGGCATCTATGTAACGGGCTGTTTGATCTCCTGGACGAATCCCTGGAATAAAAGCACCCGAACGTTTTAAGTTGTCTGCGGTTTCTTTCGCATCAAATACCAAGGCAGTATAAAAGAAACAGAAAAAAACAATTGCCGCTGCATAGAGAAGCACATAAATCGGTTCACCAGGTGACAGCTTCGCCGCAATATCTGCAAGCCAACTCAGACTTTCGGTTTGACCAAACCATTGCCCTAATGTACCTGGAAATAAAATAATGCTGGAGGCAAAAATTGGTGGAATGACCCCAGACATATTGAGTTTCAGTGGTAAATGCGTACTTTGTGCTGCCAACATTCGGCGACCTTGTTGGCGCCGTGCATAATTAACAGTGATGCGTCGTTGCCCGCGCTCGACAAACACAACAAACGCTGTTACTAACAATGCAAGCGCAAATAAAGCTAACACGGCTAACGCATTCATTTCACCAGTACGAACTAGTTCTAAAGTCCCCCCAACAGCAGAGGGAAGACCGGCAACAATTCCTGCGAAAATAATGAGAGAAATCCCGTTACCAATACCACGTTCTGTGATTTGTTCACCCAGCCACATTAAAAACATCGTACCCGTGACAAGTGACACCGCCGCAGTAAATACAAAAGCGAACCCTTGTTGAACAACAATCGCTGATCCACCTGCAGTTTGACCTTGTAGCGCAATTGAAATACCAATCGCTTGGAAGGTGGCTAAAACAACGGTGCTGTACCGAGTATATTGAGTAATTTTACGGCGTCCCGCTTCACCTTCTTTCTTTAACTGCTCAAGTTGCGGAATAACAGAAGTCATCAATTGCAAAATAATACTTGCCGAAATGTAAGGCATGATACCTAAGGCAAAAATACTTGCACGTTCTAATGCACCGCCTGAAAACATATTAAACATATCAAGGATTGAACCTTGATTTTGATCAAATAAAACAGCGAGCGCTTCAGGATTCACACCGGGAACGGGAATAAAGGTACCAATACGGTAAACTAATAGTGCGCCTAACACAAATAATAATCGCTGGCGCAACTCTGTTAAGCGATTGATCCCACCTAATGCCTGTGTGATCGGTGCATTATTTCTAACCATGAATCTAGATAACCTACTCTACACTTCCGCCAGCCGCTTCAATTGCCAAACGTGCACCTTTGGTGACCAATATTCCGTGTACTCGAAAAGAACGTTGCGGTTGACCAGAGAGGATAATTTTTACCTGGGTAATATGATGTGCAATTAAACCAGCGGTGCGCAAAGTTATCAAATCAATCAAATCACCTTCGACTTGATTAAGTTCACTGGTACGGATTTCATCGCGCTGCAATCCACTTCTAGAACGAAATCCTAATTTTGGCAGGCGCCGCTGCAACGGCATTTGTCCACCTTCAAACCCCAATTTATGAAAACCGCCAGCGCGGGCCTTTTGACCTTTATGCCCACGTCCGCAAGTTTTGCCTAAACCAGAGCCAATCCCACGACCGACACGCTTGGCTGCTGTATGCTGCCCAGCAGCTGGTGCAAGTTCATTAAGACGCATGAGCGGTTTCCTCTTCCACCAACTTCACCATATAACTGACTTTATTCAACATACCGCGTGTTGCTGGCGTATCTATTACTTCGACCGTTTGATGCAACCGCCGCAATCCTAAACCATGTACGCAAGCACGATGGTGTTTCAGCCGTCCATAAACACTACGCATTAGCTTAACTTTCATCGTCTTTTCATCTGACATGATTTACTCCAGAATATCTGCTATGGTTTTTCCGCGCTTGGCAGCGACCGTTTCAGCATCAGCCATCCCCATCAATCCTTTAATTGTCGCCTGCACAACATTGACTGGATTGCTGCTGCCAATACATTTAGCTAATACATTTTGAACACCAAGCACTTCAAAAACCGCTCGCATTGCACCACCAGCAATAATACCAGTCCCCTCTGATGCGGGCTGCATAAAAACATGTGCCGCTCCATGATGCCCAAGTATTGGATACTGCAACGTTGCGCCTTTTAATTTGACATCGATCATATTTTTACGCGCTGACTCCATTGCTTTCTGAATTGCAACAGGCACTTCCCGTGCTTTACCTGTCCCATAACCAACGCGCCCTTTGCCATCACCTACGACTGTTAAAGCCCCAAATCCAAACACCCGCCCGCCCTTGACGACTTTCGCAACGCGATTGACCGAAATCAACTTTTCCAACAGTTCGTCGCCACTGTCCGTCTTTTGATTAGAAACCGAATTTGCCATTATTTTGCCCTCAAAATTGCAATCCATGCTCACGTGCTGAATCGGCCAGTGCTTTCACACGACCATGATACTTAAATCCCGAGCGATCAAATGCAACACGTTCAACACCAGCTGCCCGAGCCCGTTCTGCAATGACTTGACCTATGAAGGTGGCAGCAGTCACATTACCAGAATGATTTTGTTTTTCATGGAAAGTCTTTTCAACCGTTGATGCGCTTACGACAACATGACCACCATTTGGCGCAATAATCTGCGCATAAATATGACGCGGTGTACGATAAATACATAAGCGATGTACATTGAGTTCTTGTATTTTAGCGCGGGAACGTCGCGCTCTACGCAACCGGGCTTGTCTTTTGTCCATGCAATCAACTCCCTATTTTTTCTTAGTTTCTTTGCGTAAAACTTGTTCATTAGAATAGCGCACACCTTTACCTTTATATGGTTCTGGTGGGCGATAACTCCGTATTTTTGCAGAAACTTGACCAACTTGTTGTTTATCAGCACCCCGAATAACAATTTCAGTTTGAGATGGAGTTTCGATCTCAATACCTTCTGGAATTTCATAATCCACAGGATGCGAAAAACCCAGTGACAAATTCAAAACCTTCCCCTTGACCTGAGCGCGGTAACCAACTCCAACCAGTGTCAAGCGCCGCTCAAACCCCTGACTGACACCAATAACCAAATTATTGATAAGCGCACGAGTCGTACCCGCCAATGCCCAAGCAAGTTGGCGCTCCTGGTCTAACGGCGCTATTTTCAAGTGATTGTCTTCCAAAGCAACTCGTACTAATGGATGGATAAGCCACGCTAAACACCCTTTATTACCCGTTACAGCAATTTTTTGACCTTGAATATTAACGCTCACACCTGATGGAATAGGAATGGGCGCTTTTGCAATTCGAGACATTGAATATTCCTTATTAAATCAAGCGATTAGCGCCAAAACCTCACCACCATGACCAGCTTTACGCGCTGCTCGATCAGTCATGAGACCTTTTGAAGTGGAAATAACCGCAACACCTAAGCCGCCCCATACCTTCGGTAACTCATCCTTTCCACGATACACTCTTAATCCAGGTCGTGACACACGTTTCAGGTATTCGATGACTGGCTTTCCACGAAAATACTTTAACTTGATTTCAAGTCGGGGTTTTCCAGCATCGCCCACATCCAGTGAAAAATCACCGATATAGCCTTCTTCTTTGAGTAAAGAAGCAATTGCAATTTTTTGTTTAGAAACAGGCATCGTAATAATTATCTTGCCACGAGACTGTCCATTGCGAATACACGTCAACATATCCGCGATAGGATCTGACATACTCATCATTTTCCCCTTAGGTCAAACCACTTTAATCGTGTGATACCTATTTTATTACCAACTTGCTTTAACAACGCCGGGAACATCGCCACGCATAACAGCTTCACGCAGCTTATTACGCCCGAGCCCAAATTTACGATAGACAGCATGTGGGCGACCTGTAATACGACAACGCCGCTGTTGTCGTATTGGATTTGCGTCACGCGGTAGCTTTTGCAATGCAAGTAATGCAACATCAATTTGTTCGGGTGTTGACTGACGATTATTGAGAACTAACTTAAGTGCGGTGCGTTTTTTCGCAAATTTTTGTGATATTTGCGTACGTTTTATATCACGCGCAATCATACTTTTTTTTGCCATATCAAATCTTAACTCCGAAATGGAAACTGGAATGCGTCAAGCAGTGCGCGGCCTTCTTCATCGGTCTTCGCTGAAGTCGTAATGACAATATCAAGTCCCCGCAACATATCAATTTTGTCATAATCAATTTCGGGAAAAATGATTTGTTCACGCACACCAAGTGAATAATTACCGCGCCCGTCAAATGCTCTTGGACTCATACCACGAAAATCACGAATTCTAGGAATTGCAATATGAATGAGTCTATCTAAAAACTCATACATACGTTCCCGTCTCAGAGTAACCATGCAACCCACTGGCCAACCTTCGCGTATTTTGAATCCAGCAACAGACTTACGCGCTTTCGTAACTACAGGTTTTTGCCCGGAAATCTTAGTCAAATCAGCTACAGCAAAATCCATGACTTTCTTGTCTGCAACTGCTTCACCGACCCCCATGTTCAGGGTAATTTTGACTAACCGTGGCACCTGCATAACACTTGCATAATTAAATCGTGTACGCAGATCTGTAATCAACTTTTCCTGATAAAGTTTTTGTAACCTTGCCATAGTTTAATTCTTTTAAGTTTCTGCCATTCTCAATTAAAACTGGGGAGCGTCACCTAACATGTGACAGCCATTATTCTCAGTGTCAGCAAAACATAAGTCGCACACAAGTTCATTTAAACATCTACCACTTCACCATCAGATTTAAAAACCCGCACCTTTCGGCCATCGTCAAGCACTTTAAAGCCAACTCGACCAGCTTTACCTGTCACTGAATTAAACAAACCAACATTAGAAATGTGAAGAGGCATTTCCTTATCCACAATACCACCTGGCAAACCACGCTGCGGATTTTGCTTTTGGTGTTTTTTTGCCATGTTCACGTTTTCTACCACGACATACGAACCATCAATAACCCGCAAGACAGAACCACGCTTCCCTTTATCTTTGCCGGTTATGACCATCACATCATCGCCTGTTTTTATTTTACGCATAACTCTAAGCCTAAATTTAACTTGACTAACAAAACACCTTTCAATCTACTAATTGGCAGGCACAACTCACAGCACCTCAGGCGCTAAAGAAATAATTTTCATAAACTTATCACCACGCAACTCACGGGTGACGGGGCCAAAAATGCGAGTGCCGATTGGTTGCAACTGATTATTAAGCAGTACTGCCGCATTACCATCGAATCGAATAAGTGAGCCATCTGCACGTCGTACACCTTTGCGGGTACGCACAACCACTGCATTAAAAACGTCACCTTTCTTTACTTTACCACGCGGAATTGCATCTTTAACTGACACTTTAATCACATCTCCAATGCCCGCATAGCGCCGATGAGAACCACCGAGAACTTTAATACACTGCACTGACCGCGCACCGCTATTGTCAGCAACATCTAATTGAGTTTGCATTTGAATCATAATCGCACTCCAAAAGAAATTTTTGAAAAACTCAAAAATTGAAAAATTGAACCCCAGAACAAATGCAAGCGATTCATTTAATCAACGTGCTTTCTCTAGTATTTTCACGAGACGCCATGTCTTAGTTTTCGATAACGGACGACATTGTTGCACACAGACTACATCACCTAAGCTACATTCATTATTCTCATCATGCACATGGATTTTCAGCGAGCGACGAACAAACTTACCGTAAAGTGGATGCTGAATCCTGCGCTCCACCAAAACAGTAACTGTTTTTTGCATTTTGTTGCTTAAAACCTGACCGGTGATTGTCTTACTAATCTGATTAGCCATTGAATTTGCTCATCGAAATTTCAGTCATGATTGTTTTCACACGCGCAACATCACGGCGAACTTCACGCACCCGAGATGAACGGCTAATTTGATCTGGACTACCTCCCTGCATACGAAGATTAAATTGTTCTTTAAGCAGTTCAAGTAACAAATCTTGCAATTCTGGCATTGCTTTTTGTCTTAGTTCATTCGCCTTCATCACAACACCGTCCTTCTCTCAAATCGGGTTTGCACAGGCAATTTGGCGGCAGCGAGAATAAAAGCCTCACGCGCTAATTCTTCCGGAATGCCCTCAATTTCATACAGCATTTTCCCGGGTTGTACTAACGCAACCCAATACTCCACATTTCCTTTTCCTTTGCCCATGCGCACTTCGAGTGGCTTTTTAGAAACAGGCTTATCTGGAAACACGCGAATCCACAGTTTGCCACCACGTTTTACCTTGCGAGTAATAGCCCGCCGTGCTGACTCAATCTGACGCGCTGTTAATCGCCCGCGCTCTATTGCTTTAAGCCCAAAGTCACCAAAGCTAACGGCATTACCGCTCTGTGCAAGTCCGCGGTTTCTTCCCTTATGCTGTTTGCGAAATTTTGTTCTTTTTGGTTGCAGCATGATTAACCTTTTCTTGAGCGTGAACGTTTTTCTTGAGGTTGTCCCTCAATACGGTCACCAAAAATTTCACCACGAAAAATCCAAGTTTTCACACCTAAAATGCCATAGGTTGTGCGCGCTTCGGCAAAGCCATAATCAATATCAGCTCGCAACGTATGCAATGGCACCCGCCCTTCACGATACCATTCAGATCGCGCAATTTCAGCGCCGTTAAGACGTCCGGCGATATTGACACGAATTCCTTCAGCCCCAACGCGCATAGAGCTTTGCACAGCACGTTTCATAGCACGCCGAAACATAATGCGCCGCTCAAGTTGTTGGGCAATTCCTTCAGCAACTAGTTGGGCATCTAATTCTGGCTTACGTATCTCTTCAATACTAATATGCACAGGAATGCCCATCAGATTTGAAATCTCTGCACGCAACTTATCGATATCTTCACCCTTCTTACCGATGACAACGCCAGGGCGAGCAGTATGAATTGTAATGTGTGCATTTTTTGCAGGGCGGTCAATTTGAATACGACTCACCGACGCATTAGCAAGCTTTTTTTTAAGAAAGGCACGTACCGACAAATCTGTATTTAACAAATTAGCATAATCTTTCGAGTCAGCGTACCACTTCGATGTCCAACTTTTTACAATCCCAAGACGTATTCCAATCGGGTGTACTTTTTGTCCCATGCTAGTTTCTCTGTTGTTTATTTCTCAGCTACAGTCAAAGTAATATGACTAGTGCGCTTTAAAATGCGAGATGCGCGCCCTTTTGCACGCGGTCTGATTCGTTTCATTGTTGGCCCTTCATTCACTTGAATGGACGCAACACATAACTCATCCACATCAGCCCCGACATTCGTTTCAGCATTAGCAATTGCTGATTCGAGAATTTTTTTGATAAGTTTAGCACCTTTTTTTGTGCTAAAGGTTAAATCATATAATGCTTTCTCGACATGTTGACCGCGAATTTGATCGGCAACCAACCGTGCTTTTTGTGCCGAAATTCGGGCAAACCTTAATTTTGCCTCTGCTTGCATGGTCATATTTCCTATCGCTATTTCTTTTTCACTTTACGATCAGCAGCATGTCCCCGAAAAGTTCGGGTTAATGCAAATTCACCCAACTTATGTCCAATCATATTTTCGTTAACGAGTACAGGAATATGCTGCTTTCCATTGTGAACCGCAATAGTCAGCCCCACCATTTCTGGTAAGATGACTGAACGACGCGACCAAGTTTTAATAGGTCTTTTGTTATTCTGAGCAACAGCATCATCTACTTTTTTCAACAAGTGATGGTCAACAAAAGGCCCTTTGCGAACTGAACGTGGCACTGATCAATACCCTCTACCAAAAAAAAATAAAACCATTTGGCTACTTCAATCCGCGGCGCCGAACAATCATACTATCGGTGCGTTTGTTATGGCGCGTTTTGTAACCCTTAGTTGGTTGTCCCCAAGGAGTTACTGGATGACGTCCACCAGAAGTGCGTCCCTCACCACCACCATGTGGGTGATCAACTGGATTCATCACCACACCACGCACGGTGGGACGGACACCACGCCAGCGCACTGCTCCTGCCTTACCTAACTTACGCAAGCTATGTTCGCCGTTACCAACGGTACCAATAACCGCCCGACACTCCACATGCACTTTACGCATCTCACCTGACCGTAACCGCAATGTCGCATAATTACCTTCTCGAGCAATTAATTGCACCGATGCACCAGCGGCACGCGCAAGTTGAGCGCCTTTACCCGGACGCATTTCAATACAATGAATTTCTGTACCAACAGGTATATTGCGCAAAGGCAAACAGTTACCAACACTAATAGGTGCAGTCTCTGATGCCAATACGGTAGCGCCGGACTGTATCCCTTTCGGCGCGATAATATATGACCATTCACCATCAATATATTTCAACAGCGCCAGATTAGCACTACGATTAGGATCGTATTCAATCCGTTCAACAGTCGCCGGAATATTTTGTTTATTACGTTTAAAATCAACTAACCGATACAATCGTTTATGTCCGCCGCCATGATGACGCACGGTAATACGTCCCTGATTATTTCGCCCCCCTACGGACTTTTTTCCAGTCAACAGTGACTGTAATGGGCGACCACGGTAAAGTTGTGCATCAACCAACTTAACGACAAAGCGTCGGCCAGGCGAAGTCGGATTTGTTTTTATAACAGACATAATTAGCTATCCAAGTAAAATAAATCCAGCGTCATCATGCAGCGCCACCAAAGTCAATACTTTGCCCAGACTTAACACGCACATAAGCCTTTCGCCAGTTACTCCGTTGGCCTAAACGTCCGCCAAAGCGCTTTTTTTTACCTTTGACATTTACAACCTGAACATTTTCCACATCAACTGCAAACAAATTTTCCACTGCTTGGCTGATTTCTAACTTGGTTGCGTCCGATAATACTCGAAATGCATACTGTTGGTTTAATTCAGTCATTCTATTCGACTTTTCGGAAACAATAGGACGCAATAACACTTTCAACAAGCGTTCTTGATTCATATTAACCGTTCCTCTAACTTAGTGATGGCGGCTTCAGTTGCAATAATGTGAGCAAATGCAACTAAACTCACTGGATCAACCATGCGCGCTGTTAAAACATCAACATTAGGCAAATTGCGTGATGCTAATGTTAGAGGCGTGTTCACCTCATCAACTAAAATCAGCACATCATTAGTGACCGCCAATTCAGCGAGCTTATTGGCCAGCGCTTTCGTTTTTACTTCGGTCAATTCAAAATTAGGAACAATAAGCAACCGTTCTTGACGTACTAATTCTGACAAAATGGAACGTAACGCACTGCGATACATTTTACGATTCACTTTTTGGGCAAAACTTTGCGGTTGTGCAGCAAAAGTACGCCCACCACTGCGCCACAATGGACTACGCGAAGTACCAGCGCGGGCGCGCCCTGTGCCTTTTTGACGGTGTGGTTTAGCACCACCACCACTCACAGCTGCTCGATTTTTCTGCGCTCGCGTTCCTGATCTGGCATTCGCCAAATAAGCAGTAATCACTTGATGAACCAGCCCGGGTTTATATTCTAAACCAAAGACATGATCTGAAACAGATATTTCACCAAAGTCACCATTTTTATTCCGCGTCACTAATTGCATTGCGATTAGCCTTTATTCTTCTGCTTGACAGTTGGAACTATAATCAAATGGCTACCGGTTGCCCCCGGAACACTTCCTTTAACCAGCAACAACTGACGTTCAGTATCAACCTTGATTAGTTCAAGGTTCTGTTGACAACGGATCGCTGCGCCTAAATGACCCGCCATTTTTTTACCTTTAAACACACGACCAGGAGATTGATTCTGACCAATTGACCCTGGAGCGCGATGCGACAAAGAATTGCCGTGTGTTGCATCCTGACCACTGAAGTGATGGCGGCGAATGGCACCGGTAAATCCTTTTCCTTTACTCACGCCACGAACATCTACTTTTTGCCCAGCTGCAAAAACATCCACTGTGATTTGGTTGCCGAGTTGGAATGATGCAGTTTCATCAGCATTGTCCAATCGGAATTCATGCAGCATTGCAACTGCACCTACTTTTGCTTTAGCGATATGACCAGAAACTGCTTTAGTGACACGCGATGCCTGACGTTGTCCATAACCAACTTGAACAGCATCATAACCATCAGTTTCTAATTGCTTGACTTGACAAACGTAGTTCCCACCAACATCAATAACTGTTACCGGAACAGCAGTGCCATCACTATTGAAAATACGCGTCATACCCGCTTTACGCCCAATCAAACCAACTGCCATGTTTATCCCCTTAACTCAACTTGATTTGCGCATCTACACCAGCAGGAAGATCAAGTTTCATGAGCGCATCAACTGTTTTATCTGTAGGATCAACAATATCCATTAATCGTTTATGCGTACGCAGTTCATATTGATCCCGTGCATCTTTATTAACATGCGGTGAAATTAACACCGTGTAACGTTCTTGTTTTGATGGCAATGGGATTGGCCCACGAACTTGCGCACCAGTACGTTTTGCAGTTTCAACAATTTCACGCGCCGACTGATCAATCAATCGGTGATCGAATGCTTTAAGACGAATACGAATTCTTTGATTAGTCATGTCTTAAAATCTCACCCGATAACCTTCGCAACCACACCCGCTCCAACAGTGCGTCCGCCTTCGCGTACCGCGAAGCGCAGCCCTTCTTCCATTGCAATTGGCGCAATCAATTTAATAGTCATTTTGACATTATCGCCGGGCATGACCATTTCAATTCCTTCCGGCAACTCACAGGCACCTGTAACGTCAGTAGTACGGAAATAAAACTGCGGACGATAACCATTAAAAAATGGTGTATGGCGTCCACCTTCTTCTTTACCTAACACATACACTTCGGCCTCAAAATGCGTATGTGGCGTAATGCTATTTGGCTTTGCTAATACCTGTCCACGTTCCACATCATCACGTTTAACACCGCGCAATAGCACACCAATATTATCGCCCGCCTGCCCTTGATCGAGCAATTTACGGAACATTTCAACGCCGGTACAGGTCGTTTTCACGGTGTCACGCAAGCCAACAATGGCAACTTCTTCACCAACTTTAACAATGCCACGTTCCACCCGACCAGTTACAACTGTGCCGCGTCCTGAAATGGAAAACACGTCTTCAATAGGCATTAAAAAAGCGCCATCAATCGCCCGTTCTGGCTGCGGGATATAGCTATCTAGCGCATCCATTAAGCGTTCAATAGACTGCGTTCCTAATTCAGAAGTATCGCCATCCAATGCCATTTTAGCCGAGCCAGTGACAACTGGTGTATCGTCGCCGGGGAAATCATAGCTTGACAGCATTTCCCGCACTTCCATTTCCACCAACTCTAATAATTCAGCATCATCCACCATATCGGCTTTATTTAAATAAACCACGATATAAGGCACACCGACTTGGCGAGATAATAGAATATGTTCGCGTGTTTGAGGCATGGGTCCATCCGCCGCCGAAACGACTAAAATAGCACCGTCCATTTGCGCAGCACCGGTAATCATGTTTTTGACGTAGTCAGCATGTCCCGGACAATCCACATGTGCGTAATGGCGATTTGCAGTTTCGTATTCGACATGCGCTGTTGCAATGGTAATACCGCGCTCGCGTTCTTCAGGTGCATTATCGATTTGGTCATAAGCCCGCGCTTCGCCACCAAACTTTTTTGACTGCGTCACGGTAATTGCAGCAGTTAATGTCGTTTTACCGTGATCAACATGACCAATCGTGCCAACATTGACATGCGGTTTTTTGCGCTCAAACTTCTCTTTGGACACAGTTAATTTACTCCAAAATATGCACAAGCCTGTTTTTTATTTAATGCTTTTTAGTGATTGTTTCAGCGATGCTAGATGGTACTTCGCTGTATTTAGCGAATTCCATACTATAGGTTGCGCGTCCCTGCGTTGCTGAACGTAGATCAGTAGCATAACCAAACATTGATGAGAGCGGCACCTCAGCACGAATAATTTTACCTGAAGGCGCATCTTCCATCCCTTGAATCATTCCGCGCCGACTATTCAAATCTCCCATGACGTCCCCCATATTTTCCTCGGGTGTCACTACTTCAACTTTCATAATTGGTTCAAGTAGAATGGGTTTTGCTTTTGCGCTGCCTTCTTTAAATCCTATCGATCCAGCAATTTTAAATGCCATTTCACTTGAATCTACTTCATGATAAGAGCCATCATAAAGTGTCACTTTAATATCAACCATAGGAAAGCCAGCCAGCACTCCATGAGTCATTGCTTCCTTGATCCCTTTATCAACCGCTGGAATATATTCTTTTGGCACTGAACCGCCAACTATTGCATTAACGAATAGGTACCCAGCGCCAGGGTCTTGTGGTTCAATACGCAAAAAGACATGTCCAAATTGACCGCGCCCGCCTGACTGCCGCGCAAACTTGCTTTCTTGTTCAACCACCGCGCGAATCGTTTCACGATAACTGACTTGCGGTGCGCCAACATTTGCTTCAACACCAAATTCACGTTTCATTCGATCTACAATGATTTCCAGATGCAATTCACCCATACCAGAAATAATCGTTTGTCCAGATTCTTCATCAGAACGCACTCTAAACGACGGGTCTTCTTGTGCCAACTTTGACAAGGCGACGCCCATCTTTTCTTGGTCACTTTTACTTTTTGGTTCAACCGCAACTGAAATCACTGGCTCTGGAAACTCCATGCGCTCCAAAGTAATCGGTTGATCGAGCGCACAGAGCGTATCGCCAGTAGTCACATCCTTCAAACCGACTGCCGCCGCTATATCACCTGCCCGCACTTCTTTAATTTCTTTACGGTCATTGGCATGCATTTGCAGGATGCGCCCAACCCGTTCTTTTTTACGCTTTACTGGATTAAAAACCGTGTCACCAGAATTCAACACGCCTGAATAAACACGGAAAAAAGTTAATGTGCCAACATAAGGGTCGGTAGCAATCTTAAAAGCCAGCGCGGCAAAAGGTGCATTATCAGTTGATGTGCGTTCTTCAAACACCTGACCTTCATCATCGACAGCACCTTGTATAGATGGAACATCCCCAGGGGCCGGCATATAATCAATCACTGCATCTAACATGGCTTGCACACCTTTATTCTTAAATGCAGAGCCACACAAGATCGGGACAATTTCATTTTTTAGAGTACGAATTCGCAAACCTAATTTAATTTCTTCTTCGGATAATTCACCATCTTCGAGATATTTTTCCATCATTTCATCATTGGCTTCCGCAGCTGCTTCTATCAAGCTTTCGCGCCAAGTTTGACACAAATCAACCATGTCTTTTGGAATGTCACCTAATACAAACGTCATGCCCTTGGTTTCTTCATCCCAATAAATCGCCTTCATTCGTACTAAATCAACAATACCGCTAAAAGTGTCTTCAGCACCAATTGGCAATTGAATAGGTATTGCATTGCCACCCAACCGCTCTTTGACCTGCGATACAACCCGCAGAAAATTTGCACCCATGCGGTCCATCTTATTAACAAAAGCTAAACGCGGTACCCCGTATTTATTTGCTTGACGCCAAACGGTTTCTGATTGTGGCTCTACCCCGCCAACCGCACAAAACACAGCGCAGGCACCGTCGAGTACGCGCAATGAACGTTCGACTTCAATAGTGAAATCAACATGACCTGGCGTGTCAATAATGTTAATTCGGTGTTCTTGGTATTGCTGATCCATCCCTTTCCAAAAACACGTCGTGGCCGCAGAGGTAATAGTAATTCCACGCTCTTGTTCCTGCGCCATCCAATCCATTGTCGCAGTACCATCGTGTACTTCACCAATCTTATGTGACAGCCCCGTATAAAAAAGAATACGCTCTGTGGTAGTCGTTTTTCCGGCATCAATATGCGCCATAATGCCAAGATTGCGGTACCGCTCAATGGGGGTGCTACGTGCCACGACTATTCCGTCCTATTGCTATCTCTAAAAAACTAAATAAACAAAAATGATCCAGTGTTAGCAACTCAATTACCAACGATAATGTGAAAATGCTTTATTGGCCTCGGCCATCCGGTGTGTATCCTCTTTCTTTTTCACTGCGGTACCTCGTGAATCAGCAGCATCCATAAGTTCACCTGCAAGTCGCAATGCCATTGATTTTTCAGAACGCTTACGCGCTGCATCAATTAACCAGCGCATTGCTAATGTATTACGCCGTGATGGTCGCACTTCAATAGGCACCTGATAGGTTGCACCACCAACACGTCGTGATTTTACCTCAACAACTGGACGTACATTTTCCATTGCTTGGTCAAGTAATGTCACCGGATCGGCGCCTTTTTTCTCAGCAACTTGATCGAGAGCGCCATAAATAATTCGTTCAGCGACAGACTTTTTACCATCTTCCATAATCATGTTAATAAACTTTGCTAACAATTCACTACCATGTTTAGGGTCAGGTAAAATTTGACGGCGTGCAACAATACGTCTTCTTGGCATGAGATCGGCTCCAAATCTTTAATCATTAAAACGACTTAAAACTCACTGATTTTTATCTTTTAGGCCGTTTAGCACCATACTTAGAACGCCCTTGTCGCCGTTTTTCAACACCTGAGGTATCTAGCGTACCGCGTATTGTGTGATAGCGCACACCCGGCAGATCCTTAACACGTCCGCCCCGAATCAAAACGACCGAGTGTTCTTGCAGATTGTGCCCTTCGCCACCAATATATGATGTCACTTCATAGCCGTTGGTCAGGCGCACCCGCGCAACCTTACGCAATGCAGAATTCGGTTTTTTAGGCGTCGTGGTATAAACGCGGGTACATACACCACGCTTTTGCGGACACGCATCTAATGCTGGCACGTTGCTTTTTGCAACTTTACGCTGACGCGGTTTGCGTACCAATTGATTAACTGTTGCCATAACTTAAAATTGACTCTCCGACGGCGTCTGACATCTAAAATTCTCACGGCAGCAGCACCCGCTGGTCAACTGCGACCGTTTTAAATTAGTGTTATTTATTTTAAGGATACTCAATCGCGTTACGCCTTATCGTCTCCGCGCAATCCGTAACACATTGCCGAAACCATTCCTCAGGCGTAGGCACACATTCGAATATCAGTTGGTTTTACGCTGACATCGTGTTTAGCGCCCGCAAAATTCACGCTCTAAACGTGACATTCTGACACTTGGTAACACTTGATGCAGGAAACAAACAAGCCGGCCAAAAGCCGGCTGACTGAGAGGCGGAAGTATAGAATCGTAGCGCTGGGTTGTCAATCACCTAAAACCTAGCCCGGCAACTATCTCGACAAAACCTGTGATTCAGAATAATCCTTCATTGCCTGCACTAATTCTTTATTTGCAATCTCTCGCCGTTCAATTGCTGTCGTTTCATTTTCAATCGGTTCAATGCGGCGCCGTTGCCGCCGTTCATTATGATGAGCGAGGCCAGTTCCGGCGGGGATCAATCGTCCAACAATCACATTTTCTTTCAGCCCATTCAAATTATCCAATGACCCGCGTACCGCCGCTTCAGTTAATACCCGCGTAGTTTCTTGGAAAGAAGCTGCCGAAATAAATGATTCTGTTGCAAGTGACGCTTTTGTAATACCCAATAACAACGGCTCCCATATTGCGGGGTATTTATTTTCCGCAATGACACGTTCATTCTCAGCGACCACTGTTGAATGATCAACTTGTTCACCGCGCAATAGTCGGGTGTCGCCAGGATTAATAACATGCACTTTACGCAACATTTGACGCACAATCACTTCAATATGTTTATCGTTGATTCGCACACCTTGTAATCGATAAACATCTTGAATTTCTTTAACCAGATATTCTGCCAGTGCAGTCACGCCTTTCAACCGCAAAATATCATGGGCATTTAACTCACCCTCGGAAATAACCTCACCGCGTGCCACCCGTTCACCTTCAAACACACTCACATGTCGCCATTTTGGAATCAGTTCTTCAATGGTTTCCCCATCATCCATTGTAATAATTAGGCGCTGCTTACCCTTAGTATCTTTGCCAAAACTCACTGTGCCAGTTGCTTCTGCCATTAATGCCTGATCTTTCGGTTTGCGCGCTTCAAATAAATCAGCTACACGCGGCAAACCACCTGTAATATCACGAGTTTTACTCGACTCTTGGGGAATGCGCGCCAGAATATCACCCACTCCCACTTGCGCACTGTCAATCACATTTACGATTGCACCAGATGGTAGATAATAGCGCGCCGGCAAATCCGTCCCTGCGAGATTCAATTCCCGTCCCTGTTCATCAAACAAAATGACCACAGGACGTAAATCTTTGCCTAAGGTGGGACGCTGTTTTGGATCAATAACAACTAATGAAGTTAATCCTGTCACTTCATCAGTCTGAGATTGTACCGTTACATTTTCAATAAAGTCTTCAAAGCGCAAACGTCCGGCAACTTCAGTCACAACAGGATGTGTATGCGGATCCCAAGTGGCAACAATTTGCCCCCCTTCGACGTTATCTCCATCATTTGAATGAACTGTCGCACCATAAGGAATTTTGTACCGTTCTTTTTCTGCACCTTTATCATCAACAACGGTTAATTCACCAGAGCGAGAAACAGCAACAAGATTGCCAGTATGATGCCGCACCGTTTTAATATTATGCAGCTTAATAAAACCCGCTGATTTCACTTGAACATCTCTGACAGCGACCGTTCTTGATGCGGCGCCACCAATATGAAATGTCCGCATGGTCAATTGGGTGCCGGGTTCACCAATAGACTGCGCTGCAATAACACCAACAGCTTCACCGATATTAACACGATGACCACGTGCGAGGTCGCGTCCGTAACACTGGGCGCACACACCAATACGCGCATTGCAGGTAATTGCCGACCGAACTAATACTTGACCAACACCATCTTTTTCTATTTTTTCAACCCATTGTTCATCAAGTAATGTCCCAGCTGGACATAAAATTTCATCGCTGCCTGGGCGATAAATATTTGTTGCGGCGACACGCCCAAGAATACGTTCACGCAATGGTTCAACAACGTCACCGCCTTCAATAATGGACGCCATTACCAAACCATTTTCAGTCCCGCAATCTGGTTCAATAACCACCATGTCCTGAGCGACATCAACCAAGCGGCGAGTGAGATAACCCGAATTAGCCGTTTTTAATGCCGTATCAGCCAATCCCTTGCGAGCGCCATGTGTGGAAATAAAATATTGAATAACGTTCAAGCCTTCACGAAAATTAGCGGTAATGGGTGTTTCAATAATGGAACCATCCGGTTTTGCCATTAAACCTCGCATACCCGCCAACTGTCGAATCTGTGCTGCTGAACCGCGTGCACCAGAATCAGCCATCATATAAATTGAATTAAAAGAATCTTGTTCAACAAGATTTCCGTTACCATCAACAATCCGATCCTTGCCCAATTTTCGCATCATTGATTTAGCAACCTGCTCATTGGTATGAGACCAAATATCAATGACTTTATTGTAGCGTTCACCAGTGGTAACTAATCCAGATGCGTATTGCTGTTCAATTTCTTTAACTTGCTCCTCAGCCGCCGCAAGAATCGCTGGTTTTTCATCTGGAACCTCCATGTCTTCAAGCCCAATTGAAATACCTGCACGAGTTGCCATACGGAACCCGAGGTACATAATTTGATCTGCAAAAACGACAGTTTCTTTTAATCCCAAAACACGATAGCATGTATTGATTAGTCGAGAGATTTGTTTTTTACCTAAATTTTGATCAACCAAGGCAAAAGGTAAGCCATTAGGCACAATTTCCCAAACTAATGCTCGCCCAATTGTCGTTTTTTTGAGGCTAATAGTTTCTTGCGGTTGTCCATCTGCAGAAAAGCTGACTTCACGAATACGAACTCTAATTTTTGCATGAAGATCAGCGTGACCAGTTTCATAAGCGCGCCGTGCTTCGGTAATATCACTTAGGATTAAACCTTCACCTTTTGCGCTAATACGTTCGCGGGTCATGTAATATAAACCCAAGACCACATCCTGCGACGGCACGATAATTGGTTCGCCATTTGCGGGAGATAAAATGTTATTTGACGACATCATGAGCGCCCGTGCTTCAAGCTGCGCTTCTAATGATAACGGCACATGAACAGCCATTTGATCGCCATCAAAATCTGCATTAAAAGCAGTACATACGAGCGGATGCAGTTGAATAGCTTTGCCTTCAATTAACACCGGTTCAAATGCTTGGATGCCTAAACGATGCAATGTGGGTGCGCGGTTGAGCATGACGGGATGTTCACGAATAACTTTTTCAAGTGCATCCCATACTTCAGGGGCGCCGCGTTCCACCATTTTTTTTGCTGCTTTAATCGTGGTGGCAGTCCCATTGTTCTGTAATTCACCAAAAATAAATGGTTTAAATAGTTCCAGCGCCATTAACTTGGGAAGCCCACATTGATGCAAGCGCAATGTCGGCCCCACCACGATGACAGAACGACCTGAATAATCAACGCGTTTACCCAAAAGATTTTGCCGAAATCGCCCCTGTTTTCCCTTAATCATATCGGCAAGTGATTTAAGAGGACGTTTATTAGTGCCAGTGATGGCGCGGCCGCGCCGTCCATTATCTAATAGTGCATCAACCGCTTCCTGTAACATGCGTTTTTCATTGCGCACAATAATGTCTGGCGCAACCAAATCAAGCAGCCGTTTTAAACGATTATTACGATTGATGACACGGCGGTAAAGGTCATTTAAATCAGAAGTTGCAAAGCGTCCACCATCTAACGGGACTAAGGGACGCAATTCAGGTGGCAACACTGGTAAAACAGTTAGAATCATCCATTCTGGACGATTGCCTGACGCCTGCAATGATTCAATTAATTTTAGCCGTTTGCTTAATTTTTTAATTTTTGTTTCAGAGCCAGTGGATTCAATATCTTCCCGCATTAATGAAATTTCGGCAGTAAGATCAATTGTGCGTAATAATTCATAAATCGCTTCTGCTCCCATACGCGCATCAAACTCATCGCCATGCGCTTCTAATGCTTCCAAATATTGTTCATCGGATAAAAGCTGCCGCCGTTCTAAATTAGTCATGCCTGGATCAATCACGACAAACGACTCGAAATACAGCACACGCTCAATATCACGCAAGGTCATGTCGAGTAATAAACCAATGCGTGATGGCAGCGATTTTAAAAACCAAATATGTGCAACTGGGCTGGCAAGATCAATATGCCCCATTCGTTCGCGCCGCACTTTAGCAAGGGTTACTTCAACCCCACATTTTTCACAAACTACCCCACGGTGTTTGAGACGTTTATATTTACCACACAAACATTCATAATCATTTACTGGCCCGAAAATTTTAGCGCAAAATAAGCCTTCACGTTCTGGCTTAAAAGTACGATAATTGATTGTTTCAGGTTTTTTTACTTCCCCATAAGACCATGCGCGGATAGTATCTGGTGATGCCAACCCAATTCTAATTGCATCAAATTCTAATGCTGGAACTGCTTGCTTGATAGTCTTTAATGATTCTTTCAAGATGCTAACTCCTAAATGTTCATTACTGTGATGCGTCAAAACAGCGTTTTATGATAGGCAATCGCTGCATAACAACTTGAGGTGTTGAGAGTAATAGTTTGCGACTGACTATTTAAGTCAACAAACCAGATTTATCGTACCTCATTGACGACATCGTCAATATCATTCTAATTCTATATCAATTGCCAACGAGCGAATTTCTTTCACCAACACATTAAATGATTCCGGCATTTCTGCTTCCATTTTATGGTTGCGATCCACGATATTTTTATACATCTTGGTGCGCCCGTTGACATCATCTGATTTAACCGTCAGCATCTCTTGTAGTGTATAAGCGGCGCCATAAGCCTCAAGCGCCCACACCTCCATTTCACCAAATCTTTGCCCACCAAATTGTGCTTTACCACCAAGAGGTTGTTGCGTAACAAGACTATAAGGACCAGTTGATCTTGCATGCATTTTGTCATCCACTAAGTGATTTAATTTAAGCATGTACATATAACCAACGGTTACAGGACGTTCAAAGGTATCACCTGTACGGCCATCATAGAGTATGGTCTGACCGGTCTGAGATAGTCCGGCCAGCGTTAACATTTGCCGTATTTCATTTTCATCAGCGCCATCAAATACTGGCGTAGCCAGCGGAACGCCGCCGCGCAAGTTATTAGCCAGCTCAATAATTTCAGCATCGGTCAATTCATCAAGATTTTCAGTTTTACCACTACTATTATAAATTTGAGTTAAAAAAGTACGCAGTTCAATAATTGCAACCTGTGCTTGTAGCATCGTTGCAATGCGTTGCCCTAATCCCTTTGCCGCCCAGCCTAAATGCGTTTCTAATACTTGACCAACATTCATGCGTGACGGAACCCCAAGCGGGTTTAAAACAATATCAACTGCTTCACCATCAGCACTATATGGCATATCTTCAATTGGTACGACACGCGAAATAACACCTTTATTACCATGTCGCCCCGCCATTTTATCGCCGGGCTGTACACGACGTTTTACCGCCACATACACCTTGACCATTTTTAATACACCTGGGGCAAGATCATCTCCCTGTGTCACTTTACGTTTTTTCGCTTCAAAACGTTCACGAAAGACCTCGCGCTGTTCTTTAATTTGTTTGGCAACTGTTTCTAATTGATGTGCGGCATCTTCACTGCGCAAACGGATTTCTAACCACCGATCACGTTTATTATTGCGCTCTACTAACTCACTTAAATACGTTTTAGTAATTTTAGCGCCCGCTCTCAACCCGTTAGGTCCGCCATCTGCAACCTTGCCCAATAACATCTTCTCGACACGATTAAACGTATCATTTTCCATAATACGCAATTGGTCATCCAAGTCTTTTCGCACCCGTTCAATTTCGGCTGCTTCAATTTGTAATGCTCGTTTATCCTTATCTATTCCATCGCGGGTGAATACTTGTACGTCAACAACCGTACCCGCCATTCCCGACGGCAGACGCAACGACGTATCCTTTACATCTGACGCTTTTTCACCAAAAATAGCGCGTAATAACTTTTCTTCTGGCGTTAATTGCGTTTCACCCTTTGGCGTGACTTTTCCAACTAGAATATCGCCATCACGCACTTCAGCACCAACATAAATAATGCCAGATTCATCCAGTTTTGCTAATGCCGCTTCACCGACATTTGGAATATCACTAGAAATTTCTTCTGGACCTAATTTGGTATCACGCGCTAAACAAGATAATTCTTCAATGTGAATACTGGTGAACCGATCTTCTTGTACAACTCTTTCGGAAACTAAAATAGAATCTTCAAAGTTGTAACCATTCCAGGGCATGAACGCGACCCGCAAATTTTGCCCTAATGCTAATTCACCCATATCAGTTGAGGGACCGTCAGCTAATATATCGCCACGCCCCACAATATCTCCAGGGCGAACTAATGGGCGTTGATTAATACAGGTGTTTTGATTAGAGCGGGTATATTTCGTTAAATTATAGATATCAACACCCGATTCACCCGTTTCTGTTTCATTATCATTCACGCGGACTACAATTCGAGCGGCATCTACTGAATCAATCGCACCGCCACGTCGTGCCCATACCACAACGCCAGAATCCTTTGCAACGACACGCTCCATTCCTGTACCAACTAATGGTTTTTCGGCTCGCAACGTTGGCACTGCTTGACGCTGCATATTTGATCCCATTAATGCCCGATTGGCATCATCATGTTCCAAAAAAGGAATTAACGATGCAGCAACAGAGACAATTTGGCGCGGCGAAACATCCATATATTGAACATCTGCCGGCGATTTCATTGTGAATTCATTTAAATGACGGCAGGATACTAACGCATCTGTCAAACAACCGTCAGCATCAAGCGTCGCATTTGCTTGTGCGATCACAAAATTGCCTTCTTCAATTGCTGATAAATGTTCAATTATTTTAGTCGCATATCCATTTTGAACTTTACGGTATGGAGTTTCTAAAAAACCATACTTATTTGTTCTAGCATACACTGCCAATGAATTAATCAGTCCGATATTCGGGCCTTCAGGCGTTTCAATCGGACAAACTCGTCCGTAATGGGTTGGGTGTACATCGCGTACTTCAAACCCCGCACGTTCACGAGCTAAACCACCGGGACCTAAAGCGGAAACGCGACGTTTATGAGTCACTTCAGATAATGGATTATTTTGATCCATAAACTGAGACAATTGGCTTGATCCAAAAAACTCTTTAATAGCGGCGGATACTGGTTTGGCGTTAATCAATTCTTGTGGCATTAATCCTTCAGATTCCGCTAATGATAGGCGTTCTTTAACTGCGCGTTCTACTCGAACTAACCCAATGCGGAATTGGTTTTCAGCCATTTCACCAACGCAACGAATACGCCGATTGCCGAGATGATCAATATCATCTACGGTGCCTTTTGAATTACGGAGTGCAATTAAAACGCGCAAGGTATCAACAATATCGGAACTATCACCCTGTTGTGCGTATAATTGACGGGCGAATTCATCATGGCGCTGACTGAAATATCGGCTGTCATATAAAATGCCCGGACCTTCAGTTGCTTCACGCGCTAGACGCCGGTTAAATTTCATTCGCCCAACGGCGGATAAATCATAACGATCTGGTGTAAAAAAGAGATTATGAAAGAGGTTTTGTGCTGCTTCACGCGTTGGCGGTTCACCCGGGCGCATCATGCGATAAATTTCAATTTGAGCTTCCAAATCTGTGCGTGTATGGTCAATACGCAAGGTTTCTGACAAATAAGCACCATGATCGAGATCATTAACAAATAGTGTTTGTAATTCGGTCACGCCTTTTTGACGCAGCGTCATAAATAACTCAGGCGTTAACTCACTATTCGCTTCGGCAATAACCTCATTTGTTTCGGTGTCAATGAGAGTTTGGGCAAGTGTTCGTCCAAACAAAAAGGCTTCTGGGACAACAAGACGTTCAATTCCAGCTTTTTGTAATTCACGGATATGGCGTGTTGTGACGCGCCGTCCCGGTTCAACCAAAACAGTATCGCCAATGCAGATTTCAAAGTTGACAGTTTCACCGCGTAACCGTTCTGGTACCAGCACAAATTCAATGTCATTAATAAAATAAAACTGATCCGTATCAAAAAATAGCCGCAATATGTCATTTACGCTATAGCCCAATGCGCGCAATAACATAGTCGCCGGTAATTTACGACGTCTGTCAATACGAACATACACATTATCTTTTGGATCGAATTCAAAGTCGAGCCAAGAACCACGATAAGGAATGATGCGTGCTGAAAATAACTGCTTGCGTGATGAATGTGTTTTGCCTTTATCACTATCAAAAAACACGCCAGGAGAGCGATGTAATTGCGACACAATGACACGCTCGGTACCATTAATAATAAAGGTGCCAGTTTCAGTCATTAGTGGCAAATCGCCCATATAAACTTCTTGTTCTCGAACGTCTTTAATAACTTTCGCACCAGCGGGCGCATCTTTATCGTAAATCACCAAACGTAATAAAACCCGTAACGGCGCTGCATAGGTCGCGCCCCGCAAATGACATTCACGCACATCAAATGCCGGTTCACCCAAGCGATAACTGACATAATCCAACACCGCATTACCTGAATAACTTTCAATTGGTAATACTGATTTAAACGCTGCATGTAACCCCATGTCTTGGCGTTGATTTGGACGCTTATCGCTCTGCAAAAAGTCACGATAGGAATCAATTTGAGTTGCGAGCAGAAAAGGAACGTCCAAAATACTCGGACGTTTGCCGAAGTCTTTGCGAATGCGCTTTTTTTCGGTGAACGTGTAGGCCATTCTGCCTGATCCTCTTGAGGAAACTAGGAAGTGACGCTGACGCTAATAAAACTGGGTAGTGCCATGATGTTTAGAGGGTATTTGCTAGATAATTGTCATTAAATGACTAGCAAAACCGCTCCATTTTATCAACAGGATCACCACCACAACCAATGCCTTGCTATCTTAAATAACTCCATAGGCACAGGCGCGTATTCTTAAATGATAATACGCGATCAAGTTTTTATAGTTGGATATTAATCAGCGCGGGTCTTTAACTGGAAACAACAAAAGGCCGGCAGCCAATTGCTACCAGCCCGCGTTGTGCGCTTAATGCACAACGACCTAAAAAGGCTGCTTGTTTATTTAATATCGACAGAGGCGCCAACCTCTTCGAGTTGCTTTTTCGCTGATTCAGCATCTGCCTTAGAAATCGCTTCTTTCAGCGTGGTTGGCACTCCTTCAACCGCATCTTTGGCTTCTTTCAAGCCTAGTCCGGTAATTGCACGGACGACCTTAATAACTGACACTTTGTTCGCGCCAAATGAAGTTAAAATGACATCGAACTCAGTTTGTTCCTCAACGGGCGCTGCTTCTGCGGCCGCTGCCGGGGCCATTGCCACTGCCGCTGCCGCAGTGACACCAAACTTTTCTTCCATTGCGCTGATTAAATCAACGACTTCCATCACCGTCATATTGGCAATGGTTTCCAAAATGTCTTCTTTTGATACGGCCATTTATAAGATGCTCCTGAAATCTAATGTGGGAATAAGTCAATTCCCCAAGTACGCTTAATGGCTTACGCAGCCTGTTTGGCATCGCGCACAGCCGCCAATGTTCGTGCCAATTTAGAGGGCACTTCATTAAGCGTCGCTGCCAATTTTTGTACGGGCGCTTTCATCACGGATAATAACTGACTAATCGCTTCTTCATAGGTCGGCATTTTTGCCAACATCGAAAGTTGCGATGGATCCAACAACTGACCAGATACAGCTATCAGTTTGACTTGAAATTTGTCATGTTCTTTCGCAAAGGCTTCCGCGACACGCGCCACTGAACCCGGATCGTTGCGCCCAAATGCAAGCAACAGAGGACCACGCAACCCCGCTTGCATACACGCAAAATCCGTATTTTCTAAAGCACGTCGCGCCAGCGTGTTTTTGACCACTCGCACATAAACACCGGCTTTACGCGCTTCAACACGCAGCTTTGTCAGTTGCTCAACGGTCAATCCACGATACTCGGCACCGATCGCCGAATAGGCAGTCTTTGCGACTTCCGCGACTTCGGCGACGACCAGTTCTTTTTGGGCGTAATTTAGCGCCACGTTCGTCACCTCAATTGATATTATGAGGACTTCAATAGCCCCCCACATGACTAACACGTTTGTATTGATACATCCACTGCATCAACACTAACCACTTGTAACGTGCACTGTTAATTAGGCAAATATACCCAAATCAAAAGCACCGTTTGCGCAGGCAAGTATTAAGCTGGGCATCGCTCAATCCTGATCTCAAACACCAACACCTGCGGTCTTCAACGGCAACTGACAGCGAACGCCAGCGCCTTAAAGTCAAATAACTTAATGCTGTATTACTAAATAAATCTATACGACACATTAAGCAAAATTCGTCAACATTATTATTGATGATAAGCGGGTGCTATTAAAAGAAACAGCAACCCGGCTTATCTCAACTACATTAAAACTTCAGGGAACTTTGGTCTAATAATAACCCCGGACCCATTGTTGTTGAGATCGTGACTTTCTGCATATAAATCCCTTTAGCAGCACTTGGTTTAGCCTTCATCAAATTGGTCAACAAGGCTTCTAAATTTTCCTTGAGCTTGATTGGTGTAAAGTCTGCCTTACCGAGTGGGCAATGAATAATTCCAGCCTTATCAGTTCGATAGCGCACCTGACCAGCTTTCGCATTCTGTACCGCTTCAGCAACATTTGCTGTCACTGTACCAACTTTTGGATTTGGCATTAACCCGCGTGGACCAAGCAACTTGCCAAGTTGACCAACCACGCGCATTGCATCAGGCGAGGCAATCACCACGTCATAAGGCAAATTACCCGCTTTCATGTCCTCAGCCAGATCGTCCATGCCAACGCGCTCGGCACCCGCCGCCACCGCTGCGTCAGCATTCGCACCCTGCGCAAATACCGCCACGCGCACCTGTTTGCCAATCCCATGCGGCAACACCGTCGCGCCCCGCACCACCTGATCGGATTTACGCGGATCAACGCCAAGATTCACTGCCACATCAACACTTTCCACAAACTTGACTTTGGCAAGCTGTTGTAAAAGGGCAAAAGCCTCTTCCGCCGGATACAATTTACCGCGCTGAACTTGGGCGCGAATCGCCTGCATTCTTTTAGTTAACTTTGCCATTAGTCCAGCCCCTCAACATTAAGTCCCATTGCACGAGCGCTGCCGGCAATTGTTCGCACCGCCGCCGCCAAACTGGCCGCATTCAAATCTGGCATTTTAGTTGTTGCAATTGCTTCTAATTGCGCTCGATTGACTGTGCCGACCTTAACTGTATTGGGTGTACTACTCCCTTTACTAATTCCCGCCGCCTTTCTTAATAAGACCGCGGCAGGCGTCGTTTTAGTAACAAAAGTAAAACTACGATCCGAATAAATCGTAATCACAACCGGCGTTGGCAATCCTTTTTCCAAGTCTTGTGTACGCGCATTGAAAGTTTTACAGAATTCCATGATATTAACGCCATGTTGACCCAATGCCGGACCAACAGGAGGGCTAGGATTTGCCTCACCCGCTTTAACCTGCAATTTGACATAGGCAGTAATTTTTTTTGCCATGAAAATAATCCTCGCGGGTACGAACGCTGGCGCAACGCACAACAGCTCCCCAAATGATTGAATACTTTAAACACACATCCACAACGCGAACACTGCTGTTCTGTGAGGGATTTTTAATGGAAAACGAATGATGTGAGTCACATCGTATTGAATAAGCAAAACAGATTGTTTGAACGCTGTTTTTTATTCAATGAGATATTTAACTCTTTTCGATTTGGGGGAAATCCAATTCAACTGGAGTGGGACGCCCAAAAATTAATACTGACACCTTAACTCGACTTTTATCGTAGTCTACTTCTTCAACTACACCATTAAAGTCAGTGAAGGGACCATCAACAACACGCACAATTTCACCTGGCTCATAGAGAACTTTCGGGCGGGGTTTTTCAACTCCTTCCTGAACTCGTTGCAAAATCGCCTGTGCTTGTGAATCAGGAATCGGGGCGGGGCGATCACCCTGTCCACCAATAAAACCCATAACTTTTGGCACATCGCGCACCAAATGCCAAGTTTCATCGGTCATTTCCATTTGAATCAAAACATATCCCGGAAAAAATTTCCGCTCGCTTTTACGTTGTTGACCACCACGCATCTCGACTACTTCTTCGGTTGGCACCAGAACATCCCCGAAATATTCCTCCATTCCAGCGCGAGCAACTCGCTCTTTCAGGGAACGTTGTACCTGTGACTCAAAGCCCGAAAACGCATGGATGACATACCAACGCATTGACATGCGTTATCCCCCATGCCCAGTCAGTAAGCGCAAAATGGCCATCAACATCATATCAAATAGCCACAATAAAACACCCAGTATCAGCACCATGATTGAAACAATCAATGTTGTCTGAAATGTCTCTTGACGAGTTGGCCAAATAACTTTGCGCACCTCGACCCGAGCATCGACTGCAAACCGCCACATCTGCTGCCCTATTTCAGTAGTGAGTGCCAGTGCCGTTGCACCCGAGGCAAAAACCAACAATGCAACCACCCGCAACAACAGAGAATAGTCTGCAAAAAAATAAAACCCCCAGATACCAATAATGACAACCATTATCGCTGCTACGAGTTTGACCGTGTCCAGACTAGTTTCACCAGTCTCGGCTCGAATATTCATTAGATTAGGTGTTATCTGAAATTATCGGAGTTATATGGCAGGCCAGGAGGGAATCGAACCCCCAACCTGCGGTTTTGGAGACCGCCGCTCTGCCAATTGAGCTACTGGCCTAAAAATTCATGACGTCCTGTTATCAATCAATTTGACAACCAACACGTCATTTTATGATTGATTAGGCAATCACCTTCGCAACCACACCCGCCCCAACAGTGCGCCCGCCTTCGCGTACCGCGAAGCGCAGCCCTTCTTCCATTGCAATTGGCGCAATCAATTTAATAGTCATTTTGACATTATCGCCGGGCATGACCATTTCAATGCCTTCCGGCAACTCACAGGCACCTGTAACGTCAGTAGTACGGAAATAAAACTGCGGACGATAACCATTAAAAAATGGTGTATGGCGCCCACCTTCTTCTTTACCTAACACATACACTTCAGCCTCAAAATGCGTATGTGGCGTAATGCTATTTGGCTTTGCTAATACCTGTCCACGTTCCACATCATCACGTTTAACACCGCGCAATAGCACACCGATATTATCGCCTGCCTGCCCTTGATCGAGCAATTTACGGAACATTTCAACGCCGGTACAGGTCGTTTTCACGGTGTCACGCAAGCCAACAATGGCAACTTCTTCACCAACTTTAACAATGCCACGTTCCACCCGACCAGTTACAACTGTGCCGCGTCCTGAAATGGAAAACACGTCTTCAATAGGCATTAAAAAAGCGCCATCAATCGCCCGTTCTGGCTGCGGGATATAGCTATCTAGCGCATCCATTAAGCGTTCAATAGACTGCGTTCCTAATTCAGAAGTATCGCCATCCAATGCCATTTTAGCCGAGCCAGTGACAACTGGTGTATCGTCGCCGGGGAAATCATAGCTTGACAGCATTTCCCGCACTTCCATTTCCACCAACTCTAATAATTCAGCATCATCCACCATATCGGCTTTATTTAAATAAACCACGATATAAGGCACACCGACTTGGCGAGATAATAGAATATGTTCGCGTGTTTGAGGCATGGGTCCATCCGCCGCCGAAACGACTAAAATAGCACCGTCCATTTGCGCAGCACCGGTAATCATGTTTTTGACGTAGTCAGCATGTCCCGGACAATCCACATGTGCGTAATGGCGATTTGCAGTTTCGTATTCGACATGCGCTGTTGCAATGGTAATACCGCGCTCGCGTTCTTCAGGTGCATTATCGATTTGGTCATAAGCCCGCGCTTCGCCACCAAACTTTTTTGACTGCGTCACGGTAATTGCAGCAGTTAATGTCGTTTTACCGTGATCAACATGACCAATCGTGCCAACATTGACATGCGGTTTTTTGCGCTCAAATTTTTCTTTAGACATAAATGCGTTCTCCGCAAACTAAAATCTTTTGGTATCTAATAAACTAAAACGAATAATCGCATAATGTTCAGTGACACGGTGCGATTAAAATTGGAGCCCATGATCGGAATCGAACCGATGACCTCACCCTTACCAAGGGTGTGCTCTACCATCTGAGCTACATGGGCAGTCAATGTGCCGAATGGAAGCGCTTGATTGCACAAGGGAAGTTGGAGCGGGTGATGGGAATCGAACCCACGCCATCAGCTTGGAAGGCTGAGGTTCTACCTTTGAACTACACCCGCGACAAGCTCTAATACGCCAACAATTATTTGGTGGAGGGGGGAGGATTCGAACCTCCGAAGGCTGAGCCGTCAGATTTACAGTCTGATCCCTTTGACCGCTCGGGAACCCCTCCAAAATGAGCTATTCAGTCTATATGCTCAGGCGCACGAGGTCAACTGTTAAAATGCACCACTACCCACACTAACCGCCATACACTGTCATGCCAATCGTGTGTCCCGCTGCGCTGCCAGCACCATTTTAGACCGGCAGCACTACATATTGCACACATTATGAGCGCACCTGACACAACACATCGGTTAAACTAACCCGCTATATGCCTGCCCGCTGGTCAAGATCCCATCATCAATATTTCCCTTTTACTCTTTCAGGAAACAGCACGACATGGTTGCTTTAGAATTGCTCGTTGAGTTTTTATTGACAGTCAGCCTCGCCATGCTCGCGGTCATGTCGGCACACTTGGGACTATTGGCACTGGCGCGCTGGTCAACGCACCGCCCATCATGGTTACCAAGTCCGCCCCGCCTGATCCCCGCGTCCCCACTGACCAATTATCCGGACGTGTTGGTGCAGCTCCCTTTATTTAATGAGGGAGAATTAGTGACACAAATTCTCACCGCGGTCACCGCCCTCGACTGGCCGCGTGACAAATTATGGATTCAGGTGCTAGACGACAGCACCGACGACTCGCTCATCACCAGCCGCCGGGCGGTGGCAGCGGTCAAACACGCCGGATTTCACGTCGAACTACTGCATCGCCGCAAACGCACCGCATTCAAAGCGGGCGCACTAGCAGCCGGGCTGCGCCGCTCAACCGCCGCCTACGTCGCCATTTTTGACGCCGATTTTCAACCACCACCCGACTTCCTCCAGCGCACCGTCGGCGTACTATTGGCAAATACAGATTTGGCCTACGTTCAAACCCGCTGGGGACATGCCAACCGTGATCACAGCCTACTCACCCGCGCCCAAGCCCGCCTGCTAGACGGACACTTCCGCGTCGAACAAGAAGCGCGTGACAGCCTCGGATTACCCGCCCCCTTCAACGGCACCTGCGGCGTGTGGCGCCGTACCGCCATCAACAGCGCCGGCGGCTGGCACGGCGACACGCTCACCGAAGACCTCGACCTCAGCCTCCGCGCACGGCTACACGGCTGGCGCGCCGCCTACCTCAGCGATCTAGTCGTGCCGGGTGTGCTCCCCACCTCACCCCGCGCCTGGCGCACCCAACAATTCCGCTGGACAAAAGGCTTTGCCCAATGTGGCATTAAATTATTACCCGCCGTCTGGAGCAGCCCCCGCCTATTCCACTGGCAACGACTTATGATTACCTTGCAATTAATTCAACCATTAGCATTTTTATTTGGCATTTTATGTTTATTACTCGGTCTACCATTCATTGCGGGCAACATGACACCAGGCTATGTTTTAACCGCTGTTGCACTCATCACCAGTGGTGTTGGATTAATTGGACCCATTGCCGTCTTATTACTCGGCGGCCGCGGTGAACCAAAATTAAGTGTACTCCGCGATGCCCTCATCGCAATGGTATTAACTGCCGGCTTATTGCTCTCAAATGCCCGTGCGGGTTTTGAAGCCATGATTGGTTTTCGCAGCGACTTTATTCGCACACCAAAAGCGCGTTTACACACTTCCAATAACAATCAAAAACGCTGGTGGCGCTGCGGTTTAGCCGAACTCATTGCCGGGTTTAGTTTATTAATCTTCTCACTTCTTGAAGCACCAGCCGCCACCGTTTCACTCACACTGGTCATCGGTGGATTATTAAGTTTTGGTTTGATGCAAGCCCACGAATCCGGCGCTTTTAATAAACCAGCGCAGATATGGGCGCGGTTAGGGGAATAAATATACACTTCCAACAACGATGATAGGTTTATTACAACGTGTCACCCGCGCACAAGTGGAAATCGCCGGGTACTGCGTCGGCACAATTGGTCATGGATTACTTGTGTTCATCGCTGTACAGCCAAATGATAACGAAGCAAATGCCATGCGTTTATTAGAGCGGTTGCTGAATTATCGCGTATTCCCCGACGACGCCGGACGCATGAATCTTAGCTTGCGTAACACGGGCGGCGGTTTATTATTGGTGCCGCAATTCACCCTTGCCGCAGCCACCGATCGGGGCAATCGCCCAAGTTTTACCACCGCCGCCTCACCTGAATTAGGCGCCCGTTTATTTGAATTAACCTGCCAATATGCAACCAGTCAACACGCACCAATTGCTACCGGGCGCTTTGGTGCAGATATGCAGGTCAGTTTAATCAATGACGGCCCCGTCACCTTTTGGCTCACAGCATAATAAAACATATTGCCTGCCATGCCAATTGAACAGCACGATATTGAATTATTAACTGGGCGCCTCAGCGTGACGGTGTATGATGCAGACTGGCCATTAAACACACTCTGCGGCTTTGCGGCACGGGCAAACCCAAAACGTGGTTTTTTATTTGTCAGCAAGGTATTAGGCAAGCATCTGCCGTCATCCCCAAATCAAATGCAACAATTGCATGAATTATTAGCTGCGAAATTAACTGACCTACAGCAACCATGTTTATTTATTGCATTAGCCGAAACAGCAACCGGATTAGGTCAAGGGATTTTTGAAGCAGCACTGAACCAACAACCTAATTTACAAGCATTATTTATTCACAGCACCCGCTATCTATTGCCAGAACGTCCGCATTTTGCATTCCAAGAACCACATTGCCATGCGCCAACCCATTTTCTTTATCAACCAATCACACCCCCGCATTTGCGTTTATTCAACAACGCTCGTGAGTTAGTCATTATTGATGATGAAATAAGTACCGGCACAACGCTATTCAATTTAATTAATCTGTATCGTACGCATAACTCATGTTTAACCCGAATAACCTGTGTTACAATTACCAATTTTAGTGGTCTTGACACCGCCGAACACTGGTCAAATCAACTCGGTCTCCCCGTACGTTTTGTGACAGCATTATCGGGTGAATTTAGGTTTCAGCCAACATTACATCAGCCATATCAATTTGCACCGAATGCGACTGGTTATGATGCACAGCAAGATCAAGCTATTGCACAACATTATGGAAGATTTGGTATTAACCGAGCGGTGATTTTATCAGACACAGAATTAAATTTATTAACTGCGGATTTACCCCCTAATACAGCGGTATTGCTATTAGGCACAGGTGAATTCATGCACATGGCATTTCGGCTTGGATTAGCATTAGAACAGCGCGGTTACGTTGTGAGCATTCAAGCAACCACGCGCTCTCCCATTTTAATTGGTGCAGCTATTCAACGCCGTTTAATTTTCGCAGATAACTATAGTGAAGGCATTCCAAATTATCTATACAATGTTGATCCAACGCAATACACCCGAATTATTATTTGCCATGAAACGCTGTCGTCAGCTATTCAGCCATTGATTCAACAACTCGGCACTAAATGCGTAAATTATTCTGTTTTAACCTAATGAAAGCAGTGATTTTAATGGCAGCATTTGCTATCAAAACGGCGGCTAAACTCATTGCAATGTCTATTTACAATCACACTGCTGGTAAATACCAACTCATAAGCTCACTGACGTTAATCTAACACTATATGCCTGTTTTTGATGTATTCAATCGTTTTCGTGAAGAAATTGCCTGTGTTTTTGAACGCGATCCGGCAGCGCGCAATCTTTTTGAAATAATAACCACTTATCCCGGTTTACACGCCGTCTTTGTTCATCGCATTTCACACTATTTATGGCAAACAGGATTTAAATGGTTAGCGCGTGTTTTATCGAATGTAGCGCGATTATTCACAGGTATTGAAATTCATCCGGGGGCGCGAATTGGTCGGCGTTTTTTTATAGATCATGGCATGGGCGTTGTGATTGGTGAAACAGCAGTAATTGGTGATGATTGTACCCTGTATCATGGCGTAACACTCGGAGGCACCAGTTGGCAAAAAGGCAAGCGACATCCAACACTTGGCAATGATGTTGTAGTTGGTGCCGGCGCAAAAGTATTAGGCCCTATTAACATAGGCGACGGTGTGCGTATTGGTTCTAATGCTGTTGTGATCAAACCCGCCCCCCCAGGGAGTACGGTAATCGGTATTCCAGGGCGTATTATTAACCGCCCTGATGATGCAACCAGTCGCCGCCGTGCGGATACGGCAAAACGAATTGGTTTTGATGCCTATGGGGCGACCCGCGATGTACCTGATCCGGTGGCAAATGCCATTAACCGCATGTTGGATCATATTCACTTACTTGACCAACGTGTTGAAGCTTTATCACATGCATTAGCCGCACAAGGAATGATTGAACACTTTGAACATATTAAAACGTTGGATCAATGTGAATTAGATCAGGAAAGTGCGCCGCCTCAGAATCAATAACATAATGATTGTTGGCAGCTAATAACCGTGAATCAATATTGGTAACGCTCTTTTGAAATTTAATCAAATATTTAGTACAGGTAAAAAATACAGTTTTTGTTTAGTAATGATAATTTAATCGCAAACCCTTGGCGATAAAATCAATCTTTCCAATGGAGTGAACTATTACCATGTCACCATCACTATTAAAACTAGGCATTCCTAAAGGCAGTCTTGAAGAAGCGACGCTTGCGCTTTTTGCTCAAGCGGGCTGGCGTATTATTACGCACTCACGCAATTATTATCCGTCTATTAATGATCCAAATATTCGCTGTTCATTAGTTCGCGCTCAAGAAATGGCGCGTTATGTTGCACATGGTATTTTAGATGTCGGATTAACTGGATTAGATTGGATACTCGAAACCGAAGCCGAAATTGAAACCGTTTGTTCTCTAACATATTCTAAATCTTCTAATCAACCAAGCCGCTGGGTACTTGCCGTACCAGAGGATTCATCTATTCGCAGTATTGCCGATTTAGCGGGTAAAAAAATCGCTACTGAATTAGTGGGATTCACTCGCCGTTATTTAGCAATGCACGGTATTGATGCGCAAATTGAATTCTCTTGGGGCGCTACTGAAGCAAAGGTTGTTGAGGGATTGGTGGATGCCATTGTTGAAATCACCGAAACAGGCAGCACAATTCGAGCGCATGGCTTGCGAATTGTTGAAGAATTATTAGTCACTGAAACAAGGTTAATTGCCAATAAGACTGCATTAAATGATCCTACGCGCCGTGCTAAAATTGACCAAATTGCATTGATGCTACAAGCAGCATTAACTGCCAGGCGCAAGGTTGCATTAAAATGCAATATTGCGGCCGACCGTTTAGACGACTTAGTTGCGTTATTACCCAGTTTACATGCGCCAACCGTCAGTCATTTATACGATCGGCGCTGGATGGCAGTGGAAACGGTGGTAGATGCAGCTGAGGTACGCGATTTAATTCCACGATTACGCGCCGCTGGTGCCAAGGGAATTTTGGAATATGAATTGAGAAAAATTGTGTAATTGAATGATAAATTAATTACATTGTTGTCGTCACCCTGCGCATTTTTTTCATACGCTCATTGCATCATCTATTTGGTCTTATCAGTGACTCGTATTTACACACCCCAGCCATTATCAATCACAGCACCAGTCGTATTAGATGGAAATGCTGCCCGACATTTAATACAAGTACTGCGTTTAACCACTGACGATGCGGTTGTGTTATTTAATGGCGACGGCTATGAATACAGCGGTCATATTGTCACTGCTGCCCGTCATGCAGTTACAATCACGCTCATTCACCGCAGTGAATTAGAACCGCCATCTCCATTAAACATTGCATTAGGGCTTGGAATCACTAAAAGCGAACGAATGGATTATAGTTTGCAAAAATCAGTGGAACTGGGCGCCAGTGCATTTGTGCCACTATTCACAGCGCGTAGTGTCATTAAATTAGATGCGCAGCGATTGAAAAAGCGTCAGCAACATTGGTGGGGAATTATTATTGCTGCATGTGAACAAAGTGGGCGACGGCGTATTCCAACATTAGCAACGGCAGTACCGTTAGCGACGTGGCTGACCGAACAGTACGAAATGAGTTTATTGCTTGATCCGCGTACCACGTTAGGGTGCGATGCGCTCACGCCACCGCCGTCAGGTTGTATTCGTATTTTAATTGGACCCGAGGGCGGTTTAACGCCCGCTGAACGAATGTCCGCGCACGAAGCTGGTTTTCAATCTATCCGTCTTGGCCCGCGCATATTACGCACTGAAACCGCGCCGCTGGCTGCACTTGCCGCCTTGCAAATATTATGGGGTGATTTGCGCAATGGCTATTAAAAATAACCCATTAAACCGTGTTTTTATCGCAGTCTTTATTAAAGATTTCAGTGAATAAACCAAGCACAAATTAGGGTGGCAGTATTGATATTGGCGACTCATCCGGCAATGAACGTAATTTAACTGATTCTGCCGCTCCAAGAAAGCGCGGCGGACGATCAATCATAATATCAAATACAGCTATTATTCGCGCCGGCACCTCGCGCACCCGGGTTTTCATTAAACCCGGCGCTGTTGGATTCGGTGCCGCCAAACCAATTGCGCGAATACCAACATGCTGCGCAATAAATAATGCCCGCTCGACATGAAAGCGTTGGCTAATCACCACTATCTCATCTAACCCAAATACTTTTTTTGCACGGACAATTGAATCCAGAGTACGAAAACCGGCGTAATCCGATGTAATAACCGTGTCAGGCACACCCAAAGCAATTAAATCTTTGCGCATAAATCGCGGTTCGTTGTAATAAATTGAGGCATTATCACCACTGACTAAAATGCCGCGAACTCGCCCACTATGATAAAGCGCCGCCGCTGTTTCAATACGAGCGCGATAATACTGATTAGGTCGCCCTTCATGCCAACGTGTAGTGCCAAGTACCAATGCAACTGGCGTCGGTGGTACTTGTTCAATTTGCGTCATGACTTGTGACTGCGTTTGAAATGAAATAAAGAAATCCGCACTCAGTGCTAAAGCAATAGTTAATAGCAATACCATAAACAGATATTTAGCAAACAACCAAATAGTACGTCGCCAGCATTGCCATTTGTCATGTCCCATTGCAGCTAATAATTGGATGTGTTCTGCGGATGTTTCGACAACCGAAGATTTCATCTTTTTTTACTAACATAGTTGAATTAGGGTAAGCATGTTTGCTGTTATTTTTGCGTGTTTTTTAGTAGTAAAACTATTGATTTTCTAATACAGGATTACTAGCATTTACAACCCGATTACGTCCAGTTTCTTTAGCGCAATACAGCGCTTCATCCGCCCGCCGAATTAAGTTTTCCAGGACTTCAGTTTGTATCCGTTGCGCCATGCCAAAACTAGCCGTGACATGTAATGGCGCATTAGTATCAATATCAAATGCATGTTCGGCAATACGCAACCGCAGCCGTTCGGCAAATAAACAGGAATCGGATTTACCAACAACAAATATAATAAATTCTTCTCCCCCATAGCGCACGACAACATCAGTACTCCGGCTTTCACGGCTCAAGATCACACCCACTTGTTGTAATACACGATCACCCGCACCATGCCCATAAGTATCATTTACCCGTTTAAAATGGTCAATATCTATTAAAATAGCAGTCACTTCTGCATCGCGGTCACGGTCATGCAAATTACAATAGCGTGTCATAACGTCGTGCATATAAAACCGTGTGAATAATCCAGTCAATGAATCCCGAATTGAACGTTGATAAGCTCGTTCACGTTCCATATCAATCATGCGGTAAATGACTTCACGTTCTAATGCAACTTGCAGTGGTTCAGCAATTTGACTCACAATTTGAATAACTGCTTGCGTAATTGGAATACACGTTTTCAATGTCATCACGGCAAAGCCATCAATACGTTCCTGACCATGCCCGACTAATGGAATACGGATTTGTTGTTCATTTGAATCTGCGTCTTTATCGACACAAAATAATTCGTTGTGCAAACAATGTCCATGCGTTGCAAGGGTATCATTGTGAATGATAATCCAGTCCTCCCGATTACGCCCGATGAATGTACAAAAATAAGGTAAATGTATAGATGATTCTATCGTTCCTGAAAACCGAGTTTCTCGTTTTAAAACTAATACATTACTATCTGATAATGCAGCATAATAATCTAAGCGTTCAACCGGCAGACTGCGCTGCACTAATTCTAATAAGCGTGTCGCAATATCGCGGAAATCACGATAAAGTAACATGGTTTCAGCAATATCGCGTAACGTCGCATTTAATCGGGATAACCGCTGAATATCAGTATCGTCTTGCACTAATAGATAAATCCCGCAATTAATATGACGCAGTTTTTCAATCATAAACCCGATCAATGGACGCGGAATGATCGAGCCATGTTGTGAGCAAATAATTTCCACTGGATAACGTTCAATTTGCGTCAATGCATAACCTAAAATGTCATTGCTCGGCATGTAATGCTCATGGAATGGACGCAGTGCTTCAAAATGCGATTCGTCTTGCGCAACTAATGTTGGTGTTTGAGTAAAACCTCCAAATAAATCGCTGGAAAAAAGTACCCTAGTGCGCCGATCAAAACTACAAATTGCACCAGGAAAATGTGCGTACGGCGTGAAAATGAATTCAAGTTCTCGATCTTGTAATTGCAAACGCCATTCATGCTGATCCACTAACCAAAATGGCAGTTTTAATCCGTAATGCCGTAATAACGCTTGAGCGCGCCAATGCGTTACAATACAAGCATCAGGACGATTTGTCATGTCATCAATCAATGGTAATGCGGCAGTAATGTCGGGGTCTTGATGATGACAAACGAAATAACGGATATGAGTAAATGGAATTACCTGTTCAATTTTGCCCAATGTACCGGCAAAGGTCAGCCGAGAACCAGGATCAAATAATACGGATTGATCGCCCTGTTCAAGTAAATAAACATGGCATTGAAAAGGATCATTCGGTAATACATGTCCCACCCACCAAATACGGTCAGCAACTTCTAATGCTTGCGTGGTATCAGCATGACGCAAATGCGCCAAGTCAGAAGTCATAATATTCAAAAGTTTCTCCTGCACAATTCTTAGATTCGCATTGAATGAGAACCTTATTAACATTGTTATTGAAACGCGGTCATAATATCAAATTTAGTTAAAAACATTTGATAATTATCAAGTCAGAATTTTAATGTTTGGTATTGCTGCAATGTCATATATCTGTTAAACTTTAATTTATGGCTTTGAGTGTATACTACCCACAACGCCTCTTGCAAAATTCTCATATTAAATAAAAAATTAGTCATTCACTATGTTCAAGAATGATCTTACGCACCCCATATCTGTTGTCACCTGCCGACCAGAACTCGCTGTCATTATTCCCACCTACAATGAAGTTGACAATGTCGTACCAATTATAACTGCTTTGGAAAACGCGCTTGTTGGAATTGAATGGGAATTAATTATTGTTGATGACGATTCGCCTGATGAGACAGCAATGCAAGTGCGTATTCTTGCCTGCCATAATCCTCGTGTGCGCGTATTACAACGCCTCGGTCGCCGCGGATTAGCATCTGCCTGTATTGAAGGAATGTTGGTGACAACTGCACCCTTTTTAGCCATTATGGATGCCGATTTACAACACGATGAAAACTTGTTGCCAACTATGCTAATGCGTTTAAAACAAGCACCATTAGACATCGTTATTGGCAGCCGTTATGTCAACGGAGGAACGGTTGGTGAATGGAACAAACAACGCCAAAAAATGAGTCAATTTGCCAGTCAATTTGCACACTCACTTATTCACGCCAAGCTGCACGATCCAATGAGTGGTTTTTTCATGTTGCGCGCCGAGGTATTTCATCTCAGTGTGCGCAAACTCAGTGGTGTTGGCTTCAAACTATTATTAGATTTATTCGCCAGCCACCCCGAAACATTACGATTTGAAGAATTACCTTATCAATTCCGCACCCGCCAAAACGGTACCAGCAAACTCGAGAGCGCGGTATTGTGGGAATACCTACTCATGTTACTACAAAAATTCACTGGCAATTGGTTGCCGGTGCGATTTATCAGCTTTATTTTCATTGGTGCGAGTGGTGTTTTAATTCATTTATGTGTGTTGTGGTTACTTTACAAATCACTGGCAACCAGTTTTATTGTTGGTCAATCAGTCGCAACATTGGTTGCAATGACAACTAACTTTTTCTTTAATAATTTACTCACCTATCGTGATATGCGTTTGCGGGGTAAACAATTAATTCGTGGCTGGTTTAGTTTTATTCTTGCCTGTAGTGTGGGGGCAATTGCAAATGTCGGGGTAGCAAATTATCTGGTACAAGCCCACTCGTGGTGGATGCTATCGGCAATTGCTGGTATCATTGTAGGTGCAGTCTGGAATTATGCAGTAACCGCCGTGTATACCTGGAATAAACCGCGCTAATTATTTCAATCAAATTGATAGCCAAACAGCGCAATGTCAGATGCAAAGTGTTGCGCAACCAACGCCGCAGTATCGTCAGTGTAATAATAACGATAATCCTTAACACGATCTGTTGCTTGACGGCGATGCGGCAAAGTGAGTTGCGGTAATTGAAGATGCTGACAAACTGTTGCAAAATCGGCTTCTAATTGTTCATAACGTCCAATAAAATCCACGCAAATATGACCATGCAAATCCATTAAATAATCACGTTGCAATTCAATTGACGTGTCAAGGTGGTATTGATAAGGACGCGCCGGATTTAATTTCCAACGTAAAAAATCATCGAATTCTTGATGACCATTTAAATAATGCGGGCGTTCGCGGCGAATATGATGGAATGAACTCACTTGCAAATCCCAGGGATTACGCACAAATGCAAATTTGAATAGTGATTCAAAATAGTCGTGTGGTAATAACTCTTTTGCCAAAACCACTTTAGCATGACGCGGCAATTTGGTGCCAATTCGATGCCCACTCCAATGACTGAAGCGCGCACAGACCGCCATTGGCCAATACCAGGGATCCATCCAACGCTGACGTTCTAATGCAGCGCGAATACTGGTACCCCCAGTTTTTGCAATATGAACAAACAAAAATTGCCGTTTTATAGATAACAACATGTTATGTAAAACTAATTGAATGACGGCTCACAATCTTTATTGCGTTTAATAAAAATCTGAACGAAATCATGCGCCGTCACTCAAGCGGTCTAAAATAAAACCGGATGGGTGTTCTTATTTCCCTGCAATTCCTTCCAACTTTTTAGCTGGAATGACTTGTCCCCCGAGAGCGGCATCCTTTGCATTACGCCCATAAGCAACTGCCATCAGCGTTGAATAATACACCACCGGCATCTTGAATTGTGTGCCATAGGTGGTGTTAATTTGATCTTGATACACCTCGACATTCATTTGACACACCGGGCAAGGTGTCACAATTAAATCAGCACCATGATCGTATGCCGCCTCAATAATCCCTTTAATCATTTCTTGGGATTTTTCCGGCTCTGAAAATGCTAATGCACCACCGCAACACTGCACCTTTTTTTCATAGGTCGGAATCGACTCAGCACCTAAAACTTCAATCAGTTTATCTAGGTACTTGGGATTTTCATAGGATTCACCGGCAATCCCAAACGGACGATTGGTTTGACAACCAACGTAACCGGCAACTTTAATACCGGTTAGCGGTTTTTTGACCTTCGCTTTTAATTCTTCATATCCAATATCTTCAATTAACACCTCGACCATGTGTCTAATCGGTGTTTCATTTTTCAAGGTTAATCCAGCTTCACCCAGCGCTTGCTTTGCCTCTGCATTGAGTTGCGCATCGTGTTTTAATCGTTCAGCGGCTTCACGAGTGGATAACCAACATGCCGCACAAGTGGCGACAATTGGTTGCCCGGGATTGTGTTGTTCGGATAATGCGATATTGCGTGCCGACAAGGTTAAGCGTGGTAATTCACCGCCGCCGGCGTAACCAATAGAAGCTGCGCAACAATTCCAATCTGGAATTGAATTAAGTTGAATGCCTAATTCTGCACACACGCTTTGCGCCGATACGAGATAATTACTGGATGATGCCCCTTTTTGTGAAGAGCAGCCAGGATAAAAAGAGTATTCGCGTTTTGCCATCATCGTATTCCTTTAGGGTAATAAAACGCAGGTTAAGCTGTAGGACGTGGAGCAACACTGTATTGTGCAATACGCAGCGCTTCTAATTCCTGTGCTTTTTGCATGATAGCGTGAAACCCTTTTAAATCCTTAATAGCGTGACCGCCAAATAACTCCATTGCTGACATCCGTTGAGTGCGTTGCATTCCAATACCAACCGGCGCCATTTTAATTGCGGTTTTTACCCCGGGACCAATCCCATTCATAAAATATAAACTGACGCCCAATTTCAGTTCATTCACCCGCCCTTTTTTGAGCAAGTTATTCCAAAATCGTTGTGCAAACTCAGCCGTCGGTTGATTTTTAGGTGTTAGTCCCAATCGTTTTGCATAATGCGCTAAACCGTGCATAATATGCGTAATTGGCACTTCTCGGGGGCACCGCACAACGCAGTTATAACACGAAGTACACATCCACATTGCATCAGAAGTTAATACTTCTTCACGCTTACCGGCGCGAATCATCATAAAGATTTCTTGCGGCGGATGATTCCAAAATTTGCCGAGCGGACAAGAGCCGGAACACACGCCGCACTGCATACACATTTTAACCCATTCGCCTTCTTCGACATTCGCTTCAACCTCTTTGAGGAAGCTGGTGCGATATTTTTCAATCATCGCTTGATTCAAGTCGCCCATCAGATTATCTCCATAGACAACAACTGCCAATTGGCTGTTTATTTGGCAGTTGTCAAATCAAAACCATATTCGTTTTTTATTCCAGCCTACCCAGTCGCATTGATTAAACGAGCAAATATACTGGACGGTTAATAATAAGATACGACGTGGGCAGTCAACTGGACTAAAACTCGGTAACTGTTTAGAATTTAAACGGACTCATACCGATTTTTTCAATCGTTGTCGCCATGTCATTAATTAACTGGGGCGCTCGGTGAATATCGGTAATTGCTACTTCATAAACGGCAACGCGCTCGGTTTCTAATTTCAATTGCTGGAGCGTATCACCGACTTTACTCAAACGCTCGGCTGCCATTGCTGAACCGCGCACGAAATGACATTGATAATCATCATCACGGCGACAACCCATTAATACAATGCCATCAAATCCAGAATTAAGTGCATCCGTTATCCATGACAAACTGACTGATCCCAAACACCGCACTGGAATAACCCGCGCAAAGGGTGTTAATTCAATACCATTGCCCGTTCGCGCCGCCTGTGCGGCCATATCTAATGCAGGATACGCATCATTTTCACAGGCTAATGCTAAAATACGCGGCTTTTCGGAAAATTCATCTGGAATTTCCACGTTTTTAATTTGCTGCCCGACGGTATCAATTGAATAATTTTCAAATGAAATAACCCGCACCGGACACGCGCCCATGCAAGTACCACACCGCCGACACCGTGATTCATTAAACACGGGATATTTTTGCTCATCTTCATTGATGGCGCCGAATGGACATTCCACCGTACAGCGTTTACATTGGGTGCAACCTTCTTTACGGAAACTCGGATAACTTAAATCACCTACTCGCGGATGTGCGGCGGCACCACGCGCTGCATTTTCGGCGGCTTGAATCGCTTTCATTGCCGCGCCAACCGCATCTTCCATTGCCTGTTTCATATCCATTGGGCGACGGACGGGGCCGGCGGCATAAATACCAGTACGGCGCGTTTCATAGGGGAAGCAAATGAAATGGCTATCCACAAAGCCGTGCCGCAAATGCGGTAAATCCGTGCCTTGCCGATAATCCAGATTGAGAATAGACGGCGGGGCGTTTTCTAATTTAAGCCGCGCTGCCGCTTTTTCTTCTTCACTCTCCGCTTCTTCAACCGCTAATTGCGCATACGGATCGGGACCATTATGCGGTATTTGACCCGTTGCTAATACCACCAAATCACAGTCTAATTCGGTATCTTCATCCAGAATTAAATCTTTAAACTTGACTTTCAATCCCGCGCCATTTTGCACCACAGCACTGGCTTTGCCTTTAGTAAAGGTCACCATTGACTGTTGTCCGCAGCGATAGAAATCCTCACCAGCGGCACCTGGTGTGCGCATATCAGTAAATAAAATGGTCGCGTCGGCACCATTTTGTTCACGGAAATAGAGCGCCTGTTTAATGGATTCAGTGCAGCAAAATCCCGAGCAATAGGGCAAGTGACCCGGCTGTTCTGATCGCTGACCGGCGCACTGAATAAATGCAACTGAGCTGACTTCTTTACCGTCACTCGGGCGTTTAATGGGCGCACCATTCGCCTCTTTGGCTAACTTTTCTAATTCAAAGTTAGTCACCACATCCGGGCGCTTGCCATACCCAAATTCGGGTAATTGACTGGCATCATAGGGTTTATAATCGGTGGCTTGTATAATTGCACCGAAATTTTCCGTCACCGTTGAACCAGATTCAATTGCAATATCGGCAGTGAACCGTCCCGGTGCACCACTGGTGCGGGCAATACGCGCATTCAAATGCACGGTGATTAATGATTCCGCATTAATCTGCGCAGTTAAATCAGCAATACCCGGGTCTTCCGGTCGCGGTAAATCAGCGTCATTATTGCGCACAACATCAATGGCCGCGGCGCGGAATGGCACTCGTTTATACAAGTTATTCCACACGCCACCCAATTGGGCTTCTTCGGCAACTAAATGAACGGGATAACCAGCGCGGGCGGTTTCTAATGCGGCAGTCATGCCAGTGACGCCCCCGCCAACGACCAAAATCCGTTTATTTAATTCCTGTTGACCAGATGACTTTGGCACCGACATAAACTTAATTTCTGCCGCCGCCATGCGAATATAATCATTCGCCATTTCTTGCGTGGTTTCACGATTGGCATCGGTATTGGGGCGCAACCAAATCACGCCTTCACGCAAGTTAGCGCGGGAAATAGCAACGGTGGGGAAATTAAATGCTTCTATTTTCGCCCGCCGTGAACAACCGGCAATCATCATGTGTGTGACTTGGCCGGCGTCAATATCATCTCGAATTAACTTAACGCCTTCTGCGCTGCACAGCATTGGATGCGTTTTACAACTGGCCAATTTACCTTCACGCACGGCAATGGTGGTTAGTTGTTGAACATCTAATCGTTCACCAATACCGCAGCCGGTGCAAAGATAACCGGCTAATTTCTTTTGTTCCGCCATAATAATTTATACTCCCACACCGCGAACCCGATTAACAACTTGTACCGCTCTTAATGCCGCGCCAGTGGCATGTTGCACAGCGCGATTAACATCGAGTGCATCGGATGCGCCACCAGCGGCGAATACACCACCATTCTCTGGTGCTGCTTCAATAAAGCCGGCGCGATTAACCACAATTGGGACGGGGAATGCGTCTTTTGGCACGGCGGGTTCCATTCCAACGGCGAGTACCACTAAATCAAATGGTTCGGCATAACGATGATACCCTTCGGTGTCAACGCCATTGACAATCGGATTGCCATCTTTATCAACGGTAACGGATGCCGGTTTTGATTTAATAAACTTGACCTGCGGGATGGCGCTGACTTTATTATAAAAGTCTTCAAAGCGGTCAATTGCCCGAATGTCAATGTAAAAAATCCGAATATCCGCCGCGTCTTGATACGCATCAGCCACATAGGTAGCTTGTTTTAAACTCGCCATGCAGCAAATCCGCGAGCAGTGTAATAAATGATTACGATCACGCGAGCCGGCGCATTGAATAAACGCGACCTTTTTCGCTGGCTTTCCATCGGATGGACGGACTAATTGACCGCCAAAGGGTCCATTCGGATCCGCCATGCGTTCAAATTCAACACTGGTGACGACATTGGCAATGCGATCATAGCCGTAGGGTTGGATTTTTGCCGCATCATACGGTTGCCAACCGGTCGCCCAAACAATAGCGCCACAGGGGAAAGTGATTTCCTGTGGCGTCATGTCTAAATCAATTGCATTGTATTGACAAGCGGCTTTTGCCTGCTCCGCTTCTGGCGTACCAATAATACGCGGGTCAATGACGTAGCGTTGCGGTTGAGCCATCCGATATGGCAAATACGCCCCTTTACGTTGGCTTAATCCGTAATTAAACTCATCCGCAAATTCGGTATTGACCACTGTTGCACAATCACCGCACGCGGTGCAATTTTCATTGACATAACGCGGGTGCAATCGTACTGTTGCTTGATAATTCCCCGGCGTCCCGTCAATGCGCGTCACTTCAGCAAGTGTTAATAAAGTGAGGTTGGGATTCATTCGGGCGCGGCGTTGATTAATTTCTAACCCACAGGTTGGAAAACACAGTTTGGGGAAATATTTATACAACTGCGTGGTGCGTCCACCCAAATACGGACGCTTTTCAACCAGTACGACCTGTTTGCCCGTCTCGGCGGCTTCCAGTGCGGCGGTCATGCCACTGATGCCACCGCCGACGACCAGAATGGTCTCGTTGGTCGCGACAATTTCCGTCATTCGACTTGCCTGCTATCAAGAGAGTGCGCACACGGCGCACGGTGTGGTTCCTGTCATGTGCGGTTATGGCCACAGTTGCGTCAAAGCGACAGGCATCACCTTCCCGACTGTGGCAAAGACCCTCTCTGGCACAGCGCCGCCGTTGCCGGACGGACTTGTTGCGGGTAGCGCAGTTGTGGTTGCGAGCCAACTTTTCACTGACGGTGCGCATCACATCGCCACGTCATTTAATCATCTATTGCAACAGTGCGCTAAGATACGCCGACCGTCGCGTTGCGGCTAGATTCAATCAGGGATAGATTCAGGCTATCATATACGGAATAATTGACATATGCAGTCATCATGCCCGCACTCGACTCACGTCATCACCGAATGAAAACACCTTGAGGAATTGAATACGTGGACATTACGATTTTTGGCAGTGGTTATGTGGGATTAGTCACAGGCGCTTGTTTAGCGGAAGTGGGTAATCATGTGTTATGTATTGATGTAGATCAAAGCAAAATTGATTTATTGAATAGCGGCGGTGTCCCGATTTATGAACCAGGATTAGACACATTAATTGCAAAAAACCGTGCCGCTGGACGCTTAACTTTTTCCACTGACGCTGTCGCCGGTGTTCATCACGGTTTATTTCAATTCATCGCAGTTGGTACGCCACCGGATGAAGATGGTTCGGCCGATTTACAATATGTTTTAGCCGTTGCAAAAACCATTGGTCAGCATTTAACTCAATACCGCATCATTGTTGATAAATCCACCGTACCAGTAGGAACAGCAGATCGGGTACAGCAAACTATTAATGACACCTTGGCGGCACGCGGTATGTCAATTGAATTTGACGTGGTTTCCAATCCAGAATTTCTTAAAGAAGGGGCGGCAATTGAAGACTTCATGCGTCCAGATCGCATTGTCATTGGCACCGATAATCCGCGTACCGCCGAATTATTGCGCGCTCTTTATGCGCCGTTTAATCGCAATCGTGACCGTTTGGTATTAATGGATATCCGTTCGGCCGAATTAACAAAATACGCCGCCAACGCAATGTTAGCAACCAAAATCAGTTTTATGAATGAATTATCTAATATCGCCGAAGCCGTCGGCGCCGATATTGAAATGGTGCGCGTTGGCATTGGCTCCGATCCACGCATTGGCTATCAATTTATTTACCCCGGCTGCGGCTATGGTGGCTCATGTTTTCCCAAAGATGTCCGCGCATTAGCCCGCACTGCAACTGGCATCGGCTATCAACCGCAATTATTACAAGCAGTTGAAGATGTTAACGACCGTCAAAAAGAGTTGTTATTTGCTAAAATTGACCAGTATTTTAATCACGCCCTTACAGGTAAAACCTTTGCAATTTGGGGATTATCGTTCAAACCTAATACTGATGACATGCGCGAAGCCGCCAGCCGCCGTTTAATGGAACAATTATGGCAAGCGGGCGCTATAGTACGCGCTTTCGATCCAGTGGCAACACATGAAGCAAGGCGAATCTATGGTGAACGTCCTGAATTAATATTAATGGATGACCCAATGGAAGCATTAGAAGGTGCTGACGGTTTGATTATTGTAACCGAATGGAGTCAATTCCGCAGTCCTGATTTTACCGCCATTCGTGTTGCCTTGCGCACACCGGTGTTATTTGATGGGCGCAACTTGTTTGATTACAAACACGTCACCACCGCTGGATTAACCTATGTTTCAATTGGTCGCCAACTTCACTCAGCTACGGGTTGAACAACTGAAAAAAGACGATAACTAAAAAGATAACTGAATTAAGTCGTGTGTAAGCGTTGTGTATAAACTTGTATGCTTTTGATTGACAAATCCCAGCAAACTTGACAAACTGATTGACGAAAATCATTGTCAAGTTTGAAATGATTTCATTGTCTGTACCTAACTTCAGGTACGAATATAGTGTCCGCCTCATGCTATTCGTCATACCTGTTAAGCACAAATACTCATTGTTGCATGAGTATCCGGTAGGCGATATTAACTGCATGATCAATAATAACAAAACAGTCATATTACATGGCTGTTATTTTACCCGTCTACTACCAAATATTGGAGGATTCAGATGAATTCAATTATAATGCGTCACTCGACATTATTTATTGCTGCCGCGGGTTTTATATTGCCAAACCTGACACACGCAACCAATGGTTATTTATCACACGGGTATGGCACAATTAGTAAAGGATTAGCAGGCGCCGGCGTTGCATTACCGCAGGATGCTATGATTTCAGCCAGTAATGTTGCCGGTGCAGTTTGGGTAGGACAGCGCATGGATATAGGCGCATCATTATTCGTTCCACATCGTGAATACACCCAACGCTCTTCTACGAATCAATTCCCGCAAGAAGCAATAGCCGCCCAAATGGCGCCGTCCTGGCCTGTGCCAGTTGGCAGTAATAGCGACTACACTGGCACAGTTGAAAGTGAAAAGGATTTATTTTTAATTCCACATTTTGCCTATACACACCCATTAAATGATATTAGTGCAATTGGTGTGTCGCTTTACGGCAATGGTGGGATGAATACAACGTACAATTCACATGATACTACACGTTTATTAGGAACAGCTGCCACAAATGGATTGGGTACCTATGGTGGTGCAACGACCGGCACTGCAACAGCAGGTGTTGATCTTGCGCAACTAGCATTAAATTTGAATTATTCACAAAAGCTCACCGACCAATTTTCGTTTGGTGCAGGATTGATATTGGCCTATCAGCAATTCAAGGCAAAAGGTTTAATGCTGTTTGGTCGTATGGCAGCTGACGGCAATCCAGATGCGTTGAGTAATAACGGACGTGAGGGCGTATTCGGTTGGGGTGCACAAATTGGCGGATTATGGAAACTAAACGACCAATGGTCATTCGGCGCTGCCTATCAAACCCGTATTGACTTTAATGCATTTGATGAATACGCCGATCTATTTGCCGAAGGGGGTGATCTTGATGCTCCGCCATTCCTCAATGTCGGTCTTGCATTCAAACCGCGTCACGATGTGACCTTAGCATTTGATGTACAACACATTTGGTATAGCGATGTGGATGCGTTGGCTAATCCAATGACCAATAATTTAATGCTCTGTATGGCTGGGCAAACTCAATACTGTTTAGGCGGTGATAAAGGTGTTGGTTTTGGTTGGCGTGACATGACTATATTCAAATTAGGTACGCAATGGGAACTGACATCTGATTTAACATTACGCGCCGGTTATAGCTATGGTAAACAACCCGTACCAGAAGAAGGTGTGATGTTTAATGTTCTCGCGCCGGCGGTCATTGAACAACACTTTACTTTAGGCATGACTAAGCAATTAAATCGTAGTACAGACATCAGTCTTGCTGCTATGTATGCACCCGAAAACGATGTTACTTGCGGATGTAAAGTGCCGTTTTCAGGCGGTGCTGATTCAATTAGAATTGCCATGTCTCAATGGGAACTAGAAATGAATTTTGGCTTTAAGTGGTAAATAAATAGCCATTTAACCTACGCAACTTTTTACTTGTAAACTATTGCAAGTATTGTTTTAAAAAATGCATCCGATGGATTAAGATTATTTAATAGTTAGTCTTTCCATCGGATGTCCCGCAATCTAATATCCATTCACAAACCGTCCTGATCATAATAAGTTTATTATGATCTCTTATCGTTCGGACGATAACGCACAAAATCTCACGTTTTGTTTGTGCGACTTGTGACATGGCCACGCATTTTTTTATAATTTATTTTCTTAATCAACCAGTTAGCACCATCCCCATATCAGGCACAATCTTTGCTTTAATTCTCTATAAAGCTAAATTTGCACCCGCATTTTGGTGTTAAAGTTTTTAAGGGGATGCCTAATGAATATTACCCATCTTAAACCAGTCGCTATTGATAATGCACCAGATGCCGCTGGCGGTTGTAAAGCCAATCAGTGCGGCAGTTCAACTGCGCATTTGGCACAATTGCCGGCAAATATTCGCGCCAAAGTGAATAATCATCCCTGTTTTTCTGAAGATGCACATCATCATTATGCGCGAATGCACGTTGCAGTGGCGCCGGGTTGTAATATTCAATGCAATTATTGTAACCGTAAATATGATTGCACGAATGAATCGCGCCCGGGGGTAGTATCCGAATTATTAACACCCGAACAAGCAATACAAAAGGTTCTGGTGGTTGCCACCGCTATTCCACAATTATCCGTTGTTGGTATTGCGGGTCCGGGCGATCCATTGGCTAATCCCCGCCGCACTTTTGCCACACTCGACGCATTAAGTCAGCAAGCGCCTGATTTGAAATTGTGTATTTCAACGAATGGATTAATGCTGCCAAGTTTAATTGATCGGCTATGCGCATACAATATTGAACACGTTACCATTACGATTAACTGCCTTGATCCTGAGATTGGTGCGCAGATTTATCCCTGGATTTTTTGGAATCATCGCCGCATTAAAGGGCGGGATGCCGCACACATTTTAATTGAACAACAGCAATTGGGATTGGATATGCTGGTGGCACGCGGTGTTTTAGTCAAAGTTAATTCGGTGATGATCCCGGGCATTAATGACGAGCATTTGCGCGAAGTAAGCCGCGTGGTTAAAGAAAAGGGCGCATTTTTACATAATGTCATGCCACTCATTGCCGCGCCAGAGCATGGCACCGTGTATGGATTAAATGGTCAACGCAGCCCAACTGCCGATGAATTAACTGCATTACAAACCGCCTGTGCTGGCAATATGCGCATGATGCGTCATTGCCGCCAATGTCGCGCTGATGCGGTGGGTTTATTAGGTGAAGATCGTAATGCAGAATTTGATTTGGCAGCGATTGCAACGCAATCAGTTGATTATGTCGCAGCAATGCGGCAGCGTGCTGAAGTACACGCCAATATTGAAAAACACCGTGCCGCATTGCAACAATCCAGCGTCGCGCAAGTGCCATTGACAGCATTGCGTAATTCAGCGCCAACCAGTGCAATCACGTCCCCTGCTTTATTAATGGCGGTGGCAACGCAGGGGGGTGAATTGGTGAATGCAAGTTTTAATCAAGCGCGTGAATTTTTAATTTACACCGTCACCGCGACTCACAGTCAACTGATTGGTGTACGCAAGAGTCCAGCGCAGTTAAATACCAATAATGATGAATGGCAACAGTCATCAAACTCATTATCTGCCTCGGGGCAAATGACGGTTAATACATTGGCAGGTTGTGACGCTGTGCTATGTGCCACCATTGGTTATCAAGCGTGGGAACAATTAGAAAACGCCCGCATCACGCCGAATAGTGAATACGCGCAACAACCAATTAGCACGGCGCTTACGGCTGTTTACTGTGAATTGATTGCACAGCGCCCAACGCAGCAATCAACCCAGTCAAGCAAGCATTCTATTCCTGACTTATTACGCACCGCGTGATCTAGCAAGTCAATACACTGCCGGGCGTTGTTTCTTAATTAAGTTAAACAACGTCTGGCGGTGGTTGAGTTTTTTATTGTGTTCATTCATTTATGGAGTCGTTATTTATGGCACTTGTGACCTTTTCTAATCCCGATCATAAGGATAAAACGGTGTATGCCGTCGCTGGCAGTCACACCGACACGCTCTTGAAACTGGCAAAAGAAAATAAGGTGCCAGTGCATTTTGATTGTCAAGATGGCGAATGTGGTCATTGCGTGGTGCGAGTTACCAGTGTAGATAATAAAGCGCGGATGGGTTATTATTTGACAGATAAAGAGCAGACGGTTCTAAAGCAGTTGGGCAAATTAACTCAAGATCAAATTGACCAATTGCACGTTGATGACATGCCGAGTGAATGGCGTTTGGCGTGTCAAATGATTGTGCGCGACGAAGACATCCTCGTCGAGTATTAAAAACCGCTGCTATGATAGCCGCCGTGTCTGCTCCGCTTGAGACAAATCACTCTGCCGCAATTCGCTATGCGCAATTGATGCAACATGCGGCGGGTTGGGGTAACGATCATGTTTTTGCCTGCATGATTTCTAGTCTCTGCGCCGTGACCAATGCACTGCCTGATTGGTTAGGATTAGAACCGGCGGCGTTTCACTGTTTAATGCGTTATCATTTTCCTGGATTAAATCTTGGTAATGAACCGAACATTCAACGCCCATTCCCAATACAGCGGCGCGATGAAGCAGATGAATTAGTGCGTTTAATGTTAATGGATAAGGCGGGCGCATCACCATCTGAGGTTTGGATGGCGCATGTCATTGCCGCTGGTTGTTTAGCGAACGATCATTTGTGGTATGATTTAGGTTTATGGCAACGCGCAGATTTAACTGATCTCATGCGGCGTAATTTCCCGGCGCTCGCTGCCCGCAATACAAAGGATATGAAATGGAAACGCTTTTTGTATAAACAATTGTGTGACGCTGAGGGGATTTATTTATGCCGCGCTCCATCCTGTGCCGTATGTTCAGATTATCATGCATGTTTTAATTCGCCGTCGTGAATCGCCATTATTAGCGGGTATTGCTGCCACTAATGAGTTGGAACAGCGCGCTATTAGTGCGTATTTAGGTTTAGCTATTGGTGATGCCTTTGGTGCAACGGTTGAGTTTTTAACGCCGCGTGAAATTAAAGCGCAATACGGCGAACATCGTGAATTGATTGGCGGCGGGTGGTTGCATTTGAAACGCGGTCAGGTCACGGATGATACTGAAATGAGTTTGGCGTTGGGCGACAGTATTTTGCAATGCGGTCAAGTGGATGCGGTCGCCGCCGCCGAGGCATTCAGCGCGTGGATGCGCACCAAACCGGTGGATATTGGCAACACTGTACGGCGCGGCATTGCGTATTACCGTCGCACCGGCGCCACTTGTGTCCCAGAAAATACATACGATGCTGGCAACGGGGCGTGTATGCGCTGCCTGCCCGTTGCATTGGCGACGCTGGGCGCTGATCTGGCGACTGTTGTACAAACGAATCAGTTGCAAGCGCACATCACCCACCACAACGCGCAGTCGGATCACGGGTGCGAGTGCGTGATTCAAATGGTGCAAGCGGCGTTGCTTGGCGAAAAATTGCCGATATTACAACAACATGCCGATGCGTTGGTGGCGACGGATAACCAGTTTGCCTATCAGCGCAAGCGCGAAGAAAATCCCAGTGCGTTTATTGTCGAAACCCTGCGGGCGGTGTTCCAAACGCTTGTTTCTACTGATAATTTTGAGCAAGCCTTAATTGATGTCGTCAATCGTGGCGGCGATGCGGACACGACCGGCGCAATTGTCGGTATGATTGCGGGGGCGCTGTACGGGTCGAGCGCGTTACCAGCGCGGTGGCTTGAGGCGCTTGATCGGCATACCGCGTTGCGCGTCATCGAACAGGCACGCGCTTTGCTTGAATTATCACCGTTGCGCCAACATCCAGTCTAATTGAACCCGCAATTACCCGATTTATCCCGCTCGCGCCTTGCCCTCGGACTTGGCTGCGATCGTGGCACGGCGTTTGCGGCGCTCGATCAAGCAATTGATGCGGCGCTGACGTTAATTGGTGCCGAGCGTAATCAAATTGCCGTGATGGCGACCATTGATCGCAAAGCAGATGAATTGGGTTTAATTGAGTTAGCCGCCCATTATCAATGGCCAGTTTATTATTATTCCGCCGCGCAATTAGCGCAAGTGACTGTTTCCCAACCATCAGAAACCGTGCGTCATTATATGCAAACGCCGAGTGTGAGTGCGGCTGCTGCGTTATTAGCAGCCCATGCTGGCGCGAATAACACCGCATTACAATTAGAGAAATATCGCTGGCGAGCGGCGAGTGGACATCATGTCACCGTGTCGATTGCTGCAATGACTGTTGAATAAAAAAATATTGTTAAATCTTGCATGAACCATCACACGCAGTCGGGTTATTTATTCTTGGTTGGCATTGGTCCGGGCGGGCGAGCGCAAATGACTGGTCAAGCCATTAGCGCAATTAACCTCGCCGATACCATTGTTGGTCACACCACCTATCTACGCCTGATTGCCGATTTAATTAGCGATAAAGTTGTGATTCGGCGCGGGATGACGGCTGAATTAGAACGCGCCCAATTGGCGATTGAACATGCGCACGCGGGGCGGACGGTTGCGCTCATTTCATCAGGCGACAGCGGCATTTACGGCATGGCCGGTTTGACGTTTGAATTACTCATACAGCAGGGTTGGCAACCCAATAGCGGCATTCGCGTTGAGGTTATTCCAGGTACAACGGCTTTAATCACTTGCGCGGCATTAGTTGGCGCACCCTTGAGCCATGATTTTTGCGCCATTTCATTATCAGATTTATTAACGCCGTGGCCAATCATTGCACGGCGCTTACACGCGGCTGCATTGGCTGATTTCGTGATTGCATTGTATAATCCCAGCAGCGGCAGCCGCACTCGTCATATTCAAGAAGCGCAGCGGTTATTATTAGCACAGCGCTCGCCAACCACACCAGTTGCTTGTATTCGAGCCGCCTATCGTGCGAATCAACATGTACACTTCAGCACATTAGAGTTGCTGAATGAATGTGAACTTGACATGCTAACGACGGTATTGATTGGTAATAGCCAAACTTGTATTCACCATGACCAACTAATGATAACTCCACGCGGGTATACGAATAAATATTCACCTGCTTTAATTCCATTATCATCGGCTGCACCCTTGCCAGATAACCTCGCTGACTTTATTGCAACTCTACGCGCTAGTCACGCCACACCGGCGCAATTGGCAACGCAATGGCAATTACCGCAAGCATACATTTTAGAATTATTAAATCCAGAATTAGACTAGCCATATCAGTGCGATGACAGGTCTAGTTGCATTCGCTGTTTTAATTCTTGCCATGCGTTTAAGTGCGCTGAATTGCCCACCTGTTTGCCGCTGCCAATTGTTTTAGCCATCCACAATCCAGTCCCATTAAAACTATACACTGGCACTAAATCGTCACGCTGAGTCGCGGGCAAAATCTGCCGATTAAGATTGTCTAAAACCAACGGTGACGCATTCGGTTTAGCGAAATAAGTCAGTACCATGTGAGGTTGGTTATAATTCGTTGCGGTGACATAGGTCATCCGCAATTTATTTTCGTCAACACCTAACTCCAATAACGTAAAGTATTTAGCAATCGCAAAATCTTCGCAATCACCGCCATGAGTTGTTAATAACTCTAACGGTGTTGCCCAATAATCCTCTTTTCGCCAGTGATGCGCATCATCAATAAAGCGTATTTGATTAAAAAAGTCATTCACCCGTTGGAGTTTCTCTTCATCAGTCGCCAATGATGAATGATTCATCAATACTTGCCATTGTGCCACTCGCTGACCAGCACTTCTACCATATTTGGCAATGATTTGTGCCAATTCTGCAGATGCAATTAACTGTGCCGATAAACTCAATTGCGTTACCAGTGCTAATCCTGTTGTTGATAGGACGAGCCAAGTGTGGGCGTTGAACATTCGCATCTTATTAGATGGTATAAATAATGCGATACTGCACATCAGTAAGACATTTTTTAATTTAATCGCTGTTGTGCAATTGCCACCCAATGTAATGCGGCATCTGGGAAAATCCCAGCGAATAAAATCAGTGTTGCCAAACCTAATAATGGTGCTAATAAACTATGTGGTAGTTCACGCACTACAAGCGGTGGTGTTTCTATAGGTGCTTGCCATAAACGTATGATGATACGATACAAAACTAGGCCAGTGGCAAGACTGCCAAGAATTGCAATCAATCCTGAAATAATCCAACCATTTGTAAATAATGCTTGATAGATAAACCATTTAGAAATAAAACCGACTGTCGATGGTAAACCAATTAAACTGGCAGCGCTGATTAAAATAACCGCTGCTGTAAATGGCATTTGTTTTGCCAATCCACCGAATTGTTGCCATGATGTCGCGCCACTTTGCCGTGTAATAGCCATCACAGCCAACCATAACAAACTTAACGCTAACGCATCGGCAAATAAATGCAATAAACTGCCCGTATTACCCACTCGACTATTTGTCAATAAACCTAATAATAGATAGCCTGCCTGCGCAATACCTAACCACGCACAAGCTGCCCAAACGTCGCGCTGTCTAAATGCAACTAGGGTAGCAATGCCAATTGTCAGTGTAGCGCTACTGACCAATAGATTGTGCAGATTTAACCAAGTAAATAACCAGCTAATAGAGAGCAATTTTTCATAACTAAATGGAACAAGAATTGCGATAACAATACCAAATAAACCGAGGCGGGCGGTCACAGTGGTTAAAACGATAACAGTAGGTGCATCGGTATAGCGATGGACGGGTATTTGCCAATGCGCCCAGGGGATTAAACCCATGCGTAATGTAAAAGCACTTCCGAATAAAATGACTAATGATGTTATTTGTACAGCAGTCAAGTTTGTCAATGCTGTATAGTGAGAAGGTAAATCTAAACTGCCCGTCGTTGCCAACCAAAAAGCAATTGCGACTAACAATATTAATGAACTCGTTAGCATTGGGAATAATTGACGTATGGACCATAACCAGGTGATATTTTTAGAATTGAAAGTCATAAACCATGCTGACCAACTGACCAATTCCCAACTCAGGAAAAAGGTCAACCAATTATGGCTGCCGATTAAAAACAATATGGCTGTGACGTGAACCGCCAACGCCACCACAATACCATGAATGGTTTGTGAGGTTTTACTGTTTTGCCAATATGAATCGGCCGCTAATATCCAAGCACAAATAAACCCTGTACCAATAATTAATAACGCAAATAACCAAGCGAGGCCATCATAGCGCCATGTAAAAAATGATTCGTTGATCGGCAACGGGATAGGTAAATTGACGGTCCAAATTGCTTCAATAGTTTCTCTTGATAATATGCCTGTTTGAGTTAAAAACCAAAATTGCATTGCGTACCCAAACACTAATACTTTGAGCGACCAGCGCCAACGTCCAACAAAAATAGCCAACCCGATTGTCAAACATCCAGTGATTAATAACGCATTCAGTGGATTAAATGATTGCCAGCGACTTATTGTTAATAATTCGATAAGATAATCCCATGTATTAATATTTATTAAATGACCATTAATACTGATTAGATACCAAAGCATTCCAATTGGTAATAAAACGAACAGCGTGGCAATTACACTGGCAAAGCTGATGTCTAACCAGTGTGAAAATTGGGTTGCCTGCCATAATTGAATTAAATCATTTTTGTTGGCGTGATGTGTATATGTCAGTTTGTTTTTATTTTTTGTTAAATAGGCGTGCTTTCTTGATTTAAATAAACTACACACATAGTATATCCAAACAAACGCTATTCCGAGAATGGCGATTAAAATCGTTATTAACATTGTTAATTGAACCCCATTTGCTTGGTGTGCAATACTAAACACCAACCAGAGTTGTAACCAAAAACCTGGCAACGGTGGGATACCAAGCAGTGATAACAACAATAAAATAAAAACGGCGGTTGCAAGCGGTGTATGATACTTAATTTGAGTACGATAGCCTGTAGTATTTTGCCAATGAAAGGTAAGCCCAAATAATGTGATGATGATTAAGGCTTGATGTGATGCCCAAAAAAGTGCCAATCCATTTGTGTTGGCGATTGCTATTATCAATGCGAACAAACCCAACTGAATAAGGCTTGTTACAATTAATAGCTGCAAGATGTTTTGATAAGTTCGTGTCAATAAAAACCCTGTTGTTAATAACGGAATGCCTAATAAAGTCAACAGCGGCATGACACCATCATCTAACCACTGTGCAAGCGCAATGAGTAAAACAATTGGTAATAATACGCCAAGAAAAATGCTGATACGCGCCGCAGTAAGTGTGCCAATTGCTGCCAATCGCCATGCGTGTTGCGATAAGATCGCTATTTTTATTCCAATGCCTAATATTACGAAGTTAGCCCCGCTTGCTAACGATATTGTTAATAGATCTGGTTGCCCGATGACGAGTAGCAAACCAATTAACATGAGCAGAGAACTAATTAGCAACACCCAACTCTGTAATTGAGTGATAATAACTTTTTTGGATTGAGCTGTTAATAAAGTTACTAGTAACATAATGGCGCAAAGTACCACCAACTCTGTGCCAAAATAAAGCCAGAAAGCGGTATGGATTTGTAATAGAAGTGCCATCACGGTTGCTAATAACAGCAGCCAGATTGCATGGCGCTGCGGTTGAAAAACATCTTCGCCGCGCCGCCACAATAATGCTGTCATTAATAATACAGCGTTGCTACTAATAAATGGTAACAAGTGGCTATTGATTTGATACCAATTAATAAATACGTTAATTATGACACTTGTTAACAGTACCAGAGGAATTAATTGTAATAGCCACAGTTGCAAGTAACGCCGGAATAATTGTAAACATACAGCAAGAATAAGCGGCACAATCGCTGTACAGCTGAATGATAATAGTTCAGCTTGTGACCAAAATGACAAAATAGAAATCGTCATAGATTTAGCCAGCCATGTGAAAGTTAAGTTACTAAAGCAGAAACGTATTATTCAACTTAATACATCACATCAATGCGATGTTAATTAACCTGTTTGCATTTTTAATGTATATTGTGAAGCGTATCATTCAACATTACACAATATGACTGCTTGAGTTTGGGGATCAATGGGCGTATTGTTAACATTGTTTTACAATGGCTCGCAACCATCACTGCGCTACCCGTAACCAGACTGTCTAGCCATGACGGTGCTTAGATAGAGGGGGTCTCTGTCATAGTCGGGAAAGTCATGTCTATCTAATGTATCAGGCAACGCCCATACGCGATAGAAATCAATTAAAGCGTGTCACATCACGCATGTTTTAATTAGCTGTTCATTATGCCACTGGTTGCACATAACGCCCTTCCAACTTTTGAACGCCTCCGTCGAGATGGTCAGAATATCTTAGAGTCTGACCGTGCATTACAACAGGATATTCGGGAATTGCATATTGGCTTATTAAATATGATGCCGGATACCGCATTAACAGCAACCGAGCGGCAATTTTTCCGTTTAATTGGTCAAAGCAACCAAATTGCCCAGTTTTATGTGCATCCATTTTCATTAGATGGACTACAACGTTCGCCAGAAACTATGGCGTATATTAAGCGTTATTATGAGTCATTTAATGAAATTAAAACACAAGGACTAGATGCACTTATTATTACTGGAGCGAATGTTGCCGGGGCAGACTTATCTCAAGAACCATTTTGGCAACCATTAAAAGAAGTGGTAGATTGGGCAACAACACAAGTTACTTCTACCGTGTGTTCTTGTTTAGCAACGCACGCCGTCATGCAGTTCCGTTATAATCAACAGCGCCGTCCACTAGGATTCAAACGCTGGGGTGTCTATCCGCATCGAGTCGTGGCACGTTATCATCCGTTGGTCAGCAATGTGAATACGTTATTTGATGTTCCGCATTCAAGATTTAATGAAATTACGCGGGCGCAATTTGAAGCAGTAGGATGCCATGTATTAGCAGAAAGCGCAATGGCCGGGGTACATCTTGCCGTCAGTGACGATGGATTAAGATTAATCATGCTACAAGGGCATCCCGAATACGACACCATCTCTTTATTAAAAGAATATAAACGTGAAATTCGCCGCTTTATTAGCAGTGACCGTGATAATTATCCCCCATTTCCTGACCATATTTTTAGCGTCAAAATTAAAGCGATTTTAACCGAATATCGTGAGCGCGTTGAATACTGTTTAATACATAGACAAACGCCGCCAGAGTTTCCAGAAGCGCGCATTGCAGCCGGATTGGATAATACTTGGCAAGATACTGCTGAAGGTGTCATGGATAATTGGATGGGTTTAATTTATCGCGTGACGCACAGTGATCGCCGTATTCCATTTATGGATGGCGTGGATCCGCTTAATCCGTTAGGCTTGTCATTTAAATAGTTTAGGTCATGTCAATATTTCTTGATTTTCATTCACTCATTAATTAAAGGTTTGCCATGCTTGATCCCGCCGCCCGTTCTGATCGTGATATTGGCCGCAGTGAAATAAAAGAAACGACTTGCTATATGTGCGCGTGTCGCTGTGGAATTCGTGTTCATTTACGCGATGGCGAAGTGCGGTATATTGAAGGCAACCCAAATCATCCATTAAATGCCGGTGTAATCTGTGCAAAAGGTTCATCCGGTATTATGAAGCAAATATCGCCTGCGCGATTAACACAGCCATTAAAACGTAAGGCTAATGCGCTACGCGGTGAATCCGAATTTGAGGTGATTTCTTGGGATGAAGCCTTCGCATTATTGCAAGAACGGTTAACGAAAATTCGCGCCACTGATCCAAAACAATTTGCATTGTTCACCGGACGCGATCAAATGCAAGCGCTCACGGGTTTATTTGCTAAACAATTCGGTACGCCGAATTATGCTGCGCACGGTGGTTTTTGTTCGGTCAATATGGCAGCGGGCTTAATTTATACGATTGGCGGCTCGTTTTGGGAATTTGGTGGGCCAGATTTAGAGCGCGCTAAATTGTTTGTGATGATTGGCACGGCTGAGGATCACCATTCCAATCCATTAAAAATTGCGTTGTCTAAATTCAAACGGCACGGCGGGCGGTTTATTTCCATCAATCCTATTCGCACGGGTTATTCAGCCATTGCGGACGAATGGGTACCAATTAAACCCGGCACCGATGGCGCTTTGTTATTGGCGTTAATTCACGAAATCATTCGACTGGGGTTGTTTGACCGTGAGTTTTTAGTGCAGTACACCAATGCGGCCGAATTGGTCAATGATGATGCAAGTAGTGATGATTACGGATTGTTTTGTCGTGATCTTGATGCAACCGTGACGGAGGGTTGTAGTGATCCCGAAAATAAACTGTGGTGGGATCGTGATCGCGGGCCGATATTAACGCGCAGTCGTGATGCCAATCCGCGTTTAATGGGTAATTATACATTACCGAATGGCACGGCCGTCAAACCGTCGTTTCAATTATTAAAAGAGCGGGTTGAACCCTATACACCGGAATGGGCGGAAGGCATTACTGGTATTCCAGTTGAGACTATTCGACGATTAGCGCAAGAAATGGGCGTTACGGCGCGGGATCAAAAAATCGAATTACCTATCACTTGGACGGATTGCTGGGATAATGAACATCAATCGGTGACGGGTAATCCCGTTGCTTTTCATGCCATGCGCGGATTAGCAGCGCATTCTAATGGCTTTCATACCATTCGGGCGCTCGGGATTTTAATGACATTATTAGGCACGATTGATCGGCCGGGGGGCTTTCGCCATCGCGCTCCATTCCCGCGCCCTATTCCGCCGTGTCCAAAACCGCCGCATCATCCTGATGCCGTACAACCGAATACGCCATTAGATGGTTTACCATTAGGTTGGCCGGCGCGCCCCGAAGATTTATTTGTTGATGATAATGGCGAACCGGTGCGAATTGATAAGGCATTTTCATGGGACTATCCATTGTCAGTGCATGGGTTAATGCACAACGTCATTACCAATGCGTGGCGCGGCGATCCGTATCGCATTGATACGCTATTTTTATTTATGGCAAATATGGCGTGGAATTCATCAATGAATACGGTTGGCACCCGCCAAATGCTGACCGATAAAGATGAGAATGGCGATTATAAAATTCCGTTTTTAGTCGTGTGCGATGCCTTTTCATCGGAGACGGTGGCCTTTGCCGATTTGGTATTGCCTGACACGACTTATTTAGAACGGCATGACGTGTTTTCTATGCTTGATCGCCCCATTTCTGAATTCGATGGGCCAGTGGATTCGGTGCGTATTCCCGTTTTACCGCCCAAAGGTGAATGCCGTCCATTCCAGGAGGTGTTAATTGAATTGGGTGGGCGATTAGGATTGCCAGCTTTTGTTAAAGCAGACGGGACGCCGAAATATCGCAATTATCCCGATTTTATTGTCAATTATGAAACGTCACCCGGGTCGGGCATTGGTTTTCTTGCCGGCTGGCGCGGTGAGTTTGGTGAGAAGTTCTTAAAAGGCGAACCCAATCCGCGACAATGGGAATTATATGCGGCAAATAATTGCGTGTATCATCACGAATTGCCGCGCAGTTATCAATACATGCGCAATTGGAATAAAGGCTATTTGCATTGGGCGCGGGCGCATGGGTTAACCCGCTGGGCAGAGCCAATTACATTACATATTTATTCAGAAGTTTTGCAACGGTTTCGTTCCGCTGCATTAGGGAAACGTGCCGGACGGCAACCGCCAGATCGCTTGCGTCAACGCATTGCTACCTATTTTGATCCATTGCCGTTTTATTATGAACCATTGGAGACAAGTTTAATTGATAAACGCCGGTATCCATTAGCCGCTTTAACGCAACGCCCAATGGCGATGTATCATAGTTGGGATAGTCAAAATGCGTGGTTGCGACAGATTCATAGCCATAATTATTTGTTTGTGAATCCGCGTTTTGCCGTAACGCATGGGATTGATGATGGCGATTGGATTTGGGTGGAATCGCATTTAGGGCGGGTGCGGTGTCAATGTCGCTTTTCTGAAGCCGTGGAGCCGGGAACGGTGTGGACGTGGAATGCAATTGGTAAAGCGGCGGGGGCATGGGGTTTAACACCGCAAGCGGATGAATCACAGCAGGGCTTTTTATTAAATCATCTCATTGGTGAAGAATTACCCGGCGGGGATGATGAAACGCGGTTTTCTAATTCAGATCCGGTGACTGGACAGGCGGCGTGGTTTGATTTGCGGGTGCGGATTTATAAAGCTGATGCAACAGAACCGCAGGTCACGTTCCCGCAATTTACGCCAATGAAACCATTGCCTGGTCAAGAACCGCGACGGGGAAAATGGCAAGCCTACGTTGCTGGTTTATTCCGGCGTTCATAATTGGTTGACTGTCGTTTAATTGTTCCTGCGTGGTGGCGCAGGAATGATTTTTTCAACGCGCTATTCACACTTTTTCATTACTACAATGTATTCGTTATTCATGGTCGAATCCGTGCGGCCGACGATATTGGTTGGGCTATTTTTTGACGGCATTCGTTTATTCGGAATATTGCGGATCACCGTTTCAATATGCACAAATCCCTGCCGCTCGAATAAACAACGAGTCACTTCATCGGTCGGCAAAGTGATGCCCTTCACTTTACGATTACCCACAACGTAACACACATGCCCGCCCGGTTTAACTGTTTTAGCAACGTTTTCAATGGATTGCTGATACTCCCAATAAAAGGCGCTGACCTCGTTGGCGCGTTTATCATCAATTGCGGCAATTTGTTCCATTGCAGAATTAAATTCATCTAATTCACATAAACTACCGGCAGCGGTGCGTTTTATTTGCCCGCCCATCAATTGATTATCAATGTGAGCGGCGCCATCAATACCCAGCCATTCATTCGCTAATCGGGAAAATTGACCATAGGCGACGGTGGTGCGACTGTCGCCGTAGGGTGGCGAGGTGACAATCAAATCAACACTGCCATTTTCAATCTGTTCTATGTGTTCAACGGTATTAAATGCACAGACTCGGCTGGTCGCGGTGCAGTGCATGTCCAGCAACGCTTTTAATCCCCGTTTATTGCGGGCTAATTTGCCCTGAATTAAACCGAACACGTCGGGATTAAACCGCTGCATTTGCTGGGGCGTCATTCTAAACAGTTTGAATTCACCATTGCGCGTCCAACTGCTTTCGCGCACTGTTTCACTAAACGCCACCTTGAAAAAATTGGCAATGGATTCATCGGTAATGCCGTTAATAAAAGTATTCACCACCGCCAGTTGTGTTTGAACGGGTGGCGAAAACCAGTAATCTATGTTTTTAATGTTCGGAGTGACAACGCTGATTTTGTGAATATCAAACAGAATAGAAAACAGGTAATCACTAAAGTCTTTTAAATATAAATCCAACACCTGTAGATTGAGTGGTGTCGTTTTTGCCTGTGCAATGAGGCGCGCCAGTGGATTTAAATCCGTGCCAATGGCGTGAATATTTTTGCGATTAGCCTCGACTAATGAGGTGCCGGTGCCGCAATAGGGATCGAATAATAACTTGGCATGTTGGCCGTGTTGTGCAATTAAACGCTCGGCAACTTGCGGGATCATCATGGCTGGGTACGCATGAAAACAATGCGTGGATTCTTTGGTATTAACGCCAATGAAATCCCAGGTGGAGTCAGAATAGGATTTGTTGGCCATTCACCAGCACATTTGCGGATGGTTTAATAAGATGCGGAATGGATTGAGAATAAATCGAGCGCGGGGAGTGTGGTTCTTAATTCCCTCTCCCAGCGGGAGAGGGAGAAATCTATCCTAATCTAGTTTTGATCGTTCCACGCTGGCGCATTAAGAACAATCAAATAAGCACTTAATAGCCAGAGGAATAAACAACAGGGCGGGATTAATGCTGGTGACGCCCATTGCCATGCTGGTGGCGACCATGCCCGCAGCCGCAACCGCCCTGCTCCGCGGGCGTGGCGTGGCGTTCATCGCACTCTTCTTGCGAACGCTCCTCGTGACCGCCGCAACACTCGTGGTCAGCGCCCACCGCGACCGCCAAACGTGGATCCGCCGCCGTGTCAGGGTCGGCATCGTCATCATCGTCGTGATCGTGGTCATGTTCATGCTCGTGATCATGCGGCGCCGCCGGCGGAAGTGGGCGCTGCGCTACCAATGCTGCCAGCGCGGTCTCAATTTCGGTTTCGCTGGTGGCAATCACCTGAATACCCGCCCGCCCCATGCGCTGCATAAAGCCCGCGCCCGCCCCGCCAGTCAAGATGGCGTCGAGCTTGAGTTGATAGAGCGGATGATCGGCTTCGTGATAATCGTGCAATGACATTTTCTTTGGTAAATCAAGCCGTTCGACCTCTTGTGCGCCGTCAGCGGCAACTTCATACACAATAAAACGACGGCTTTTGCCCGCGTGACCAGTGATGGTGCGGAAGTTTTGGCTGGAAACTGCAATACGCATAGTGGAATGATCCTGTGATTTTTTAATTGCGGCGTGAATGAAAACAACACGGCGTGTTGTTGGTTATACACTATTTGGTGACTAATGGTGAATTATCAAGTGCCAACAGTGCTGTGGTTGAAAGTATTGATTGGTCACAAAAGATCGCGTTCCCACGCGGCCGCTGGGAACGATCAATGTTTGAGGGCGGCGGTTTATTACACCTGCGGCACACAGATTTTTTCAGCACCGACCGCTTGGGCAGTGCGAAACAATAAAAACACCACCATTAACGTGACGAAAGTTAACAAACACCACGCAATGACGGCAAAGGCCGTTAATTGCGTGACCTGAAACATGATGATGGTGGCGACGGTAATGGCCGCGAGTGGAAATGAATACACCCACCATGATAAATAAAATTGAATACGCGCAAAGCGTTGCGCTTGCGTGATTAATAACAGTGTTAAAAATAGCCCGCTGTAATACAGAATGCGCCCAAAGGCATCAAGATCGCTGGTTTGCATTAAACCAATTAATTGGGCGTAGGCGATAAATCCAACGGCGGGTGGCGCGATGAGAATAAAAAAGGTCGGCATTAAGCGGTCAGGGAGTGGGTTGTGGAATAACACGCGGTAAAAGATGATGGCTAATAATACGAGCCAGAAGAGCATGGCGATGCTAAAGAAAAACCATGATAATTCGGTATAGCCTAATGGAACGCCGGCTAATGGGACGAGCGCGTTGCCGACGATGGGAATGAACCACGCGGGGTTGATGTGGTGAATATCCAATTTATTGTGGTGTAACCAGACGCTCATAATGTAGAGCGTGAGGATTAAATGTAACCCAGTGCCGATCAGCCAAAATCCCGTTGCTAAGATGGGTAGCGATGGCAGGAAGGCGGCGGCGAGTAATAATAAACTCATCGAAATGGTTGGGAAGAAGTTGACCTGAATAGGATGGGTGAATTCGGCAATGACAGTGTCACGGTAGCGAATGAACTTGAGGCAATAGACGCTGGTGGTGAGAATGAATAAACCGAGTGCCACCCAACGTAGGCCGCCGGCCATGTCGGGTTGAAATGCAAATAAGATTTGCGCTTTTTGCCAGGCAAGGGAGACGCCGGTTAATCCCAAAATGATGGAGAAAAATGCGACGGGAAATAATTCTAATCGTGACGGGGTGAGTGGAAAGGGGGCGGGATTGGAAACAGTCATAATTGCGAATCGTGTTGCGTGAATAATGGGGTTAATTAAGTTGGGGTGGTGGTGGTCAATTCAAGCGCGGGGCGGACACCTTGTGAGGTGCTAGTTTAAGCCAATCGAGCGGCATTGGCATTGCGTACTGTCAATTGGTCGCCAAACAGCTCGGCTGACTCTCTCTTTTTGCGGTGAGGCGGTATCACGAAAAAAACCGCTGTTCCATTCATCACCAATTGTCAAAAATTGAATCGTTTATTTTATGCTACCACACTTTTGGTTGAAAATCGGCGGGTGTATCTAATTGAAATACGCCTTCGTGAATTCGTGCTACATACAACCCTTCATTTAATACTTGTGCGCGTAAATCGGGTAATATAGTTAAACTACCGCAACATGATTTATAAAATGGAGTAGTTGATTGGGTTGTCCGCAAATCGCCCCGCGATCAATCCACTATCATCAATCGGGCAAACCAACATTCCCGCTAATAAACCGATGACGCGACGGCGGTTGGTTAATTCCGATTCAACCAAAGGTTCATTCAACTGAATTGGGTTGAACGGGCGGGTGGGAAATGTTGGGTTGTGTGCCGTTTGGATTGGTTATTCATTATCAACACCGCGCAAAGCACACAACCCAACCTACGCGGCTATATTTCAATCACCCAATAAAAAACCCGCCGATCAATTTATCATCAATCGGCGGGGATGTATTGTTAAATCTGTCAGCCCTGTTAAATCCCCCAACCCCCCTTTTGCAAAGGGGGGCTTTTCTTTCTTACCCCCTTTAACAAAGGAGAACTTTCTTACCCCCCTTTAACAAAGGGGGGCAGGGGGGATTTAATCAATCAATTTCCAACCAAATATCGGCTAATTGATGCGCCTGCCCATCGCTGGTTTCATACACACCAATTAAACCAATTTGATTACCGACCGCATCCGTCGGAATCTCCACCGCTTTACTCGCCAGGCTGAATTGCTGGATGTTGAGTTCGGTCAAACTCAGCAATTCTTCCGCTTGGCTGTGACCATCTTGGTTGATGTCGCGCCACACTTGCAGTTGCCCGAAGCTCGTATCGGCGGCGTTGACCACGCCATCGCGGTTGCTGTCCAAGTCAGCCAGTGCCACGAACCCGTCGCCGGCGCGGCTGCCGTCGGCTAAGGTCGTGCCGCTGCCGAACAACTCGCTGCCGTCGTTGACCATGCCGTCGCCGTTGCGATCCATGACTAACCAGCCGTCGTCGCCATTCAACCAACCCACGCGGGCGCTGTTGCCGGTGGCGTAGAGGTCGAAGGTGACGCTGCTGTCGCTGACGGCGATGGTGGCGATGCCGTTGTCGTCCAAGTCCAGCGCCAGCGGGGTGGCGGAAAGGGTGCTACGCTGGGCATCGCTCATAGCTAGGATTTGAGTACCTGTGAACGCCAATGTTGTCGCACAACTCAAGGCGGCGAGTTGCGCGGTAGTGATCCCGGTCAATCCAGTAATGGAGGGGATTTGCGCAGCAGTTAGCTTGGCAAAGGCGTCTGTCGTCATGCTGCCAATCCCAGCAGCGGGTAAACCTGACACAGCACTGAGGGACATGACAGCTACCTGTGCCGGCGTGATAGCAGCGATCTGTGCTGCCGTCATCGCAGCGGTATCCAGTGCATCAAGCCCGCTAAAGGCTTTTGTTGAAATGGCCGCAATCTGCGTTGCGGACAAGGTGAAGTCAACCGCTGCATCAGCCTCAGGCACCCCAGTTCCATTGTCAAACTCGATCAACTTGAATGCCGCAATTTGCGTCGAACTGAGCGCCGCAATTTGTCCGGTGGTCAAGGATCGAATCAGCCCAAGTTCCGTGTTTAAATTCCACTCTGCAATGTGATCCTCCGTTAAACCAGCAATGCCGCTTGTGGAAATCAACGGCAGTTCGGTTGCATCTAGGGTATTAAATTGCGTTACCGTCAAGGACGCGATGTGCGCACTTGTCAACGCGCCAAGTTGGCTATCGAACAAATACTCCATCTTGGCCGCATCACTCAATCTCGCCAGTTGTGCTGTTGTCATACCGGCTAAGGCGGCATTTGAGATATTGTCAATCTTGCCAGCCGTACCCAACGCATCAAACTGCGCCGCCGTCAACGCCGCCACTTGGGTACTTTTCAACGCTCCAACTTGGGCATCTGACAGAGCGGGAATTTGACCCGCGGCTGTCAACACCTTGATCTGCGCGGTGGTCAACGCCTGAATTTGCGTGGTGCTGAGGTGAGGAATGTCAGTAGCCGCAATCACCTGGATTTGACCGCTGGTCAGCTTCGCAATCGCCGCTGTGGAGATGGCAGAGATGCCGTTGGTATTGGCAAACAGATCGGTGATGTCCTCGTTTGGTATTGCCGGGATTTGTTTCGTCGAAAGCGCCGCCAGTTGCGTACTGGTCAAGGCCAACCAATCCTCTTCTATCAACCCACCAATCGCGCTGGACGACAGCGCGGCAAATTGCGCCGAGGTCATGGCGGCAAAGTCTTCCTTGTTAAAACCTTCCAGTTGCGCCGAGCTAAACGCACCGAGGACTGCCGCTGACAAGGCTTTGGCCTGATCGGGTGACAACGACGTCAAATCACCCGCTTGAAATCCCGCCGCTTGCTTAGAGGTAAAGGCCGCGAGTTGGGCGCTGGTCAGCGCTTGTATCTGATTGATTGGTGAGGCAAGTCCAGCACCATCAGTATCATCATTCAACGCCTTGATTTGCGCCGTCGTGAGCGCGGCAATTTGCGCGGTGGTCAGCGCCGCAATGGTGGCTGATCCCAGTTTTGCAAAGTCAGTCGTACCCATCGCCTCAATCGCAGCGGTGGACAGCCAGGGAATTTGCGTACTCGATAAACCACTCAAATCGAGCTTGCCAAATTGCGCGCCCGTCAAAACTGCCAACTGGGCGCTGGTCAACTGCCCAACGTCAGCCGCTTCAATCACGTCAATCTGCGTCGCCGTCAGCGCCTTAATCACCGCCGTTGAAATGGACGGGACTTGCCCGGTGGTCAAATCATCAATCACCGCAGCATTTAACCCCGCCGCTTGTGCCAAGGTCAGCGCCGCGATCTGCTGATTCGTCAAGATTGCAATGTCATCAGAACCCAACGCAGTGAGCATCGCGGTTGGCGTCAGTGCCGCAATTTGCGCCGGACTGAGGGCGAGGAAGTCATCCGTGCCAAACGCGCTCAACTGCGTGGCATCCAACGACTTGAGCGCCGCTGTTGACAGATGACCAATTTGTGAAGGCGTGAATGTCTTCAGTGGGTCAGTCGCCACAGCCCCAATTAATCCATCAGCTTGGCTACTCGTGATTGCCGCCAATTGCGATGGCGTCAAGACTTGGGCTTGGGCTTGAGTCAGGCTTTGCAAAGCCGTTGAGGTCAATGCGGCAATTTGCGCGGGGGTGAAGGCCACCAGTGCATCCGTTATAATGGTTGCAAATTGCAGCCCAGTCAGCCCTTTGATCGCCACTGTTGGCAGAGCGACGATTTGCGCTGAATCAAAGTTTCCGAATGTCGTGGCACCAGTGAGTTGACTGCCTTGCAATGCACCAACCTGTGCGGCGGTCAACTGGTCAAGATCAGCGCCAATCGCTTCGATCTGTGGGGCGGTCAACGCCTTTAATGTTGCCGTGTTGATGTACGGGATTTGGGCGGCGGTCAAATCCGCCAAATCTTCACCCGCAGCAGCGGACAACCCCCCAACTTGCTTGGAAGTCAGCGCGGCAATGTGCGCGTTATCCAACCCGCTAAAATCAACTGCTGCCAGCACGTTGATTTGCGCGGAGGTCATGGCGGCAAATGTTGCGGTTGGCAGTTTGTTAATTTGCGCGGCAGTCAATTCGCCAACGTCCGTCCCCAATCCTGCGATCTGTTTAGCGGTCATGCCGGCAAGTTGAGCGTCCGTGAGATCACCAATTTGCACCGAACTCAGCTCATCCAACGCCTCCGAAGACAGGGCGCCCAGTTGCGCGCCGTCGAGGCTGCCAACCGCCAACCCTTTGACTTGCGTCGTGGTCATGCCCGCAATGGCGGCGGCGGAGAGGTACTTAACATCCGTGTTCAGTGCTGCCACCTGTGCCGAACTGAGCGCCGCTACCTGCGTATTTTTGAGTACCGCCAATTGGGCAGGTTGCAATTGTCCGATCTGACCGCCGTCACCGGGCGCTGCTGTCTGGGTGGTCAAGTTTGCAATTTGCGCAGTGGTCAGCGCCGGTATTTGCGTTGTGGTGAGCAACCCAATTTCAACAGAATTAATCACCTTGATTTGCGCACCGGTCAATGCAGCCAAGACGGCGGTTGGGAGTGCGGTGATTTGCGCGGTGTTTGCAGTAGCAGCGCCGCCGCCACCATCGGGGTCTTCGTTCAACGCCGTCATTTGCTGCAAGGTAATGCCCGCCGCCTGCTTGGCAGTCATCGCGGCCAATTGCGCAGTGGTCAAGCTGGCAAACTGCGCCGTCGTCAACACGTTGATCTGCTCGGAGTTCAGCGCACCGAAAGCAGCCGGCGACAAGTCGTCAATATTCGTCGCCGCTATTTGGGCTAATTCCGCGCCCTTCAAGCCCGGCGCTTGCTTGGCACTGAGCAGGGATAAAAAGGTTTTCGCATCAAAAGTGGTGTCCTCCAATTGGGTTTTACTCATCGCCCCAATCGCAGTGGATGTCAGCAACGCCACCTGCGTTGAGGTGAGGTTAGAAATATCTACATTTGCCGCTTGCAGCGCATTCATACCGGCAATGGTGGCATCTTTTAAACCGCCATGATTTAGCTCTGCAAATTGCTCGGTCGTCATTGCTCCCAGTTGGGCGCTGGTTAATGCCTTCACTTGGTCGGGGGTCAAATCATCAACGTCATCAGGCGTAATGGCTTGAATTTGCGTTGTTGTTAGCGCCGCAATCACCGCCGTCGGGATGTACTTGATATTGTCTTCAGTGGCTACAGTAGCGCCAAGTGCGCCAATTTGGGCGCCTGTCAACCCGGGCGCTTGTTTAACAGTCAACGCCTTGAGTTCCTCTTGACCCAAACCAGCAATGTCAGCCGTATCTAATCCAGCAATGCCCGAGGATGACAACGCGGCGAATTGGGCGGCATTTAATGAATCATCAATATCTAAAGCAAGCGCCGCGACCTGTGCCGAAGTCAACACCGCTAATGCAGCAGTAGTAAAGGCATGTAAATCGTCTGTGCTATTGAACAATGTCAAACTAGCGGGCGTCAGCGCGGGCGCCTGCTTTGCCGTTAATCCGGCTAATTGATCTGAAGTAATTGTCGTCGCCTGAGCCACCGTCAACGCATTGATCGCCGCCGTCGTCAGCCCGCCGAATTGCGTTGAAGATAAGTCAGTAATAGTCACGCCGCTGAATTGTTCCGGCGTCAAACCCGCCAGCGCAGCGGACGATAATTTGCCAACGTCCAATTCCCCAATTTGCGCTGCTGACAATACCGCCAATTGACTGCTCTTGAGGGCGCCAATTTGCGTTGAGTTTAATTGGTCAATTTGGTCATTTGCTGCGTTATTGGCAGTCAACGCCTGAATCTGCGCGGTTGTTAATGCCTGAATCTGCGCGGTCGTCAACTCATCAATCACACCCGTCGCAATCTTACTGATCTGCGTCGGCGTCATTGCCGCCAGCGCCGCCGGCGTGATGTTATCAATCTGACTACTGGATAAAGCAGCAACCGCTGCATCTATTAACCCGCTGATGTTCTTTGACGTTAGCCCGGCAATTTGCGCTTCACTCAGCGCACCAACATCACCGGCATCAAAAGTCGCCACGCTCGCCGTTGACAATGCACCCATTTGTGCAGTCGTGATGACTTTAATTGCGTCTGCTATACCGAGTATTGCCGCCTGCTGCGGATCACTCATTGCCGCAATCGCCGCAGTGGTCAGATTATCAATTTGCGCGGTAGTTAATTCGCCCAAACGCAACGGGTCTATTCCGGGCATTTGTTTAGACGACAGCGCTCCAACCTGTGCTTCGGTCAAGGTTTTGAGATCATTAGCGACCAGCCCTTTCAATCCATCAGATGAAAACGCCGCAATTTGCGCCGTCGTCATGGCGGTGAAATCGGCTGCTTCAAGTGCTTTCACTTGGTCAGAATTGAGTGCCGCTAATACCGCCGACGATAAACCGGCGACCTGTGCTGGCGTGAAATCAGGCAAATAAAGTTTATTTAATCCCGGCGCTTGCGTGGCTTTAATTGCCGCTAATTGGGAGGGGGTTAATTTAACAGCTTGACTCGTAACGGCATCCGTACCGGGTGTTAATGCAGCAAGTGCATCCGATGACAGCCCAGCAATTTGCGCCGTTGTTAATCCGGGAATCGTGACTGGGTTAATTGAAGCAACTTGGGCAGTCGTCATTCCCGCCAATGCACTGGGCGAAAATGCAATGATTTGCGTTTGATCTAATGCGGCAATTTGGCTATTTAAGCCAGTAGTGAGTACACTCAATTGGTCAGCAGTCAACGCGGCCAATTGCGTGGTGGTCAACGCCTTAAAATCGGCGGTTTGAATTGCCTGGATTTGACCCGCCGTATCAAACGATTTAATTGCCGCCGCTGACAGCGAAGGCATTTGCGTTGCAATCAACGTTGCAATGTCATTCGCATCCATCCCTTTGATTTGAACGGAAGTCAACGCCGCAATTTGCGCATTGGTCAAACTGTCAAAATCTGCCGCTTCAATTGCCGCAATCTGGGTTGAGGTTAATTTGCCGATAACCGCAGTGGGCAGCGCGGCGATTTGCGTATCACTGAACTTGGTCAACGTCGCCTCAGATAAGCCCGCCGCCTGTTTCGTGGTCATGGCCGCGAGTTGGCTAGTTGTCAACGCCGCCGCTTGATCTTCGGTTAAGCCCGCCAATGCCGTTGAGGACAGCAACCCAAAGCGGTCGCTGGAGAGATCGTCAATGCTGTCAAATCCAGCATCCCCCGCATCATCTGCATGCGGCACACTCGCCAATTGTTCTGCGGTCATCCCTGAAATCGCCGCGGTCGAAAGCGCATTCAAATCTAGCTGCCCAAACTGCGTCGGACTCATGGCCGCGAGTTGAGTACTCTTGAGCGCCGCGACTTGCGGGGCTTCCAGGCTGGCAACTTGACCACCAACGGTATCCGTCAACGCCTGAATTTGTGCAGTCGTGAGCGCCTGAATTTGGCTCGTGGTCATTTTGACAAGATCATCAAGCGCAATGGCTTGAATTTGCGCGGCACTGAATGCTGCCAATACTGCGGTTGGAAGCAACGATATTTGGTCTGTTGTCAGAGCAATAATATCTGCCGCCTCCAAACCCGGTGCTTGTTTCGCTGTCAACTTGGCGATATTGACGCCTAAGCCTTTGAAATCTTCAGCTTCCAGCGCCGTGATCTGCTCCGATGTTAGAGCCGCCAACGCAGCGGTGGACAGGGCGGCAACCTGTGTTGAGTCCATTTTCGTCAAATCTTCGCCATCAATGGCAACCACTTGTTTCGTCGTCAGCGCCGCAATCGACGTCGTGGACAGACCGTCAAACTGGGTGGTGGTCAGCGCCTGGATTTGCGTGGTGGTCAGCGCACCAAAGGCACTCGGCGACAACAGGTTCAGTTTTCCAATAGATAAATCTGCCAAATCTGTCGCGGAAAACCCGGGCGCTTGGGTCGAAGTGAAGGCGCCGAGTTGATCGGCAGTGAAGGCCTCAAGGTCGGCATCTTCAAATCCCGGCAGGGCGCTGGACGACAGCGCCTTGAGTTGCGCGGTACTGAACAGCTTAACTTGGTCGTTGCTTAAACCCTTCAGTTGGCTTTCAGTTAAGCCCGGCATCGCAGCGGTTGACAGCGCCGCGACTTGATTATTGGGCGCTGTTGTCAATGCCGCCAAATCATCCGTCGCCATGCCGGCGAGTTGTTTGGACGTGATCGAGGCGATTTGGTCGGTGGGCAAGTTGGGAATGTCAGCAGCATCCAATCCCTGTATTGCCGCCGGCGAAATGGCCGCAAATTGTCCTGTGACTGTGGAATTCAGTGTTTGCAGTTGTGCCAAAGTCATGGCATCAACTTGCATCTGCGTTAATGCTGCAATGTTTTCGGTCGGGAACGCAGCAAACTGTGCTGGCGACATCACCGCGATCATAGCGGCTGTTAACGCGGCAACGTTTGCGGTTGGCCAACTCGCAACATCGGCGGTAGTAATCGCCGCGACGTGTTCAGGAGTCATGCTAGAGATAGAGGAATCCATGAGATATTCTCCGATGAGTGGCAATGAAACAACGGTACTTTAGATATAACGCCCAATTGGCGCCATACTTAATAGTCAAGCCTAGTACATTGCGCCGAGTTTTGTGTGACAAAATAGCCAAACGTGACCAAAATCGCAGTTTGGCAGCAGGAAAGTGCGCTGCTGTTGGATCAGCGAGCGCATGGAACCAGAGGTGAAGGGGATTTTGACACGCCCGCCGACCGCCAAGAAATTGACAGCGGCTGGCGGGCAGTTGACCTGATCGTCAACCACCCGTCGTCGTCGAGTAATGCCGACAAGTGCGGCCAGTGTGGGTGTCACCTGCCCCTCCGTGTTGAAGTGCAATGGTGTTCGATAGATAAGCAAATCATACGCCAAAGGATAGACGGCGGCTGTGACCATTCACCCCCTTTGCAAAAGGGGGTCACTCGCGCAGCGAGTGGGGGGATTTCAGCGGGGTTGCCACATAGTATTCAATAAACTGTGTTTTGCTTAGTATGATTTAGGAATGCTAAGTCCAGCATCTCTCTACAGATAACGACTTTGACAGTACATAAATCCGTCGTTATTCTAAGACTGGGTAGCATGTATTTTATAGCGATAACCAAGCGCGTGCTACTCAATCACGCTCTTTAACAAGTTCGAGTATGCGGTTGCCAGCGTAAAACTTGAAACGCATCAAAGAGTTCGCGCTGTAAAAGCATCTGTTTTTGCAGCCTTGGTAGATACACCCCAGTCTGCGGACTGGCAGTTAAGCGTTACTGAGCATTGCTCAGTGCTTAAGAAAAATGTATCGGCTGTGACCGTTGGCAGATCACCGCTTCGTAGCAAAAGTCTCAGTGAGACATGACCAGACTAAACTTAGTCAGGACTTACGCAGTTGAATTCTGCCCCTCCCCCGCTGGGGGAGAGGTTCTGAGTTCCCTCCCCCAGCGGGGGAGGGTTAGGGTGGGGGAGAGATGTCAGTTATTAATCAACAACTTACGAACCAACTGCGTAACTCCTGACTTAGTTATGCAACTCACTTTGGTCATGTGTCTCCCATGCAAAAGATCATTAACGTTCACGAAGCTAAAACGCATCTTTCTCGTCTAATAGAACAAGCCCACGCCGGGGAAGAAATCATCCTAGCCAAGTCTGGTCGCCCTTATGCCCGCTTAATGCCACTCGATGATAAAACGGTTACACGGCAACCCGGGCGATTGCCAGGAACAGTAGATGAGGCATTTTTTGAACCCTTGCCGGAATCTGAATTGATCGGTTGGGAAGGGCGTTAATTTAATGAACCTGCTATTAGACACCCATGCGTTGCTGTGGTGGTTCACTGATGATCCTCAACTCTCAGCACCGGTGCGTGACGCACTGTTGAATACCACTAACACCGTTTTTGTCAGTGCCGCTAGTGCGTGGGAAATTGCCACCAAACAACGCATTGGCAAATTAAACGGTGTGCCGCAGATCAGTGAACGCTTTAATGAACTGGTCATAGCAGACGGCTTTAAACATTTACCCGTGACCTATCTTCATGCTTTACGCGCGGGACATTTCCCGCAAGCACATCGTGACCCATTTGATCGAATGCTGGCCGCGCAAAGTCAAATTGAACGATTAACCCTCGTGACCTGCGATCAAGCATTGGCTGCATTTGATTGCCAACGCTTTTGGTAATTGCTTGCCATGCCTGACCCTTTAAAAACGCTTGGATGACTAAAGGCTTTTTTGAAAATCACGCCATAACGCAATGAAGCAACTTCTCGCATAACAACCATCTCCAGCAGTGAGGCAATTAACCATTCCCACGCGCCCGCCTGAGACCACTTGAATACCAATTAAGCCGCCGCCCGCGTCTGCGACTTACCCCAAGTATCACGCAACGTCACGGTCAAATTAAACACCGGCCGCTCGGCCGTGCTATCCACATCTTTAATAAAATACCCCTCACGCTCGAATTGAAATTGACTCCCCACTGCCGCCGCGGCCGCACTCGGTTCAATAAAACAATTGTTTAATACCTGCAATGAATGCGGATTCAAATCAGCGCGAAAATCCCCCCCGCTCGCGCCGGGCGTCGGCACCGCAAACAACCGGTCATACAACCGCACCTCCGCCGTGCAAGCACTCGCCGCCGCCACCCACTGAATCACCCCCGCCACCTTACGCCCCTGCGGATTCTTGCCCAACGTGTCCAGATCAGCCGTCGCCCGCAACTCAGCAATGCTCCCGTCCGCCGCCCGAATCACCCGCTCACACCGGATCACATACGCATTGCGCAACCGCACCTCACCGCCGAGCGTCAGGCGCTTAAACCCCTTTGGCGGCAGTTCGGCAAAATCATTTTGGTCAATGTACACCTCGCGCCCGAATGTGAGCTGGCGCGTACCAAGTGATTGATCTTTCGGATGATTTGCCGCCGTCAACTGCTCCGCCCGCTCGGCTGGCCAATTCTCAATCACCACTTTCAACGGCCGCAGCACCGCCATCGCCCGCGGCGCGTGGGCATCCAAATCCTCGCGCAACGTACTTTCCAGCAACTCCATTTCGACCAAATTATCCGCCCGCGTCACGCCAATCCGCGCACAAAACTCGCGCAACGCCGCCGGTGTGTAGCCGCGCCGCCGCAATCCGGCAATGGTCGGCATCCGCGGATCATCCCAACCGTTGACCAACTGCTCCGTCACCAATTGCGTCAACAGCCGCTTGCTCATCACGCAGTACTCCAGATTTAAACGGCTAAATTCAATCTGTTGCGGAGGATTCCATTTGACAAATCCCCCCTCCCCCCCTTTTGCAAAGGGGGGTTGGGGGGATTTCGGCACCGACACATTCGCCACGCACCAGTCATACAGCGGGCGGTGATCCTCAAATTCCAACGTGCAGATCGAGTGGGTGATGCCTTCGAGCGCATCCGACAGCGGGTGGGTGAAATCGTAAGTCGGGTACAGACACCAGGCGCTGCCGGTTTGGTGGTGGATCACGCCATGTTTGATGCGGTACAGCACCGGATCGCGCAGGTTCACGTTCGGCGAGGTCATGTCAATGCGAGCGCGCAGGGTGCGGCTGCCGTCGGGAAATGCACCCGCCCGCATCCGTTCAAACAGGGCGCGGTTGTCGGCAATGCTGCGGTCGCGGTAGGGGCTGTCGCGGCCGGGAATCGTTAATGTGCCGCGATAATCGCGCATCTCATCGGCAGATAAATCGCACACATACGCCAAGCCTTTTTCAATTAACTCTAATGCAAAGACGTAGAGTTGCTCGAAATAATCAGACGCGAAATAGAGCCGCTCGCCCCAATCATAACCGAGCCAGCGCACGTCGTATTGAATTGCCGCGACAAACTCGTGGTTTTCTTTTAATGGATTGGTGTCATCAAAGCGCAAATTGCAGGTGCCGCCGAATTCTTCGGCTAATCCAAAGTTTAATGCGATGGATTTGGCGTGACCAATGTGTAAATAACCATTGGGTTCAGGGGGAAAGCGCGTGGCAATGCGCTGATGTTTGCCGCTGGCTAAATCGGCGGCAATGAGGTGGTGAATAAAATTGGTGCGCGGGGCGGCGGTATCGGACATGACGGGTGAATCTCAACAAGGCAATTGATATTTAGGGGGGCAATTCTTTTTTTAACAATAGAGAGTATTTAATTCCCCCCTTTAACAAAGGGGGGCAGGGGGGATTTAATCAAAGCAAGAAATCCCCTTTTGGCAGAGAAGGGAATTCAGGCGGTCAAGCCACCGACTGATAATACAAATTCTGCGGATGCTGCGCGTCGGCAAAAAACAACCAGCGCTCGGCAATTAACCCAGTGTATTGCAATAAAAAAGCAATGATCGGCAGCGTGGCGGATTGACTGACGTAAGCAATCGCAATCAACAGAATTGGCACCGGGAACACCAGAATTAAAAAGCTGGTGCGCATCCGCTGCAATACCGCCGGCGGGGCGTGATGAAAAAACTCCCGCGTATTAAATGATCCCCCAGTGAAACCCTGCGCCCGTTGCGTAATTAAACGGTGGCGCACGCCAATGGCGCTTTGCAAATTACTCTTGGGTTTAATATGCCGATTCCGTAGTAATGATGCGCCGCGACTGACTAAACCAATCACGGTGAAAATGACCGCCCAAGTGCCGTAAAAGGTCACTAAATGATTGCCCAATGCAGCGGAATAGGCGGCGGCTAACATAAAGCCTGATCCCAGACCTAAAAAGGTGAAATTAGCAACGGTCAGCGGTGAATGCCACTCGGCAATAAACTCGACATTGGCATAAATCATCGCGGTCGAAACAAACAGCGCAAATGCCAATACCGCACCAATGACGCCCAATACTAAACTCGCGTCAATAGGCAGTGCATCTGCACCCGCGATGAATAATGGATTCGTCCAACCGAGCCAATGAACTAAGCCATAGAACGCCACCAATATCATTAGGGCCGGTAGAATAATCACCTCCCGCGATAACCACGAGGTGCGCCATTTTGCCGCCGCTCGCCAAGCGCGTTCTGGGCGGCCAAGATGAAAGAACGATGCAATTAAACCGCTGATTAACAGGATAATAGTAATCACACTGCCGCCGACATAAAAACTGGCATCCTGTGCTTCAATCAGTTTAATGCTGGCATAGACTTGACCGGTGACGAGGGCTAAAAATACTCCTTGACCGGCGCCGAGGAGAGTCGTTAAAAGAATGACAGAAAAAGCTGGGTGCATGAAAAAACCTGCGATTCAATCGAATGAAAAACTGTCTTTAGATTACAAACGTGGTCAATAAAAATCATTACCAGGTCACATCATCCAGTGTTTCTTCACCGGTATAAACGGTAATATCTTCATGCCGCAATGGATTATCCGCCCGCCGCAAATCATCTTCGGTAATGTGCATTCGGGTTTTGCGCCGCGGTAAATAATGATTTGACGGCTTGGTTGCCCACTCGGGCATCAATGGATAACCACCGCGCTCTCGAATGGCAATGGACACTTCCGAATCAGGATCATGCACATCACCGAATAACCGCGCACTGGTCGGACAGGCTAATACGCAGGCGGGTTTGCGGCGGTCTTCGGGTAATGAAGGATCAGTAATACGATCAATACACAGGGTGCATTTTTTCATTACCTGCTGCTGCATATCTAATTCGCGCATTCCATACGGACAGGCCCAAGAACAGTATTTACAACCAATACACTTGTCATAATCCACTAATACCACGCCATTATCTTCGCGTTTATACGATGCGCCGGTGGGGCAGACCGGAACGCAGGGCGGTTCTTCGCAATGCAAACAACTTTTCGGGAAATGCACTAATTCAGTATTGGGAAAGGTGCCGACTTCAAACATTTGCACCCGATTAAAAAACGTCCCGGTTGGATGCGCATCATACGGGTTTTCATCTACTAATGGACCCGCCCAGCCGGATGTATTCCATTGTTTGCATGAAGTGACGCAGGCGTGACAGCCGACGCAGACATTGAGATCAATGACAAGTGCGAGTTGAGTCATGGTAAATCGCTATTAAAAGATGAATAATAATCGCCCGCGCACGGTGAACGCGATCTGGTTTATTTGAATTAAAACGCGCTAATCAATTCTAATCCGTTCAAATACGGCCGCAGCGCCGTTGGAATGATGACGCTGCCGTCGGCTTGTTGATAATTCTCCAATACCGCCACCAGCGTCCGCCCGACTGCCAAGCCCGAGCCGTTGAGCGTGTGCAGCAATTCGGGTTTGCCGGTGGCGGGATTGCGCCAGCGCGCCTGCAACCGCCGCGCTTGAAAATCGCCAAAGTTGCTGCACGAGGAGATTTCACGGTAACACTGTTGCCCCGGCAGCCACACTTCCAGATCGTAGGTTTTGGCGGCAGAAAAACCCAAATCCCCCGCGCACAGGCTGACCACGCGATACGGCAACTCCAGCCGCTGCAAAATGGACTCGGCGTGACCGGTCAAATTTTCCAGCGCGGCGGGCGAATCTTCCGGCTGCACCGCCGTCACCAACTCAACTTTTTCAAACTGGTGCTGCCGAATCATGCCGCGAGTGTCCTTGCCATACGCGCCAGCTTCACTGCGAAAACACGGCGTGTGCGCGACCCAACGGCGCGGCAAGTTGACCGCCTCGGTGATGGTATCGCGTAACAAATTAGTCACCGGCACCTCGGCGGTCGGGATCAGGTAAAACTCGCGTTCGCCGGGGATTTTGAACAGATCGGCGGCGAATTTCGGCAATTGACCGGTGCCGTAAAGACTGTCGGCGTTGACCAAATACGGCACATACACTTCGCAATAACCATGCTCGCGGGTGTGGACATCGAGCATGAACTGGATCAGCGCCCGTTGCAGTCGCGCCAGCACCCCGTGTAACACGACAAATCTAGCGCCGGAGATTTTCGCCGCCGCGTCAAAATCCAACCAACCCGCCGCCGTGCCGAGCGCGACGTGATCGCGGGGCGGGAAATCAAATTGACGCGGTTCACCCCAGCGGCGCTCCTCCCGATTGTCGCCCTCGTCCCGCCCATCAGGCACGCTCGCGTCGGGCAGATTGGGCAGTGCCAAACTCAGCTCGCGCAGCGCCGCTTGCACCGCGTCAAACTCAGTTTCACAGGCGCGCAACTCGTCACCGACTGCTGCCACCGCCGCCAGCGCCACACTCGCATCTTCCCCCCGCGCTTTGGCCTGACCAATCGCTTTGGAGTGCGTATTGCGTTGATTTTGCAGAGTTTGCACCTGCAACTGGAGCGTTTTGCGGCGGGTTTCCAACTCGTCAAACTGCGCGATGTCAAGCTGCAACCCGCGCCGCGCCAGTTGCGCTCGCACCAACTCTAATTCCGTCCGCAATAACCGAGGATCAAGCATGGAAATATCCTACGAATTTGATCGTCCCCACGCGCCAACGTGGGAACGTTTAAACAGCGTTACGGCGCACGATCACGGCGCATTAACCATCAATCCATCTGCAAAAAATCGCCCCCCGGGCGTTGTTCAAATTGAAACAGACTAGCGGCCAGCGCCGGATTGCGCCGCACTTTGGTGAAAATAAACCGCGTCAGTTGCCCAAAACGGTCTTCCATCACCAACGTATCCAACTTGCCGCCGACAAAACCGACTTGCAGGCGGACAACTTGAGACTCTTTTGATTTGGGGCGCAATTCCACCCAATCGCGCTCATCGCCCCGGTCAAACTCGCGCAACTTGAACATCTGCTCGATTGGACGGTCACTGACCAGCAACTCAGCCGGCGTCCCTTCCAACGCGGCCGCTTGGCTACGGTGCGACACCTGATTCAGTTCTTTATCCTCAACGTACACCCGCTTGCCATCCGCCAGGATCAACTGCTCATTGGGCGGGCGGTATTCCCAGCGCATCCGCCCCGGACGGCGCAGGTACAGTTGACCACGCGCCTCCATGATCTGCTCACCACCGGCGGCGAGCGTGATTTGGCGGAAATCGGCGCTCAAACTATTTAGCCCGGTCAAATACTGTTTCAACGTCGCCACCGCATCCGCCGCACTCGCCGGACTGGTGAGGCAACAACCCAGCCACACCAGCACGACGAGTGATAACCAGCGCCGCGGCCGCCGGTACAATTGCAGCAACAACATTACTGCTGCGGCGCCGCCGGTTGTTGATAGTACGGCTGCTGCGGATACCCGTAGCGCGGTGGATAACCATACTGCGGCGGCGCGATGTAACCACCCGCAGCCGGCGGCTGCACCCGTCCGTAAGTTGCCTCCCACTGCTGACGGGCAGCTTCATACGCCCGCTGCTGCTGTTCCATCAACCGAGCGCGTTGATCGTCCACCGCCTGCGCAGGCGCTTGCCAAAAACCACCGTAACCGGGTTGTGACTGCGGCGCAGGTTGCGGCTGAGTCGGTTGACTGGCAACGGCCGGGGCGGCGGGTGATTGCGTAATTGATTGACTCGGCGGCGTCACCGGGGCAGGTGTCACCGGAGCAGGTGCTGGCGCGGGTGACACGGCAACTGGCGCAGGCGGCGCATTCGTGACCGGCGGTGCAACGGTGGTCAACACTGGTGCCGGAGCGTCGGGGGTGGGGGCAAATTGAACCGGCGCCGGAGTCGCCGCGGGCGTCACCGCCACCGTCGGCATCGCCGGCCCCGTTGCCACTGCGGTTGACGGCGCCGCAGCGGTCTCATCCGTCGCCTGCCGCTGCTGTTGGCGCTGCTGATATTCCTGATCGAGCGATTTCAAATACAAAAAACCAAAACCCAGTACCAAACTCCACAGCAGCAGTTTGGGAAAAAAACCGCCGGATTTTTTTGTGGGGGGTGTTGCAGCCATGTTTCACTCCTAAGTTATTCAAAAATCATTAAAAATATCGTCTAGCCGGCGCGGAAAACTCAGCACTCGCGCCCTGACACTTGTACCACAGCGCGTAACACTTGCCCAACTTGACCGGCGCAGGCGGTCAAATTGGCGTGAATCTCGTCCATTGTAATCTCACCGGCGGCTTTACCGGCCGCCCAGTTGACCACGAACGTCAGCGCGGCGTAACACAGTCCCAACTCGCGGGCCAAGATCGCCTCGGGCATTCCCGTCATCCCAACCAGATCGCAGCCGTCACGTTCCAAACGGCGAATCTCCGCCGCCGTTTCCAGCCGCGGCCCCTGCGTGACGGCTAAACAGCCAGCGGCGCGAATTGGCACGTTTGCGGCCGCGGCGCTGGTCAACAATTGCTGGCGCAGTGTTTCACAGTACGGCGAGGTGAAGTCACTGTGTAACACAGCGGCGCGCTCGTCACCGCGACTCGAATCGCTGAAAAAGGTCAACTCGCGCCCGCTGGTGTAATCAATCAACTGGTCGGGAACGCACAACACGCCCGGCCCGCAATCCGCCGCAATCCCGCCCACTGCGCCGAGTGCGATGATGTCGGTCACGCCCACCTGCGCCAGCGCCTGGATGTTAGCGCGGTAATTGATCTGATGCGGCGCGATGCCGTGCGTGGCGCCGTGTCGTGGTAAAAATAACACAGGATGCCCGGCCAGTCGCCCGCGCAACAGCGCCGCTGAAGTGTCACCGTAAGGCGTGGTGACGGGTGCGCGGTGTTCGATCACCAAGTCCGGCAGCGTGTCAAAGCCGGTGCCGCCGATAATTGCCAGTGATGTCATGTTTTGCTTTCCAAAATGTGAAAAATGCGCGGTTAACGCAGCGCCGCTCGCGCCGCATCGGCTAAAAAGTCAGCGCGGGTGACGCCGCGTACTTTGGCATGGGCGTCAATTTCCGCCACTAACCAACGCGGCAGCGTGATGTTGACCGGTTCAGCGCCGCTCTCGAAATGTGACACATCCACGTCAACCAGCGCCCACATCCAACCGGCAAATTCTGGATCAGCCTGCCATTCAGCCAGCGGCCGCGGGACGGGAATCTCGACGCCGTCTTCGACCAGCGCTTCGCAATGTAACTCGATTGCTTCGACGGCATTGATGGCGGCGTCCTCGGTGGAATCTCCAGCCGAGAAGCAGCCCGGCAGATCAGGTACCACCACGCCCCAAGCGGTGCTGTCGGTGGCGGGTTCAATCGCAATCGGAAATTTCATGGCGGCGCTCCTTTATTTTAATCCAGCTTGTTTCAGCAGCTTATGCACCAAGCCAACGCCCAAATCCTGTTTAGGGTGCGGTTGCCACATAGTATCCAATAAACTGTGTTTTGCTTAGCATGATTGAGGAATGCTGAGTCCGTTAGCATATTTCTGACAGAGAACGACTTTGACAGTACACAAATCCGTCGTTATTCTAAACAGAGCAGCATGCACCTAATGGCGATAACCAAGCCCATGTTGCTAAATCACGCTCTTTAACAAGTTCGAGTATGCGGTTGCCAGCACGAGTTGCTGGTGTAAAACTTGAAACGCATCAAAGAGTTCGCGCTGCAAAAGCATTCGCTTTTGTAGCTTTGGTAGATACACCCCAATCTTCGGATTGGCAGTTGAGCATTACTCAGCAATGTTCAAGAAAAAAGTATCGGCACGGTGATATGGCCGGGCTTGGTCGGGTGGCGAAACAGATGGTGACTGCCGCGCACCGAGCGCAGCTCCCAACCATCCGCCTCTAATCGTTTGATAAGTTGTTTGCTATTCATAATGGTTATGATAAATCACCGCCCGCCCACTTGTGGCAGCCGCTCGCCGTCAAATTAGCACGTCATGTCATTAGGCAGCTGAATTGAAAACAGCGGCGGCAAAGATGGCGAAATCTAAATCGAACGACTAGCGCGTGACAGTAATGATGTTACTCAAAACGTCGCTATCACTTCCTGATCGAAATGATTTTTGATACGCCCTTTTAACTGATCGGTCTTGGGGCGGCGGCGCAATTTAACTTGCAATGATGCAGGTAGCCCTGTGAATTGAACCGCGTTGCTAATATCTGCATCCGTCCACTCTGGATTATCGTTATTAAGGCGATTAAGATTTGGTCGCTTCTTCATAATACTTTACCTCGCGCTTATTTGCCTTCCTAAAACTGATAACACGGATGCCAGTTGGGTTTTCCACGAAAACCAGCGCATGTACACGTCCGTTCATTTTACCCAGCGCCCGATAACGCACTTCGCCATAATCGTAGCGGTTGTCAACAACAAACAGCGCAGTTTTGAAATCGAACGCCGCCACCCGATCAAAACTCAATCCGCGTTCGGCGATATTGCGAGCGTTCTTTGCAGGATCGTAACTGATATCCATCGAAATTTAATTGTAACGTCCTTTACGTTTTGCGCATCCAGAACGCTTAATAACCGTATTTTTCTGTGGTTGGATATTGACAACACAGCAATCAAGTTTCGCATTCTAACTTAAAGCAATATTCACCCGCCCATGCAATTGATTTTTATTTGCATATCTCCACCCGTTTTAATGGTGTTAAATCATGCTTCATCATTCACCCAATTATTACCGTGAATACCAACCCGCGTGATCTCCCCCGCCAAACACCCCTGCACATACCCCCGCTGCCGCAGCGCCCGTTCAATTCCGTTCAACACCACCCATTTTTTCGCGCACCAGTCCGGCGCCAGCAAAATGTCACGGCTGGCCGTACCGGTGAGACGGTGAAACACAATTTCCGCCGGCGTTCGCGCCACCAATTCCGCCACCGCCGCAGTGTAATCAGCCAGTTGCCAGGGTTGATACTGCCCCGCCCGCCATTGCGCTGCCAACCGCGTCTGCGTGACCACATGCAACGGATGCAACTTCAACCCATCCGTGCCGAGCGCCAGCACCTGCGCCAAACTCGCCTGCGCGGCCGCGGCATTTTCTCCCGGCAATCCAACGATCAAATGCGTGCAAACCAACAACCCGTGCGCCCGCGCCGCGTGGAGCGTGTGGCGATAATCGGCGAACGTGTGACCGCGATTCACCCGCCGCAGCGTCGCATCGCACGCCGACTGCAAACCCAGTTCCAACCAAATCTCATAACCGGCGGCGCGAAAACTCGCCAGCAACTCCAGCACCGCCGTCGGGACGCAATCCGGCCGCGTCCCGATTGACAAACCCACCACGTCCGGCTCCGCCAGCGCCTGCTGGTACAAATCAGTCAGCCGCGCAATATCCGCGTAAGTATTTGTATAGGCTTGAAAATAAGCGATAAACCGCTTGGCACCGGTGCGCTTGGCCAACACCCGCCGTCCGGCGTCAATCTGCTCGGCAATGCTCGGCGCAGCGCGGGCGTGTGGACTAAATGACTGGTTGTTGCAAAAACTACACCCGCCGATACCCTTGCTGCCGTCCCGATTCGGGCAGGTAAACCCCGCGTGAATGGCGAGTTTATGCACCCGTTCACCGTAACGGCGCAGCAAATCCGTGCCGAAGGTGTTGACAAAATCAGACAGTGCCACAATGCCAACAGCTTCAGTGACTGCCGAAGGTCTGCAACGCCGCCGCCAATTCAGCGGGCAAATCGGCCGGCGGCGGGTTGAGCGATTGTCCCGTCGCCAGCACCGCCCACGCCTGTTGCAAACTTGCCGCACCGCCGCGGGGCCCGTGCGGATGACCAAACACGCCGCGGCCGGGGACAAATCCAAAGTTGACGTGACCAATGGTGTGGTACACATGTTCCAGTGTTGCGGCCGAGTCACTGCCGCCCGGCACCGGCAAACTCGGTTTGATGTCGCCAAAGTTCGGATCGAGACACGCGGCAATGTTATCCAGCACCTCGGCCTCGCTGGTCATCATGCGCGGCCCGAAGCCGGGCATGATGATTGCATCAAATCCCGCCAGTCGCTGTAATCGCGTGAACACGCGGCTGTGGACACCGTAACACGGCAGGCGGGTGGCGGCGGCGATGAACGGAAAATGCGCGATCAGCGGCACGGTGGCGTGGCGCCGTAACATCCGCACCGCGCTCAACCCGACCGGCAGCGCGTTGACCAGCACCGCGTTCGCCCCGTTCGCCACCGCCGCGTCGTGCAAGCGCGTCAATTGATCCACCTCGTCGGTGATATTCGCCAAATACAGTTTTGGCACACCCGTTGCTTGCTCTGCCGCCACCCGCGCCCGCCCGAGCAATTGCGCCCGCTCCGCCAGCGGCGACCAGTCGGGATCCGCCAACATTTCATCATCTTTTGCAATATCCAATCCGCCGCACCACGCTTGATGCGCTAATTCAGCAAAGGGCGCGGGCGCTAATCCGATATTCGGTTTAATCACGCCAAAAAAGATCGGGCGATCATACACCTTTAATAATTGACGCAAGCCATCAATCCCGAATTGCGGCCCTTGAAATGCGGATAAAAAACTCGGCGGAAAATGAATATCGAGCAATTTAACAATTGGAATACCGGGCGCAAAAAATGCACCTTCACCTAATACCGCGCTGATTAAATTGGGCAGCCGCGGCCCGAAATTGCGATGCGGATGCGCAATACGCACTTGACATGCGGTCATTGCCCCGCGCACCTCGGGTTGTAATGAATAACTCGGCTCGGGCAAATGCGCGGTGATTTTTAAGTCAATCACTTTTGCGGCAAATTGCGGGCGGTAATCTTCATCAATTCCCACCCGTTTCCATTGCGCGGTAGATTGTTCACTGCACAGATGCGCGGCTGCTAATTCGGGTTCCCCGCTGCATTCAAAATAATACTCCAATAACAAATAGTCTTCGGCATCTAAACTCGCCCAATCGGCAAAGAAACCGCGCACATCATTTGGCTGCATGAGTTATGCCGCTCCCATTAAATGTAAAGTTAAACGGCGCTGCGGACGCGGCCCGTCTAATTCAATAAAAAACACCGATTGCCACCCGCCGATTAATAATTCGCCATTGACAATTGGAATACTCACCGACGCGGTCATTAACAACGCCATTAAATGCGAATGCGCATTATCCCGCCCGTCGGTCGCCACGACATTATGCGCATAATCACCATCACGCGGCACGAAGCGTTTCAAAAAAGTCAACATGTCGCGCTGTAAATGCGGCTCGCATTCATTGATATTCACGCAAGCGGTGGTGTGCGCGGACATGACTGTTAATAATCCATTGTCAATCCCCAGCGGTTTAATCCGCTCGCGTATTAATGCGGTGACATCGATGATTTCAATTGGTTGGGTGGTGGCAAGTTCGAGATACTCAATTGCGGTTAGCATGATTGTTCATTGCTCAGGTTGGGGGTTGGTTGATTGAAAAAGTGAGTTGTTTAATAAAGTTGTTTTAGCGTCAATTATTAATCGATGACCACGCGGCTACCATTCTTTAGGCGTGAAATTAGTTGGGCTATAAATATCAATCTGTTCGCCATTTTGACACAAAACATATAATCCCCGCGCCATCGCGTATTTAGCAACCTTTTCTTCCACCACCATTCCCGCCACCGCCCCCATGACACGATGGTTTTGATAAATCGGCTGCACTTGTTTAAGTTTTGCCATGCGCTCCAAATGGGCATCAATATGTTCTTCAACCAATTTGCTTTTGCATTCAACGCCAATTAACGCTCCATCATTGATGACGAGGAGATCAATTTCCAGCGCCACTCCATTGCGTTTGGCGGTAACACCAGGATAAACGGCGTGAACGTCAATTCCCTGATCACGAAATAAACGCACAACGGCGGGGGCGACCATGTGTTCAACGAATTCGCCAAGACGATTGCCAATATCACCGAGGTTTTTTGATAGTTGTTTAATGAAACGCTCGGTTTCCCGAAATCTACGGTCAGTTTCCTGAGACATTTCTTTCATCTGACGGTCAGTTTCCTGAGACATTTCTTTCATCTGACGTTCAGTTTCTCGAAATGATTCTTTTATTTGGCGCTCAGTTTCCCGAGATGATTCTTTCATTTGGCGCTCAGTTTCTTTCTGCGCTTCGGCAACTTCACGTTGTGCCTCGGCAACTTCACGAAATAAATTAAGAATTTCTTCATAAGTGACGGACATAAGTACTGCCTCCAATTTTCAATACTGATTAGCCTGAGTAGCGGTATTCTAACCTGAATGATTCATTGCTGATCGTTCCCACGCTGTGGCATGGGAACAATTGCTAAATTTCAAGCAGGCAATTAAAGAGAACGAACCGCAGTATTATGATTGGGGTTATTTAATCTGCAAGTGGTTCAAGTAAATCAGGACTTTTTTTATTAGTAGTATACTAAATAAAAGCAAAAATAGCATTTCCGATGGTTGCTGCCAGATATTAAATATCTAGCAGCAAAAAATATATGTCAGTAGTTATTCTTTAACAGCAGTCAATAGTGCAGGAATAATAGCGATTGCTTCATCGCGGGTTGCGACATCTTGTGTAACCCCAGCCAATATATTGGTGCCGCCCACAATAAGTCCTGATTGATTAGCAGAATTGAGTTGACTAAATATGATGTTGTGATCGTTTTGATAATCAGCAAAAGCTAAAGCTACTTCAGTACGATGTTTAAAACGCATCATATCAGACTGCGCATCGACTGATTGATTCGCCCACCCGCCGTTAATCATCATAACAATCATGTAATCACGGCTACGGTCATTATTCAACTCCGTTATCCAATAATTTCTACCATCTGTGTCAGCCTCACGCCCAAAAATGTTGCGATACACTTCGTCAATAAAACGACCGTCGTTCAGTGTAGCAGGATACATCTCAGTAACGAGTGGTTGTTCAAAAAAACTTTGCGCCACTTCTTCAAGTGTCATTGCTCCACTATCTACCTGATTAATCCAATAATTTAATCCCTCAGCATCCATTGCATAGCCAACCGTTGCCATATAAAGCTCTGCGATTTTCCACCGTGTGGTTTGCTCACGAACGACTGTATTAAACGATGCGATAATTTGCTGGTTTTGTGCATCATTTAGAAATAAATCATCAATAGCAACTGTACATACTGGTACTGTTCCTTGTGCTGCACATAAACCACCCCAACCTATAAAACCATTATTATCACTTGCAGTGAGTGTCAGTGAATCTCCAGCATTGAAAATGGCATTACAAATACTATTGGCACCGCAACTCAAACCGTCTGGTTGGCTAGTTACTTGACCATTGCCCATCACAATCAGTTGTATCGCACGTTGACTAGATGTGATTATCGGTTCAAAGACAGCAACCGCTTGTTTAGAACTGCTCAAAGTTCCAGGACAGACAGGGTTAGTATTGCACCTGCCTCGTTGCCATTCCTTGAATAGCCAACCATCAGATGGGATAGCGGTCAATGTGATTGCGGAGTTAATGGGAAACGTACTTGTGCAAAAAAGTGTGCTGCAATCAATGCCCGCCAGATCGCTCACAACGTGACCCTGACCAATAACAAACACCATAAGCTGTGCGTTATTAATAGTGGCGGGAATCTCGGCAGTATAGTCATCATATATTAAGGTGAATGCTTGGCTCCAATCTGGGGGCGTTGAGTACGAGTTATAGGTCAGTGTGAATGTGCTGTTGATATAAACGTCTCCACATTGACTATCGCCTGTTACAGTTTTCAAGCTAACGCCGTTATATTGAACATTGTTTTGAATAACAACAAAGTTACCGCTGCAAATAAATGGATGCCCCTCTACAAGCTCAATATCCATCGTGATGACGTTATCATCAGACCGTGAAATACTAATGTTAAAACTGTCGCCACCACGCTCCCATCCTTGCGCCGAAAATACCTCAGTTGCAAATGATGGCATGGTAGTAAAAGTGACGGCGGTTGCGAATGCAAATGCAGAGAAGCGCATATTGATTTCCTTTAAACTATTTTATTCAAAAAACAACAAACAAACTAACATACGCGATAAATTTAGGAAATTATTTTGTCATAATTAGCACCTCTAAATGCGCGATAACTCAAACGCCTGTTTAATATTTTGTAATGAAAGCATGACAGTCTCCAAATACGGTTAAATAGCAAAAAATTGATTAAACCTTAACTAACCCCCAATCCGATTCATGGTACAGATTGGCGGCGCAGTTTCACTCAATTCTGGCGGCTGTTGATTGCCGGTATCAAACCCATGTGCTTTCGGTTTCATTGCCACCGCCGCGCAAATTGCGTGCAGAATTGGCGCATCATCATTCGGATTAGCGCGTAAAATAGCGCGTAAATCAATTCCCAAATCGCGCTGCCCGAGGCACGGTAATAATTGACCCGTCGCGGTCACGCGCATTCGATTACAGCGTTCACAAAAATTATGACTGCGCGGCGAAATAAAACCAATGCGCGTCTGTGTTCCCGCCACCCGCCAATACCGCGCCGGCCCGCTGGTAGTTTCAGTGGTCGGTAATAATTCAAACTGCTGTATTAAACGATTGCGAATCGTCGCGCTGGGGTAATAATCCAATGCCGATTCATTTGCCGTTTCATTGCGTTCCATTAACTCGGCACCCAGCGGCATCTTTTCAATAAAACTCAAATCCAATCCCCGCGCAATCGCAAATGCAGCCAGATCAAACACCTCGTCGGTATTATAATCTGCCACAATCACGCTATTGAGTTTAATACGCTGAAAACCCGCCGCCAGTGCCGCGTCAATCCCCGCAATCACTTGGTTTAAATCACCGCAACGAGTCAATTGGCGAAAACGAGCGGGCTGGAGTGAATCAAGACTGATATTGATCCGCGCAATGCCGGCCGCCTTTAATGCCAATGCGTGGCGCGCCAATTGCGTCCCATTGGTGGTCAAGGTTAATTGATGATCGCTGCCTAACGTATTTAATTGCGCAATTAACCACAGCACATTTCGCCGCAATAACGGCTCGCCGCCGGTAATACGAAAATGCCGCACGCCTAATGCAGTAAAACAGCGCCCTAGCCGCACCAATTCTTCCAGCGTTAATAATTGGTCACGCGGTAAAAACTGCACCGTGTTACTCATGCAATACACACATCGCAAATCACACCGATCCGTCACCGACAAGCGAACATAATTAATGTGACGACCGAATGAATCAACCAATTGAGTAGTCATAATGACCGCGTGAAAATATCGAATACATGATTAAAAATATCAAATCAAAACCGGCCGATTTGATGAAAGATGCGGCGTAATTAACCCCATCATTTATTGACCACTTGCCATCCCGCGCAAAAGCTATTACAATCATCACCTCAAGCGGGTGTGGTTCAATGGTAGAACCTCAGCTTCCCAAGCTGATGGCGTGGGTTCGATTCCCATCACCCGCTCCACTTCCCCCCGTACCGTATTCTATAGCTGCTTGACCGCCGCCCATGCCCGCCGATTTGCTGACCTGCACGACGGCCGCGCCCCCGCCCGCTTGGACACCTGACACCTTCGCCCCGGCAATTCTAAACTGGTTTGCCCAGCACGGGCGTCACGATCTGCCCTGGCAACCGCCCACCACGCCCTACCGCGTCTGGGTTTCTGAAATCATGTTACAGCAAACGCAGGTCGCGGTGGTCACGCCGTACTTCACGCGCTTTGTGACACAATTCCCCACGCTCGCGGCATTGGCATCCGCGCCACTTGATGCAGTTTTGCAACAGTGGTCAGGTCTCGGCTACTACGCCCGCGCTCGGCATTTGCACCGCGCCGCGCAATTGGTGGTTAAACAACACTGTGGCGAACTGCCCACGACGTTAGAACAGCTCACCGCGTTGCCCGGCATCGGGCGCTCCACCGCCGGTGCAATTTTGTCACTTGCCTACGGACAACGGCAGGCGATCCTCGATGGCAACGTCAAACGGGTGCTAACTCGTTGTTTTACCGTGACTGGTTGGCCGGGCGAACCCGCCGTAACCGCGCACTTGTGGACGCTGGCTGACCAGTTGACGCCGAGCGCCGCCACCGTTGCCGCGTACACGCAGGCGATCATGGACTTAGGTGCGACATGTTGCACTCGCGCCAAACCCGACTGTGCGCACTGCCCGCTGGCGCCGCGCTGTCAAGCACTGGCGCTCGGTCAAGTGGCAGATTATCCCGCGCCGCGCCCGCGTCGGGACTTGCCAGTGCGAGCGGTGCAGTGGCTCGTGTTGCGCAGTGCCGACACTGGCGCAATTTTGCTACAGCAGCGCCCGCCGAGCGGGATTTGGGGCGGATTGTGGACATTACCCGAGCTGCCGCTCGAATTTGACGCCGCGCAGTGGTGTCTTGCACACACTGCGTCGCAACCTGACCACAGCGTCACATTAGCGCCACGTCGCCACACCTTCACCCATTTTCATCTCGACATTTGGCCAATTGTGATGACACTAAACACCGTGCCAACGCAATTCACCGCGGCGGCGGGGCAGCAATGGTTTTCAGTTGATGACTGTCAAACACTCGGCATTCCAGCGCCGTTGCGGCGGTTATTAGCAGAATTGTCAAGCATCACGATAAGCGGCAATTAAACTGCGCAAATCCCAATACATTTTAATCAAACCTGACATGAAAGCATCGGTGAGATGTCAATTAAAACCCGTTTAGTTTTTGAATGGCGCCGCATTCGTCACGCGCTCGCCGCATTATTGCACGTCGGCAATACGCGCACACGGGTTGTGATGTTAGAAGCACAACTCGCGCAGCAGGCGGCGATTCTCACGCAATTACAACAACAATTGAATCAAACGCAGCAGCAACACGCGGCCGCATTTAATCAATTACAACAACAAGTTGCTGATGAGGCGCAGCGCCGCGATGAATTGGCCAATCAATTGGGTGAATTGGTGCAATGGTTAGCGCAGAATGAACAACGCTCGGCGCAGCGGGCGGAATTGACCATGACACTGATGCAAAAGATTGCCGAATTGGTGGAATGGTTGGCGCACCAAGAAGCGCGGCTGCAATTGCAAGCGGTGCGGTTGAATGATTTTCAACAGGATCAGCAGCGCGAGTTTGCGGCGGTACGCAATGAACTGGCTGAATTAAAAACCGCCGTGCCGCGCTTGGCCGGAACGGTATTAACCACGATGCGCCAGCCATTGGATATGAGTATTCAGCGGCAATTGGATGAATTACGCGCTGATTTAAGACAACGGCAATTAACTGTCGCTGTGGCGTCAAACATACCTGTCGCGCCGTTACCACCATTGCGGTGTTTTGACGCGCCGGTGCCGTGGTTGCCGGCGCATCCGGGGCGGGATTATCTAGTCACGCAGCCGTACACGTTACTGTATGTCGGTGCATTGCAGCCCGATCACGCCCAGTCGCGGCTGCTTGAGTGTTTATATCAGTTACGGCGGGTGGACGATGGTAACGTCGCGTTGATTTTAGCCAGTCCGCTCGGCGCGGCGGATGACGCCAATTACCTCGCCGCGTTGACGGAATACGCCGCGCAACTCGGGTTGAGCGATCAGGTGGAACTGCGCCCACAAGCGAATTCGGCTCAGTTATCAGCGACTTATCACGCGGCTGATCTGTACTTGAGTTTGGCCGAGCCGAGCGTTTTGACCAATTCGGCCACTGTCGCGGCAGTGCAACGAGCGCTGTGGCACGAGTTGCTGGTGCTGGTGTACGGTGTTACGCCGATCATGCCGATGGCGCAGTTATTACCTAACGAAGCGCGGTTGACGGCGCTGGCGGCGGATCAGGTTGTGGCGGAAATTAAACAGGTGTGGTGTGATCGCAACCGTCGCCAGCGGCAGTGGGCCGAGCAGCGGCGGCGGTCAGGTTACGCGCCAGCATTGGTCACGGCGCCGCTGACGGTGCGCATCGAGGGGCCGTGTGATTCGAGCTACAGTTTGGCGTTGGTCAATACCGGCGTGGCGCGGGCGTTACATCACGCGGGCGATCAGGTGGCGTTGTATCAAACTGACGGTTACGGTGACACGCGCCCGCAACGTAGTTTTTTGGCGACAAATCCTGACTTGGCGCCATTGACGCGGTCGCGGTTGCGGCAGGTGATGGTGACTTTACGCAACGTGTATCCGCCGCGCACCAATGCCCTGCGCGGGTTGGTGCGGATCATTGGTCCCTACGGGTGGGAGGAGTCAGGTTTTCCGCACCAGTGGATCAGGGCGTTTAACCGCCGGCTGTCGGGCGTGTTGTGTTTATCGGATTATGTCCGAGATGTGTTGATCGCTAACGGCTTGAAAATTCCAGCAATTACGACGGGGTTGGTGGCGGATGCGTTACTCGATCACAGTCCCCGCGCACCAGCGGGCGTGACGTTGCCGGGCGGGTATCGGTTGCTGCATGTCTCATCGGGTTTTCCGCGCAAGGGTGTTGATGTGTTGTTACAGGTTCACAGCCGCCTGCCGCCGGAAATGGCGTTAATTATCAAGACCTTTGCCAATCCGCATAATGTGGTGGAGGCGGAGTTGACGCGGTGGGGGTATCGGCGGCAGGGGCGGGATGCGGTGGCGAGTCGCTGGGTGAACGGGCCGCGGCGGGTGCTGGTGATTGAGGTGGAGCTGGCGCCGGCGGAGATGGTGTGGCTATATCAGCAAGTAAATCAATTAGTTGCGCCAAGTCGCGGCGAGGGGTTTGGGTTGCCGATGGCGGAGGCGATGTTGTTTGACGTGCCGGTGGTGACGACGGATGCCGGTGGGCAGCGGGATTTTTGTACGCCAGAGACGGCGTGGTTGGTGCGATCTCGATTGGTGGCGGCGCAGACACATTTTGCCCTGCCCGGGTCGCAGTGGGCGGCGCCGGATGCGGCAAGTTTGCGGGCGGCGATCTTGGCGGTGCGGGCGGCGAGTGCGGCCGAGCGCCGATCACGCACGACGGCGGCGCGGGCGTTGGTGCTGGCGCGCTACAGTCAAGCGGCGGTGGCGTGGCGGATTCATGCGGCAGTGGTGGCGTTGAATTAAGTGTTCAGGCTCAATGCGGAGAACATCGTGACTGGACGGCTCGAACTGACAATTAAGTTTTCGGCTTTACCGCAAGCCATGCCAGTGAAGGCCGACATGAAGAGGAGAATCTCGCGGTGCAGGTGTTTGAGAAGAAAGGGAAGGTGGATTAATCAATTTCACTGTCTTGAACCTAGTCTCTTCTGTTGATATTCGTTGCAGATGCGAGGACTCGTAGAATAAAAATAATTGACTTCATTGCCTTGATCATCCTTCCTTTTTGCAAGTAATGAACGACTCCCATTTGAGTTATTAACAATCTTATAATCGTATAAATTGGAATATTTTGCTCTAATTTTATTGAGCTGTTCTTCCAAACTAGCAACTTGAAATTGATAGCAAAGTGGCGCTTCTTTAGGGATATAGTCTGTAGGCGGCGTGTCAGCGGCAAAATAGATGTTTTCTAAATTTAATATTATTTTATCAAATGAATCCATAGGTTCACCTGCTACATTACCGCTTCCGTCGTATTGAAACTCTTTTCCAACAGTTATTCTTACTTTTTGACCTTTAAATTTTACAGGCATTTCTGCATTTTCATTCCATTTTTGACACAAGGCAGCAGTGCATAAACCGGTATGTTCTTTCCCATTAGACTTTATAATAGTTAAGTAACAATTATCTCCACATTCATATTCCGAAATTACCCCTTCAATGATCCTATCTTTTGCGTTACCGATAGTTAAATAAAAACTACTTACAAAAAGTATCCCAACAGCAGTTATTTTTTTCATCATAATATCCTTTAAGTATTGAAAAGCAGAACACCAAGTTTCTATTGAATATTGACCAACCATAGAAGAATTCTAATTTCTTCTTACTAAGCAGTTAGTCAAAACCTTGACTGTTATAGTCAATCCAACATAAGACGACCGCTAAGACAGGCATAACCACTTGATTATAATTGCATTGCTGCGATCAAATTATCCTGGATCGGCTGTAATAGCCTATCTGTTTAGTTGGCGCCTTGTTTAACGGGAGGTGATTTTACAGCATTATGAAGTTGGGCTTCTGTGGAAATTTAGGTGTAGGGCAAGTGTGGCGAAGTTGGTCACTGAGGGCGGGGTTGCCACATAGTATTAGAGTTGTTTTAACTAGCAAAATCAGCTAGTTAGCTAGGTTGAAATTCCACAATCCAGCACAAACACCGAGAATTTTGTCATACAAATCAAAGTTATGAATACGAAGCCGATCTGAAAGAATACGAAATCGCTTTAATCCAGCAATACTATGCTCAACAAAAATACGCTCTGAAGCAAGCTGTTTATTGGTAGTTTTTAGTTCATTTGTTAATGGTTTATTTTTAGATTTCTTATGTGGAATTGAAACGTTTTTGCATGGATAACTATTAACAATTCCGGTGTATCCTGAATCAACTCTAATTGTACAATTTTCAAACCAGGGTAGCTCGGGTGGAAATTCTTGTTTTAATAGATGAAAGTCGTGTCTTCTACCGCCATGAAGCACTCATTCCACAAACAACGCCTAAAGCATCATAGGTCAGTCCTGATTTAAGACTAAATAAGGTGAACAATAAAAGCTCCTCTTCATTATTAATACAATAGCCAATATTAACCTCAACTTTTCGTTTAGATAGTTCTGTTTTATAAGTCTGAAAATAAGCATTTTTGAAATGATCTAGCAAAATAAAAAACCGTTCTCTAGTCATACCAATCGTGGCGCTCCATTGCCGATCTTGCTTTAGGTCTAACGTTGTAATTTTCATTTATTTTTCTCGTGGTATTTGGAGAAATTTTATTGCACTATCATTCATTCTTTACGTTAGAACAACTCTAATAAAAAAACCGCCCCGGTTGCCCGGCGGCGGTTGGTTGATTTCAATTCCAATTCCAATTCCAATTCAAGCAACGGTTAATTGAATTTTTCCCTTTTGATTAAAACCCCCTAACCCCCCCTTTGCAAAAGGGGGGCTTTACTCTTACCCCCCTTTGCAAAAAAGGGGGGGATTTCTTCGGGGGAAATGTCAGGTTGTGTGCCGTTCGGGTTTGGTCATTATTCACCAATCCCGCGCATGGCACACAACCCAACCGACGCGGCTATATCAGGACAAACAGTCAGAAATGATTGTTCAGGAAGTGAGCATTCGTAGAGAGTTTCAGGATCAATATCAATATTTCCGGGCCAAGTGACAGTGCCGTTTTCGACATAGGCACCTAGAAAAGCATGACTAGATTTTAGGCGCACCCAAGGCTTTTGATCCATGTAGGGCGCCATCTCAAAGTAGCGGCGTTCCCCGTTCTCAAATTCAAGTAAAAGGCTGAAATCAGCCTTAGCCGTCACATGAATGACATCAAGTAACATAATGATATTCCATTATTTGAGCGGATCAATACGAAAAGGTTCAACACCTTCTTTGGCAAGTTCCCAATTTGCCAGCAATTCATCGCGATGCAAATCTGTCCACACTTGCACCATGCGCAATTGTCGTGGTGGGAAATCACCCGCCAACACGGCACCATCGTTGATAGCAATCGCCGCCTGAAATCCCTGATAGCGAACATGAATATGAGGCAAATGATGTTTTTCTCTGATCTCGAAAAACATCGAGACAATCACACCATAAAACATGCTAATCGTCGGCATTCGTCAATTCCGGTTAGTGATTGTTGCCATGAGTATAAACCACTCCACCCACAAAAACCCGCCGCCCAATTCTTCAATCAAGCGGCGGGCATGTTCATTCCTTTCCCCCTCCTTTAATAAAGGGGGGGCGGATTTCGGGTCACGCTTCGCGGCGCAACCCAATCTACGCGGCTAATTCGGGAATGTCCAACTCGATACGCAGTGGATGAATACCCATTGCCCACAAATCCGTCACCGCTGAATCAATGGCTGACTCCAGACAAGCGGCCTCGCGATCACATGCGACGTACATTTGCCCATGGTGTGATCCAATACTCATGTCTGAGTAACGACCATACAGCGCATTGACGAGCGCATCATCAATGGTGGGTATAGGTAATGAAAAACTAAAAATTTTCATTTACAGTTTTAACCTGTGTGATCACATTAGTCAACAGCGCGACGGATACGCACTGCGTGTGCTTACGAATGAGCCGGTGTACTGTGAACATGGAATGAACACCCGTTGCGGGATTTCAATGGACAGAGCAATTTGCCCCAAATGTGGGCGTGACCAGTTGCTTTCACGCACCGCCCGCCGCGATTCTGAGCATACTCAATTGCCGCCCTGATTTCCTTATTTGGATGTTGTGTTGCCATTTTTCAATCAGTGAGAACCGGTCATTTCATTTGATCATTCATTAAAAACCCGCCCTGCAATTCAATTCACAGGGCGGGCATTTTCATTCAATCATCGGGTCACACCGCGCGGCGCAATCCAACCTTTGCTGTTGCACAGTTTGCGTATAAACCATTCCAAACAAAAAAACCGCCCCGGTTGCCCGGCGGCGGTTGGTTGATTTCAATTCCAATCCAAGCAACGGTTAATTCGATTGAATTGGGTTGAATGGGCGGGAAATGTCAGGTTGTGTGCCGTTTTGTTTGGTCATTGATTATCAACACCGCGCATGGCACACAACCCAACCGACGCGGCTGCTTCATTTTAATGGTTTGGCTGACATTTTGCGCAGCGAGCGCGTGGCTGGATCAACGCCAATGCCAGTATTTTCCAAAGCGACCACGCCTAACAGTGGTTCGCAGTCGTCTGGTCCAAAAATAATTTGGGTGACTGTTTCTGCGCCCATGAAGGCGACCCGCGCAAATCCATACGGGTATTCAATGACGCTGCCATCCGCCAGTTCATAGACATCTTTGCCTTCAATCATAATGCCCGCAGCGTGTAACGCGACACCTGAAGCTAAACAATCAATTGCACCGGTATCGACTAAAAACTCTGCGGCATACGCAGGTTGCGTTTTAGCGAGGTTACTGACTGTCACCGTGACATAACTTAATCCCATGGTGTGTTCCACAGCAAAATGGTTGTTTCATAAAAACCTGCCGCCCGATTTTTCAATCAAGCGGCGGGCATTTTCATTCCCTCACGGGGTCACGCCTCGCGGCGCAACCCAATCTATGCAGCGACGGCATCCCGCGCTCGCGGGACGGGGATAGGACGCCCATCTGCGATGTGCGCAGCCATCCAACAGTCGAACGCACCTCGCGCATCGGTGAGCGCTTCCTCTGGCGTTTCGCCATCCGCCAAGCAACCCGGCAGGTCTGGAAAGGTGGCGAGAAATCCGCCGCCCTCGGCAAGGGTCAATGGACTGATCGTCACGGGATACTCTTCAAATCGCGGTTGCATCACTGCCTCCAGTCAATCAGTGCGATGAAATGCGTCACATAGATGGGTTTGATCGGCTTACGCGCTGGGACGGACACTTCAAGCGGGCAGCCGTCTTTCTGGAATATGACATGACTGCCGCCGGTTCGCCGAATTTTCATCCCCGTTTGCGCGGCAATTGCTTCGAGTTGTTCTATTCGCCAATCGCGTGGATTATGGCGCATTTATGCTAACAGTTTTTCTAATTGCGACATTTGCGATTATTTCAGTATTGCGTATTAGTTAAGCATAACACAACACAATAAAAAACCCGCCGCCCAATTTTTCAATCAAGCGGCGGGCATTTTCTATTTGATTAAATCCCCTCGCTGCGCTCGCCCCCCCCTTTTTCAAAGGGGTGGAGGGGAATTTTCTCAAGTCAGGTTGCCAAACAGCGGCAACCCACCTGACGCCGCTATTCGCGTGCGTCCAACCGGTACAGATGTCCATCCCAATCCAGAATTTTTTGATCGGCCGTTACCAATGGGACATTGCGGTCGAGGGCGGTTGCGACAATGAACCGGTCGGCGGGATCACGATGCAAGTTCGCTAGTTGGCAAGACCGCAGGGCGAGGCGTCCGTCGAGCTGGTATTTCCACCAGCCCCGCCTGTAGCCAGTCTGCCCGCCAGCGTTCAGCCGGCACGGGCAGAACAATGCGCCCGCGCTCGACGAGCATGGCCACTTCCCAGAAACTGATCGCACTCACCGCTACCGAGCCGGCGCGCCAGCAAATTTCGATCTGACGCCGTGCATTCGATCCGAGCGCCGGGTCATTGCGATCCATCCACAGCAGGGTGTGCGTATCGAGAATCACGCCAATACTTGCCAGAGATCATCCAGTGGAGCGATGACATCGCCGTGGATTTCCAGCGTTGGATGGAGACCGAACGGCGAGTCAAGGCGGCCGCCGGAGCAAGGACGGAGTTCGGCAACAGGCCTGCCATTTTTAGTGATAACCCATGTCTCACCGGTGATGGCGACCCTATCCATGAGGGCTAGGCATTTGGCTTTGAACTCAGAGGCTTGGATCGTTTGCATGATGGTGCGCTCACATTGACTATTCAGATGACTATAGTCACTAAGATGGTCAATGTCAATTCAGCCAAGCGCCAAGTCATCAGGATGACC
>NZ_JABVCQ010000030.1 GCF_014145225.1 Thiospirillum jenense
GCGGCAGAATGAACGGCGTATTAGTGTGATTATTGGTAATCCGCCATATAATGCGAATCAAATGAATGAGAACGATAATAATAAAAACCGCGAGTATAAAGATGTTGATACCCGGATTCGTGCGACTTACATTGCCGCCAGTACCGCGCAAAAAACTAAGTTATATGACATGTATGCGCGCTTTTTTCGCTGGGCGAGTGATCGGTTAAAAGTTGATGGCATCATTGCATTTGTTAGTAACAACTCATTTATTGATAGCCGAACATTTGATGGTTTTCGGAAACTCATTGCGCAAGAATTTAGTGAAATTAGAATTATTAATTTAAAAGGTAATGCGCGTACCAGTGGCAAACGTCGTCGTCAAGAAGGCGGTAATATCTTTCGTGACCAAATCCGCGTTGGTATTGCAATTTGGTTTTGTGTCAAACGGCAAGAAAACGATATTAAAAATGCGCAAATCTTATACACAGAAGTTAAAGATTATGCGACAGCAGATGAAAAATTGGCATGGATTGACTGTCTGCCATTGGATAAACAGCAATTTGAGTACATTCGACCAGATGAAAAAAATAATTGGTTAAATCAACCCACCGAAGACTGGGATCATTTATTACCAGTGGCAAATAAAGAAACAAAAGCGGCAAAAACAGCGGCGAGTGAACGGGCAATTTTTAAGTTGTATTCGTTAGGAGTAGTAACGGCGCGTGACGAATGGATGTACGATGTCAATCAACAATCTTTAGAAAACAAAGTCCGTTTTTTAATTGATGTTTATAACGCTGACCGGTTTGTATTAGCTGCGCAGTCAGCAAAACAGGACACATCGCATTTGCTTAATTATCAAATTAAATGGACTAGGGCAGTCAAAGCGGCGCTGGGCAAAAACATCTCTATTGATTATAATCCGGCAAAAATCACTGTGGCCAATTATCGTCCATTTATGCGCTGTTTTTTGTATCGTGATAAATTGCTAAACGAAATGGGCAATCAAACGCCGCGGCTTTTCGGCTATCCATGTCAGTTTATTAACGCGTCCATTACAGTGATGGGCGACTCGACTGGCAAACCTTATTTCACATTAGCAATTGACCGCATCCCCGATTTGAATTTCGTTAGCCCAGCATCTGGTGGCAGCCAAACATTTCCATTGCATGTTTTTAATGAATCTGGTGATTGCTCCGACAACATCACCGATTGGGCGCTAGAACAATTCACTGCGCATTATCAAACTGAATTAACCAGCCCCGCCCGCGCCCTTGATAAACCCGCCATTTTTCATTATTGCTACGCCGTTTTACACGATCCGATTTACCGTGACAAATACGCGCTTAATTTGAAACGTGACTTCCCGCGCATTCCATTCTATTCGGAGTTTTGGCGCTGGGTTGATTGGGGTGCGGCATTACTTGATTTGCATCTCAATTATGAACAGACCACACCATTTCCATTCACCCGCATTGACACACCCGACGACCGCGCCCGCGCTGCCGGCGTCAATCCCAAAGTCTTATTACGCGCTGATGTGAATAATGGCAGCATTCGGATTGATAGCGAAACCACGCTGTTTGATATTCCCGCCACTGCCTGGACATATCAACTCGGCAACCGCTGCGCGATTGAATGGATACTCGACCAATACAAAGAAAAGACGCCGAAAGACCCGACGATCCGCGCTCGGTTTAATACCTACCGCTTTGCCGATTACAAAGAATCTGTGATTAATTTAATTGCGCGGGTGACGACCGTCAGTATTGAAACGATGCAGATCGTCAATGCAATGTACAAATTAAACCGCACCTCGACTGAATCATATACTCTTTAATTAATCATTCATAGGCTATTGAAACATTCAATTAGATTAATTAGAAAAAATTGCCATCACGTCAAGCATGGGACTAACACAATTTCTCAATCTGAATGGTAACAACGTTTTTAAATTGTTGAATCGTGTCACCAGAACATCTCCGGTAACGTCATTTTAACTGAAATCTATATGTGTAAACGAATTATAAAAAACACATCTTATTATCTTTCGTACCGCGAGAAATTTCATTAATTGCTACTGCCGGGCAATAAAAAACCGGGCAGTTTCCTACCCGGTTTTATTGACGTTAAACGCCGATTAAGGCAATTAGATTAGGCCGCCGCACGTTGCTGATTAGCATCATTTAATGAGCCAACGACACGTTCTTCATTTGCTGTGCGAATAGCAATCTTGCGCGGCTTCATTGCCTCTGGCATTTCGCGTATTAGGTCAATGTGCAACAGTCCATCTTGCAAACGTGCATCAATCACCCGCACATAATCCGCCAATTGAAACTTACGTTCAAAGCTGCGGTTGGCAATGCCGCGATACAAGAAACGACGTTCACCATTCTCTTCAGCACGCTCACCACCGACAGTCAAAATGTTCTCTTTTAATTCAATAGTTAAATCATCATTCGAGAACCCCGCCACCGCCATTGTAATGCAATAGCGATTATCATCTTGCAGTTCAACATTATAAGGCGGATAGCCACCCGCTTCAGTACGGTACGCATTTTCTAATGAAGCAGCGAGCCGATCAAAGCCAATCATTGAACGAAACAGCGGTGAAAAGTCTAGCGTTGTCATACACTTATCCTCCAAATGAGCGATATAAAAACGGTGTTCTTGAATGAACCACCTAATTAACAGCCCTCAACAGGGAGCGACTGTAAGTATAACTGTAGCGGCTTGTTAGCACTCTGTCAAGGCGAGTGCTAAAAAATTTTCGCGCACCGCCCCGCTTGTGACAACCCAACACAAACGGCCAGATTCCGTTAAACTCACACCCATTGATTCGCACTCCCACCCCCACCTCGTTTAATCCAATGTTGTCACTACCCAGCCAATTCAATTTTATTCAATTAACCACCGCCCGCCGGCGTATTCAATCTTATTGGTTAATTGCCAGCGCCACTGCTATTATTAGTGGTTGCAGCAGCTTGGTATTTGATCCCAGCGCAGGGATTAGTAGTAATCAAGGTCATATTGCTGATACCGATTTGCATATTCAATCCCAAACTGCTACCGCTGAACATTTGCCACCGGCCGGTGGTATCGCAATTGGTAATGATCCATTGCCAAAAGCCCAGACACGCATTGAACGCGGCACTGGACGATTTGTTGGTCAAGTAAAACGCCCAAAAGTGGATACCACGCCGGGCGACGTGACACTCAATTTTGATGGCACAGATATACGCGAAGTTGTTAAAGTAATTTTAGGCGAATTATTAGGCGCTAATTATGTGATTGATCCAGCCGTGCAGGGATCAGTATCATTACAAACTGGCCGCGCATTACGGCGTGATTTATTATTACCAACATTAGAAACGCTATTGCGCATGAATAATGCTGCCTTAATAGACAAGGGTGATCGTTATGAAGTCGTGCCAATTGGCAATGCAGTACGCGGGCGCTCGGCACCTCAATTAGGTGAAAATATTCGCGCCCTACCAAGTGGTTATACATTGCAAATCATTCCATTGCGCTACATTGGTGCCCAGGAAATGGCTAATATCCTTGAACCATTAGCCCCCGAGGGTAGCATTGTGCGCGTGGATACTCTGCGCAATTTATTAGTGATTGCGGCCGCCGGAGCAGAAATGACGCAATTGATAGATACAATTGAAGTCTTTGATGTGGATTGGATGGCTGGATTATCTGTCGGCTTCTTCACATTAGAATATGCCAAAGCTAAAGATGTTGTCGCGCAATTAGAAGCTCTCTTAACTGATGAAAAAAGTAACCCACTAACGGGCATGTTTCGTTTCATTCCAGTAGATAGCGCCAATGCTTTATTAGTCATTTCACCACAGCCCAGTTATTTAGAAAAAATGCAGCATTGGATCGAACGTTTGGATTTAGCCGAAGCCAGCGGCACCAGTGCGCAACAATTATATGTTTATCGGGTTAAACACGGTGATGCTGAAAACCTGGCTGATGTATTAAGTCAATTATTCGCCAGTGATGGTGGCAGCACGGCCAGCAAGCGTACTGTTGGGAGTGTTGCGCCCGGTAAACGTGAAGCCTCAACGGCACAAACGAATACAAATGCGAATGGAAAAACGAATACTTCATCATCAACGTCGCGTCGTGCTGCAACGTCAAATACTTTAGAATTATCGTCACAGGTGAGCGTAGTTGCCGATGCAGTCAATAATTCGTTGTTAATTAAATCGAGCCCGCGTGATTATAAAAAAATCCTCGATGCGTTAAAACAACTCGACATCATGCCATTACAAGTATTAGTTGAAGCAACCATTGTTGAGATTGCGTTGACTGGTTCATTGGAATACGGTGTGCAATGGAATTTATTTGCGGGTGCTAAAGATGGGTATGTTGGTAATGCAAGTTTGATGAGCAGTAAAACTGATGTAGCAGCTCCTACGCTACCCGGTTTTAATTGGTCTGTGGTATTACAACCCGATACAATTCGTGCCAATTTGAATGCGCTGGCATCTGATGGTTTAGTTAATGTATTATCATCGCCGTCGGTCATGGTCATGGATAATCAAGAAGCCAAGATTCAAGTCGGTAAAGAAGTGCCAATTGCCACCACGCAGCAACAGGGAACTTCAACTACTGAACGTATTGTTAATCAAATTGAATATCGCAGTATTGGTGTTATGTTGACTGTGAAACCGCGGGTCACGCCTGGCGGTTTAGTGCAAATGGAAATTGAACAAGAAGTCAGCACCGTTGCTGAAGAAAGTGGTGCATTAGATTCGCCCACTTTTAGCACCCGTAATATTACCAGTAATGTTGCAGTGCGTTCTAATCAAGCAGTGGTATTAGGTGGGTTAATTCAAGATAACCGCGAAGATAATAAATCAGGGCTGCCAGGTTTATATCGTGCGCCATTCGTTGGCGGATTATTTGGCAAAACAGCGCGTAAAGCAGAACGCACCGAATTAGTTGTGGTTTTAACTCCACGAGTTATTGCCAGTGATAGTGATGTTGCCAATGTCACGAATGATTTTAGGCGTAAAGTGCGAACCCTAAAGAAGCAGTTTTAATTCGGGTAATGCGGTGATTCACTCGTGGCGTTAGTGAACATGAATCAACTCTTTTATGGCGATAATCTTGATGTGCTGCGGCATAAACTCAAAGATGAGAGCGTGGATTTATGCTACATTGATCCGCCGTTTAATTCCAAGCGGAATTATTTCCAGATTTATAACAACATAGGCAAGGAAGACACGGCGCAAGCGCAGATGTTTATTGATACTTGGACATGGAATCAATTAGCCGATCTCGGACTGCGTGATATTACTCAAAATAACCAAAGCAGTTACACGCGCCAAACTATTGAATTGATTAATGGATTGCGAGCGGTGTTAGGCATGAGCGGGTTGCTGGCGTATTTAATTAGTATGACGCAGCGGGTTAATGAGATTTGGCGTGTCTTAAAACCAACCGGGAGTTTTTATTTGCATTGTGATCCAACCTGTAGCCATTATCTCAAGCTCATATTGGACAGTATCTTTTGTCCACGCGGTGGGGACTATTTGAATGAGATTGTGTGGAAAAGAACCTCAGCACACAGTGATGCAAAACGCTATGCTAAAGTCAGCGATTCTGTTTTGTTTTATGTTAAATCTAATCAATATCAATGGAATAAAGGATATGCTGAGTATGATGAAAATTACGTCACGTCTCATTATACAAATACAGATGAATTTGGACGAAAATTTAGGTATGATAATCTAGTTAAACCAAAAGGTAGCGCCGGTTATTTTTATATTTTACTCGGTTGCTCACCACCACCGAATGGTTGGCGAATGCCGGAAAGTAGGGCGCTGCAATGGCTAAATGAAAATAGAATAGAAATACCGCCCAAAGGAAAGATTCCTGCCTATAAACGTTATTTAGATGAAATGAAAGGTGCTGTTCTAACTAATGTTTGGAACGACATATTGCCAATTAACTCTCAAGGTAAAGATGCGTTCAGCTATCCCACCCAAAAACCTGAAACTTTATTAGAACGCATCATTCAAGCCAGCAGCAATGAAGGTGACGTAGTATTAGATGCGTATTGCGGTTGCGGCACCACCATCGCCGTTGCCCAGAGATTAAATCGCCAATGGATTGGTATTGACATTACCTATCAAAGCATTGCAATTATCCTCGGGCGTCTTGAAGATAGCTTTGGTACTGAAGTATTAAATCAAATCACGTTGGGCGGCATTCCGCGTGATATGGAATCTGCACGCGCTTTGGCAAATAAAAAAGATGATCGCTTGCGGAAAGAGTTTGAAAAATGGGCAGTATTAACCTATACCAATCACCATGCCATCATTGATGATAAAAAAGGCGCGGACAAAGGTATTGACGGCATGGCTTACATCGTTACTGGTAAAGGCGATAAAGCACTTGCCCGCGTGGTTATACAAGTCAAATCGGGTAAAGTGAAGCGCACTGACGTTGCGGCATTGCGCGGTGATATGGCACGCGAAAATGCAGTCATGGGGATTTTTATTACGCTTGAAGAACCCACTAAAGCAATGCACGAGGATGCAATGGCGGCCGGCTATTATCATCACGAATTATTGCATCGGGATTATCCAGCCATTCAATTGGTGACAGTGCGCGAGATGATTGATGAGCATCGCCGCAGTGATTTACCGCTGCATCAAAAAGTATTTAAAAAAGCTGCTTTTGTATCCACGTCAATACAGCACATGCTGCCTGTTGAATAATTATTTTCCTGCCCTATTTTTTATTATCTTGCATTAAAAATACCCTATCATGTTGGATTACACTGCAATTGCCCGCGATGTTTTTACAATTGAAGCTGCCGCTGTTGCAGGATTAACCGACCGACTCGATTATCAATTCACCGCCGCCATTGAAGCCATTTTAACCAGTCATGGCCGCGTGATTGTCTGTGGGATTGGAAAATCCGGCATCATTGGTAAGAAAATCGCCGCAACCCTTGCCAGCACTGGCACGCCCGCCTTTTTTATGCACCCCGCCGAAGCCTATCACGGCGATTTAGGCATGGTCGAATCGCATGACATTTTGATTGCCATTTCTTATTCTGGCGAGGCGGAAGAATTATTACGCTTATTACCCTTTTTACGCGACAACGGCAATAGCACTATTGCATTAACTGGCAATCATCGCTCGACCTTAGCGCAACAAGTCACCTATTCATTATCAGTGTGCGTGGAACAAGAAGCTTGCCCCTTACAATTAGCACCGACCGCATCCACCACTGCGACATTGGCAATGGGCGATGCAATTGCAGTCGCATTGATGCGAGCGCGTAATTTTCAACCGCATCATTTCGCCCGCTTACATCCGGGCGGAGCGCTTGGGCGACGTTTATTAGCATTAGTGCGTGATGAAATGCGTCAACATGAATTGCCATTTGTATTACCAACCACCTGTGCCGAAGCGGTGGTTAATTGCATTACTCATGCGCGGCTGGGATTGGCAATTGTCACAATTGATCGAATAAACCCGCTGGGCATCATTACCGATGGCGACCTGCGCCGGGCAGTGCAATGCAATCGTGAGCAATTCTTTAGTCTCACCGCCGGCAATATGATGACGCCCAATCCTATTGTGATTGGTGCAGATAGTCGTATGAATGTCGCAATTGAACTCATGGCGGCACGGCGCATCACAGCGTTAATTGTAGTGGACGACAGCGGGATTGTGGGCGTGGTGCAAAAGTGATTAACCCGCTGCTTGCAGCAATTAAAAACTCACACGCTAGGTAGAATTAAAACAGCTTTTAATGCACCAGCGTGGTAAAAACGCTGTTTAACCGCATTCATAATCAACGGCGCCATTTTGAATGCCCAATTCAACCCGGGTTAATCCTGCAATCAATTCAATCGCGGTTACATTCCAAATCATGTCAGCCCCCGTTTCTCCCATTGCCGTCATCGTGCCGGTCTATCGTGGTATAGATGAAACATGTTGTTGTTTAACCAGCATTCTCGCCGCCACGTCCCGCACCCCCTACCAACTCGTTGTCATTGATGACGCCAGCCCCGAGCCAGCATTGCGTATTTGGCTTGACCAACTCGCAGCCGCAGGGCGTATCCACTTGATCCGCCAGCCAATTAATCGCGGCTTTGTCGCCGCCGTCAACTTAGGCATGGCACTGTATCCAAAATCAGACGTGGTGTTACTTAACAGCGACACAGCTGTTGCGCACGACTGGTTAGATCGGCTCGTCGCTGCGGCTCATTCGCAACAGTGCGTTGGCACAGTGACACCTTTTAGCAACGCCGGCAGCGTATGCAGTTACCCCCACGTCACCCGCGACAACCCGTGGCCGGGTGCGTCAACCACTGACCTTGTTGGATTAAAACAACTAGACCACTTTGCCGCAACAGTCAACGCCGGTTGCACGGTAGATTTACCCGTTGGTGTGGGTTTTTGCCTACTAATTCGCCGCGTTTGTCTCGATCAGGTCGGCGAATTCGACACTGCGCAATTTGGTCACGGCTATGGCGAAGAAGTCGAATTTTGCTTGCGTGCCAGTCAGTTAGGCTTCCGTCACCTGCTCGCCGCCGACGTGTTTGTCGCGCATCATGGCAGCGTTTCGTTTGGTAATGAGGTCGCAAACACGCGCAAAATCGCTGCACAAGCTCAGATTGACGCCAATTTTCCCGATTTTCAGCGCCAAGTGGCGGAATGGTTTCAACGCGATCCAGCACGGCAGTTGCGGCGGCGACTTGACCTCGCTCGTATTACAAATGCAACACAGTCTGTTGTGTTGTTTATCACCCACAACGGTGGCGGTGGGGTCGAGCGGCACGTTGCAGAAGTGGCAGAATTGTCACGCGGGCAGGCGCTAATTTTAACGTTATCACCGTATCACGGCGCGACGCAACAGGTGCGTTGGCAGGATGAGCGCGAGGAGTTTTGTTGTTATTTGCACCTCGGCGAGCGCGGTAGTGACGCTGATACTGTTACGTTGGCGCGACTGCGCGACCTGGGTGTTGCGCGCCTGCACTATCATCAGGTCGTCGGTTTGCCCGAGCGGGTGTTGGCATTGGCGGACGATTTAGCGTTACCGTATGATGTTACCATTCACGATTACATGGTGATTTGTCCGCATATTCATCTGCTGACTGCCGCCGGGCGCTACTGTGGTGAGCCAGAAATTTCGTTGTGTGACAAGTGTTTAGCGGATCGGCCGCCGCAGGCATTTGCGCACTGGACGCCGTTTTCGATCACCAATTGGCGGCAGCGTTGGCAGGCGTGGTTGGCGCAGGCGACGCGGGTGATTTGCCCGTCGCAGGATGTTGCGTCGCGGCTACAGCGGTATTGGCCGACGTTACATTGCACAGTGGCGCCGCACCCACGCCCACCGTTGCCCAATCAACATGCGCATCTGACCGCTGCTCAGTGCGTTAAAGTGTTGATTTTAGGTGGATTATCGCAACCCAAAGGGCGGGATTTGGTTTATCAATGTGCGTTATTTGCGCAACAACACCAGCAACCGTTGTTTTTTCGCGTCATCGGGCCGGCTGAACCATTACCGCAAACCTGGCCGGCCGTGCCATTGCAAGTGACGGGTAGCTATGAAGAACGCGATTTAATGGCGTTAATTGCATTAGAACGGGCGGATGTTTTTTTATTTCCCGCGCAAATCCCTGAGACCTTTTCTTATACATTATCAGCGGCATTGCAGACGGGATTACCTATTGTTGCAACGGCATTGGGTGCATTTATTGAACGGCTGGCAAATTATCCACTCGCGCACTTATTGCCATTGGATAGCGCAATTGAAGATTGGAATGCGCAGTTATTAGCGGCGGCGCAACTTGACCAGTCAAGCACTATTAATACACTCATACAAACGTCTGCGTCAACAAATACATCTGTGCAAATAGATTCCAATACACATTTTCATGCAACGTCAGTTTTATTAAATGATCGGCAAATCAAATTTGCGCATTATGATTACTGGCCGCCAACTGCATTTCATTTAACCCCGGCGCAAATCACTCCGCCGTTATCATTATCAGAGTTGTATTCGGCTGTGCTGGATTATCAGCATTGGCAATATAAACCTGAATTGGCACGGCGAGTGCCGGAAATTGAATTAGCCCTGGGTGATGCCGAATGGGATCGGCGCGCTTTGCGAATGCGATTGCGTCAAGTCGAGCGGGATTATTCATTATTAACGCGGGAATTAGCGCATCAACGCCATGCTCATGCCGAATACGTCGCGTTATTAGAACGAGAACGCCACGCCGCGCAAGTGGCATTGAACGCATTAGAAACCAGCCAGGTCGTGCGCTGGTGGCATCAATGGTTGCAATTCACTGCGCAGTGTCAGCAATTCACAAATGATGTGCGCCGCCCACGCCACCTGTGGCAGCAATTAAATACTTGGCAATTCAATCAACGGCAACCATTCAGCCGGCGAGCGCGGCGCTGGTTAATGCGGTTCAAATCAATTCGATTACAGCCACTGACTAATCCCGCCGTCATTTCCCCGCCAATAGCTCAAAATGAGTCGGTTTTAATTCCCCCCCTTGCCACAACCGCGCCAGATGAATTGACCGCGTTTATTCTATTACCACTATTATCACCAACAGATAATGCACATTGGTTAGCTGATTGTCTTGATGCGTTGTTGACCAGTGCCATTCATGCCGGTCTGAATTGCACGGTGCATGTATTAGATGACGCCGCACACACCGCTGCACAGTTTTGTCAAGGTTTCAATTTACCCAATGTTCATTGTTATCCATTCCAATCTGAATTAACACTGTGGCAATGGGCAAATCACTGTGTGACCAATACCACTGGGCAATATTTATTATGGTTAGATGCCAGTAGTCAATTGCAACCGGCCACGTTGCAACACCTGTTTAATGCAATTCAACATCCGCCAAACCATGCACACATTGGCATGATCACGGCAAAATTATGTTATGCCGACGGTCCCTTATTAGCCGCTGGCGCTGTGCTATGGCGCGATGGTGATTTATGGTATGCCGGGCGTGGTGATGATCCACTGCGCTCAACATTTAATTATTTGCGTCAATTAGATGTCGCGCCCTGGGGATGCGTGTTAATACCGCGAGTGCAATTCATATCGGCGGGTGGTTTTCAGGCGTGTTTTATTTCGCCCGATGCAGCGGTAGCGGCATTAAGTCTTTGTTTTGATAATACCGAATGGCAGGTGTGGTATCAACCGGCGGCAGTGGTGCAGCGATTATCAGCGCATAGTCGGCAACCAACAACTGGGCAGCCTGTATTCACAAATACTGAGCAACAATTATTAACGCGCTATTGGTCAGACCGCACCATGCAACGGCCGTTAACGGGTGACGCTATTCCCTTTATTTATGATCCTTTTATTCAACGCTGGGTATTGGTCAGCATTGATCCAGCACTCACTGGCTGGGTAAATATGTTAATTAATTGCGATATTGCAGCTAATACGCATGTTAGCGTGGTGGGTTGGAATCCTGAAAACACTTCTGCAACAGAGCAGTTTGTATTGCAACAGCGCGGCATTGAATTACTCACGGCGCCGCAGGTCATGTCACTCAGTGATGCGCTGGTGCAGTTTGGCGCCGTATTGAATCAAATCATGTTGTTGGGATTAGATCACGCGGCGGCGCAACTACCGCTGATTAAACAATTAACGCCACAAGTGCGGCTGGTTTTGATGTATAACACGCCGTTGGAATGTAGTTTAATCAATACCGAAGTGAGCGATACGGACTGTGCGCAATTCACCCAACGGCGGGGGCGGGAATTAAATATGTTGCGGCAATGTGACGCCATTTGGGTGATGAATGATGCGACGTTAATGCGCAAGTCTATTGAGCGTGATTTACCACTGGCAGTGGTTATTGATTCCGAAGTGATTTAAATAATCAATTGAATTTAAAAGTTATGTAGTTGGATAGTTAAGCCACTAATTGAAGTGAGTGTTCTCATGCGGGCGCGTGGAAACGATCAAATACATTCTTTATAATTATTATTCATGTTTCGGCATGTATAAGCTGATCCCAAATAATTTGATCGCAGTACAGTAATCAAAATCAAGTAGCTATGCCCTTTTTGACAGGTATTTTATGTTGAATTGATTATACTATAGTCTAAAATTCACTGCTGATAAATGGTAATAGTATTGAATGCAACACCACATTTATTACACGTTACTGGCTTACCACGCGCCGGTTCAATTTTGCTTTGTCAATTATTAGGGTTGCATCCTGATATTGACAGCAGCGGTCACAGTTCGCCGTTATGTCCACTATTAATACAATTGCGTCACCAGTGGAGTGACAATGAGTTTTTATTAGCACAATTGGATGTTGATTTTGAATTGACTTATGCCCGTTTATTGGACGCATGGCGCGGTTTTATAAGTGGTTGGTTTTAAAAAACAAACAAGCATTGGGCAGTGGATAAGAATCGCGGTTGGTTAGCACAAATTGAAACTGTACAGGCAGTTGATCCGAATTTTCGGATGTTGGTGTGTATTCGTGAATTGGGTCAAATCCTCGGATCAATTGAAGCACAACATCCCAAAACCCGGTTGTTAGACTTTCCCGATCATTTAGCGCATTTATCGCGTTATGCCCGCGCAGATAAATTGCTCGCTAGTGACGGGCTATTAGGTGCGCCATTAAAAGCGATTGAAGCTTTGCAGGATGTGCCGGAACAATGGCAGCAGCAGTTGTATTATGTGATCTTTGAGGAATTAATAGAACAACCGGTGGTGGTAATGACTGGTATTCATCGTTGGTTAGAATTAAAACCTGTGCCGTTTGATCCGTTTCAATTACCAATTAAACCGCATGAAAGTGACAGTTATTATCGCTATAAATATCCACATCGCACTTTTGCGCGTATTCAACCACCGGCGCTGCATTCAGTGCCACCGCGTATTGGGCGGAAACTCGTTACGCATTTCAAATTCTAATGGATTGATTTTTCAAGCAAGAGTGTGTTTCTACCCTGGAGCGTGGGAACGATCAATCAAATGATAACGAGGTTTCTCGCCGCACTTGAAATAACAAGGTTGTCAGTTGATCTAATTGTGATAAATTGGTGGGCGTTCTAATTCCCGCATCGTATTAACAATTTGCATGAAAACGGGTTTAACCGCTTAAATAAACCAATTTATTGCTGTAAAGCATGTGGGCGCCAATTTGTTTTAAATCCAAGCAAAACGGCAATTAGTTAGGAAACAAAAGAGCGAGTTGATCGGTTATTATTAGAGCGTACTTCGTTGAGAAGTATTCAACGCTGTATTGACGTCTCTGCTTCTTGGCTACAAGAATATGTTAATAACAAATATGCTGCAATACCTTTTATCGTTAGAGTGTAATCAATCATCGCGAAATGATGCCACCTAATTGGTTCTTTGCCAATCTTTTGCTCTAAAATTTCGAAAACCTGATTCAGGTGTGTATATTTCCAGTTGAAAACTATTGGGCAAAAGCAGAAGAAATTTACAAAGGATAACATTGTGTTGATAATACGTTAAGCAATTAAAGCATTGATACCGAGCCACGATGAAATTTAAATGTATTACCCGCCACATTTGAAAGTATTAACCACCACTACAACCGGTGTGCAATTAACCCAGCGTTTATATGCACAACTGCCAACTATGCAGTTGTACGCTCCTGCGCAATTAACCAGCATCATTACACCCGCCCACTTGCCACCAACCACCTGGTATCACGGATGCTTGCGTGATTTAATGCCAACGTTATTTACCAAACCGCCCACAAATCAATCACGTCATGCCATTGTTGCCATTCTAGCCATTGGTGCAGTCGTGCGACTTATTGCCCCGTATTTAATAGATAAATATCACGATCCAGCCGTCATAGTATTAGATCAAACGGGGCAATTTGTCGTTCCCATTCTCAGCGGTCATTTAGGCGGCGGCAATGCGCTCGCCGCACATTTAGCACAGCTTTTGAATGCAACAGCAGTCATAACAACCGCCTCGGATTGTCAATTGACATTAGCAGTGGATTTATTAGGACAGGAATTAGGTTGGCGCGTGGAAGCAGAGACAACGGCATTGCGACAAGCCAGCGCCGCAATGGTTAACAAACACCCCGTTGCACTCATTCAAGAAAACGGTAGTGATAATTGGTGGCGGCACCATGCCAATGGCCGCACGGGCGACTTACCTAGCAATTTACACCAATTGAGTTCATTAGATATGGTGGATGTAGTGTATTACCAAGCGTTATTGTGGATTAGTCACCGTGTCATCCCGCCTGCATTCGCGCAACGCTTCAGCAAACCAATTATTTGGTATAAACCGCCATAAAAATCATTAAATAACTGTTCGCGTTTAACCAAAGCGACCGGTAATGTAATCTTCAGTCAACTTGTGTTGTGGTTGATTAAAGATTTGCTCAGTCGGTCCAACTTCGACTAAATCACCTAAATGAAAATATGCCGTGCGTTGTGACACCCGTGCCGCCTGCTGCATTGAATGAGTTACAATTGCAATGCTGTAATGCGCCCGCAATTCATCAATTAACTCTTCAATAATTGCCGTTGCAATTGGATCAAGTGCCGAACACGGCTCATCCATTAAAATTACTTCGGGTGACACCGCAATGGTGCGCGCAATACACAATCGCTGTTGTTGACCACCTGATAATCCCGTGCCTGCTTGATTCAAGCGATCCTTCACTTCATTCCACAATCCCGCCCGCCGCAAACTGATTTCTACCAATTCATCCAATTCAGTGCGGCTCGTGGTTAATCCATGAATACGCGGGCCATAAGCAATGTTTTCATAGATAGATTTGGGAAATGGATTGGGTTTTTGAAATACCATGCCGACCTGAGCGCGCAATGGCACAACATCAATACCGCGGTCAAGAATCTCTTTACCATCCAGTTTAATAGAACCGTTGACACGCGCAATTGGAATGGTGTCATTCATACGATTTAAACAACGTAAAAACGTTGATTTACCACAACCCGATGGGCCAATCATCGCCACCACTTCATGTTTGCCAATATCAAGGCTCACATCTTTAATTGCCTGCTTATTCGCATACCATACGTTGATATTGCGACACTGCATTCGTGCATTAGGTGAGGTAATTTCACCCAGTGTGCGCGTAAAACTTTGATCTTGTTCTAAATCAGTCGCGGTCACAATGCCGATCCTAGTATTAACAACCTGTACTGCAGTATTCATATTAAAACTCAATGCGAGTTGTATAAAAGTTTGGAGTATAACCGATATGGTTGGCTGGGATTAAAACCATTTTACCAGCGCCGTTCAAACCGTCGCCGTAATAATACGGCTGTTAAATTCATCAAGAATAAAAACAATAGTAGCACTAAAATTGCTGCCGACGTGCGTTCAACAAAACCACGTTCTGGACTATCCGCCCATAAAAAGATTTGCACTGGTAACACGGTGGCAGGATCGGTAATACCGCCCGGAATATCGACAATAAACGCAATCATACCAATCATTAATAACGGCGCCGTTTCGCCTAAGGCATGTGCCATCCCAAGAATACTGCCCGTTAAAATACCGGGCATGGCTAATGGTAACACATGATGCAATTGCGTTTGTAATGGCGATGCACCAATGCCCAGCGCTGCTTCTCGAATAGAGGGTGGGACAGACTTTAATGCAGCGCGCCCAGCAATAATGATAATTGGCAGTGTCATTAATGTCAGCACCATTGCTGCCACTAATGGCGTCGAACGCGGAATACCGAAAAAATTAATAAAGACAGCCAAGCCCAACAAGCCAAATACGACTGATGGTACGGCAGCAAGATTATTAATGTTAACTTCAATAAAATCAGTCCAGCGGTTTTTAGGTGCGAATTCTTCTAAATAAAGCGCCGCCCCAACCCCAATCGGAAATGAAAATAACATGGTTAATAATAACGTATACATTGATCCCATTAAGGCCCCAGCAATGCCGGCCTGTTCGGGTTCGCGTGAGGCGCTGTTAATGAAAAATAAAGTATTAAAATATTTCGCAATCATTTCTTGTTGTTTTAGTTGCCATATCCATGCAACTTGATTATCTTTTAAGCGCCGATCTGCCTCGGGTTGTGCAAATTCTATTATGTTCCACTCGCCGCCTGTAGCTGCGACCTTTGAATTAAACGGGGCAAAAATTTCTCCACTGATTGTATTATTTTTAACCTCAGTAACCTTTACCAATCCACCATTGATGTTAACAAAGTAGCTAGGCATATTTGAATTAAGCAGTTCATTGCCGTGCGTTGCCTCAGCTCGTGCACGAAAATCAGCCGCCTTTGTTTGTGCTGCTAATAAATCACGACTCAAGCGTGTATGACGCGCTAATAATTCGGCATCATTGGCTATTAACCGTTCAGCTTGTTCAGCTTGTCCGGCAGCTAATGCGTTCTGCTGTGCTTGATGGCGCGCTGTACGCTCTGCTTCGATGTCAAGTAATGCTGTTTGAATGCGTGTTATAGCACGTTCTTGTTGCTGTGCCGAAGTAGTTAAAAAGGTTTTGACCTGTTTACGAATAATGACAAAATCCTCTCCCGTAGAAATGATTTGCGCTCGCTGATTGGACTGTATAACTGTTGCTTGTCCGTGTGTCATTAACGTGTTAATTGACGTTGATCGGCCTTTCATAAACATATCTACATCATCATCGGCTAATAACTTGAGGGTTTGAGTAGTGCCGATGATGGTTGGATTAGCCGCAACTTTATCGCGTAAAAATTGTGTGGCATTAGAACTTAATAAACTGTAAAGCAATCGTTTTTGATGACGCGCTTCTACATAAGGAAATGTCTTTTCTAATGCCTGTCGTGCTATTTTTAAGAAATTAACATCTGCCAAAATAGTATTAATATCAGAGGATGTTAACCCAGATTGTTTTAAGCGCCCGTTTGGGTCAATCATTGCTACATCAAATGTGACGGGCAATTCAATATAGGTTTGTTGAAATGCCGTGTATCCTTGACCAATAATGCTCGTGAATAAAACGACCACGCATGACAACCCCAAAATAACTGCACTGAGTCCGAACAAACGAAACCGTCGTTCAGCGGCATAACGCCGTTTAAGACTTGCATCAACAATATCAATTGCCCGGCGCGGCGGAGATTGATTTGATGTTTCAGGCAGCACTACGTTAGATTGCGCAGTCAAATCATCTGTATTATTCATACTGTTCCCGGTATTTGCGCACAATGTGCAAAGCAATGACATTAAGCATTAAAGTCACGACAAATAATGTGAGTCCTAACGCGAATGCGGCTAATGTTTTTGCGCTGTCGAATTCTTGATCGCCAGTTAATAAAGTGACAATTTGTACAGTCACTGTCGTGACACTTGCTAATGGATTAGCAGTTAAATTGGCGGCTAACCCGGCGGCCATGACGACAATCATGGTTTCACCAATAGCGCGTGAAATAGCTAATAACACGCCACCGACGATGCCTGGTAATGCGGCTGGAAAGATGACGCGCCTTACTGTTTCCGACTGTGTCGCACCCAGTGCGTATGAACCATCGCGCATTGATTGTGGCACAGCATTGATGACATCGTCTGATAATGAGGAAACAAATGGAATAATCATAACACCCATGACTAATCCAGCAGCCAATGCACTCTCTGAAGCAACGGTTAATCCAATTGCTTCACCCCAGTCGCGTATGAGTGGTGCGACAGTTAAAGCTGCAAAAAAACCATAAACAACGGTGGGAATACCAGCAAGTATTTCCAGTATTGGTTTGGCGATAGAGCGTACCCGTGTTGAGGCGTATTCAGATAAATAAATTGCTGATAACAATCCAATAGGCACGGCGACAAGCATCGCTATTCCGGAGATTAATAACGTGCCAGTAAATAATGGAATCGCTCCGAAACTACCCGATGCGCCAACTTGATCGGCGCGCAGCGCAATTTGCGGACTCCATTGAATGCCAAAAAAGAATTCAGTCCAAGAAATTTTTTGAAAAAATTGAATAGATTCGAATAAAACTGATAAAACGATTCCTAGCGTGGTTAGAATTGCTAAGGATGAAAACAGAATCATAATCAGCAGAAGAATAGATTCAACCCGATTGCGCGCTCGAAATGCAGGTTGGGTACGATGCCATGCAATGCTCATTCCTAACCCAGCAATAGAGAACACCAATGACCATAGACCAATACTGGCAAATGACTGTAACTGATGATAATGGTCAGCTGCGGCTTGAATTTCGGAAGTAATCTTCCCTGATGTAATATTACCAGTGGCAAGATTTTTAATATCATTGATGAGCAGACTTAAATGACCATCAGATAATGCAACAGTTAAACTGGGCGGTAATTGTTCAACGACCAATATCGTGATAACACGTTCTTGTAATCCAATCCACAATAAGACTAATAATAACGCAGGAATGCCAACCCACAGGGCTGCGTAATAGCCGTAATATGCTGGTAATGAATGTAGGTGACGGATATGACTGTGACCACCAACGACTCGGACTGCACGATTGCGTCCTACCTGAAATGCTAATACCATCATGGCTAAAATAGCCAACAGCAGTAGCGATATATTCATCGCTTTATCCTGTAAATAAAACTGGTTGCAAATACACAACCCATAGGCCAAGACAACAACTTTATTTGAACACTTGTCATCTTGGCCAGTTAATTTTTAATCGTTATTTAGGGCTGGACATGGGTTCAAGTGCTTGGGCGCTTTTTGCGACTTGAGACCGCAAGTTATCAGGTAATGAAATCAGCCCTTTATCAGCTAAATAACCATCTGCCCCCCAGGCCTTTTCACTAGTGAATTCTTTAACGTATTCTTCAATGCCGGGAATAGTGCCAACATGTGCTTTTTTGACGTAGAAATATAGTGAACGCGATACCGGATATTCACCACTAGAAATGCTGTCGAAGGTTGGAGACACGCCCTCTATTTTTGAACCTTGCACTTTATCACTATTCTGATCGAGGAAGCTAAAACCAAAAATGCCTAATGCATCGTGGTTTGCATTTAATTTTTGTACAATTAAATTATCATTTTCTCCAGCCTCGACATAAGCGCCATCTTCACGAACTGCTTGGCAAATTGCTTGAAATTTCTTCTCATCTTTTTTCTTAATGGCGGCAATCCAATCAAAGGTTTTACAACCGCCTTCCATTGCCAATTCAGCAAAGGCATCACGCGTTCCAGAAGTCGGGGGCGGCCCCAGCACTTCAATTGGTGCATTTGGCAAATCTGGATTGACATCTTTCCAAGTTTTATACGGATTAGCGATAAGTTTTGTCTCACCACTGGGGTCTGGCACATCTTTAGCGAGTGCTAAAAAGACGTCGCGTAATGTTAAATCTAATGCTGGGCCTTCTTTAGAGTTAGCAATTGCAATACCATCGTAACCAATAGTCACTTCGACAATTTCTTTAACACCCGCTGCCTGACATTTTTCAAATTCTGATTCCTTCATGCGCCGTGATGAATTAGTCACATCGGGATGTTCTACACCAACGCCACTGCAAAATAATTTCATACCACCACCAGAACCAGTTGATTCAATTTTAGGCGTCTTAAAACTTGATGAGCGCCCAAAGTTTTCAGCAACGGCGGTTGCAAAAGGAAAAACAGTGGATGAGCCGACAATATAAATCGAATCGCGGGCGCTTGCATACGTTGACATGGATAACGCGGCGATGACAGTCGTAGCAATGAGGGTTTTTTTCATTTATTGCTCCAATATGGTACAGTTTGAGTTAGGATTTACCCTCCCAAGTTTGCAACTAGAATATGTAACTAAAATGACAATTAGATGACGGTTTAGTTGCAATATGATCTTTTGGAAAATAACAATTTGACTATTTTGCCTCTGTCGAAAAAATATGCAAGTATCCAGCAACGTGCGGAATGATTTGCTAGACTATGCCAACTCAAAACAATATGGTTGAATTAACCCATGAATGTTTTAATGATTTCTGATGTGTATTTTCCCCGGGTTAATGGCGTTTCCACTTCAATTCAAACATTTGCGCGTGAATTCATTACCAGAGGACATGATGTTACTTTAATTGCACCTGATTATGGTCGTGAAACTATTGACCCATTTACCGTTATTCGTATGGCATCGCGCTATCTTCCATTAGATCCTGAAGATCGAATGTTGCGTTGGCGACAATTACGTCAGTACGATAAGCAATTAACTTCTAGCCAATTTGACCTTGTGCATATTCATACTCCATTTATTGCGCATTATTTGGGTATCGCTTTAGCACGGCGCTTTAATTTGCCAGTTGTGGAGAGTTATCATACTTTTTTTGAACAGTATTTGAATCATTATGTGCCGTTAATTCCCGCTGCCTGGTTGCGTTGGATAGCACGACGATTTTCTCGTACGCAATGCAACACAGTGAATGGCTTAATTGTCCCATCACAAGCAATGCTCGATGTACTGCGTGATTATCGAATTGAAACACATGCGGCGGTCATTCCAACTGGTATTGAATTAAACCAATTTGGTCACGGCAATGGTATTGCCTTTCGCCAGCGCTATGCTATTGATTTAGATCGCCCACTGTTAGTTCATGTAGGACGATTAGCATTTGAAAAAAACATTGATTTTTTGTTAAAAATGCTGTGCATGGTTAAAAAAGAAATTCCCAATGTATTATTAGCGATCGCTGGAGAAGGACCCGCATTATCTTCATTAAAAGACTTAGCGCACCGATTGGGGTTAAGCGAAAATACCTGCTTTGTTGGCTACTTATCGCGTGATGGTGCTTTAGAAGATTGCTATTGTGCAGGTGATGCATTTGTATTTGCATCGCGCACTGAAACGCAAGGACTTGTTTTATTAGAAGCAATGGCACTTGGCACACCGGTTATTTCAACAGCTGTCATGGGTACCCGCGAAATATTACACATTGGTCACGGGTGTCTAATTGCCGAAGAGCATGAAGCAGATTTCGCGGCGCAAACGGTAAAGTTATTAAAAGATTCAGCCCTGCGTACGGAACTCAGTCAACAAGCGCGACAATATGCGCAGCTTTGGTCGGCGCCAGTATTGGCACAGCGATTATTGACGTTTTACGATCAAGTCATTACAGCGTACCGAACATCTAATTGAGTTATTTAACATGTTACCAATTGCAGAGTTACTCTGGTTATTAATTCCTTGGAGCGCTGCTTTTATTTTTATTGGACGGTTACATACCTGTCCGCCATTGATTAAGGCGTCAATGATACTTGATAGTACAATTCAGCGAACGATTAAAAAAGTGTCGGTCATCATTCCGGCGCGGAATGAACAACAACGCCTGCCGCCGTTACTAGCTTCACTACAAATACAGGATTATAAATCTTATGAGGTGATTGTCGTAGACGATCATTCAACGGATGCAACGGCTGAATTAGCCCGCGCCGCTGGTGCAGTGACCGTGATGATTGAGGAATTACCGAATGATTGGCTTGGCAAACCCTATGCGTGTTGGCAAGGCGCACAGTACGCGACGGGTGATCTATTGATTTTTCTCGACGCGGATACTGCATTAGTGCCGAATGGACTGCGGCGTTTAGTGACGACTTATCAGCAATACGGTGGTTTAGTTTCTGTACAGCCCTATCACCAAATGGTCAATTTATATGAACGACTATCGTCGTTCTTTTTTATTATTATGATGGCGAGTGTACGTTCATTTACTCTGTTGGGTGAACGAATAAAACCCAATGGCAGTTTCGGCCCCTGTATTATTTGTGACCGTGAATTATATCTGCGCGTTGGTGGACATCAATTGGTGCGGCAGGAGATTGTGGATGACATCGCATTAGCGCGGCAGTTTAATCAACATGGCATTGCAACTCATAATTTCATTGGCGATGGCGTCATTGCATTTCGCATGTATCCGCATGGAATCAGTGATTTAGCAAATGGTTGGACAAAAAATTTAGCGCAAGGCGTATTGACGACAGATTTGATCATGTTTTTATTAACCACAGCATGGATTTCTGGCAGCATCACTACATTAGATGCAATACGCGGCTGGATGATAACGGGATGGTCACAGTGGGTGATTGCCGGGTTAATTGCGTACATCGCCTACGTTGGGCAATTATGGTGGTTATTACGGCGCTTGGGCAATTACGGCGTGACAACTGCGTTATTTTACCCCGCTTCGTTGGTATTTTTTATTAGCATTTTTATTCGATCATTATATCGCACATTTGTACGCCGACAAGTCTCTTGGAAGGGTCGCAATATTTCAATACCGCGCTCGTCAGCGAAACATTTTTAATCAAAATCCGCGCACTCGCCATATCCAATCGTGCGGAATGATAGCGTTTTGCGGGATTAAAAATGAATTAAAATTGCCCGTCATACTACAACAAGCCCAATTGCAATTGCGCCTCATCTGACATATTAGCTTGACTCCAAGGCGGATCCCAAACCAATTCAACCGCGACTTCTCCAACCCCCGCGACCTGTTGTACCGCATTCTTCACCATAACTGGCATCATACCTGCCACTGGACAGCCTGGTGCTGTTAAAGTCATTTCAATTGCAACATCACCGTTTTTAGCAATCAGGATTGAATAAATCAAACCCAGATCGTAGATATTGACTGGAATTTCTGGATCATACACCGAGCGCAGTGAAGTAATAATTAATTCACGCGTGGGTTTTGGTGCAACCTGTTCAATATCAACAGTTGCTTGCAATGTCTCTTCTGTGCTGTTTTCGGCACCATAATTTGTAAAGCGTGCAAGCCTGTTCATCCGTCAATTCTCCGCAAAATTGTATAATCGCTTAGTCAAATATCTACCAAACTGATAGCGAATTCAACTATTCAAAAAGTAGCAGTTTCTAACCGCCGTTCTATTTGATTGATAACCTGTTCATGCAATTGTTCTGGCGCCAATGTCGTCAGCACATCGGCAGCAAAACCAAGACTGAGCATTTGGCGCGCTTGCGACCTTGTCAATCCGCGTGATTGCAAATAAAACAGCATGTCCGGGTCTAATTGCCCAACGGTCGTACCATGACTGCATTTCACATCATCCGCATAAATTTCTAATTGCGGTTTGGTATCTATTTCGGCATTGCGTGATAATAATAAATTATTATTGGTCATATTAGCGTCAGTCTGTTGCGCATTCGCAGCAACTAAAATTCGCCCATCAAATACCGCTTTGCCTTGACCATACAGAATGCCTTTGAATTGCTCCTGACTCGAACAATTCGGCACTTGATGCGCAATATCTAAATGATAATCCATGATTTGTTGATCGCCAACAAGATACAACCCGCGTTGTTCACAATGCGCCTGTTCACCAATAAAACGGGTGATTAAATCAGTGCGTGACCAGGCGCCACCAATACCAATGTTAATTCCGCTGTAATCGCTGCCTATCGCCTGTTGTAAATGCAATCCAGTGATGTGGAAAGCATTTAAACTTTCTAATTGTAACCGTGCATGACGCAATACTGCACGCGGTGATAATGCAATTTCTAATACCGCGTTGGTGCAATAAACCCCCGCATTTTCAATACTGACAAACCGCTCAATTAACTGCGCTTGCGCACCTGTACCGAGCTGGATGCAATGATGCGGGTGCATCATTGGCGGGGTCACTGATTGATTTAAAGAACCAGTGGACACATGCAATAACTCAATTGGACGTTCCAGCGTCACTCCATCATCAATCAATATCACCAGTCCATCATCACAGCTGGCAATATTTAATGCAGTAAAGGGGTAATGCGCCGTATCAGCAATTTGCGTGAATACAGCAGCGAGCCGCGCCGGCGACTGGTTTAATACAGCATTTAATGAATCAATCTGCACACCACTTGGGAGATTTTCTAAATAGGACCATTGCGGTGCGTAACGTCCATTAATTAAAACAACTCGATAAGTCTCTAACGCAGGTTGTAGTGCTGTTTCAATTGCCGTGTGCGCTTCTTCATTAACAGTTAGCACATCATCACTGGGCGTACAAATAAAGTTTTGCGCTAGTAATGAACGCAGGCTCGTATAGCGCCACCCCTCGTTTTTTACAGTTGGCAAGCCGCGTTCTAATACCTGTTTCAAGGCCACAGAACGCGCTTGTTTTATATCAGTCATATGATTGCCGGCAAGCTGATTTGGCGCTGCTGATAGCCAAGTATTGGGCATAGCATGAATTGACGCATTGCTATTTGAAACGGACGTCATCATGCCGCCACCTCGGTCACTTGTTCAATCCACCCATAACCGCGTTCTTCTAATTCTAATGCGAGTTCTTTTCCGCCGGAACGAATAATCTGCCCGTGCGCTAAGACATGGACATAATCGGGTTGAATGTAATCTAATAGGCGTTGATAATGAGTGACGACCATCATTGACCGCTCGGGACTGCGACAGGCATTGACACCATCAGCAACAATACGCAATGCGTCAATATCTAATCCCGAATCAGTTTCATCGAGAATAGCAAGTTTTGGTTCTAATAACGCCATTTGAAAAATTTCGTTGCGTTTCTTTTCGCCGCCTGAAAAGCCAAAATTGACCGGCCGTTTTAATAAACTCTCGTCAAGATGCAATACGCGCAGCTTTTCTTTCATTAAGCGCATAAATGCGACTGCATCATATTCAGACTCACCTCGCGCCCGCCGAATGGCATTTAATGCCGCTTTCAAAAAATAGGTATTATTGACGCCAGGTAATTCAACGGGATATTGAAACGCGAGGAATAAACCGAGGTGGGCGCGCTGTTCGGGTTCGAGGGCTAATAAATTGACGCCATTTAATTCGGCACTGCCGGCCGTGACGGTGTAGCCATCGCGTCCTGATAAAACGTGGGCAAGGGTGCTTTTACCCGAACCATTTGGGCCCATAATGGCGTGAATTTCACCCGCACCAATCTCTAAATCAAGCCCGTGCAGGATTTCTTTATCGCCGACATTAGCGCGCAAACCTTTAATAGACAACATCTTTTCATTCACTCCTGACACAAAATAATTCCGCGTTAACCAACCGCCCCTTCCAGACTAATACTCAATAATTTTTGCGCTTCAACGGCAAATTCCATTGGCAGTTCATTAAAGACCTGTTTGCAAAAACCATTGACAATCATTGACACGGCATCTTCTTCTGATAGCCCGCGTGATTGACAATAAAACAATTGATCGGCACTAATTTTTGATGTAGTCGCTTCGTGTTCCATTCGAGCGGTGGGATTTTTCACTTCGATATAGGGAAAGGTGTGCGCGGCGCAGCGGTCGCCAATCAATAATGAATCACATTGGGTATGATTGCGCGCTTGTTCGGCTTTGGCGGCAATGCGCACTAATCCCCGATAGGATTGTTGACCGCGTTGGGCGGAGATTCCTTTTGACACAATTGTCGAGCGCGTATTCCGCCCCAAATGAATCATTTTTGTTCCCGTATCGGCTTGTTGACAGCCGCGAGTGACCGCTACTGAATAAAACTCACCAATCGCATCATCACCACGCAGAATACAACTGGGATATTTCCAGGTAATTGCCGAGCCGGTTTCAACTTGCGTCCAAGAAATCTTTGATCGAGCGCCGCGACATTCACCGCGTTTAGTGACGAAATTATAAATCCCGCCGCGGCCGTTTTCATCACCCGGATACCAATTCTGCACGGTGGAGTATTTAATGGTGGCATCATCCATTGCAATTAACTCAACCACTGCGGCATGGAGTTGATTTTCATCACGTTGCGGCGCGGTGCAACCTTCCAAATAAGACACATAGCTGCCTTCATCGGCAATAATTAAGGTGCGTTCAAATTGCCCAGTTTTGGCCGCGTTAATCCGAAAATAGGTGCTTAATTCCATTGGGCAACGGGTGTGTTTTGGAATATAAACGAAGGTGCCGTCTGTGAATACGGCGGCATTGAGTGCGGCATAAAAGTTATCACTTGGTGGAACAATGGTCCCCAAATAACGCATGACTAATTCGGTATGATCGCGGATGGCTTCGGAAATAGAACAGAAGATAACGCCGACTTCGGCCAATTTACTGCGAAAGGTGGTGGCAACGGATACGCTGTCAAATACGGCGTCCACCGCGACATTCGCTAATACTTTTTGTTCTTCCAGTGGAATACCGAGTTTATTATAGGTGTCTAATAACCGCGGATCCACTTCGTCTAAACTATTTAATTTGGGCGTTTGTTTCGGCGCGGAGAAATAAGAAATCGCTTGAAAATCAATTGGCGGGTGTTGAATGGCCGCCCAATTAGGCGCGGGCATCTCGCACCAATGCCGATAGGCCGCTAATCGCCACTCGGTCATTAACGCCGGTTCTTGTTTGCGGGTGGAAATGGTGCGAATGACTTGTTCATTCAACCCAGGCGGCAGCGTGTCGGATTCAATCTCGGTGACAAAGCCGTGTTCGTATTCGGCATTAACCAAATGTTCATAATTATCGGTGGTGGCGCTCATAGCACAAATGATAAATCCTATTGCGGTGATGTCGGGGTTGACCACATGATCGGCAATGCACGTTGGTCAGAATTAAATGGGCAGTTGTTTGGTTATCAAGATGACAATTGCCTGTTGCGATGTCGTATTATCGCCAATAAACGGCGGGTGTGACTGGTCATTTGTCAATGACAACGGATTTAAAGCAAGCGCAATGCCACGATTTGGATGATGGCGGCGGCCGCACTGGCAAATCATTCAGCGTTAGTCAATTATCCTCAGTTTTTTTAATTGTCCGCGCTCGCCGCCGTTTAATTGGTTTAACCGCTGGCGTTAATGTCTCCGGCGGCTGCATAAAAGCGCGCACGGCGGCGAGTTCTTGAGTGCGCGTCATGGGCGGCAAACTATTAAAAAAGGCGGTTCCGTATCGCCGAGTTAATAAACGCGGATCGCACACGACAAATAAACCGCGATCCGTGTCATCTCGAATTAACCGCCCTGCCCCTTGTTTTAGCGCAATCACCGCGTGCGGCAATTGATATTCTAAAAACGGATTCAAACCCTGACGTTGCAACGCGGCAATTTTCGCCCGCAAAATCGGATCATCCGGCATTGCAAATGGCAGTTTATCAATAATAACGCACGATAACGCCTCGCCGCGCACGTCCACGCCTTCCCAAAAACTGGTGCTGCCGAGTAATACCGCGTTGCCCAAAGAACGAAAGCGATCTAATAATGCCGCTCGCGGGGCGCTGCCTTGAATTAATAATGGATAACCGAATGACGGGGTATCAAATTGTGCGGCGACTTCGCGTAATGCACGGTGACTGGTGAATAATAAAAACGTGCGCCCCTGGGCAATGGTGATTAATTCACGCGCAATGACGGCGACGCGCTGAGTGTATTGCGCGGTGGACGGATCGGGCATGTCGGGTGGTAAAAACCACAGCGCCTGACGCGGGTAATCAAACGGGCTATCCCAACTGGCGGTGCGCACCTCCGCCCCCCAGCCCATTTGACGGGCAAAATGATCGAAACTGCCACCGACGGTCATGGTCGCCGAGGTCAAAATCCACGTCGCCGGCGCCTGCTCGCGCAATGCTGCAAAGATTGGTGCAACATCCAGCGGCGTCAAGTGCAACCGCATCCCCCAATTTTGCACGTCCACCCAGCGCACCCAGTCGGCATCGGCTTCACTCGGCGGTGCGGCGAGGCGCGCCAGCCGTTTGAGTAAATCCGCGCACCGCTCCCGCCCGCGATCCCACTCTTTGTTTTGACCCGCCACCGCTGTCAGCGAATCGGCCACCGCCGTCAATGCCTCACCCAACTGCGCCAGCACGCGGAGAATCGGCTCGGGATCATCCAAATCTTGCCACGCCACCCGCCCGGTCACATTCGCAAAGGCTTGGTGCAACGTGTGCGCGGCGGTGGTCAAGGCGGTCACGGCGGCAGATAACCCCGGCGCGCTGCCAATCAAATCGTGTTCACTGTCGGCGGCGGTGACTAAATCGTCTGTTAAATCAAGGACTTGTTTTGTACTCAGCGCCAGCCCAAAAAACTGCATGGCGATTTCCGGTAACTGGTGCGCCTCGTCAATGATCCAACATTGCGGCTCAGGAATCACCGCCCCGACCTGGTTGAGTTGCAAAGCAAAGTTGGCGCAGAGCAGGTGGTGATTGACGATCACAATATCCGCCTCCTGCGCCTGCCGCCGCGCTGCTTGCGGATGACAGCGGTTGAGACGCGGGCAATCCTGCGCCAAACAATTATCGAGCGTCGAAGTCACCAGCGGCCACACGGACGCATTTTCGGCAATTTGACACTCGGCAATGTCGCCGCTCGTCGTGACCTGCGCCCAGTCGCGCACGCGGCTCAAATCCGCCCGCAGGTCACGATTCAACCGCGCCGCCCGCCCGAGCGCCCGCTCCAGCCGATATTGGCACAGATAATTGCTCCGCCCTTTGAGTAACGCCACCCGTGCGGCACTGTTCAGCGCCGCCAGCACCAACGGTAAATCGTGGCGAAACAATTGATCCTGCAACGCCCGCGTCCCGGTGGACAGCACCACTTTACGTTTTGACAGCACGGCGGGGACGAGATACGCCAACGTTTTACCCGTCCCCGTCCCCGCCTCGCAAATCAAACTGGTTTCAGCGGTGATGATTTGGGCAATGGTCTGCGCCATCGAGAGTTGCTGCGGGCGCTCGCGGAAGCCGCGCAACTGCTGCGCCAGTGCGCCATCCGAAGCAAACAGCGCCGCCAGTTGACTTGGCCACGGCGGCGGGGTGGGTACAGTGGCCGCCGTCACAACAACGGAACTCGACTAACCACCGTTGGCTTTCCGCTCGGCGTCGGTCGCACCCTGCGCATCACCACTTTGCCGGCGGGCAGTGGCAATCATCAACCAATTGTTGCGCTTGAGGTCGGCTTGATGACCCGCAAAGGAATTCGACCGTACCGCCAGCGTATTGGCTTGCGCGGTCATGCCCTGTTCCAACCGCACCCGCGCCAGCCGATTCCACAAGTACGCCTCCTGTGGCTGCAAACGCAATGCCCGTTCCAACGTCGCCGCCGCACCGGCATGGTCGCCATTCAACCGCTGCCGCTCGGCTTGTTGCGATAACGCATTGATTGCGGGCGGTAATTTCGGCGCGGCCAAATGCGGCACCGTGACGGGTTGCGGCAGTGACGAGTGTGGCGCCTCCGCTGGTGTGGACACCGGCGGCGGGAGCGTGAGTGGTGCCGGACGGGCAACGGGTGGCGGTGCTGGCACGACGGGTGGTGTAACCGTTTGATTAATCGGTGGATTAGCCGTGATTTGATTCGTCTGTGGCGGCGCGGCGGTCGCGGCAGGCGACGGTGGCGGCGTGGTTGACGGTGATTCAGCGGCCGGCAGTGGCACGGGTGATGCCACCACTGGCGGTGGCGATGCTGGCGCTGTCACCGGTGGCGGGGCGACTTCGCGGATAGTCTCATTGTCATCCGCCGGCGGGGCGTAAGCAAACACCTGCGTTGGGCGGATTTCTTCACGCGGGGCCGGGGCGGGCGGTCGGGTGGGAATCGGCACCGGTACGCGCTGTACTCGGCGGGAACTGGGATCAGTGCGCGCCCCGTCAATGATGGGGGCGGGTGGACTGGCACGTTGCGGAATGGCGCAGGCTTGTAGCGCGAATGAGAATAATAAAACGATTGATAACGCGACGAGTTTGTTCATTGGAATTGCGGAATGACACAGTTAAGGTGACACATCGTTAATGATTAATCACGACGCGAGTGAATGATTATTAGCCATGATCAATGAATCAACGATCATAAAAATCACGCATAAACGCATTTTCTTCAGGTGGTGCGGCACGACGCGGTGGTGGCGGAGTAATTGGTGCCGGTGGTGGGGGCGTCACGACCTCATCATCTGCCGCCGCGTCACGAGGCGCGTTATCCCGCGCCGCCGCGTCAGCACCATCCCGTTCCCGACTCGCGGGGCGCGGTTTGCTGGCACTGCCGCAATTCACGCCGACCCCGGCATGAGCGCTGACAAACGGAACGGGTTGATCGTAGCCACACACGCTCGCTAATTCCACGCCGTCGGGCATCACCTCACCGAGCGGCTGATGATCCAACTCCGCCATCAATTCACCCCACAGCCGCAGCGCACCAGTTGAGCCAGTCAAGCGCGTCGGCTGGTTATTATCGTACCCAACCCAGATCACTGCCACCTTATCGCCACTAAAGCCGGCAAACCAACTGTCACGCAATTCATTGGTCGTGCCAGTTTTACCGGCGACGGTCAAGCCAGACGGCAGGCGCTGTTGCAACCAGGTCGCCGTGCCTTCCGCCACCACGCGGCGCAGCGCCCACTGCGTCAGATACGCCGCCGCTGGGCTGACCACCGACTCAATCGCCAGCGGGTAACGGTTTAACGGCTGCCCGGCGGCGTCCTGCACATCCCGAATCGCCCGCAGCGGCGCCCGAAATCCGCCCGCCGCAATGGTTTGATACACCTGCGCCAATTCAATCGGCGTCAACGATACCGAACCAAGTAGCATCGCCGGCACCGGGCGGATTTCGCGCAACGCCCCGAGTTGATTCAACGTTTGCGCGATTTGATCGATGCCCAATTCCAGCCCAAGATTGACGGTGGCCAAATTGTACGATTTCGCCAACGCCCGATACAGCGGCACCGCGCCGTGACTACGATGATCGTAATTTTGCGGCTGCCACAATTCACCGCCGATGCGCAATTTGACGGGTTGATCGTCCAATTTCGTCACCAATGAATAGCGCTCTGGCTGTGCCAATGCCGTCAAATAAATCACCGGTTTAATTAACGAACCAATTGAACGCACCGCATCCAATGCGCGATTAAATCCCTGATAACCGGGCTTACGCGCCCCGACTAATGCTAATACTTCACCCTGCGCCACCGAGGTCATCACCATTGCCGTTTCTAATTCACCCAGCGGCAATTGCTGGCGCTGTTCAATCGCAGTTAATTCACGTTTCATTACCTGCTCGGCGTGACTTTGAATTAACGGGTCTAATGTCGTGAAAATCCGCAACCCTTCCGAGCGTAAATCCTCTTCTCGATAATCGCGCTGTAATTGCCGCCGCACCAATTGAATAAACGCCGGATAATCACCCACCGGCCGCCCGCCGCCGTCGTGAACGCCTAATGCAGTCGCCTTCGCTATTTCACCCTCCGCCGGTGAAATAATTTGATAATACACCATTAAATCTAATACCAAATTGCGGCGGGCTAATGCCTTTTCTGGATGACGGCGCGGATTAAACTCAGATGGCCCTTTAATCATTGCCACCAATAATGCAATGTCGGCACTGCGCAATTCCGCCAGCGGGCGGTCAAAATAAAATTGACTGGCTAATCCAAAGCCGTGAATGGCGCGATTACCATCTTGCCCCATGTAAATCTCATTGGTATAAGCGGTCAGAATCTCATCTTTACTATACCGCCGTTCCAATAACAGCGCCATGTAGGCTTCATTAAATTTGCGTTCCAACGTGCGCTGTTGGGTTAAATAAAAGTTCTTCACCAACTGCTGCGTCAAGGTACTGGCACCTTCAACCGTGCGCCCGGCTAATACATTCTTATACGCCGCCCGCGCAATGCCTTTTGGGTCTAATCCAACGTGTTGATAAAAATTGCGATCTTCGACGGCCAGCAACGTTTTAATTAATAAATCAGGCAACTGCCGCCGCGTCAATAACACCCGATCTTCATTATGCGTGGGATAAATATTGGCAATTAACGCCGGTTCTAAACGCACCAGCGCCACCTCTTGATTGGTCGTGGCATCCCGCAATTCTGTAATGACATTATTCGCAAATCGCACGGTTAATAATAACGGCGGTTCAGTGCCATCCCAGAATTGAAACCCGTGCGTGTGAAACGTGATTTGCTCGCCTTGTTGTTGATAAGTGCCAGGGTGCGGCGTTGTTGGCGTAGTACGGTATTTAATGCGTTGCAATTCACCAATGAACGTCGCCGGTGTTAATACCCGCCCGACGTATAATTCTAATGGTCGCGCATAAACCCGCGCCGGTAGCGCCCAACGTTTGCCTTCAAACTTATTCCGCACAATCCGATCAAGATGCACGCCATATAATAATCCAACGATCATTACTGCAACCGTTGTAACAATCATGGTGCGCAGAACAAAACCGAGGCGTGGGGGATGAAAATGAAAGTGCATGTGGCGAATAAATCCTGACGAAAAAGCAATTGAAAAGTTAATTGATCTAATCAAATACTACTGGGCGATTAACAAAACAGATTTAATGATGAGGGCGTGAAGTTGATTGTACCCGCGCTTGGAGACAATCAATATTAATTCGGTGTCAGTCAATTATGAATCAACTCCAAGACAAATAACAGCGGCCAATATTTACCGGTCACAAATAACCGCTGCGTGGCCGGATCATAGGCAATTCCATTCATCACATCCGCGGTTGGCGGGCGCCGTTCTTTTGGATAGAGCGTGGTTAAATCCAACCAACCGCGCACCGTACCCTTTAATGGATCAATTCGGACAATCGCATCACGTCCATACACATTTGCCCAGACCTCGCCGTTAATATATTCTAGTTCATTTAACTGAGTGAGTGGCATTTTGCCATCGCGTATTTCAATTTGCCCAGTGTTTTGATAGGTAACGGGATCAATCCAACGCAACTGCGCCGTGCCGTCACTCATTATTAAATATTGCCCGTCGCTGGTTAATCCCCAACCTTCACCTTGATAATTGAATTGCGTGATCTGCTTCAGGGTGGTACGATCATACACTAATGCGATGCCAGCGCGCCAAGTTAATTGGATTAAGCAATTACCCCACTGGGCAAGTCCTTCGGCAAATACATTGGCCGGTAACCGCACTGACTGCAATACTTGACCACTGGTTAATTCGACACGCCGTAATGATGAATAACCGTACCGTCCGGTACTTTCCCATAATTGACCATCCGCGAATATTAATCCCTGGGTAAAGGCGTGTACATCGTGCGGATAAGTTGCTAATACGCGATAGTCCATTGCGTCACTCGTGGTGACAATCATTGATAATAATACAAAAACAATACAATGGGTCAGAACCTGCGATCTTGAATGGTGGCGCGTTGCGGTATGGGTGGGCATGGCTGTTGCCTGAATGAATAATCGTCGCTATTTTACAACAGCTAACGGGGTGGCGGGCGAATTTGCGTTAGGTTAGCAGGGATATTTAGTTACATTACTCTAACCTAAGTAATCAATTTATATCACTTTTTCTTAAAACAAATTGACACAGATTATTGACGTCGTCGTGACTGCGGTCACGTTGCGAAAAAAACGATTTTTTTTGCGAAAAAGTTGACAGTTGCATGGAGTACGGGTACATTTTTACTAACATTTTAAACCTCACCATTTTTGAGTTGCGAAATTGTCGCCCGTGTTGATTAACTTCCCAATCATCCAATGGTCACGCCGCGTTATCACCGCGTGTGAGTTGATGCGTGACCACCAGCGCGCCGTTATGGTCTGCCTGTTGTTTTTTCCGCTATTTTCCTCATCTGCCGTCGGGCAAAAAGTGGATAATGTGGTTGATTCGGCGCAATCACCGGCGGTGTTGCACGAACCACACACATCAGTCACTGACAAGCCTACTCGGCAATTTACTCCCGAGGAGCTGTCCGAGCCACGTTTCGGCCCTTTCGGGTTAAGCACGAAAGAGGCGGATAAGCTACGCCCACCGCGTCCAACGCCTAACCTACCGACTGACGCCACCTCGGTACAGTTGGTCAAGCGCCTGCAAGCTCGTTGGGCGGCGCTCATTGCCAGTGATTTTGATCGGGCATACACATTTGAGACGCCAGAGTTTCGTGCCAAGACTGATGCCAAAACGTTTCATGCCCAGTTTGGTCCCTTTGTCACTTGGCATGGCATTGAACCAATTGCCGTGCAGTATCCAACACCCGACACTGCAATGCTGAGTTTTTTGCTTGATTACAGTTTCCCCGTTGACGGAACAGATCATTTGACGCGCACTGAACGATTTGCTCAAGAACGGTGGATTCGACGGGATGGGGAGTGGTGGCACCAATCCCAATCAGTTACCATACCCGGCATGGCTCCTGAGAATTCGAGCCAGAAGCCATAGCTTTTTTTAATCCGTAATGAATGGAGACATGACGATGACACAGATGAAGAAGGCGCGCTTGAGTACAGCGATTGCCTCCGCGCTGGGGGCGGTGGCGGTGATTTCGGTGCCGATGGCAGCGATGGCGCAAACCCCGGGCGATCCGATTGGCTTTGCCCCGACCGGTACCGGTCAGGTGCTGATCGTCCCGTATTACACCACCAATGGTGGCTGGACTACCGCAATCAATTTTACCAACGTCACGAACAATGCGTTGCTGGTGAAGGTGCGTTTCCACGAAGCCCAGAATAGCCGTGACATTCTTGACTTTAACGTGATGATGTCGCCGCATGACGTGTGGAATGGCTACCTGACGCCCGGCTTGAACGAAGGCGATGCGCCGGTGTTCCGTACCGACGATACGACTTGCACCACGCCTGCCCTGCCTGCTGAAGGCGTTCCTTTGAGTGCAATGGCATTTTCCGGCGGCAACGCAGACGGTGGGCCAACGGACAATTCACGTCTTGCTGAAGGTTACATTGAGCTGATGGTCATCGGTGAATGTCGCTCAGACGGCGCCTGTATGACTGACTTTAGCACTGTGGTACCTGATGACGATGGCATTGGTTATTTGACCAAGCATGTCGCTGGTATGCCACGCGATTGCGCCCGCGCACGGGCAATGTCAGTCGCTGATGGCAACGCCGGGTTCCCAGCATTAGGTGCCAGCTTCACTGGTAACCAAAAGCATGGCGCACCCGCTTATCGTAATTCATTAGGTCTTTACAGCGGCCGCGGTTACGGTTCGGTCATGTCTTACGCACCGTTGAAGGGCAACATTTCATTTGTTAACAGCGTCAATGGTCAGGGTGGCGGTGTGCAAGCACTGCATCTGGATGCCGTCGCCTGTAACAGTCAAGCCGCGCCGCAGGGGCGGGTATGTGGTAATCAGTCCGCTAACTTAGTGACGGCGCAATCACCAGACTACTTCCTCGAGCCGACCATTGCGACCATGCCGAATGGGTTGTGGGATGCGCGTTCGTTGAATCTGCTGGAAAGCCGTTTCACTTGGGCGAGTGTGGTCAACGAATGGGCGGATAACGCCGATAACGCTGCCTACACTGACTGGATTGTCAACTTCCCAACGAAGGGTTTCCACGTTGACCAGTTCTGCCATATTGTGCAGGCGAACAACAATGCGTGGCGGAATGATGGCGCGAATGTGTTGGCATGTGCGCAGGACAATTCCTCCACAGCGCGTGACGAACGTGCCAACTACACTGCCGTGTTGGCGGATGGCACTCGCGCCACACCCTCCAGTATGCGGTTAGCGCCATTCAATAATTTGTGGGCCGTGGGCAGTGATGGTATTGCCAAGTCAGCCATTCGTTACTCTTCCGCGATCTTTGATCGTGAAGAAGGTGGTGCGATTGCCGACAGCCCGATCTTCTCACCAGGTGGCTCGGCACAGGCAGAATTGAAGTTTGAAACCAACGTCATTCGCTTCGCCACCAATGAAGAAGATGCGCCGTTGCAATCCATCATGTCAGCGCGGTTTGATGCGCAAGATGCGTTGGGTAACGCTGATGCGTTGTATGGTTGGATGGATCTGCAATTCAGTGGGGTGTCAGGTACACCAGGCGCCAACCCATTCGTGGGATTGCCAGTGTATGGCTTCGTGATGAAGAACCGTGCTAAGGAAGGCCGTACGCTGAACTATGCGCAAATGTTGGATCACGGGTATAACTGGTCACGTTAATTGTTGTGATGATAACGCTATCTGGTTAATCACTTAGGGCAGCGTTATTATTGATGTTGAAACCGGCTCTCACGAGCCGGTTTTTTTATGCGTGTTAATCACTGATGAGGCATTAAACCGTGTTTCATTTCCTCGGTATCGGGGCGCAAAAATCCGCCACCACTTGGCTCTTTGAGCAATTAAACACCCATCCAGAGATTCACTTTCCCAATGGCAAAGAACAGCACTTTTGGAATCATCAACCCGACGATGCCGCCATTGCGCGCTATTTGAATCAATTCACTCACCCAACCCAACGCGAAGGCGAAATCACGCCCGCCTATGCGTTTTTACCGCCCGCAATCATTACGCAGATTTATCAAATCGCGCCGCACCTACGGCTGTTTTATTTAATTAGAAATCCAATAGATCGGGCCTGGTCAGCCGCGTTAATGGCATTAAATCGGGCTGAAATGACCATCACCGAAGCCAGCGATCAATGGTTTATAGACCACTTTCATTCACAGGGATCATTGCTGCGCGGCGATTATGAATTAGCACTGCGCCATTGGCAGAGTATTTTTCCACCCGAGCAGTTATTATTATTACGTTATGAATGCGTCGTGCAAGAACCGCGGGCGCTGTTAATTCGTTTAGCGCATCACTTAGCAATAGATGCCGAGCATTTTATAACCCTGCCAGCCGCGCAATTACACCGCAAATCTTTTAGCGGCAACGGCGCACCATTACGCCCGACCTTGCGCCGGGTATTAGAAACGCTGTATCGCCCGCGCATCACTGCCCTCGATGACTATCTTGGCTATCCAACGGGCTGGTGAATGCGCTGCTGCCGATTTCGATTAAATCCACACCTTGGATTGCGCATTGCGGCACTATTCGCGTTATGATACGCGCATCATTTTTCCCGCCGGCCATCTGCCGTTATTCGCTATCGTGTTGACATCTCTCAAAAATCAAACTGGATTTTGGCTCATCGCACAACTCAAAACTGGGCTGACCATTCATAACCTGCGCAAAGCATTAGCCGATTTAATTGATGGTTTCCTGCGTATTGAATTATGGTCAACAATGGGGATGCAAGAAATCCATGATCGTTATCGGCGCTCAATGCTCGGGCCATTTTGGCTCACCATTTCACTCGGCGTCATGGTATTAGCCCTCGGTTTATTATATGCCGGCATTTTACGTCAAGAGGTTGGTGATTATTTACCCTATGTCGCAGCGGGCTTTACTGTTTGGGGGTTAATTTCGGGTTTAATACTCGACGGCACCCGCAGTTTCATTGCTTCAGAATCATTAATTCGCCAATTGCCGGGGCCATTATCATTACATGTCTATCGCGTCTTGTGGACAAATCTAATCATTTTCGCCCACAATATCTGGGTCTATATTATCACGGCTTTAATTTTCAGCATTAACCCGGGCTGGAATGTCTTTTATATTATTCCGGGACTGTTGGCAGTTCTCATTAATGGTTTATGGATCGGTGTTTTATTCGGGTTAATTGGTGCGCGGTTTCGTGATGTGCCACAAATCATTGCCTCTGTTGTGCAACTCGCATTCTTTTTAACCCCGATTATTTGGCGGCCGGAGATGCTGACGGGGCGCGAATTCATTATGACCGGTAATCCATTTTATCACCTCGTTGAAATCGTACGCTCCCCATTATTAGGGCAAGCACCAACACCTGAACAATGGTTATCCGTGCTGTCCATTACCATTGTTGGCTGGTTCATTACATTAGTGTTTTATACCGTCTATCGTTGGCGGATTGCGTATTGGGTTTAATTCACCCATTGCATGGCGCCGTGTTTTAACCAATGACTAGACATTTGATTAAAACACACCCGCCGCTCTCTATTCACTCCTGCTCCGCGACACTTCTCATTTAAATAACCGCTTATGGCGCATATTCATTTAACCAACGTCCACGTCAGCTTTCCTCTCTATGAACTCACTGGCCGTTCATTAAAAAAACGTTTAATGGCAAGCAGCACCGGTGGGCGGATTGGTGCCGAACCAACCGCCAAACGCACCACCATTGTTCAAGCATTAGAAGACGTCACCTTTAATTTTGAACATGGCGACCGTGTGGCGTTAATTGGCCATAATGGCGCCGGTAAAACGACCTTATTGCGCGTTCTGGCTGGCATCTATGAACCCGCATTAGGTCAGGTGAATATAGCCGGTCAAGTCGCGCCATTATTCGATATTGGCTTGGGAATGGAAATGGAAGCCACTGGTTATGACAACATCTTATTACGCGGTTTATATTTGGGTTTGACCAAACGGGAAATAAAACGTCAAGCGCATGACATTGCCGAATTCACCGAGTTAGGTGACTTTCTTAATTTACCGCTGCGCACCTATTCATTAGGAATGCGAATGCGTTTGGGATTTGCCGTGTCAACCGCTATTCAACCGGACATTTTATTACTGGATGAAGGATTAAGCGCTGGTGATGCCGCTTTTATGGCCAAAGCCAATGCGCGCTTAAAAGAGTTTTGGAATAAAGCGGCTATTATTGTATTAGCGTCTCATTCAGAACGTTTAATTCGTGATATGTGCGAAAAGGCAGTATTAATTGAACACGGGCGCGTGGTTGCGAGTGATACGGTGGATAAGGTATTGGCACATTATCGGCATATTAGACCAGTGCAATCCCATGAAGACACCCCGGTTGGTTAAATAAAACTTAAGCATTAGTCAATGCAATAGATGTGATTAGCACAATAAAGGAAATGACAACATGCCCGACCTGGCGTGGAATAAAACCTATTGGGATGGTGGCTATGATTGGCAGGGACGCGGTGAAGAATGGAGTGAAGCGTGGGGCAGCAGCGAAGCACAATGGTTCGGGTCATTATATCCGCGTCTGCATCGCTTTTTGCCCGCTGAACATGTGTTGGAAATCGCGCCCGGTTATGGACGCTGGACGCGGCATTTATTGCGACATATTCACGGCGGCTATCACGGGATTGACATGGCCAATGAAGTGATTGGGCATTGTCAGCGCACGTTCATTCAGCAACCACCGCACATTCAATTTGATGTGAATGATGGATTGAGTTTAGCGGCAGCGCCAGATCATCATTTCGATTTGGTGTTTTCATTCGATTCGCTCGTCCATGCTGATTTGGATGTCCACGAAATTTACATTCCACAAATCCTGGCGAAATTAAAAACAACCGGGGTAGCGTTTATTCACCATTCTAATTGGGCGGATGCGAATGAAACCCAACCTAATACGCATTGTCGTGCTGAAAATGTCAGCGGTCAATTGTATGCTGAATTAATTCGCCGCGCCGGCGGTCATGTTTTAATACAGGAATGTATCAATTGGGGAACGGAGACACTAATTGATGCGCTCACGCTGTTTTGCCGTGCAGATCGCCCGCATTTATCGTCCACGATAGAAATTGCCAATCCGCATTTTATGCTGGAAGCAACGCTGATTAAAAACGTGTATCACCGTTATTGTCAGGTCAATTAAACAACTGCATTGGCTCAGTGTTTAAAAACAAGTTGCACCTGTGATGTTTAGCAATAACAAACTGCTATTTGTCACTCATCTAAACTGGTGCAACTTTAATTGACAGCAGATGTTGTTTTGTTTATTTACTATCATCAACAAGCGTTATAGATAACCTGCGATTTGCGGCATCAATTGGTCGAACGTTCTACCCTGGCCCGTGTCACCAATGGCGTGCATTTTCCATTCGCCACCATGCCGATACACTTTCGCCATAATCATTGCAGAATGCCCGCCTTGACAACTCAAATCATAGCGCGCCACTTCCTGATTATTCGCCGCATTAATAATACGACAATAGGCATTTGCCACTTGGGAAAAATCTTGCCCCGTATAATTATTCACGGTGAACATGAGCGTTTTAATGTGCGCTGGAATCGCCGACAATTGAACATGAATCTGTTCATCATCCCCTTCGCCCTCACCGGTGCGATTATCGCCGCTATGTTGAATGCTGCCGTCTTGACTGCGCAATTGCCGAAACCAGACGGTATCTGCTAATTGCCCCTGTTCATTAAATAATAAACAGGACGCATCTAAATCAACGCTATTATCACCACCGCCGCTGAATAAACCACCAAACATTCCACCGGATTGACTGCGTTGACCGGCATCCCAACCTAAACCCATAATGATATGGTTGAGACTTGTTCCGGCCTCTTTTTCTAATGAAATCTTTTGACCTTTTTGCAGACTAATTGCCATTTTTTATTACCTCAAGACTCTGTTTTAGAATTAAACGCTCGGTTGTGGACGGAAAACAGATCGATTGCGTGAGCAGACTACGACTTTGCCGCGCCCGCGAAATCGAATAATAAGCCCCTCGCCCGACGTGACAGAATTGACTAATGTGCCAAAAAAACCGCCGCTCCCGCTATTCGGCATTCCGACTTCATAATGCAAATCAGATGACCAGGCGACAACATGATGATTATCAATAACTGTTTCACGTTCTGGGCTGATGTCTAATGTAAAGATTGCGCCAAAACCAGAGACAGCTAATTGTCCGTTACCCCGTGCTTTCATAATGATAAATCCACCCGTGCCGCCGAATAAACCGCCGCCCAGTGTATTTAATTGTGGACGCACTTCAACGCCAATATCAGCGGCAAGAAAACTGCCATCGGATAATACATAAGCGGATGTGGGTGTCACTTGCAGTAATTCAATTGAACCCGGCAGAGTTGGCGCTAATAGACAATCGCCATCATCGATTGCTTCAATTTCTTGTTGAAAGAGCGATTCATCACTCGCTAAACGGCGTAATAAAGCACGGCCAATTCCACCGCGTAATTGCCCTTTGACGCGCAATACGGCTTCTAACATGACCATTGCGCCGGATTCACAAAAAACTTTTTCGCCTTTGCGCAGGTGAATATGTAGAAATGGATCAATTTCGCCAGTGACAGTGAAGATGGGCATAACAATGCAAGATCATGGTGAATCGCCAGTGAATGACAGACCACTGGCGATTATGATTAACAAATGAAATTAACCGATATTAACACCATGATCCTTAGCTAATGCGGTTAATCCACCGGTGAAGCCTTGTCCAACGGCTTTGAATTTCCATTCAGTACCGCTGCGATAGATTTCACCAAACACCATTGCGGTTTCAATTGAATAGTCTTCTGATAAATCAAACCGTGCTAATTCAGTTTGGCTATCTTGATTAAGAATGCGCATGAACGCATTGCGAACCATGCCGAAATTTTGCCGCCGGCTTTCAGCTTCGTGAATAGTAACAGCAAATACAATGCGTTGGATTTGCGCATCTACACCGGGCAAGTTAATTATGACAGTTTCATCATCACCCGCACCCGTGCCGGTTAAATTATCACCCGAATAAACCACCGCACCATCAGGTGACGTGCGTTGATTATAAAAAATAAAGTGCGCATCAGATAATACTTTCTCATTCGCGCCAACCAAAAAAACGCTCACATCCAAATCGAATGGTGAGCCGTCAGTGGTGCGGGCATCCCAACCCAATCCAATTATTGCATTAATTAAGCCGGGATCAGTTTTAGTTAAACTGACATTGCCGCCTTTTTGTAAACTAATTGCCATATTTATTTGCTCCAGTGCGCTTTAGTTTAACCAATATTGACACCATGATCTTTGGCTAATGCGCCTAAACCGCCGGCAAATCCTTGACCAACGGCTTTGAATTTCCATTCGGCACCATGGCGATAAAGCTCACCAAAAATCATGGCAGTTTCAGTGGAGTAATCTTCGGATAAATCAAACCGGGCCAATTCGGTATCGCTATCTTTATTCACCACCCGCATAAACGCATTGCGCACCATGCCAAAATTTTGTTTTCGGCTTTCGGCTTCGTGAATAGTGACGGCAACCACAATGCGCTGAATTTGGGCATCCACGCCGGGTAAATTGACGCTAATAGATTCATCATCGCCTTCACCCGCGCCAGTTAAATTATCGCCCGAATGCACAATGGCGCCATCTGGTGAAGTCTTTTGATTATAAAACACGAAATGCGCATCGGATAATACCTTGCCCGATTCACCAACTAAAAAGATGCTGGAATCTAAATCGAAATCCGCACCATCAGTGGAACGCGCATCCCAGCCTAATCCAATTAACGCATTCACTAATCCTGGGTCAGTTTTGGTTAAACTGACATTAGCGCCCTTTTGCAAACTAATCGCCATGTGTGCTTCTCCTACAGCTTGAGTTTAAGTGAAACGGATAAAGGTTTAT
>NZ_JABVCQ010000031.1 GCF_014145225.1 Thiospirillum jenense
GTAACCATTATGAATGCCGAAACACTTTTCAGTACAAGTTTATCATTTTTATTCGGGTTTTTTATGATTCCTATTGCATTAAAATTAGCGCAGGGATTAAGTCTATATGCTATTGTCAACGAGTGTGAAGCGCAAGTATTTACTCTATTCGGCAAAGTCATTGGTACGTTAGATGATCCTGGCTTGTGTTTCCCAATTACACACTTCGGAATTCGGGCGTTGTTTGTTCCCTTTTTTGGTAAGCGTTATCTAGTTAATACCGCATTGCGTCAGTATTATTTACGCAGTCAAATGGTTAATTCAGAAGAAGGGACACCGATGGGCGTTGGCATTTGGTATGAGATGCGCGTCACTGATCCAGTTGCGTATTTATTTGCCAATGCTAATCCAGAAGGTTCATTGCAAGCGAATGTTGCCAGTTCGACGATCTCAACATTAAGCAACTTGGAAATGGATAAAATGTTAGAGGATCGTCATCAATTAAGTCGCAAGGTGCGAGCGGCAGTTTCTCCATTATCAGAAAAATGGGGTTATCAATTAGGTTCGGTGTATATTCGCAAAGTTGCTTTTACAGATCGGCAAATGGTAGATAACATCACCGAAAAAGTCGTTAAACGTCTCGTGCAAGTCACCAGCGCAATGAAACAAGATGGTGAAAACCGTGTGGGGTTAATTAAAAGTCAAACTGCATTGAAGGTTTCACAGCAAATGGCCGAAGCCGGCGCCACTCGTCCGGCAATTGTTGGCGCTGCACTCAATGCTATTGCCCAACAAGATAGTGAAGTTATTCATGCGGTATTAGAAATTTTAGAAACTGAACAGCTCATCGCTTCACATGCACCAGTTACAGTTGTACCAACCAATCTTCCCATATTGTTGGCAATTAACGAAATAAATCAATCAATAGAAACAACTAAAATGCCAAAAATACATGGATTAAATCAAGCCGGCAGTTGATTCCATTTAGTAGTGGTTACTATACCTCAATAAATACCAATTTAATAGTGACGGATGATCTGGAAATTCTCGGTTAACTAGAGAGCGTAATTGCACCGCACACCGGTCAAGATTGGTGAAGTTAAAAACATCGGTGGAACAAAGTTTATTCTACTTTTATCCAGTTCGTGGGTTAATCGTGATTCAGTCGGTGCGCGTAATATTTTATTACCCGCTTTGATAGATACACCCCAGTCTGCGAATTGGCAGTAATCATTACTTAGCTTTGCTTAGTAATGCTTAAAAAAAGTATCAGAAAAGAAAAGCCCCTCTTTAACAAAGGGGGATTGCGCGGCTTTAATCAAAAGGGAGGAATTTAATTAACCCTTGATTAAATTGGAATTAACATTAACCAACCGTCGCCGCGCAATCGGGGGCGGTTTTTTTATTGGTGGTGGGAAATGTTGAGTTGCCCGATTGGTGATGTTTAGCGGGGACACGGTGGGCGGGCAACCCAACCTACACAATCTGCGTCAGTTTATGCTCGGTGTTGACTAACCCGAACGACTCAACCAACAATCTATACATATTCTAAACAGAATTTCTATAATTCTTTGCGCCTGTCAAAAGATGTTTTTTGTGCATCTTTCGACGAAAAGCATTAGTGAGAACAGCCGAAAATTGGTACTAACTTCACATTACACAACACAGTTTTATTTCAAATTATGTGGCAAAATTTTCATTTTCTTAATCCCTGGTGGTTAATCGCAATCCTCCCGCTCGGCGGATGGTTATGGTGGCACATTCACCGCGCCATCATTCCCAACGCAACGGCTTGGCAACAGGTCATCGAACCACAGTTTTTACAGTTACTATTACCCAATGCGATTAACCAACGCCGCCTATCATCGGCAATTTGGTTACTTGTCATTGGCTGGTTCATTGCCGTTTTATCACTCGCCAATCCAACTTGGGAACGCCGTCCATTACCCGTTATTCATACGCAAGGCGCCGCCCGAATTATTGTATTGGATTTATCACAATCCATGCTCACCACCGATTTAACTCCGACGCGCCTCGACCGCGCTCGCTATAAGGTACGCGACCTACTCGCCCGCAGCGGCGACGGACAAATCGGCTTGGTGGTATTCGCCGGCGCCGCCTTCACCGTTGTACCACTGAGCGACGACGTCGAAACCGTGCGCACCCTGCTCGACGGCTTATCGCCCGACATCATGCCCGTCGCCGGCAGCCGACCCGATCTCGGCTTAATGCAAGCTGCTGATTTATTGAAACAATCTGGCGTCCAGCGCGGCGACATCGTCCTCGTAACCGACGACGCGGGTGACCAGCGCGCCCACACTGTTGCCGCCACGCTACACACTGGCGGAGTGCGCACCAGTGTCCTCGGCGTCGGTACCGGCAACGGCGGCACCGTTCCTGACGTGCAAACGCCTAATAATCAAGCAGTTTTTGCCACGCTCGACTCACCCGCCCTGCAAGCACTGGCTGACAGCGGCGGTGGCGTATACGCAACACTGGCGACCACCGATCAGGACATCAACGCGCTCCTGTCGCTTACACGCCAACCGATTCCGCAGCCGTTACCCGAGCAAACGGCGCGTTATACCGAAACCTGGTATGGATTGGGGGCGTGGTTGGCGCTGGGGTTATTACCGCTGGGTGCATTGGTATTTCGGCGGGGTTGGTTGTTTTCAATTATGATGACGCCCATTTTAATAATGACATTGACAATGATGCCGACATCAGCGCAGGCACTCACTTGGAATGATCTTTGGCAGCGCCGCGATCAACAAGTGGATACGGCATTAAAAAATGGAGATTTAAATCGCGCTCAAGCATTGGCAAATACGCCATCACAACGCGGTGCAGTGTATTATCGGCAGGGGCAATATCACGCGGCGGCACAGGCATTTGCAGCGGGTAAAACAGCAATTGACCAGTATAATCGCGGCAATGCACTGGCGCAGGCGGGGGAATTAAATGCGGCGATTGCGGCCTATGATGCGGCGTTGGCACAAAACCCGCAATTCGATGATGCACGTTATAATCGTGATCTGGTGCAACGGCAATTAGATCAGCAACAGAATCAAGAAACATCTGATCAACAAGATCAATCAAACCAACCGAACAAATCCAATCAAAACAATCAGTCTGACCAATCAAATAACCAACGCAATCAATCTGACCAATCGAATGATGCTGATCAAACTGATCCGCCCGATTCTAATACAGATCAATCAAATCAGTCTAATCCAGCGACCGCTCCAGAGCAAAAATCACCTAATGACTCTCATTCAAATCAACCGCATCAGACGCAATCAGCAGCGCCGCAATCTGCCAATTCCGATCAAATAACACCGAATGATACTACTCAAACAGAAGCAGCGGCTGCGGATTATCGCCAGCAAGCGGCCGCGTCTGAAAATAATAAGGCTGAAAATAAGAATGATGATGGGACGGCGGGTGAACAATTGACGCCATTATCAACCGCGCAACGTGAAATGCAGCAGGCGACGGAACAATGGTTGCGCCGTATTCCTGATGATCCAGCGGCGCTATTGCGGCGCAAGTTTTTATATCAATACCAGCAGCGGGCGGCGCCACAATTGCCAATTGAAACGGAGAAGACGTGGTAATCGTGTGGTAAATAATAGAACAAAGGATTTATAATCAACAGCGCGCTAAATCCGCATTGCGTTCTAATGCTTGTTCATACAAACGCAAGTCACGATCATTCACGCGCCGTAAATACGCATTTAAACGCGCCGGTAATTCATACGGCTTGGCGACTTGATGATGCGGATTAACATTGTGTGCCGGCGGGTGTAATTGTGCATTATCACCAATTTCAAATAACCGAGTAAACAATCGCAAACTCGAATCAAATCGTTCGGTAATACCGACAAAATCAAATCGTTCCAGCGATTCACCCCACAGGAAACGCGCATAGACATTATGGAATTGACTAATACGCGCAAAGGCGTCTAATGTTAAATCCGGGCGGCGAATAAACCGCTGGTATTGTGGCGTTAAATGTATTCCTTGCGCAACGTCACGTTGGTAATGATGATAGCGCGATACGAGCCGATCAATTGGATCACGCAACCAAATCGCACGGCGGGCTGGGCGAATAAAATGGTATTTATACGCGAGGAAATGTCCATGCACACATTCATAATTAATTAAGCGCGTTTTTGCCTGTCGCGTTGCCAATAACGCCCGCCATTGTGGCAATGGACTGCGCCGTGCCATTGGATAATCTTGATAATCGTATAGCAGCCGTGAACCAAAATGCTGCTCTAAAATCATACGAAAACTGGTGCCGCCGGTTTTAGGAATATGCACAGAAATAAGAATTGGTACCGCCGTTTTCATTGCATACTCCAATACTGATTAGTCACGCACTAATCCCGCTTCCACACGTTGCCGCTGCGTCGCGCCGACTAATAACTCAATTAACATTAATGCAAAATCCATTGCGGTGCCCGGCCCGCGTGAGGTAATGACTTTGCCATCAACCACTACGGCATCGGATTGCAAATGAATATCCGGGTAATTAGCCGCCGTCATTGCGCTGGGATAGACGGTTGCATGACGTCCATTTAATAAACCGGCGTGTGCTAATACGCGGGGCGCGGCACAAATAGCCGCAGTGTAATGACCCGCCGCCGCATGACGCTGAAGCAGTTGATGAATACGCGGATCCTGGTCAAGATACTCTGCGCCGGGTAAGCCGCCCGGTAAAATAATCATGTCAAAATCATCATTGATGACCGCTGCTAATGGTTGATCGGGAATTAAGCGCGTTCCACGACTGGCAGTGATGGGCATTGCAACTTCGCCGTTTTCTAAACCAACAGTCACGACTTCAATCTCAGCACGCCGTAATAAATCAATAAGCGTGACGGCTTCTAGTTCTTCACAACCATTGGCAAGCGGAATCATAACACGCGGCATTGTGGTCTCCTTTTTAATAAACCTAGCCATCATAAAATAAAACACTACATGCAAACAATAATCGCTGCTATTTTGAAAATCAAACTGTTAACATTTGAACTGCGTAACTCTTGAGAGTTAATTCAACTTGACGCGCATTGTTCTCATCAACCGATACATTTATGCGACTTATTGCTTACAAAAACTCACAATAAGCAACACATGTACACCTATTTCTGAGTGAGGGTGTATCTACTAACGTACGCAGGAAAACCCCGCGTGCTCCATTGATGTCAAGATCAACGGTAATGCCATTGCTGGTTATCGTTTTCGCGCCACCAATCTGTTTAATTTCACTTGTCCAACTGGCGGTTTTCGATGTAAAGGCTTCATTCACGCGCAATACCGTTTTGCCAATGCGTTGAGCAGCCGTTTCAATACGTTGCCCAAAACGATAAAACGCATAACCAAGCATTGCACGGACTGATTTAGCACGAATTTTACGGTGCGCTTTTGTCGCCATCGCTTGCGTTTCAAAAGTTGGCAATGCCAAGCAGCCCGACTAATAAACACAGTGCAATAATGAGCTTGATTCTGATTGTCATCAGGAATTATGCAGTTGGATTATAAATTATTGATTGATCTTTTTCACACCGGAGCGCGGGAAAGATCAATCGGTGCAATGTGGCGCGTGGGAATTATCAAGCCGACTATTTAATCACAACTCATGCCGTTCAATCCCCGCCTCGGCCGCGGCCACTGCACGGAAAATCGCCCGCCCTTTATTCAAGGTTTCCTGCCATTCTAATTCGGGTTGTGAATCCGCCACAATTCCCGCGCCGGCTTGAATATGCAGCATTCCATCTTGAATAACCGCCGTGCGAATGGCAATAGCCGTATCCATGTTGCCATTAAATCCCAAATAGCCGACGGCGCCGGAATACACCCCGCGTTTAATTGGTTCTAATTCATCAATAATTTCCAACGCCCGCACCTTTGGCGCACCGGAAACAGTACCGGCGGGAAAGGTGGCGCGTAATACATCTAATGCGGTTAATCCAGCGCGCAATTGACCAATTACATTCGAGACAATGTGCATAACGTGTGAATAGCGCTCAACCACCATCCGCTCGGTTAATTGCACCGTGCCAATCTGCGCCACCCGCCCAACATCATTCCGTCCCAAATCAATTAACATTAAATGCTCGGCCAATTCCTTTGGATCGGCGAGCAATTCACGTTCTAATGCCGCATCTTCTATTTCATTTGCCCCGCGCCGCCGCGTTCCCGCAATTGGCCGCACTGTCACCTGATTGTCTTCTAATCGCGTTAAAATCTCCGGTGATGAGCCGACGATATGAAAGCCATTGAGATTAAAAAAGTACATGTACGGTGATGGATTTAAGCCGCGCAATGCCCGATATAAATCTAATGGCCGGGCGCGATAGGGAATAGACAGGCGTTGGGATAACACCACCTGCATACAATCACCGGCGAGAATGTAATTTTTAATACGTTCCACCGCCTGTTGAAAACCATCTTGTGTGAAACCCGAAATAAAATCGTGTTCATTCACTTGATGACTGGTGGAATCAAGATGACGCGGGGCGCCGCGCTGCATTTTGGCAATTAACGCATTGATCCGCTGCGTGCCGCTATTCAAATCATCGCCAGCAGTTGGATCAAGATGCACAATTAAATACAGCCGCCCGCGTAAATTATCAAACACCACCACATCTTCTGATACCATGAGTAAAATATCAGGATTGCCCAGCGGATCAGGATTCGGGCATGATCCCAAACGCGGTTCAATATACCGCACGGTGTCATAGCCAAAATAGCCCACTAATCCACCGGCAAAGCGCGGCATGTTTAATTGCGGGGCAATGCGAAAACGTTGTTGAAATTGCGCAATCCAATCCAGCGGATCATTCGTGTCGGCCGTTTCAATACACACGCCGTCGCGTTCGATTTGAATACGGTTGCCATAGACTTTTAACACGGTGCGGCTGGGCAAACCAATAATGGAATAGCGCCCCCATTTTTCGCCGCCCTGCACCGATTCTAATAAATAAGAATAGGGCGCATCGGCCAGTTTTAAATAACAACTTAATGGCGTATCTAAATCGGCCAGAATTTCGTGTACAATTGGAATGCGGTTATAACCCGCTTGCACGAGCGCCGCAAATTCGGTAGCGTTTATCATTAACACTGTGACCTAAATTGTATTAAACAGAATACACTTGTGAATTAAAACCATGACCACGCCATCCTCCACTTGCCAATTAGCGTTAATTCAAGACTGCGATCACGGAAGTCGCGCTGCCAATCAAGTCGCGCACGAGTGGGCAATTCGCGCCGCCGCCGCCGCGGGCAGTCAACTCATGTTGTTGCAAGAATTACACACCGGTGCGTACTTTTGCCAACAGGAACAGACGTCCGAATTCGACCGCGCCGAGCCAATTCCCGGCCCCAGCACCGCGTGGCTGGGCGCATTAGCCGCCGAATTAGGCGTAGTCATCGTCGGTTCATTATTCGAGCGCCGCGCCGCCGGGCTGTACCACAACACCGCCGTCGTGTTAGACAGTGACGGACGGCTGGCGGGGCGCTACCGCAAATTGCACATCCCCGACGACCCGGGCTTTTATGAAAAATTCTATTTTACGCCCGGCGACCTCGATTGTAGCCCGATTCCCACCAGCGTCGGGCGGCTGGGCGTACTAGTCTGCTGGGATCAATGGTTTCCCGAAGCGGCGCGGTTAATGGCGCTCGGCGGCGCAGACCTGTTACTTTACCCGACCGCCATCGGCTGGGATCGGCGCGACACGGCGGACGAACAGCGCCGTCAACTCGACGCCTGGATCACGGTGCAGCGCGGCCACGCCATCGCCAACGGCCTGCCGCTCGCCGCCTGCAATCGCGTCGGTTACGAATCCGACCCGAGCGGTGCGGGCGAAGGCATTGATTTTTGGGGCAATTCTTTCGTGTGCGGCGCGCAGGGCGAAGTGTTAGCCACCGCGTCGAGCGACCAGCCCGCCATCGTCACCGCCACGCTCGACTTCGCCCGTACCGAACACGTCCGCCGCCTCTGGCCATTTTTGCGTGACCGCCGCGTGGACGTGTACGGCGACCTCACCCGCCGTTGGCGCGATGGCGCTTGAATGCGCATCAATCAACCCTGACAATAGTCGTTCCTGATTCACTTTCATAGCACGGACTGATTAATAATGAATGACACCCAAAAACTCATGCGTTCTATTATTCAACGCATCGCCACCGGCCCCGAATTATCTAAAAACATTTCCCGCGAAGATGCCTATCATGGCATGATGGCCATTCTCAACGGGCAAATTGATCCAATTCAAGCCGGCATCTTTTTAATTGCGTTGCGCATGAAACGCGAAAGCGATGACGAACAACGCGGCGTATTAGATGCCATTCAAGCCATGACCGGCTCCGCCGTTGCAGATGTGGATGAAGTGGTGGATTTAGCCGACCCCTATGATGGCTATAATCGCTGTTTACCCGCCGCGCCCTTTTTGCCCGTTGTATTAGCCGAATGCGGCGTTCCCACCATTACACACGGCAGCGATGCAATTGGCCCCAAATTCGGCGTCACGCATCGCCATATATTAGAAGCGGCCGGCATTCCAATTGATTTAAATACCGCCGCGGCCGCGCTACGTTTATCCGATCCGTCAATTGGTTGGAGTTATGTGGATCAACGCGCTTTTAGCCCCGCGTTGCACAGTTTAATTCCGTTGCGCGAGGCGGTCGTTAAACGGCAAATATTAACCACCACTGAAGTATTAGCCCGTCCTATTCACGGACGGCGTAAAACGCATTTAGTCACCGGTTATGTCCACAAACCCTACCCGCGTATTTATGCGTTATTAGCCCGTCATGCCGGATTTGATTCGGCGTTAATTGTACGCGGTATTGAAGGCGGCATCATTCCATCATTACGCCAAACCGGCGCCTGTTTTAATTATGTGCAAATGGGTGAGGAACAATCATTTGATATTGAACCAACCGATTTGGGTATTGAACAATCCGTCCGCACCGTGCCATTACCCGACAATTTACCCACCACCACTCGCCCGGGAGATGAAATCGCCGTTGCCGTTGATGTCAAAGCCACCGCGCAGGCCGCCGCCACTGCCGGTAAAGCCGCATTAGCCGGTGAACGCGGCCCAACTTATGATAGTTTAGTCTTCGGTGGCGCATTGATCTTATGGCATTTACGCCGTGAAACCACGTTAAACCATGCCGCTGATCGTATTCGTGCCGTATTAGATTCTGGCGCCGCACTGCATCGGTTGCATTAAAAGGAGCGTGTATGAACACCGATCAAGAACGCGATGATGATGACGACGACGATGACTATTTAGACAATGATGATGACGACTATGCCGATGATGAATGGCCATTAAGTCGTCTTCAAAAAGAGATGGTGGCAGTCGCCTGGGTCAATGAACTTGCCGAGGGGCAATTCAAACAAGTCGAAGTCAATGGACAAGCATTTATCATAGCTGAAGCGCACGGGTTAATCTATGCACTTGCCGACCAATGTGGTCACGAAGATTACCCCCTATCCTATGGTTGTATTCACGGTGACACGATTAAATGTTCATTACATGGCAGCCGTTTTGATTTATTAACCGGCTTCCCACTCGATGAACCCGCCGAATTACCCGTGCCGGTTTATCGCGTTGTCGTTGGCTTTGATCGCGTGTGGATTGATCCGCGTGAACCCGTTGATCCCGAGGAGTATTATCACGAGGTCAAGGGTTATTAATCCCGCGTCTTGCATCGGTGTTTGAATGGTGCTGCCGTTGTGATTGATGAAATTATTACGGCAGTTTTTAATCGTTCCCACACTCCGGTCTGGGAACGTAATCTTTTTTAATAATCAATTTAGAACCCAACCCATTTAATTTTTGGACGCTTTCATGCCCATCACAACCGCACCAATTACCGACATTCCCGCCTACATGCAGCAATTGGGCATCAATGCCCGTGCTGCCGCCCGTTCATTAGCCCGCGCACCAACGGCAATGAAAAATGCCGCATTGCTGGCCATTGCCGACGAATTAAATCGTGATCGCGCTGCATTACTCGCCGCCAATGCCGAAGATTGCGCAGCGGGCGCCGCCGCTGGATTAGATGACGCTTTAATTGACCGCCTGGCATTAAATGATAAACGCATTGACGCCATGATTGCCGGCTTAAATGAAGTCGCCGCATTAGCCGACCCAGTTGGCGCAATCACCGATTTGAATTACCGCCCGTCAGGGATTCAAGTCGGGCGAATGCGCGTTCCATTGGGCGTAGTGGGCATTATTTATGAATCACGCCCCAACGTGACCATTGACGCCGCCGCATTATGTTTGAAATCCGGCAATGCCACCGTATTACGCGGTGGCTCAGAATCATTGCGCTCGAATTGCGCACTCGCCGCCTGTATTGAACGCGGTTTAATTGCCGCCCAATTACCCGCAACTGGTGTGCAAGTGGTGGCCACCACTGATCGCGCCGCCGTCGGTGTGTTAATTGCCAGCCCCGATTATGTGGATGTGATAATTCCACGCGGCGGCAAGGGTTTAATTGAACGTATTAGCCGCGAGGCGCGAGTACCGGTGATTAAACATTTAGACGGTATTTGCCACATTTATATTGACGACCGCGCCGATTTAGAGAAAGCATTTACCGTCACCATGAATGCTAAAACCCAGCGTTACGGCACCTGTAATACCTTAGAAACCTTATTAGTTGCAGAGAGCATTGCGCCGGATATTTTGCCGCGTTTGAATAGCGCGTTAATTGAAAAAGGCGTCGAAATACGCGGCTGTCCGCAAACACAAGCGCTATTACCGAATGCACTGCCGGCCACTGACGTTGATTGGGCAACCGAATATTTAGCACCGATCTTATCTATTCGGATTGTTCCAGATTTAGATGCGGCAATTAATCATATTGAACAATACGGTTCACATCATACTGACGCAATTATGACGGAAGATTATTCACGCGCTCGGCGGTTTTTACGCGAAGTGGATTCCAGTTCAGTGATGGTGAATGCGTCCACCCGCTTTGCCGATGGATTTGAATACGGTTTGGGCGCTGAAATTGGTATTAGCACCGATAAGTTCCACGCCCGCGGTCCCGTTGGATTGGACGGCTTAACCAGTCAAAAGTTTATTGTGTTGGGCGATGGACAGGTGCGCGGTGGTTAATGAAAAAACAGATTATTGTGAATAATAGTCAGGGCACCCAACACTGTCAACCGAATGATAATCGAATTGACGGCGCAGCAACAGAATAGGATAATTCTATGATTGGTTTATTAGGCGGCACCTTTGACCCGATTCATTACGGCCACTTGCGTTCCGCATTAGAAGTATTTGATACCCTGTCGCTGCGTGAATTGCGGTTTATTCCCCTGCGGCGCGCCGTGCATCGAGCGCAACCATTAGCGCCGGCGGCAATGCGATTAGAATTGGTCGCGGCGGCCGTTGGTCAACAACCGGGGTTTATTGCCGATGGACGCGAAATAGCGCATGACGGGCCATCGCGCACTTATGATACGTTGCAATCCATACGCGCTGAATTGGGGCAAATAGAACCGGTCTGTTTGTTAATTGGCGGCGATGCCTTTAATGGCTTTTTAGATTGGTATCAACCGCTCAGGATTTTGGAACAAACCCATTTAATTGTCATGCAGCGTCCGGGTGCGCCAATGCCGCGTGATCCTGAATTACGCAAACAATTACAACAGCGCCAAGCGCGGCACGTTGAGGAATTAACCGCCACACCAGGCGGGCGGATTTGGGTGCAACCAGTCACGCAATTGGCTATTGCATCAACCACGATTCGTTCATTGATTGCCGCAGGTAAAACGGCGCGATTTTTAGTACCAGATGCGGTATTAGAACTGATTGAACAGTATCAGTTGTATCAAAACCCCGCAATTAATAGCGCGTAATCATGCGTAGTCATTGCGAATCACTTTAATAGCAAAACGATTGGGAGATGTGTTTTAAACTATGCAAGTTGAAGAATTAAAAACCCTCGTGTTAAATACGCTGGATGATATGAAAGCACAGGACGTGGTTGCATTAGATGTGCGCAATCACACGGCAATTACCGATATTATGATTGTCGCATCTGGCACGTCAGGTCGCCATGTACGCGCCATTGCCGAAACGGTGGCGTATCGCGCAAAAGAATCAGGTGAAGCGCCATTAGGTAGTGAAGGCTTGAATGAAGGTGAATGGGCGCTGGTGGATTTGAATAGCGTGGTATTACACGTTATGCTGCCCAAAGTGCGCGATTTTTATAATTTAGAACGCCTGTGGTCAGCGCCGGCACCGCTCGTGCCTATTGCCGTTCCTGCATGAATAGTCACTATTAAAAACGGGTATTTGCAGAGTAGAGTGGTTGAATAGGTGATTTAAAAATGCAATTAGTTTTATCACTATAAATGATTTCACACACGATGAAGTGACCGAATAAACCTGAAATTGAACGCAGTGATTGGGGAGTATAAGTGACTATTTAATTGAGGTGCATTTTGGGGTAAACAAGATAAACTAAGGTCACGCGAATTCCTATCAAGTGCGACAAGTCCGCGCCGTATGACTGTGCCATCGGTTAATGGAGATTCGCTAATATTTAAATATGAAACCATCATTTACTGGAGTGATGAAGATCAAGTCTTTATTGCCGAAGTGCCTGAATTATTCGGCTGCATGGCACATGGAGATAGTCATCACATAGCATTGATTAACGTGATAAACTGCAGCGCAGTTGTGGATTGATACCGCGATAGAATTGGGCGATCCGCTGCCAATACCACAGGGACGGCGGGTGGCGTATGCCTGAGATCAAAACGTCGGAGACGGTGATTAAAAAGTAGTTGGCAATAATGATACTTTTTCAAAGTTATAAAGCGGTTTTTAGAATAGTTATCACCACTTCCGCTGAATAAACATCTGCAATGCCGAAGCCATGTACATTGCTGCGCACGTTATTAACAATGCTCGGCAAATCGGCATCTTTAATTCCCAATTGCGACAAGCGTGTGGGTGTGCCGATTTGGTTAAACCACTGTTCTAGCGCGATAATTCCTTGCTCTGGCGTGGCAACGTTGAATACGTTTTTAGCAAAGCGCTCGAATTGCGTTGTATTGTGAGCGTGATACCACTTCATCCACGCTGGAATAATAACTGATAAACCCGCCCCATGTGGCACATTAAAGAGCGCAGAGAGTGCGTGTTCAATCGCATGATTGGGAAAACTAAAACCACCCACACCCGCCGTGGTCACACCATTCAATGCTAATGTCGCTGCCCAAGCGAATTGGGCGCGGGCGTCATAATTGGCTAGGTTAATTAACAACGCCTCAGTCGTTTCAACTACTGTGTTAATAAGCGACTCAACCAGACGCGATTGCAATGCTGGATGGGCGGCCGCGGTGAAATAGGCTTCAATTAAATGCGCAATAATGTCGGCGGCCGAATATACGAGATAATCGCGTGACACGCCCTGCATCAGTTGTGGATTAACAATAGAGACTTTGGGAAATAGCGCGGGCGATTTAATAAAAAACTTTTCTTTGGTATTTTCATTCGTGACCACCGCCGCGCCATTCATTTCACTACCCGTCGCGGCGAGTGTGAGAATCGTAAATAAGGGCAGCGCGGATTCAATGCCTGCTTTGCCAATAAATAAATCCCAGACATCGCCGTCATAATAAACACCTGCCGCAATCGCTTTGGCACTGTCGAGTACCGACCCGCCGCCGACGGCTAAAATCGCATTCACTTGCTGCGCCCGCGCTAATACAACTCCCTCGCGCACTTTTGAAATAACGGGATTGCTGACAACACCGCCAAGTTCGACCAACTCAATCCCGTTTTCATTTAATTTATGACTAACGACGTCAAATAACCCATCACGTTTAATGCGCTCGCTGCCATAGCACAGCAATACTTTTTTAATACCATGTGCGGCTAAATGTTGGCCAATGGTTTGTTCTTTACCAATACCAAATTCAATGGTAGTTGGATTGAAAAAGGTGAAGTTGTCCATGTGATTGCCTGTTACTCGAAATAAATTGCAGCGTGATGCGGTGAATCAATTAGGAATTACATTCCCACGCTAGAGCGCAGGAACAATCATTCACTATGAATTGGCGCCCACGACAGGAATTGAACCTGCGACCTGCCGCTTAGGAGGCGGCTGCTCTATCCAACTGAGCTACGAGGGCAAATAAAACAGTGCAGTTTTTTATTAACAACTGCCGCAATTATGATTATTAAGACTGCCGCAACTATGGAATTAAACGCAATAATTCTTCGGCATGAGCGCGGGTCGTCGCTGTGATTTCCATACCACCCAACATGCGCGCTAATTCATCCACACGCTGCGGATGGGCTAATGCTTCAATTGCCGCCACCGTTTGACCATCATCATTCGATTTAATGACGCGCAATTGCTGATGTGCCTGCGCTGCGACCTGCGGTAAATGCGTCACACATAATACCTGCCGCGTTGTGGCTAATCGCCGTAATAATCGCCCAACAATCTCCGCCACGCCGCCACCAATTCCCACATCCACTTCATCAAAAATTAACGTGGGAATACCGGTGCAACTGGCGGTTGCCACTTGAATTGCCAAACTAATACGAGATAATTCACCGCCAGACGCCACTTTAGCTAATGGTTGCAATGGCTGACCCATATTCGCGCTGACTTGAAATTCTACCTGATCTAATCCGTGTGCGGTCGGCGGTTCAATTGCACGAATCATAATTGCAAATTGCCCACCAATCATGCCTAATTCCTGCAACATTGCCGTCACGGTCGCACTTAATTGCACGGCGGCCGCCTGCCGCGCTGCGCTTAATTGCGTCGCCATTGCCAAAAAGATCGAGTGCGCTTGGGCGCATTGTTCATTCAACGCATCTAGGTTAGCATCCGCCTGTTCTAATTGGGTTAATTCAGCATTTAATTGCGTGAACATTGCCGGTAATTGCGCCGGCGGGACGCGATATTTGCGCCCCAAATCATGCAACCGCATTAAACGCTCTTCAATTTCATTGGCACGTTCTGGGTCGAATTCTAATCCATCGCAGTATTGGCGTAAATTGGCCGCCGCCTCTTTGATTTGCACCAGGGCGCTGGTTAATAATTCGCCGCTATCAATTAACTGTGCATCCAGCGTAATCAATGCGCTGAGGTCATTATTCGCACGACTTAATTGATCGTGCAGCGTCGTTTCACCATCATATAATAATTGTACCAAGCGCGCTGTGGTATCGCGCAACCGCTCGACATTCGTTAAGCGCCGCTGTTCAGTATCGAGTTGTTCTAATTCTCCTTCAGTGGGGGCGAGTAATTCTAATTCAGCGACTTGAAAGCGGAGCAATTCCAATCGTGCCTCACGCCGCTCGCGTTCATTATTCAACCGCTCCCAGCGCGTTATTAACTCCCGATAACGGGAATAAGATGCGGCGACCTCGGCGGCGAATGCTAATTGCCCGGCGTATTCATCCAGTAAATCACGTTGTGCGGTCGGGCGTAATAATGATTGGTGGGCGTGTTGCCCGTGAATATCAATTAATTTTTCACCCAAAGCGCGCAATTGAGCAGTATTGACTGGCTGGTCATTAATATAAGCGCGGGAGCGCCCGCCACGAATAAGAATCCGCCGAATATGACAGGGCAGCGGGGTATGATGCGCTGCCAATTCGGCGGATTGATGCGCAATAGTTTCATCAGTTAACAGCAATTGATGGGCAATTAACCAGTCTTGCGCTGCTTGGCAATGAAGCACATCAAAGTGGGCATTGATCTCCGCCCGATCATGTCCAGTACGAATAAATAATGGATCAGCACGATCACCCAGTACGAGATTTAACGCATCAATTAAAATAGATTTACCGGCGCCAGTTTCACCAGTTAAAGCGGTCATGCCGTCAATTAAAGTTAATTCTAAATGACGCACAATCACGAAATGATTAACGGTAATATGGGTCAACATAAATGATGCGCCGTTGTATGCCCACCCCACCCGAGTTTAGCGCGCAAAATGCCGTAATGATCGTAGCCGCGTGGGTGAAGTAAGCGCACACGATGCGGGCTGCGGCGGATTTGTACATTGGTTGCGCCAATGAGTGGCACCTGCGTTTGTCCATCGCAAGTGAGACGCACTTGTTGCGCGGCGTCATGACATAAACGAATATCAACGGTGCAATTGGCACTGACCACGAGCGGGCGATTACTTAGGGTGTGCGGGCAAATAGAAACGAGTAATAAAGCGTCTAAACTTGGGTGTAATAACGGCCCGCCGCCGGATAATGCGTAGGCGGTTGAACCGGTGGGGGTGCTAATAATAATGCCATCGGCGTATTGGGTATTGACGAATTGACCGTCAATATAGGTTTCAAATTCGATCATGCGCACCGTATTCCATTTGGCAATGACGATGTCATTTAATGCGCGCCCACGTTGTACCGTTGCCATTGCCGCATCATCGCCACAACAGGCTTCTAATAAACTGCGTTGTTCTTCTTCGGTTTCGCCGGCTAATAATTGATCTAAATGGGTTTCTAAAGTGTCGGGTGATAAATCGGCTAAAAAACCGAGCCGTCCGAGGTTAATACCGACTAATGGTGCGGCGTAAGGTGCTAATTCACGCGCCGCATGTAAAAAGGTGCCGTCACCACCGACGACTAATACCAATTCAACGCTGCGCCCTAATTCGGGTAATGAACAGGCAAAAACGGTATTATTATCCAGCAATTGCGCTGTGGCTAAATCTAATACTGGGGTGACATTGCGGGAATGAAGATGGGCTAATAACCGTTCCAGCATCGGCACCACTCGCGCATCATCATCTTGTTTGCCGATAATACCGACAGTTTGATAGGTGTATAACGGCAACGATTTCATAGCAATGAATACATGATTAACGATTTAACTCTGCGGACTAAAACAACGGGGCGTATCATTATGCGTCAAATTCATTATGAATAGCGCGGCGGTCGCCATACCGATGCAACATGATTTGACGTGGAAAACGTTCACTCGCACACCCAATGCACGGATGCCCGCTGCGAATACAGGTATTGGTGTTGTGATTATGACCAAAGCGCATACAATCATTGTGCGTCACCGGCCCCTGACAACCGAGTTTTAATAAACATCCGGGATCACCAATGCGTTCGGCATAGCGGCGTTCTTGAAAATCCGCATAATAAATACAGCGTTCGTGGATGGTGCGTTCAAAAAACTTAATTGGCCGGGCTAATTCGTCTAGTTCCGGCAACTGCCCTAGTTTTAATTGATGCAATAGCACATACACAATATGTTCGGGTTTCATTGGGCAATTGGGCAGAGCGACCAGTGGTTTATTGATGTTTTTGTATTGTAAAAACTCGCGCAACGTCATTGATCCAGTCACGGTGCCATTCATTTTAGGAATACCACCGAGCGCGGCGCAAGTGCCAGCGGCAATTAACATACTAGCGCGGGGAGCTAATTGCGTAATCCAGTCGGTCATGGGGCGCTCGCCCATTAAACACGCATGAGGATATTTAATAGGAATGCCACCTTCTAATACTAGGATAAAGCCGTCTTCGTGGTGGGTTAAATGGTCAAGAATGTGAATAACCTGCTCACCAGTGGCTAATGATAAATCAGGGTGAAAGATCACATCAACAAATTGGGTTAAAATCTCCACAATGGAGACCTGTTCAATATCAAGAAAGGCAGTTGAACAACCCGAACAAGAAGTGCCATGCAACCATAATAAACGTGGGCGATTTACTGCCGTTGGTGCAGCGAGTAATTCTTCAAAGTTAAACAATTGTGCCGCGCCGGCAGCAACGATGATTTGCCATAAACGTTGGATAAATTGGCGGCGCTTACTGTTCATAAACCCAATTTTTCAATAAAAATTCATTAAAAAATTTTAGTGCCATTTTATAATTAAAATAAATTAAGAATGCCCACTGCCATTGCATAAACCGCGTTCAACGGCAATAACCGCAGCTTCTACCCGCGACCGCACTTCTAATTTGCGCAAGATCGCTTTGACGTGCAATTTCACTGTGCCATCGCTAATACCTAATACCCGCGCCACGCCTTTATTACTCAATCCCGCTGCGACATGACATAAAATTTCCATTTCTCGCGGCGTTAAATCTGAAAAGCGCACCACTTCGCGTTCGGGTACTTCAACTTCACGCTGCACAGCGCGGGCTAATACGCCAGTTAATTCTTTTGCAACCACCGTTTGCCCAGCAATGATGTCTGCTAATGCACCAATTAAATCATCTGGCTCGATGTCTTTCAATAGATAACCATTGGCGCCAGCTTGCAATGCAGCAATTAAATCGCGTTCATCGGCGCTGGTGGTGAGTATAGCAACTCGCTGTTGCAAACCGTCGGCGCGAATACGACGTAATACTTCAATACCCGTTAAACTCGGCATACGCAAGTCTAATAACACGACATCAGGATTGCAATCACGCACGAGCCGTAAGCCGACTTCGCAATCGCCAACCGCATCAATGACTTCAATGCCACGTCGTTCTAACAATTCCAATAAACCAATGCGAAAGAGTGCATGGTCATCAATTAAAAGAATGCGCATAAGTTTTAACCTGTTGTAACGGGACTGCTGCATGATGAAAGCGTAATTCGATGCGCGTTCCTTCGCCGGGTTCACTCTCCAGCGTTAATTCACCACCAATACGTCGAGCGCGGTCCTCTAGAATAGATAAGCCAATGTGTTCACCCGAGCGATTGATGCTACGTTGGTGTTCGGTACGGCGCAGATCAATAAAACCAATGCCGTCATCTTCAATGACCAATTGAATAACACCATTGGCTTCACGCATGAGTACAATGCGTACAGTTTGCGCTTGTGCATGTTTGCGAATGTTATGCAATGCTTCTTGGGCGATTCGAATGACGTGTAATTCTTCGGCTGCCGATAATTCTGGGTTATGACAATTGCTGTGAAAAAGCGTGTGAATGGTGGTTTCTTGTTGGAAGCGGTCGGCGAGTTGTTTTAATACGAGTAATAAGCCGTGTTGTTCTAATGGTGCGCGAAAATTGGCTAATAATTCGCGTAGTTCGTGGTGTGCTTCATCAATCCCATTGCGCATTCGATTTAAATCAATTAACACCGCTGGCGATAATGTGACTGTTTTAAGCCCATCTTCTAACATGCGCATTTGCAACCGCAAACTTGCTAAGGTTTGGGCTAATGAATCGTGTAATTCATGGGCAAGCGCATTACGTTCGTCAATAATAGACAAGCGCCGTGCTTCATCATCTGAACGTTGTTTAGCAATGGCAACACCAATGTGTTGACCAATGGTGGCTAATAATTCAAGAATATCTTCGCGTACTGTGACACCGGGACGATCAACAAAAATCGTATAAACACCAAATAATTGTTCTTGATGTTTTAATGGCACGGTGACGACTTCGATTTGGTCAGAATTAAACATTTGACGGCCATAAACACGCGAACAATAGCGCGCATCATGTTTACATAAAATATCACCAGGACATAATACGGTACCGCATAAACAGAGATCGAGTGGTGAGTGAGGTTGCAGGGCAATTAAGTCATCATTTAATCCAATTGAACCAATCAATTGTTGTTTGCCATCGGTAAATAATAAACGTACTGTGGCAGCGCGGCCATTAACCATTTGCTTTAGGATGCGTAAAAAGCGCAATAGCATGGCTTCTAATCCTTCGGCTTGATTAATACTGGCGGCGACATCGTATAGGATTTTTAATGATGCGGTTTTTTGCGCTAATCGCAATGTTTGACGGGCAACACGTGCGTCCATATCTTCATACAATTCGGTCAATTCAGCATTCAAGCTGCTAATATCACGCGCCATCGTGGTTAAAACTCCAGCATGACAAAGCGATTCACTGGCGCCGGGTTCCCCTTGACAGACACGGGCGACGGTGTGTTCTAAATTGACTAATGGTCGTAATAACTGTTGACAAAGATGGCCGGTAATATTGATCGCAATAAATATACTGATTAATTGTAATAAACAGACGCCGAATATTGCGTGATGTGTGGCAATATTTTCAGATAAACTGTTAATAAACAGCCAGCTTAACGTTAATAAGGTGGCGAGTAATGTTGAGAATAAACCTATGAACGGCCATAATAGATGGGCGCTACTCAGAAGTGATAACATGCGGCGGCCGCAGTGTTGAGAGTTCGCCATGCTGAGTGCTGCGCTTGAGTGAAAGGTGAATTAACGACGGTTCATGAGATCATTGGCAGACATAGGGCGGCCGAATAGATAACCCTGCACTTCATGACAGCCTTGGGCGCGTAAGAAATCAGCTTGTGGTTGGGTTTCGACGCCTTCAGCTAATACATATAATCCTAAACTTTGCCCAAGTGCAATGATGGCGCGCACAATGGCGCCGTCATTATTATTTTCGCTCAGGTGTTCAATGAAGGCGCGGTCAATTTTTAGCCGATGAATGGGTAGTTGTTTTAAATAACGTAAAGAGGAATAACCAGAACCGAAGTCATCAATTGCTAAGGTAATGCCAAGATCGCGTAACGCATATAAATTTTCAATTGCTTGTTCGACATGCCGCATGAGCATTGATTCGGTGACTTCTAATTCGAGCCGATCGGGGGCTATTTTAGTTTGCTGTAATACTGCTTTGACTTGTTCAACTAGATCGGTGCTTTCAATTTGTTGAACGGATAAGTTAATGGCGATGCGCGGGACAATAAACCCGGCGGCATCCCATGCAGCTAGTTGAATACAGCCCTGTTCTAATACCCAAGCGCCAATGCTGCGAATTAAACCAATTTCTTCGGCAATTGGAATGAAAACTGCGGGTGAGATTTGGCCAAACTCTGGATTATTCCAGCGCAATAAGGCCTCGACGCCGACCAACACTTCATTCGCCAATTTAATTTGCGGTTGATAATGGATGAATAATTCATTACGCGCAATGGCGCCGCGCAATGCGTTTTCCATGTGCAAACGTTCGGCTGCACCTGTGGTCATGGTTGCTTCAAAAAAGCAATAAGTATTGCGTCCATGTTCTTTAGCTTGATACATGGCGACATCCGCGTGGCTTAATAAGATGTCCATTTCCTGTCCATCCATTGGATAAATGCTAATTCCAATGCTGGCGGTAATATACAGTTTACGGGCGTCAGAAATAAAAGGTTCGCTGAATAGAGTTAATAAGCGGCGGGCGACTTTAGCGGCGGCATTGGGTTCAGGCAGGTCTTCTAATAAGATGACGAATTCATCACCGCCAACTCGCGCAATAATATTGGCTTCGCGCAATTTGTCACGCATGACTTGGGCGACCTGTTGTAATAATTGATCGCCAACTGGATGACCGAGAGTGTCATTCACATTTTTGAATAAGTCAAGGTCAAGGTATAATAGCGCTAATAAAGAATGGGCGCGACGGGCGCGGGCGAGTGATTGTTCTAAACTGGCTTGAAGTAATGCGCGATTGGGTAAGCCAGTTAATACATCGTGATGGGTAATGCGGTATAGTTCTTCTTGTGAATGTCTGATTTGACTTAAATCACCAAAAACGCCGATATAGCAGGTGGGTTTGCCGTCAGTCGTATAGACGACACTAATTGTGGATTGCTGTGGATAAATCTCGCCATTTTTACGCCGATTCCAGAATTCACCGCGCCAACTGCCCGTTTTTAATAGCGTTTCCCACATAAGTTTATAAAAGGTGTCGTCGTGACGACCGGATTGTAAAACACGCGGTGTTTGTCCTAATACTTCGGCTTCGGTGTAACCAGTAATGGTTGTAAAAGCGGGATTAACTGCGACAATGCGACGATTCAGGTCGGTAATTAAAATGCCTTCTGAAGTATTATCGAATACCGTTTGGGCACGCTGTTCACGTTCACGCGCCACTCGCTCGCGGGTTAAATCACGCCAGGTGGCAAATAATGCTGGTTCACCGCGCAATTCAACGCGAATTAAGCTAATCGCTAAAACGACCAATTGCTGCGTCGCATTATGATGTGTCCATTCAAAATGCGCGGTGCCTTCATAATAGGCTTGTGCCATTAACCGCTGTTCTTTCGTGAAGCTGTCTTCGCCATCTGATTGAACGGATGGTGATAATTCACTGGGACGGCGGCCTAATAAAGCGGCCGATTCTGTTTCGGCATAACCGAGCATACGCAGGGCGGCTTTATTGACGGAAATGAAGCGCTCATCTTTAATAATACATAGCCCTTCACTTGCCGATTCAAATAGCGCCATGTATTGGTTTTCGCGTTCGCGCAATGCTTGATTGGCTAATACACGGCGGCTAATGTCTTGAAATGAACCGCACAATTTAATAATACGGCCGTCAGCGGCACGAATTGGATCCCCAGCGGCTTTAATCCAAACCATTTGCCCACGAGCGGTGGTGAGGCGTAATTCTAATTCAAAACTATTGCCGTTGGTAAGTGAATTGGTAATGGCTTGTTGTAAGCGCGGGCGGTCTTCCGGGTGATAAAAACTGAGGCTGGTTTCGAGTGTGGGTGTGAAATGCGCTTCCACTTGATAGAGTTCGTGCGTCATTTCAGTCCAGCGCAATCGCATGGTGGCGGCATCTAATTCCCAACCGCCCACTCTGGCAGTCCGTCCGGTGGCACGCAATAAGGCTTCGCTGCGTTGTAATTCTTGTTCGGCGCGCATTCGGTCGGTAATATCACGATTAACACCGCGCCGCCCTAAATCGCGGCCGTCGGCGCTCATTACAGGATTGCAAACGTGTTCAATCCAGCGTTCACGGCCATCGCGGGTGAATAACCGAAAATTAAAACAGGCGGCGTGTTCTTCATTCAAATCGTGCCGGCGGAAGTGTGCAATGCAGTGATGGCGATCATCTGGGTGAATAATGCGTTCTAATAATGCTGGGTCATCGGTTAATTCGGTGGCGGTGAAACCAGTGACGCTGAAACAGGCGGGCGACATATAGATAAAATGGCCGTCTGGATCAATCCAATATTCCCAATCGGGGCTAAATTCAGCTAATACGCGGTAGCGTTCTTCACTCTCACGCAATCCTTCATGGGCGGCGCGTAAATCCTCGCGTTGCTGCACAGATTCGGTGCGATCTAATACGGCACAGACAAAGCGGCGGCGTTCATCTAATTCACCTGGCAGGCGGGCGATATGTAAATCACCAATAAAACTGACGCCGCGTAATCCACGAAACCGCAATTCGATTAACACGACGGTTTCTTCGCGTTCTAATCGTGACCAGGCTAAAATAACTTTACTGCGATCTTGTTCTTCAACTAGCCGGGCAAAAAAATGTTGATGTAAATGGGTGGGTTTTAAGCTAAATAACCGTTCGGCTTCGCTATTCGCATCCATGACTAAACCCTGCCGGTCTACCACTAATTCGGCAATGGGTAGGGTCATAAAAAAGGCAGTGAAGCGGGTTAAGGCTTCCTCACGCTCGGCTTGACTGCGGCGTAGTTCTTCATTCTGAATTAATAATTCAGCTTGATAGATACGCAGGTTTTCAATCAATTCGGCAAAGGTGACTTCGCTGCCCGTTAATACCTGTTCGGCTAAATCAAATTGGCCGGCACGCAATGCAGCAAGAGCGCGTTCACGCAATTCTTGTGCAGAACGGGCAATGTCATCGCCAGGCCCATTTTTAGAAAAACTACGCTGTTGACTACTCATTCGTTCTCTGTGTCATTTACATCTGAAGTGCTATCACAATCACGGGCGGCATTGTGTCCGTCCGCTGTCCATTGACTAATATCAATATGACTAACAATGACGCCACCAGCGGCGTGGTGAATAGGCGAAGCGTGCATGACAAACCAGCGTTGCCGGTCGGCGGAATGACAGGGGTATTCCATTGAAAAGGCGCGTTCACGTCCAGATAATACCGCTTCAATACCAGTGCGGGCTTCTTGCGCATAATTGCCGGTTTTCATTCCAGTGCCAAGTATAGATGAGGATAGATAATCACTCCCAGGTCCGCCAATAGTGATATTAATATCATTATTGTTAATTGCAAAGTTGCGCCACGCTTCATTCACCATGAGGATTTTACCGTCCGTGTCTAATACGGCGACGTGTTCGGGTAATGAATCCAATACCGCTTGCAGGCGTTTAATATCATGCAGCGTGGTGATGTCAATAAAGGTGGCAACCGCCCCGCGTGGATCACCAGCGCGCACGGCATAGGGTAGGACGCGCACTAGATAAATGCGGCCATTGCCGGCGGTGATTTCGCGTTGCAGCATTTCACCACTGGCAATGGTGCGGCGCAATTCGTCAATGAAAGTGGGATAATCCAATAGATTACTGAAGTCGTCAATATGCCGCCCTAAATCACCTTCGCGCACCTTGAATAGACTGGTGGCTTCGGGTGTAAAGCGGGTTAAACGTAAATCAGAATCCACAAACACGGTGGCAATGGCGGCGGCTTTAGCCATGCTATCCAAATCGGCATTTAAGCGATTGAGAATTTCGATTTTTTCCTGATTTTCGGCATTCACCGTGTAGAGTTCTTCATTGACCGATTGCAATTCTTCATTCGAGCTTTGCAATTCTTCATTTGAGGCCATTAACTCTTCATTCGTGGCTTGTAACTCTTCGTTCGCCGTTTCTAATTCTTCAATCGTCGCCTGCAAACTCTCCCGCGTTGCAGCTAATTCACGTTCCAATGTTTGCACCCGCTCGGCCGTTTCACGGTCGAGGTCCATCGTTTCCATGCCTAATGCTGTTGATGAAGTGCCCAGTCCTTCTAATAAACTGGTTTCGGGTTCAAACGATAATAATAAATGTGGTTCGCGTTGATCTAATTCGACTTGGCGCACCACTAATCGCAGTCGTTCTAATTGCCCACTCGGTAAATGTAAACTTAATACATCAGAGCGCAGTGGTTCTTGACCGCGCAATGCTTTGTGTAATAAGGCTTGCGCGACTGGGGCTAATGGTGAGGGTAATAACTTGGGTAGATCAAGGGTGACGGTGCCTTCACCAATGCGCAAATAATGGCCGACATCACCAAAGACGTGGAGTAATTCTTGATTGCCATTGAGTAATAAACTGGTGGGGGCGTAGCTGCGTAATAATAACGCTTGCCCGGCATCAATGGCGGCGGCATCAGTCATTCCCCGGCCGGGTTTGCCAGCGGCGCGAGTGCGGGCGGCTAATCCAGTGAAACGGGTTAATGAAGCGGCGCCGGAATCTAATGGTAATGACACATGCCGCAGAATACGATAAATCTTGTGTTTAGAACTAACGGCAGTGAAATCGGATTGCAAACTGGCGAGCGTTTCACTTGATCCTAAAAACATAAACCCGCCCGGCCCCAGGGCGTATTGTAATCGCCGCAGGGCGCGTTCTTGGGCGTCGCTGCGGAAATAAATCAATAGATTACGGCAGGAGACTAAATCCATGCGCGTAAAGGGCGGGTCTTCTAATAAATTGTGGCGGGCAAAGACGATACTTTGGCGGATTTCATTTTTGACCACGAAATGATTGCCGCGTTTATAAAACCAATGTTCTAATCGTTCAGGGGAGACTTCAGCGGTAATGGCTTCAGAAAAGACACCGGCGCTGCCAACATCCACATTGTGTTGTTCAACATCGGTGGCGAATAATTTGAAATTGGGCCAGCGTTTAGCGCGTTCAAAGGCTTCGGCAAATAAGATGGTTAATGAATACGCCTCTTCACCAGTGGATGTTCCCGGCACCCACACGCGAATCGGTTGCCCTTCACCGCGCTCTTGTACAATGGTTTGAATAGCGGTTTGAGCGAGCGTTTCAAAGGATTCGGTGTCGCGGAAAAAATTGGTGACGGGAATTAACAATTCGCGCCGCAACGCATTTAATTCGGTGCGGTCGCCATCTAATAAACGGACGTAGTTTTCTAAATCAGGAACGTGGCGGACTTGCATTCGCCGTTCAATTCGGCGCATGACGGTGGCGGGTTTATAATCACGGAAGTTAATCCCGCCTTGATGATGCAACAGGTGCATGGTTTCTTCGAGCGCACCGTCCTTATCCATGACGGCGGTGCGGCTGCCGCGAATTTGAATGCGCGCCACTTGGCTAATGTGATCGAGAATGCGCGGCCCCAATTCCTCGGGCGGCAGGATGGCGTCCACCAGACCGGTGGCGATCACGCTGCGCGGCATTCCGTCGAATTTAGCGGATTCGGGTTCTTGGGCGAGTAAAAAGCCGCCGGCGTCGTTGATCGCCACCGCGCCGCGGGTGCCGTCTGAACCCGTGCCGGATAACACGACGCCGATGGCATATTTGCCGAATTCGCGGGCTAATGCCGTGAAAAATAAGTCAATTGGCAGCGTCAAGCCGCGGGGATTTTTTGGGCTTAACCGCAGATCGTTGCCCGACACGCTCATCATGCTGGCGGGCGGGATCAGGTGGACGCGATCTGGTTCGAGCGTCATCCCGTCCTCGACCGTGACCACCGGCATCCGCGTATGCCGCGCCAGCAGGTTCGCCATCATGCTTTTGTGGTCGGGCGACAGGTGCTGGATCACGACATAGGCGGCGCCGGAATGCTCGGGCAGACTGTGAAAAAAGCGTTCGAGCGCGTCTAATCCACCCGCCGAAGCGCCAACTGCGACAACGTAGCGGTCAAGCGAGGTCGGTGGGACGTCGGAGGTGTCAATAGTGCTGGCCATAGATTTCAAGGTGTCAGTCATGGTCATTGGGGGTCTAAAGCAGCGGAATCACACCCATAGCGGGGCGGTATTTCTAAAGCTAAACTTTAACATGTTAGCGCCGTACTCGCGTGGCTGTATTGTGGAGCAATATTGCAGTGAGACATCGTTCACAGCGGTGGTGATGGTAATTGACGAATGTGCAATGCCTGTTTATGCTGATAGCGTTGAATTAGTCGCGTATGTGACGTCACTAGGCAATCATACCCGGTGTTGTTTATTCGTGCATTCAACCCAACATCCGTTGGTGCGTGGTCATTTAATGGCCGATCACTCAATCATTTAGTTTTTAGCGCAAATTAAATCGGAGTGCTTGAACATGCGTAAATTGGCTAAAACCCTCGGTGCGGCGGCATTAGTTGGCGCTGCTGCTTTCGCTCTCACCCCCGCTCAGGCGTGGTGGGGACCAGGTTGGGGCGGACCGGGTTCCGGTTATAATGACAATATGTGGGATAACTTCGGCGACATGTTCGGCGATGGTTATGGCGATTTCAATATGAACATGTCCGGCGGTGGACGCGGCTGGGGACGTGGTCGCGGGTATAATCGTGGCTATGGCTATGATTATTACGGCTACCCCGGCTATTATGGTTATCCGGGCTACGGTTATCCGGGGTATGGCTATGGCTATCCACCCGTTCCTTATGGCGCACCCTATGCACCACCCGCCCCACCTGCTGCACCAGCCGCCGTTCAATCCAAATAAAAACGAGCAATTGCGCTGTTAATAACGACAGCGTGTGCGAATAAATAACCGCGCTGCAAAGTGCGGTTTTTTATTGCCATTAAAAAATCACATTTCTAATCAGCCAGCTATCAAACTTTGTTATGAACCTCAACCGCCGCTGCCGTCCATAAACTCACCGCCGCGGGGCGGTTGACTGCTATGATTCTGCGCCATCCAATCAACGCGGGCGTGACGCAGTTGACTGGTCGGTGATTGATTGATCGTTCCCACGCACCCGCGTTAGAAACACATGATTTCCTTGACAAATCAATCAGTTAAACTCACAACTGCGTCACTCCCGCAACGACTCCCATCATATCATCAGGATACTTACCGTTATGTCATTTCTTGTCGCAGACATCGGTGGCACCAAAACGGTGCTGGCGCTGGCGGATTGCACCGGCAATCAGGTTCACCTCAGCGCAGAATGCCGTTACAACAGCGCAGAATTTGCCACGTTTGACGCGCTACTGGCGGACTACCGCGCCGCGCACCCGTCCGCGATCTGCGCCGCCGCGTTCGCCGTCGCCGGGCCAGTCAGCAACGATCAGTGCGAAACCACCAACCTGCCGTGGCGGCTGTGCGCGTGCGAATTGGCGGCGCAGTTTCACCTCGAAAAAGTACGGTTATTGAACGACTTAGAGGCGGTGGCGTGGGGCATTCCCGCGCTGACGCCTGACCAGTTGCTCGTGTTGCAAACTGGCAACAGTCACCAGCGCGGCAACGCCGTAGTGGTCGCGGCTGGCACGGGGTTGGGGCAAGCCGGACTGTTTTGGGATGGGCAGCGCCACCATCCGTTCGCCACCGAGGGCGGCCACGCCGATTTTGCCGCCGTGGACGCGCAAGATGTCGCGTTATTGCACTATTTGACCGCGCAGCATGGGCGGGTCAGTTGGGAGCGGGTGGTGTCCGGCATGGGAATTGTCAATCTGTACAATTACTTAGCCGCGACTAATCCGCAGCCTGCGCATCCGCTATTGTCAAAAACACAGCGCGACGGTGGAGATTTGGCCGCGACCATTGCCCAATTAGCCACGACGGCGGCGTGTGCGCGCTGTCAATTGGTGATGAATTGGTTTGCGCACTTATACGGGCGCGAGGCGGGCAATTGCGCATTAAAACATTTGGCGTATGGCGGCGTTTATTTAGCAGGCGGTATTGCAGCAAAAAACGTCGCGCTTTTACAATCGGGCGGGTTTATGAATGGATTTTTGCATAAAGGACGGATGCGCGAATTATTAGCCACCATGCCGGTGACACTTGTTCTCGACGAGCGGGTGCCATTATTCGGCGCGGCGCGGTGGCTCGCAACAATTTAATGAAACCATGAGCGCTGCCGTGAATACTCTCAGACGATGGCAAGGGCTGTGTTTTATTATCACGACTTTAATGCTGCCCGGCGTGGCGTGGGCGTTGTCATTAGAGGTGCGGGTGACGGGCGTTGAAAACGAATTAGAACAAAACGTGCTGGCGTTATTAACTATTTATCAAGAACGGCGCGAGTCTGAATTAACGCTGGAACGTTTGCAGTATTTACATCGCCGCGCTCCAGAGCAAATCACCACCGCGCTGGCGCCGTTTGGGTATTATCAAGTGCAGGTCGCCGCGCACTTGCAACCCGATAATGCTCATTCGGAGCAATGGAATGCAGATTATCAAATTGTATTAGGTGAGCCGGTCAAGATTGCGGCGGTCAATTATCACATCACCGGTGACGGTGCGACTAATCCGCATTTCCCCGCGCAATTCCCGCTGCGCGTTGGTGATGTCTTGCGTCATTCCGAATACACCGCCGGCCGCGCTGAATTAGAACGCATTGCCGCGAGTGAAGGGTATTTGGATGCTGAATTATTACAGCACGCGGTATTAGTTGATCCCATTGCCAATACCGCGACGGTGAATATCGAATTAGCCACCGGCCCGCGTTATTATCTCGGCGCGGTGCGTTTTCAACAAGCGTTATTAAAACCCAAGTTTTTACAGCGCTTCGTGCCATTCAAACCCGGGGCGGTGTATGATCCTGGTCAATTATTAACGTTGCAAAGCCGGTTGTTGGGCAGTGAATATTTCGATCGTGTTGAAATAAAACCGTTAAAAGATCAAGCCGGAGCGCAGCGCATCGTGCCAATTGATGTGATTGCACACCCGAATAAAGCGAATAAATACCGCGTGGGCTTGGGGATGGCAACTGATATTGGCCCTCGGCTGACGTTGGATTATCGGCGGCGGTATTTGTGGCAGTCGGGTCATCAATTAAAAACTGAAATGATGGTGGCGGCGGCATTGCAAACCTGGGAATCGGAATACCGTATTCCAATTCGCAATCCATTACAGGATTATTTATTAATTCGACCGGAATTGACATTGCAAGACACCACCGCCCGCTCGGGCAGTGCATTTCGCTTGCAAGCGGCGCATTCGGTGCGTATTCGCAATGGCTGGCGGCGCACCATTGGATTGGATTATCGGTATGAGAATTACACCATTACCGATAGCAGTGCCGAAAATGATAGCGATCAATTCAACGGACTGGTGCCGTCTATTGCCTGGTCAAAGGTGGTGGCGGATGATCCGGTGAATACACGCAATGGCTATCGTCTCAAGGCGTTATTACAAGGTACGACGCCGAGTTTATTCGCGCCGACCACCTGGTTGAGTATGACCGCGAATGCAAAATGGATTAAAACCATTAGCGATAATTACCGTTTGATTAGCCGCGCTGATGTGGGCGCCGTATTCGCCGATGAATTAGCCGACGTGCCGGCTAGTCAAAGGTTCTTTGCCGGCGGTGATAATAGTGTGCGCGGGTTTGGGTTTGAAGCGCTCGGCCCGAATGATCCAATCACCGATGCCAGCATTGGCGGACGCTATTTAACCGTCGGCAGTTTTGAATTAGAACGGGAATTAAACAACGCGGGCGCGAATATGAGCATGGCGGCATTTACTGATTTCGGTAATGCGTTTGATCCCGATTATCCCAGCGAATGGCACCACAGCGTGGGCGTTGGATTGCGTTATTCGACACCCATTGGCCGAATACGATTTGATTTAGCTTACGCATTAACTAAAACCGAACCCGGGGTGCGGTTGCATGTTTTGATTGGGCCGGATTTATAATCATTATTCGGCTGGTTAATTGATTGTTTTGAATAAATGTTTGATTATTCGAGCGCGGAATTTGGAGTGTCGCCGTGACTGACTGCTACAATCCAACTGATGCAGTCAACACTGGATAATGATCGTGCAAGATGCTGATTTAACTACCACAGCCAACGATCCCGCCCCCACCGCCGCGCCACCAGTTGCACCCCGCCGGCGCCGCCGCTGGTGGCGCTGGTTGATCACCACACCGCTCGTGCTGCTGCTGATAACCCTGCTGCTGGTCGGCTGGGTGCTGACCACCACCAGTGGCTTGCGCGCTACAGTGCAACTGGCGCACCACCTCGCGCCGCAACAGCTGCAAATTCAACACGTTAGCGGGCGACTGCTCGATCTGCCCGGCGTTGATCCCACCGGGGTCACCCTCGACGGGCTGCGGCTCGATGTCCCCGGCGTGGTGCAACTCACGCTCGGCCACGCGCAGTTGCGCTGGACGCCACAGGTGTTGTTTAACCAACAACCTCCCCTCTTTGACAAAGGCAATTCTTCACCCCCCCCCTTTGACAAAGGCAATTCTTCACCTCCCCCCTTTGACAAAGGGGGGACGGGGGGGATTTCTGCGGCTGACAACGGTTGGTTGAGCAGAATTTCCGCCAAGTTGCTGATTCACCAACTCATTTTGCGCGACGGTCAACTCACCCTCCCGCCCAGCGCCAGCGACACTGAACCCTTCACCATGCCGCCAATGCTCGCGGCGCTGGATGTGACAGTGGAACAGGCGCAGTTGACGCGGGTGCAAATCAAACTCCCGCCGTCCGCACCCGCCGCGCCGCCCGAGGTCATCGCCATTCAACAGGTGACGCTTGCGGCTGCGCTCGCCGCTGGGCAATTGCAGATCACGCAACTGGATTTTGCGGTGGCACAACCGAGCGCGGCGCGGGTGGTGACGGGTAAATTGAACGGCCGCGGGTGGTTACTCGAAGCGGCGCCGCGCTGGGATGCAACCTTGACGGTGGCGCAGTTGGACGTGCCGCCGTTCACGTTGCACGGGCAAGTGCGCAGTCTTGGCACGGTGGATCAAGCGCAGTTACGCGGGCAGATCACCAGTGTTACGCAATCACCGACGGCGGGCGCGGCGTCACCGGTGCCGGAATTGCCGCCGCTGACGGCGCAGCTTGATGTGACTTGGCGTGACCAAACGCTCGATATTCATGCGCTGGAACTGACGGCGGCGGGGAAATCTGCTGGCTCTTCAACTGGTGAGGAAAAAATTCCGCCGATGCACTGCGCGGTGCAAGGTCAATTGGGCTTCAAGGGCGGGGCGCAGGCGGTGCAGTTGACGGCGGAGTGGCAGGCGCTGCGCTGGCCGCTGGTTGGCACAGCGGACTGGCAGTCGCCGTCCGGTCAATTAACGCTCAACGGCTCGCTGGCCGGGTCGCTGCGGTACAACCTGCTGGGCGAATTGCAGGGCAAATCCGTCCCGCCGCTGCGGCTGGTGGCGACGGGCGAGTACGAACGCGAGCGGCTGCGATTTGCGGACTTGACGATCAACGGCTTGGGTGGACAGGTGACGGGCAAGGGCGTGGTCAGCTTGACGCCCAAACTGATTTGGGATGTCGCGCTCGCGGCCACCGACATCAACCCGAGTTGGTACGCGCCAGCACTCGTCGGTCAGGTGGCGCTCAAAGCGGAAAGTCAGGGCAACTTGACCGACGGCTTTAGTTTTCAAGTCAAAACCGATACCGCCTTCAGTGGTTATCCAGCCGCCACGCTGCACGTCGCCGGCAAGGGTGACGCGAACGGGTTGCAACTGCGCACCGCCGCGCTGGAAACGCTCGGCGGGCGGGTGGACGGTGACGGGCAAATCACTTGGGCGCCGCAGTTGAAATGGACGACCGCGTTGACCATGACCGATCTGGACCCGGGCAAATTTGCGCCCGAGTGGCCGGGGCGCTTGTCCGGGCAGATCACGGCAAGTAGTCAGCCGACGGCCGCTGGGGTGACGGAATTACTCGCCACGTTGCGCGAGGTTGGCGGGCAATTGCGCGGCTATCCAGTGCAATTGGCGGGTCAAGTGCGGCAACTCGGCAGCTTGATTGAATTGCGCGAGGTGCAACTGAACTCCGGTGTGAATCAACTGCGCGCCAGCGGGACGGTAAACGGCACGGCGCTGGCGCTGGAATTGGATTTGAACGCCAAGCAATTGCGCGAGTTACTGCCGGCCGCGAGCGGGCAGTTGCAACTCAGCGGTCAGGTGACGGGGGCGGATTGGCAACGAGCGCGGGTGGCGTTCGATGTCAGCGGACGTGAGTTGGTGTACGACGGGCAGCGCGTCGGTCAGTTAAACGGCAAGATCGCAGCGGGTTTGGCGCCAACTGAGCCACTTTCGGCGCAATTTACCGCCAATCAACTGGCGCTCAACGGGCAAAAAATCGAGCGGTTGCAATTGGACGCGAGCGGGAGTGTGGCGAAACATCAACTGGCGTTGGCGGTGAAATTGCCCACCGTGCAGGCGCAGTTGACGGCGGCGGGTGAGTACGCGACGGCGACGGGTGAGTATCGCGGGGCGGTGCAGTCGCTGCGCTTGACCAGTCAGGACGCGGGCAGTTGGCAGTTGCAGCGCCCGTCGGCGGTGCAATTTATTAAAGGTTTGATTGCGCTGGAGAATTTTTGTCTGCGCGAGGATAAAACCCGCTCGGATGTGTGCGTGACGGTTAAGCAGCCGCAAGCCGATCAATTCAGTTTTCAATTGGACAGCGGACGGCTGGCGTTGAGTTATTTGAAACCCTGGCTGCCGCCGGCGTTGGAGTTGACAGGCGCGGCGCAGACCAAAGCCAAGTTCACGCTGCGCGGCGGTGTGTTGACGGGTGAGGCGAGTTTGAACTTGCCGCAGGCGGTGGCGCAGGTCGTGGCGGGTGACGGCAAAGAGCGGCTCGATTTTTCCACCAGCCAGTTGACGGTGCGCAGTGATGCGAAGCAGTTGACCGCGCAAGTGCGGCTGCCGGTGGCGACGGTCGGGACGGTGCGCGGCGAGGTGCGGCTGCCGAACGTGCGATTGGACGGCAAAGCGGATTTGACCAAACAGCCGCTGGCGGGGCGGGTGCAACTTGAGGGCGTGGATTTGCGCCGCGTGGCGCGGTATGTGCCGCAAGTCGAGCAGTTGCGCGGGCAGATCACGGCGGATGTGACGCTCGGCGGGACGCTCGGGGCGCCGCTGCCGCGTGGGGAGGTGAACTTAAAACAGGCGAGTTTTAAATTACCGGGCGCGGGCTTGAGCGTGACGGAGTTTGGGCTGGATTTGACCTCGCCGTCACCGCAGCAGCTGGCGCTGGCGGGTCAGGCGACGATTGGCGGGCAGCCGGTCAAGTTGACCGGGACGGGTCGCCAATCAACCAGCGGGTGGGCGCTCGATTACCGCGTCACCGGGAGCAAGTTAAAACTGCTTGATAGTAAAGAATATTTTGCGCGGTTGTCGCTTGATTTGAACGGGGCGATCAGCGCGGCGGGTGGCAAGTTGAGCGGGCAGGTGCGCATTCCTGAGGCACGGATTCAGCCGCGCACGTTGCCGGCCGGGACGGTGTCACCGGCGGCGGATGTCACGGTGGTTAAATCAAAACAGCGCAGTGGTGAGAAGTCAGCGGCGGGGGGATTTCCGTTTGAGGTGGACGTGGCGCTCGTGTTGGGCGATGCGGTCAACATCGAGGCATTTGGCTTGCGCGGGCGATTGGCGGGGCAGTTGCGGGTGGTCAAGGCGGCGACCAAAGGCGTGGTGGGCGATGGGCAGTTGGAAATCGTGGACGGGAGTTATCGCCTGTCCAGTCAGTTGGGCGTGATGGCGGCGCTCGGGCGGCCGTTGACGATTGATCAGGGGTTGTTGGTTTTTGCCAACACGCCGTTGGATGATCCGGGGTTGGTGTTGAGTGCGCAGCGCGAGGGCGGCGATGTGACGGCGGGGGTGCGGGTGTTGGGGACGCTGCGGCAGCCGAAGTTGGCGTTTTTCTCGGAATCCGATCCGAATCTGACGCAGGCGGAAATTACCAGTTATTTGATTACCGGTATTCCGCCCAAGCGCGGCGCGGCGGCGGAAGATCAGACGTTGTCGGTGGGGACGTATGTGGCGCCGAAGTTGTTTTTGGAATATGAGAATAGTTTGGGCGATCAGGCCGATAAGGTGAAGTTGCGTTATGACTATTCTAAACGGGTGGAGATTCAAACCGAAACGGGTGAATCGCAGGGGGCGGATGTGTTTTTTAAATTTGAGAATTGAGTGGGGAATAAAATAAACTAGCGGGCTAGGATGTCATTCACTCAACCGATGTTTCACATTTGAAGAGGTTCAAATATGTTTAATCTTAATAAATTAGAAACCAAATTGTTGGAAGAATCTGACCTCAAGAAGTTATCATTTCACGAGAAGAAAATTATTCTGGATTATGTGAATGGTGAAATTGACATCACTCGTGCAGATGCACGTTTGTATAGGGAAGAGCGGGAATTCAAGCGCATGGATAAAAAATCCAGCACTGATTCGTCTGCCAGTGAAACACCTAAAAAACGAGGACTCCTAATTTTCTCAATTTTAACAATTGTACTTATTATTAGTTCAACCACAGAGTTGTTCGGTATAATTTTTTTAATTTGGCTATTTTATACTGTAGTACGATTCCGCAATGTGAAAATATGGTAGTGATTGGCAGAAATAACTCTGCGCTTTGTTAAACATTTAACATTGCGGATTCCACAAATAGAACGCCGCTTAAAACATAGTGAGGAGAGAAAAAGTGTCTTTACCATTATTGATGAAAACTGCAGGTTTTGTCTTTAGTTTATTGGATGATAATCAGGAAACCGCTTTATTGGAGAGCATTCATCAAGAAACAAATCAGCAAACCTCGTTATTGGAGAGCATCCTTTGGGAAACAAATCAGCAAACCTTGTTATTGGAGGGCGTCCAAACGTCGCTTGGCTTAATCGGTGTAGGCACTGTATTAAACTTAGGTTTATCAGTGTTTTCACTGTATAAAATCAATCAATTAAGCAAAAATGTTAATCAGTTACGCAAAGACGTGAAAGAGGGCTTCTGGGACTTGAAAAATTTCGTGCAAGAACGCACAGATGCCGTCATTGATTATCAGTACCAATCAATTGTTTCGGAGGCTTACTATCATTATTGTCAGGGCGTCAAAGATATACAAACTGCTTTGCGACTAAAAAATAATAACGAACATAAAAAGCGATTGCTTTATAAAAGCCAAACCCATTTTAGCGAAGCGCTGATTAAATATAACTCTCAGGCACTTATTAAATCACATAATGCTGCTGAGATGCTTAAACATTTGGAAATGATCACGATTGTTGAGGGTATGCAAGGCGCACTATGGTTTTTGCTCGGCGAACATAGAGAAGGGACGCATACTTTCAAAGAAATTTATAAACACCTCGATACTAAATTAAAAACAATTGGTCAACATGTCGACGAGCAAACGTTTGACCTTGTTTTAATGGATACGCACGCTATTCGCAGTGAAGATATGAAGTGGTTGAAATCAGTAGGGTAGTTTGGATTGCAATTACGCAACCCAACAACCCCCCCGATTCATTGCTGTTAAATGTTGGGTTGATTGCATCAACTCAACCTAATAGCTGACTCGGTTGGCTTTTCGCCATTTAGCAATCCAATTCACATCATCAATGAACAGCAATCAACATGTACAAACAACTCACGGCGATCATTGAACGAGAAGGCAGCGGGTATATTTCATTCTGTCCACAACTTGATATTGCCAGCCAGGGTGATACGATTCAAGAAGCGCGTGATAATCTGCGCGAAGCATTAGAATTATTTTTTGAAACTGCCGCCCCATCAGAAATTCAACAACGACTCCATCAAGAAATATACATCACGCAACTGGACATCGCGGTTGGGTAAACTAAAAACACTGGCGGGCAAAGAGATTTGCGCCATATTAACTTGTCATGGTTTTATTGCAATTCGTCAACGTGGCAGTCATATCATCATGCAAAAGCAACTGAATGACTCCACCATCACAGTGCCGGTTCCCAACCATGCGGCAGTGCGTATTGGTACGCTGCAATCCATTATTCGGCAATCTGGCGTTCCAAGACATCAATTTGAATAGCAATGCAAGTTAGCTTGCAATTACCCAACCCAACCATTCTCCCGATTTATTGCGGTTAAATGTTGGGTTGATTAAATCAACCCAATTTAATAGCAAACAACAAAGTACCGCTTCTCACTAAACACAAATAACGGCCGTGATAGATTTTGAGATCATTGGCGACATTCACAACATCGCACCTATTGCAATTACCCGAGGCATTCGGGATTTGTCCCGTTTGCAAAAATGTTACGGCAAAGGGAATTGGAGAAAATTAAAAGGATTTGCAACTGTTCGGTTGATGAATGGAACGATTCATACAGCAGAAATTCACTGGTATGAAGCGCACGGAATCGGCAAAAAAGAAATGAAAATCAAATTTCCACTGCTGGATTAATTACCCCATGAATAGCGAAAAAGAACAGCGCCATTTTGCCGTTTGCATTAAAAATGATGGTTATTCAGCATCACTAGAAGTTGGCAAACTGTATCAAGTGGTGCCGGATGCCGCAGCAGATGCACAAGGCTACATTCGTATTATTGATGAAAGCGGCGACGACTACGGTTATAGCAAAGATCGTTTCTTTCCAATAGACATTCCTATTGCGCTGCAAGAAGCATTGGCGGGATGAGCCGCGTCGGTTGGATCGCAATTACGCAACTCAACCATTCTCCCGATTGATTGCGGTTAAATGTTGGGTTGATTAAATCAACCCAACCTACAGGAGCTAAAAAGAATCGTAATGGCCGCCTATAGCAAAGAGATAGATGTGAGTGTCATCAAACTGATACACAAGCCGATCTTTTTGGCTCAGTCGCCTCGACCAAAAGCCGGACAAATGATGTCGCAGAGCTTCGGGTTTCCCCAAACCTGCGCTGGGATCGCCGCGCAACATTTCTGTCAAAATTGCGCACAGATTCTTGTGCATCCCCTTGTCGCGCTGCCGTAGATTCTCGTACACCTCCCACGTTCTACCCTCAAACACCAGTGATCTCATCAACTTGCTCTCTGGTTGGGGCATATCCGCTACCGGCGTTATGGGTCGCACTGGAAGTGGCGATCTGGCGCATCAGGCTGGTATTTTGCAGCACATACAACGTTTCCTGATCACGTTCCCAGTCCTCAGCACTCATCACCACAAAATCTGCGCCTGCACGGCGTGTGACGCGAAGCGGCACATGTTGGCTAACGACCTGTTCAACAAAGTTTTTTAGGTTATCTCTAAATTGATTGACGGTTGTGGTTTCCATTGTTGGGTGTCTCGTGTTGTACGGCAATTCCGTACAGTCTAGGCAAAAAGCCCTAAC